>CAZDSU010000027.1:0-43661 GCA_964508135.1 uncultured Saprospiraceae bacterium
ATTTGACAGCCATTCCAATTTTTTGATTACTTTAATCCTTCGTACACTCCTAACTTTGAGCCATGAATACTATTTTGAAATCGTTTTTTGTCATCGCCTGCTTTTTTTGCGCTTCGCAAATGAACGCACAGGACTTGGTGTACAAACCCAAGAATCCGGCCTTTGGGGGCGATACGTTCAATTACAATTGGCTGCTGAGTTCGGCCCAGGCACAAGACCAGACTGGTGAAAACCTGAGCAGCCTTACCGCCAAAAAAAGCACGGTGGACGCCTTCGCCAGCAACTTGAACAACCTCCTGCTCAGCCAGATTTCAAGACAGTTGATTTCCAGCCAGTTTGGTGAAAACGGCTTGCAGGACGGACAGTACACACTCGGAAATTTTCAAGTGGACGTGGCCACTACCCTCGAAGGGCTGACCATCACCATTTTTGACCAAGTACAGGGCGAGTCCACGCAAATTGTGATTCCGTTTTTTTGAACACTAAAGATTTTACCCCTCCGCACCCTCGCACACTTAGTCCCCCCACCCCCTGGTTGGTAATTTTTTACCACAAGGAATGCCATGCAATTTGCGAAGCAAGAAACAATTTTTATCGCTTCGCAATGCGCACGTGTACCTTGTGGTTTGTGTGTTTTAATCAAAGCTGATACCCGATGGACAAACCATTACTCGTATTCAAATCCCTGACTGTCAGCCTATTGGCGCTAATGCTGACAGGCTGCGGCTCCTATCTCTACCAGCCCATCCAACAAACGAAGGCCCGGCTCGGCGAAGAGACCCAAAGCACCCTCGACCTGCGGAGCCTGCCAGAACCGAAGGAAAAAATAGTGGTGGCCGTGTACAAGTTCCGGGACCAGACTGGCCAGTACAAACCCACCGAGGGCGGCACGAGTTGGAGCACCGCCGTGACTCAGGGTGCTACCAATATCTTGATAAAATCGCTCGACGATTCCGGCTGGTTCGTTCCCATCGAACGAGAGAACGTGGGCAACTTGCTCAACGAGCGCAAAATCATCCGCAGCAGTCGGGCACAGTTCAACAACCAAAGCGGCGAGGGGCAGGACAACTTGTTGCCGCCACTACTCTACGCCGGGGTCATCCTTGAGGGAGGCATTGTCAGCTATGACGCCAACGTGATCACGGGTGGAGCGGGGCTGCGATACTTCGGCGTAGGCGGCTCCAGTTCTTACCGCCAAGACCGGGTTACCGTTTATCTCAGGGCGGTGTCGGCGAGCAACGGCAAAATCCTCAAGACGGTTTACACCTCCAAGACCATCCTCTCGCAACAGCTCGACGGCGGCATGTTCCAGTTTGTGAAATACAAGCGGCTGCTGGAAATCGAGACCGGGTTCACCTACAACGAACCCTCCGAAATTGCCGTCACCGAGGCCATCGAAAAGGCCGTGATGAGCCTCATCATCGAGGGTATTGACAGCGAACTTTGGCTACCGTTGGAGCCACGCAAGATGGCCGAATCGCCCGTGAAGGAGTACAAAAAGGAAAAGGAATTGCTTTCCAAAACCGATATTTTTGGCAAACGCATTGACAATCGCCGGGGCATCATGACCGTGCAAGCAGGCACGGCAAGCCTGCTATACCAAGGCGACTTTCCCAACCCATTGCTAAAAACCGGGCTTGATTTGGGCGTTCAAGTGAACCCGACCCCAGCATTTGGCTTGGCTTTCAATTATGGCCTGAGCGCCCTTTCCACCAAAAAATTCTATGCCTCAAAAGTGAGCTACTTCGACTTCACGGCGAGTTACCGCTTTTTTCCCTACGACCAGTTCACGCCATACTTGCAGGGTGGCTTGGGTCTCCTGACGGAGAACGAGGCCAACCGCTTCGATTTTGGTTCGCCGATTTATTCGAAAGTGCATGTGGGTGGGGGCTTCGAGGTGCTGGTGAACGACGCCACGGGCATTCGTTTTTCAGCCGACTACAACTATTTATTCAATGACCGCCTCGACCTCGTGGAGCAAGGCAGGTACAACGATTTTTTCTGGCGGGGCAACATTGGGGTGAATTTCTACTTCGGAAGGAAGGTGGAAGGCGCCCGCAAGTTTGAAACGGAGAAACTGAAAGACACGGGATTTTAGTGGCTCTCCTGCAAGAGGTGACACCTTTTGGAAAGGTGTCACCTCTACCCAAACCCACAAAGAACAACCAATACTCATCAACATGAAACACCTTTATTTTTCGATAAAAATCCAATGTCTGTTTGCCTTGGCAATTTTACTGGTCAACGCCTGCCAAGAAGACACCATCACCCCGCAAGTCTTCGGGTCGCTGACGGGTCAGGTACTGCTCGATGGCACAAACACCCCCGTTGCCGACGCCATCATTTCCACTACACCGCCGACCAGTCAGGTTGTGGCAGATGGGCAAGGCCGGTTTACTTTCACCGAAATTGAAGTAGGGACTTACACCGTTCGTGCTGAATTTTCGGGCTTTGTGTCGTCAGTGGAAACGGTAACGGTTTTAGAAAACAAGGAAAGCGCCGTCATCATCAACATGACGGAAAAGCAGGAAGACAACACGCCGCCCACCTCGCCCGAAAACATTGCGCCAGCCAACGGTGCTGCCGACCTGGAGGTCAGTTTTACGCTCCATTGGACGGCGACCGACGTGGACGGGGATGCACTGACTTACGACGTTTACACCTTCCACTCGGCGACCGGGCCGAGCATGTTGATGGCCTCCGGCATCACGGATACTTTCTTGGTTTTGAACAACTTGAAATACGGCACGACCTGCTTCTGGCAGGTGGTCGTCAGCGACGGCAAGGCCGACCCGGTGTACAGCGAGGTTTGGAGTTTTGCGACAAAACCCTTCCCTGACCATCCTTTCGTTTTTGCCAAAATAGCCAATGGGAAGTACGATGTATTTGCTGCGCAAAACGGCAATTCGGCCATCCCCCAGTACCAGTTGACGGAACTGCCGGGCAGCAACTTCCGTCCCCGCATCAGCCCGGTGGGCAACAAGATTGCGTTCCTCAACAACAATTTCATCAACACCCAAATCTATGTGATGAACCGGGATGGCAGCAACCCGACGCTGGTGCCAGCACCTGTGCCAGTGTCGGGAAATGATATGTTCCAAATTGATTTCTGCTGGTCGCCGGATGGCACGAAGCTGCTGTACATGAACGAAAACCGGCTGTACAAAATCAACACAGATGGCAGCGGATTTGAACTGTTTGCCGAACTGCCCGTCGGTGAGGAGTTCGTTGAAGTGGACTGGGCACCCGTGACCAACAAGATTGCAGCCCGTACCGTAGGCAGCCAGCCATATATCGGCAGGATTTTGCTCTACAACAGCAGCGGCTCGTTGGAGCAAGTGCTGGTCCCCGACCTCCCTGGAAATATTGGCGGCCCTGCCTTCTCCATTGACGGCAGCGCCATTCTCTTCACCCACGACCTCGATGCCCTTGAAACGCCAGATGGCCGCCAACTCAACTCGCACATCATCCTGAAAAACATCGCCACCGGCACGGAGACCGACCTCTCGGTCAACAAGCCATTGGGCTACAACGACCTCGACCCAAAGTTCTCGCCGAACGGTGCTTTGGTCATTTTTGTGGAGACGAGCAATCCACCCAATTCCCCAAAGAACATTACGCTGATGAACGCCGCAGGGGCTGGCAGGTTGCTGATGTTTGGGGGAGCGGAGATGGTGGATTGGAAATGAGGGTGCATTGATATTTCTCATTTATCAACAGTGACGCCAGTCATTGAATGCACTTTCATTTGAGCTTCATCTTTGTAAAAATTTAGGGCTACGATAACTGAGTTTCTTCAAAACCAATCAAGGAGATGACCCTCCACATAAAAAATATGGTCTCACTTCGCTGCAAAATGGCTGTGAAGGCAGCATTGGATAATGTCGGGCTGCATTACGGAAGGGTGGAATTAGGAGAGGTAGAGGTTCAAGAGAATATTACTGCTGAACAGCGTGAGCAATTAAAAATGGCTTTGTCAATAACAGGGCTTGAGTTGATGGATGACAAAAAAGACATTTTGATTTCAAAAATAAAAAGCGTCATTGTTGAAATGGTACATTATGAGGAGGAGGTGCCAAAGGAAAAAATTTCTGCACATATCAGTAAGCGGCTCCACCTCAGTTATAGTTATCTGGCCAACCAGTTTTCAAAAGCAATGGGCGTCACCATCGAACATTATATTATCGCACACAAAATAGAACGGGCAAAAGAATTGATAATGTATGATGAACTCAATTTTGCCGAAATAGCCTACAGGCTAAACTACAGTAGTGAGGCACATCTTTCCAACCAATTCAAAAAACTCACAGGGTTAACGCCTAGCTACTTTAGGCGCATCCAAGACAAGAAGCGCATCCCGCTTGAATACGTGTGAATGGTGATGATGGATAGTGGATTGCGAGTTTTCAAAAAAAAATGCGGCTGTGCAAGGATGCACAAGCCGCATTTTTATTTCGCAGTTGTTTTTTATGCAGCACCAAAAAAATTGATTACCGCGGCTAGTGTTGTGCTTAACTTAAGTGACTTTGAACGGTTAGAAATCGGTAATTCATGGCAAAATAGGCACCTTGTTCCCTAAAAATCCCGGTTGTTTAGGGAACGGTTAGCAAGCGGCGGGGAACGGTCGGTTTGGGTTCAGATGTGGCAAATGATAACATGAAAAGCGAGTGTGGGCAATGGTTAAGTTTTTTACCAAAAAAATCACCTAGGTAAAAACCGAAACGAAGGCAAAGCATACGAATACACCTAGAATTCTCGTTGTAAAACCGACACAATTCACTACCTGACTTGCCTCTGTTAAAAATTTTATAATTTCACCCCGTCATTTCAAGTTCCAAGACCGATTGTGAAACAGGATTCGTTTGGTTGGAAATATTTGATTTTTCAGCGGATTACAAACGGATTTTTGGGAACAACAAAGCAAAATCAGTTAGAAAAACTTTCAGATAATGAATAAAATCAGCGCAATCCTTGCAGTAGCGGCGTGTTTCGTTGTGCTGCAACTCAATGCACAGAAAACGACGGTTTTCACCGAGGCTCAACTGGCCTACAAACGGGGCGAGGAGTTTTTCCAAAAAGGCGTTTACGGCTACGCCATGAGTGAGTACAAGACGGCCATGGAGCTGCTGATGCCCGCCAACGAGCCGGAATGGGAACAGCTTCGGATGCGGTCGGAGCTGGGCTACGCCAAGTCGGCAGTGCGGCAGGAGCAGCCGGACGGCGAGAAGCTCATCCTCGATTTTATCCGAAAATACAAGCCCGACCCACTGGCCAGTCAAGCGCTGCTGGAAGTCGCCAACTATTTCTACAATGCGCAGAAATACGACAAGGCAGTTGAGTTTTACAAACAGATAAACCCACGTGAACTCAACGCTGCGCAGCGCCAAGAGCTTTATTTCAAAATTGGCTACTCCTATTTTGTACAGAAAAAGTTCAAGGAAGCTGAGGCCAATTTCAAGGAAATCAAGGATGTCCAGGGCGACTATTTTTACCCGGCCAACTACTATTTCGGACTTTGCAAGTTCTTCAACAACCAGTATACCGAGGCCATCAAGAGCTTCCGCTTGGTGGAGCGCTCGAAGGATTACAAGCCGCACGTGCCGTACTATATTTCCCAAATCTATTTTGCGCAGCACGACTTCGACGAGCTGATAAAATATGCGGAGCCGAAACTCTCCGACCGCACATTGCGCAACTTGAAGGAGATGAACCAGTTGGTCGGACAGGCTTATTTTGAAAAGGGCGACTATAAAAAGGCGCTTCCTTTCCTCGAAAAATTCTCGGAAAGCTCCGGCACCATGCGTGAGGAGGAGTTTTACCAACTCGCCTACACGCAGTACCAAGTCGGCCAGTACGCCAAGGCTGCCAAGAACTTTGAGCAACTGAGCAGCGTCAACTCACTGCTCGGCCAAACTGCCATGTACTACCTCGGCGACTGCAAGCTTCGCTCGAAGGACAAAATTGGCGCAAGGAACGCATTTGGCGCAGCCAGCAAAATGGCTTTCGACAAAGACATCCAGCAGAACGCACTCATCAACTACGCCAAGCTTTCCTACGAGCTTCATTACGACAAAGAGGCATTGGCTGCCTTGCAGGACATCAAATCCGGCTCAAAATATTACAGCGATGCGCAGACGCTGATGAGCGAGATTTTTGTGAACACCCGCAACTTCGACCAAGCCATCGCCACGCTGGAAGGCATGCCCAGCAAGACGACAAAACTCAAAGAGGCGTACCAGCAGGTGCTTTACCTTCGGGCCTTGCAGCACATCAAAGACGGGAGGAACGCACAGGCGCAGACCCTGCTCGACAAATCCGTTTCCAATTCCGTGAACTCGGTGACCAAGGCGCTCGCACTTTACTGGCTCGGCGATTTGGCGACCCAAGAAAAGGACTTCAACAAGAGCATTGACTACCTCAACCAGTATATGGTCTTGGCAAAAAACATCAAGACACTGCCCGATGAAGCGTCCGTACACACGGCCAATTACGTTCAAGGTTATAATTATTTGAAAAAAGCCAACTACACCACGGCGCAAGGCTACTTCACCGATGCTGTTGCTGGAATAAAACGCAACCGTAGTTCCATCAAAAACAAGTCGGTAAAAGACGGTGTGCTCGGCGATGCCACGCTTCGGGCAGGTGACTGTTTGTTCAAGAAAAACAACTACAAGGAGGCCATCAAATTTTATGACGAGGCGGTGACGGCGAAGTACCCCGGCTACGAGTATGCGTTGTTCCAAAAAGCCATCATCGAGGGCTTGCGGGGCAACACAACCGACAAAATAATTGCGTTGGAAGACCTCATCAACAAGCACAAAACCTCTGAATTTGCTGACGATGCACTCTTCCAACTGGGCCTGACCTACCAGGACATCAAGCAGTCGAGCAAGGCGACCGATGCTTTCAAAAAGCTGGTGGCGGACTACCCGAACTCTGATTTGGTGAACAACGCCCTGCTTCGGCTTGGCCTCGTGGCGTACAACACCGGCAATCTGCAAACGGCCATCAATTACTACAAACAAGTGTTTTCCCACCAGCCATCCAAGGAAGAAGCAGATGCTGCGTTGGCTGCCCTTCGGGAAATTTACATCAAAGACCTGGGCGACCCAGAAGGCTACAATGCATTCCTCGAAACCATCCCCGGCTACAAGCTCGACAACCAGCAGAAGGACGAAAACGCATTTGCATCCGCCGAAGCTGCCTACGAAAAAGGCAACTACGAGCGGGCCATCACGGACTACACCGATTACATCCGCAAGTACTCCAATGGCGTGAACATCTTGGTAGCCTACTACCACCGGGGTGAGAGCTACGCCACACTGAAGAAGTACGACCAAGCGCTCAACGATTATGAATGGGTAATAGCGAAAGGTGCTGGCAACCGCTACTACGTGGATGCTCTCGGCAAGGCCGCCGACATTGCCTACAAAGGAGACAAGGACTACAAAAAGGCATTTGATTACTTCGTAAAATGGGAGGCTGCCGCCACAAATGCGGAAGACAAATTTGAGGCACAACTGGGCACCATGCGCTCGGCCTACAAGCTCGGCGACACGAACGCCGTGCAAACCGCTGCCAAAAAAGTGTCGAGCAACCCGGCTGCATCGGATATTCAGGCAGCACAGGCGCATTTTTACCTTGGCAAAATCGCCTTCGACCGCAAGGAGTTGGACGGGGCCATGCAATCGTTTACCAAGGTGATGCAAATGAGCGACAACGAGCAAACGGCAGAGGCCCGCTACCTGGTTGCCCAAATCCATTACCTGAAGCGTGACCTCGAAAAGGCGAAAAAACGCTGCCTCGACAACAACAACGACAACTCCAACTACCCTTACTGGGTAGGAAAGAGCCTGCTGCTGTTGTCCGATGTGTTTGCGGAGCAGGACGACCTGTTCAGCGCCCGCACCGTGCTGGAAGCACTGATTGAAAACTACGAAAACAAAACAGACGACATCATTCCAACGGCAAAGAAAAAGCTGGATGAGCTGAACAAAGCAGCCTCTGGCTCCAGCCGCCTGGACAAGACCAACAACTTTATGGATGACGGGAATTGAGGTGTGAGGTATGAGGTATGAGGTATGAGGACACTGTTTTGATACCAAATGCATTTATCTCCAGCAATCCAACAATTCAGCAATCACAACAATTCAGCAATCCAACAATCAATCTCAGATGAAATACGCAAGAATCAGTTTCTTTTTTCTGCTTTCCGCAATATCCACAGCAGCATGGGCGCAGCCAGATTTGCCCAGCGAACAGGTAGAGGTCATCAAGATTTTCGAGGCACAACTGGCCGAGAGCGAGAAAGTAGCAGTGCTACCAGAGCTGCCACCCGTTGACACGTCGGTTTCAAAGCAAACCTACGATGTGCCACTCAAAACCATCGAGGTGGACTACCCTGCCCCACGCATCAAGCCAGTCACCTATAAATCGGACGAGGAAATCGCCGATGCGTACAAGGCTTATTTGAAACTGGGCGGCGGCATTCCGAAGTCCATTTACGGCGAAGGTGCTTTCAATACCTTGAAGAAATTTGGCGAAAAATCGGCGCTGGACATCGGCTTGAACGTCCTTCACCACCAAGCCGATTTTTCCGACAACGAAATTGAAAACCAACGCTTCGGACTCACCAAGGCAGCTGGAAAAGCAACCTACTACTTCGACCAGGGCTACGCCGTGAGCGGCAACATGGGATACACCTCCAACCGGGTGAGCTACTACGGGTACAGTACGGACAGGTTTGACAATAATGAAAACATTGACAAAGAAGCCGTGAAACAGACTTTTGGCATCTTCGACCTTGGCGCCAAAATCTTCAACGGCGTGCAAACGGCTGGTGATATCAACTACTCCGCTGGCTTCGATTTTTATGCGATGAGCGATGATTTTGCCGCCAACGAAACGGGGTTTGACCTTAAACTGAATGCCACCAAGTGGATTCGGGACAAGCACTCGTTCGACCTCGGCCTCCGAACCGATTTCACGACTTTCAAAGTGTTGGGCGTCACGCAGACGCTGCACAACTACTGGCTTACGCCAGCTTTCACCTTCCACGGCAACGCCATCAAAATCAAGGCAGGCGCCAGCTTGATTTCAAGCAACGACGAATACTTGCCATTCCCGGATGTCGAGGTGGTGGTAAATTTAACGGGCAATTCACTGGCCTTTTACACCGGTCTGGAGGGTGGCTTGGAGAAAAACAATTTCCGGTCACTTGCCACCTACAATCCATACATCAACCCGCAACTACCAGATGACGCGCTTCGCAATACCAAATACTTCAACTTCTATGCAGGCTTGAAGGGCAACCTGAAAGTGTTCGAGTACATGGTGCAGGGCGGCTACAAGCCTACCAATGACCTGGCCTTGTACTACTTCCGTCATGAAGGTGACTTGATACATGATTTTGACGTCCGCTACGATGATGTGAACATCATCAACATCCGGGCTTCTTTGAAGGCTACGGTTTTAAAAAACTTGACTTTCACAGGCACTTTGAGCCAGAATTTTTTTGATACGAACGACGAACGCAAGGCTTGGCACTTGCCTGCACTGGATGCCAATTTCTTGGCTATTTACATCACTTCGGACAACAAGCTTAGGGCCAAAGCACAGCTAAATCTTCAGGACGGTGTCACTGCCAATGACCGTGGTGGCATTAACCGCTGGACTGAACTCAATGCACTCTACGATGTGAGCGTTGGCGGCGAGTACTGGTTCGTGAAGAAGTTCGGGGCGTTCCTTGAGGTGAACAACCTGTTGAACAACAAGCGCCAGCGTTGGATTTTTTACCCAACTTATGGCATCAATGTGCTGGGTGGCATTACCGCAAGATTTTAGGAGGAACAAGTAGGCGGGGTTTTGGAACCCTGTTGATTGCACACAGAATCAGGGGCGTAGCCCCGGCCCCGTTTATAGGTGCAGTAACCACCCCTATTTGAAGGGGCGTAGCCCCGACACGGGTGATTTTCATGGCTTTTCGTGCCGGGGCTACGCCCCTTTGGTGTCCTTTTCAACTGACTGCTACAAACGGGGCCGGGGCTACGCCCCTGATTTTCAATGAATTATTCTGTGTGCAATCAACAGGGTTTTGGAACCGAACCTATGTTGGTTTTTTCAATAAAAACAAGGGCTGCAAGCGTTTCCGCTTTGCAGCCCTGTTTTTTAGGTGTGTGGTAATTAAATTCTTGTTTGGATGTTGTCGTGCAAATTATCTTCTCACCTCCACAAATCCAGTGTACTCCTTCATCACTCCATCCACTTCCACGTTCAGGAAGTAGAAATAAGAGCCATCCGGTAGCTTGGTGTTGCGGTATTCGGCATTCCAACCGTTGTTGTATCTTTTCACGTTGTAAACGCTTTTGCCCCAACGGTTGTAGATTTTCAGGTCGTTGTTCGGGTACTTATCAATGTTTTTGATTCTGAACACATCGTTGATACCGTCCCCGTTTGGACTGAACCCAGTGAAGATTTCGATTTCCGTACTGCCGTCAATCACGTTGATGAGCAGGATTGTGGTGTCGCAGAAGCCGAGGTCATCGCAAATTACGATGCAAGCCTCGTCTGGCCCTTCGTCAAGGCCAACCACATCCACACAAGCGGTTCCAGTTGAGTTCACTTGGGCGTTATTGGTGAAAGAAATACACTCGTTGTTGAGGAACTCGATACTTCCAAAAAGTTCATCCACTGGGATGCAAACCGTCTCTGTTTCACCCTCAGTCACTTCTACCTGAATGGTGTCAGTGGTAGGCTGGTCGGGTTGCCCCAAGTTGATGAACAAGGTATCCAAGCAGCCAGCAGGACTAATGGCCACCAGCATCTGCACTTGGTTATGGTTGTCGAGCAGGATGGTCGGGTGCGGTACGGTCAGTTTGCTCGGCGGCAAATCCAAGGATGACCCACTGGCATCGTGCCTGATTTTCATGTTACCGTAAGCAACACCTGCTACTCCTCCTAAAATCGTACCTCCATCAAGTACCCAGTTGCCCAATTGGTCGAGGCTGTTCATCTGCACCACCAATTCCTCAAAATCTTGGAACTGGAAACCTGAGCCATAAGTCCATTCCACCAAGGTGTACAGGCCAGGTGTCGGCAGTACATCGAAGCCGTCGTAGAAGTTGGTTGATGCTCCGCAATCGCCGATTGTACGCTCATACAGTTCATCGTTCAGCACCAAATCGTAGTCCTCCAGGTTCGTCTCATCAGTTGGCAGACAGACCTCGGTAAGTGCTGCAGTTAGCTGAATAAAGAGCGTATCAATATAGAACAATTCTTCACCTTGGCATGGGTCGGCACAATCGTAAGCCACCACGTTTTCCGAAATTGTCTGGCAATTGTTGGCATCAACGATGGTGGCCGTGTAGGAAGCAGCCAACAAGTTTGAAATGGAAGCAGTCGTTGGACCACTGCTCCATGTTACAGCGTATGGTCCGGTAGCACCTGAGATGGCTAGCGCAATCGAACCCAGGGTGTCACACTCCTGCGCAACAATGGTTGAAACGACAGCCCAAACGTCCGGGCCATCAACCACCACATTCACCAGCGAATCGGTGCAGCCGTTTTGCGTCAGCGTAAGTGTGTAAGTGCCAGGTGGCACGGCCGTCACAGGCGTATTGCCCAAGAATAAGCCATTGGCACTATTGAAAATCATGTAGGAAGAAGTGGACAATGAAACGATTGCCCCTGAATCTCCAGGACAAGTCGGGTTGGTGATTTGTATGCTGTCCACCGTGATTTCTGGCTCGGTGAAATCGCCCATGTCTTGAGTGAAAATCTTTTCGCAGCCGTTGTTGTCTGTAATGGTTACCGTCACGATGCCTTCATAAAGTCCATTTATGCAGAACAAATTTGGGGCGCTTCCAGGCTGGATGTTTCCTGCCGAAGCAACTACCGAGTAGGGCATCGCACCACCTGTGATTTCAATGCAAATACTGCCATTGTGGTTGCCACAGCCAGTGGACAATTGCACGGTGGAATTGGTTGTCAGCGCATCGCCACCAGGTACCACCACTACTTCATAAACCTTGCAAGTCGGCTGAAGCAAGTCGGTTATTTCAAGCACATAAGCACCTTCGGCAACAATCGGGAGAGTAGATTCTGGATTGTTCGGTGTGCCAAAGCCTGAAATGCTCGTGCCCAGCAAATTGTAGCTGTATTGGTTGCCGCCCGTGACCGTAAAGGTTATGCTGCCGTTGGCAAGGCCGCAGCTTGCATTGGAAATGGTATCAATGTCCACCACCTGTCCACCTGTGGTGGAAACGACGAAGGATTGCGTTGATGAACAACCATTTATCTCCGTAATAGTGGCAGTGTAAACGCCAGCGGTCAAGCCAGTCAGTGGATTGCCATTGCCCGAAGGGCTCCAAACTAGGGTGGCGTCAACTGGCACACCTGCCAAGGAAATTGCCCCGTTGCTAGAGCCGCAGCTTGCGGGCGTAGTAGTGGCAGTGGCCGGAAACACACCAGCTGTCCGCTCAACCACGCCCACGCCTGCTGCTACGCAGCCGATGTTGTCCTCAAAAAGAACCAGGAAGGAGCCAGGCGCAAGGCTGCTCAACGTAATCGTTGAACCAATAACTGGCAGGTTCGAACCCACCAATTGGTTGTTTTCATAAAGGCTGTAAGTGTAAGCAGCTTGTCCCCCGCTTACGGTAGCGGTGATGCTGCCGTTGTCGGTCGTACAGCCTGCGTCAACCACTGTAACACCTACGGTCAATTGGCTGGAAACAGCATTTATTGTAACTGTTTGCGCCTTGGTGCAGCCCACCGCATCACTCACGGTTATCGTGTAAGCACCTGCTGCGAGGTTGTTGAAAGTAATCAAAGTAAGAGCACTGCTCACTGGTGTTTGGCCAGAAAGCGAGTAGGTGAAAGGCGCTGTGCCACCAGAAAGCGTAACGGTGAGGCTGCCGTCGCCGTTTGCACCTGTACAGTCCGTGGCTGGGATGGTAGAAACGTTGCTGATGTTGATGACAGGAGAGCCAATGACGGTTGCCGAAGCGGTTGTCTGGCACTGAGAAACTGGCTCTGAAATGGTCACGTTGTACGTGCCAGCACTGAGGTTTGCGATGTCCTGAGTGGCACTTTGGTTGCTCCAAGCATAGTTGTAACCGGAGCCTGTGAGGCTGAGGTTGATGGCACCATTGCTCAAGCCGCAGCTTGCATTGGTCACTGCGAAAGTAGCGCCCGGGTTAAAATCGGCTACGGTGATGGACTGAAAGGTGGAGACCGTGCAACCACCGTTGTTAACGGCCAGGGTGATGAATTTTGTGCCAGCAGTTGCCCATTTCACTACCATTGTAGAATTGGCTTGCGAAGTGTTGTTTTGCGTACTGGCATCCACGATTTGGCCACCAGCAAGTGACCAAGTGAGCTGGGCATTCAGGTTGGCAGTGCCGTCGAAGTGCAGCACGACCTCGCCATTCGTACAAATCACGGGCGAAACCGTGAAAGAGGCAGTTGGAACTGCAACGGCGGTCAAGTTGAAGGAAGTCGTTGCGGAGCAACCGTTCGCCTCGCTGAGGGTGACATTGTAGGTGGTCGAACCAAGGGCATTGGCACTAGCCACAAAGGTCAGCGTGTTGCCGTTCACGGCTTCGCCGGAATGGATGCCCGTGCCAGTGATGGTGTAGCTGCCAATGCTGGCGCTGAGTTGTACGGTAATGTTCGTGCTTGAACCAACGCAAAGGTTTTGGTTGGCAATAGGCGTGACTATCGTGGGCGGTGTGGGTTGTGTGAAAACAACGGGCCCGTCCGTGGCGACGCAAGTGCCATCAGCATTGGTCACCACGATGTTGTAAGTGCCAGCACCGAGGCCAGTGAACACGTTGCTGCTTTGAAAACCATTGCCAATGCTGTACTGCAACGGATCAGTGCCGCCAATGGCGGTGATGGTGATGATGCCGTCGCCGGAGCAATTGTTCGGCTGAACAGCAGCTACACTGATGATGGTTGGGCCAACTGGTGCCGCAATCACAATTGGGTTGTTCAGGTAAGCCGCAGGGCAAAAGCCGTCTGCATTTCTTACATAAACATTGTACGAGCCAGCTACAAGGTTTGCAAAAGTGCTACCGCTTTGCCATACGATGCCACTGCCGCTGTCCAGGCCATACTCGATGGCGCTTACACCGGAGGCATTGATTTCGATGCTGGCGTCCGATTCGTTACAATCGGAAATCGGCGAAACGACCACGTTGTTCAGCACGGGCTTGTTTACAACATTCACGGTTACCTGGCTGGTGTTCACGCAACCATAAGTGTTGGTCGCAGTCAGCGTATAAATCGTTGTCGTGTTTGGGCTGGCAATTGGGTTGAACGGGTCGGTAACGTCCAGGCCAGTGAGCGGACTCCACACGGCGGAGGTGATGTTGTCCGGCGTCTCCAGGGTCACGGCCAGGCCGTCGCAGATGTTGTAGCTGCTGACCGGGGCATCGCCGGGAGATGGAAAAACGGTGACGAAATCCATGAAAGTTGCAGAGCAACCGCTCTGGGTCGTCACCGTCAATGAAACCTCAAAATTCCCGGAGGAAGAATACGTGTGAGAAGGAGATTGGCTGGAAACTAAAGCACTGTTGTCTCCAAAATCCCAACTCCAGGAAGTTATGGTTTCGGTTGAAGTAGATGTGTTTGTAAAGTCCAAGGCATCACTTTCGCAGGCATCTGGTGCCGTAAAGGCAGGTGCAAGCGTGGCACATGGGTCGTCGGAGCAGTCATCGGCTGGCAGGTTGGAGAGGCAAATGGTGATTGGCTCACCTTGCGAACCCAGCGGAGCGATGTACTGGCTGACATTGGAGTTCAAGCTGTTTGGTGGAAGGAATGGGTCGTCATTTGGCATCAAATACACCTGTCCACCTTGACAAGAGCCGTCATTTTTGAAAGAGAAAATGGGGACTTTCACGCCCTGTTGATACACGTTCAAGAAGCCTGCTGTGGCGAGTTGAAACGAGATGTAGTCACTGGTGGGTTCTTCCACTGGCGCAACGTCAATGCCGCCAACTGCCCAGTCGCCCACCAAGCTGGTCAAGCTGCCGACCTGAAAACCTCCGGTTGGCACTTTAACCACAATCTGAGCAGAACTTGTTTGGCTCAAAACACCAGTCCAAGTCGTATCAGCGATGACAGAAACTTGAATAACATCGCCAGGTAGTTCTTCAAGTTCATAAGTAATCAAACAGCTTGGCGGCGCTGGCGGCACAGCATCGCAGATGACGGCGCTTTTGGCAAGGCAAATTGGAGCATCCGCTGCTCCGTAACCCAGTACAGAGATGTACTGGCCTGCTGTGCTGTTTTGGCTATTTGGCGCAGTGAACGGGTCATCGTCGAGCATGAACCGAATGCTGTCACCCGTGCAAGTACCTGTATTTTCGAAGGTAAAAAGGTGAACCGTGTTGCCATCTACATACGGTATTGAATCAGAATATGAAAGTAAGCCAATTGTAATATAATCGTGCAAAGGATCCTCTATCGGTGCTATAACAACTTCGCTTATTCCAAAATCAACACCTGGGATTTGGTCAACTACATTTGCAGCCTGAAAACCGCCAGTCGGCACCTTAATAGTTACTTGTAAATTGGAAGTTTTATTCAAAGGAGCGTTCCAAGTCGTATCTGTAATCATGTTGACCTCATATTTTCCATTGCCAAGGTCGTTCATGTCGTAGGTCAATATGCAACTAGGTGGCACGCAACCTGTAAGCGTATAGACGCCAACCGGGTTTTGGCAATTGTTCGTGATGTCGCGGACATAGATGGGATAAATACCCTCAACAAGGCCACTGAAAGTGTTGGAAAGTTGCCAAGGACCATTTGAGTTCATGGAATACTCCAGGACACCCCCGTTTGCACTGATGGCATTGATGGTAATGCTGCCGTTCGTACCCCCACAATCGGGGTTGGTCAGGTCCACGCTTTGGACAATGGCGGCGAGTGGGCCGTTGAGTTCAAACTCACCAACCTCCACGATGCAAATACCAATAATGTCCCTAACAGCAACGTAGAAAGTATTGCCAGCGGCAAGGTTGGAGAATACGGGAGTGTTCTGCCAAACGACCTGCGGTGTGCCGTAGGTGATGGAGTATTGCATGGGAAAACCGTTGCTGTTTGTAGCGTCAATCGTGATGCTGCCATCAGCCACGCCGCAACCAGAAGGAGAAACCAGCGCCACGTCAAACACCTCGATGCCACAGTTGCTAATTGGCGTACAATCGGCATCGAACGATGTGTAATTGCCAATATACGCATCCACCCCCTGGCCTGCACCAAGTACCGTGAGGTAATTTTTTATGCCAAGGTTCTGGGAGTTTGGCTCCAAGAATGGATCGGTGTCATTGTTGATGATTTCAACAGGGCCAGTGCAGCTTCCCGAGTTCTTGTAGCTGAACATGGGAATTTCCACACCGCTGGTGTAGGTTATCTGGCTGCCCGGAATGGGTGCGTCCAAACCATAAATATAGTAAACAAAGCCGGGTGCTTCTATCGGCGAGGCTACCGTGCTGATGAGCTTCCAGACACCCTTGATATTGGTAATGGTACCAGGTGCAAAACCGCCAACAGGCACTCGCATGGTAACTTGACCTGCGGTTGTGGTGCTGAGTGGATTAGCCCAGTTGGTCTCAGGTTTGAAGAGCACCTGATACGTCTGGTTGTCGGAAAGGAGCTTGACTTTAAACTTGACCTGTGCGGTAAGTGTGCCAAAAAAGAGGAATAAAGCTACAAGTGTAAGCTGAGGTTTCATGATAAATGAGTGATTAGCTTCACGAAAAACAGTTTGCACTGAAAAATGACAGAGAGAATTACAAGGCAATCAAACCGGCAAAACGCCATCATCCAGCGAAACCACGACCAGTTACAGGGGGGAGAATAAACCGGGGGAATTTTTTATAAAACGTTGATTACTAGCGGATTTTCAAAAACAAGGCCAAACTTGGCCACCTTCGAAATCAAGCGGTTTGAATGCCCTGAAATTGGGAACTTTCCAATCGCCTGACGACATTGAAGCCGTTCTTAAAATCATTAAAATTTGGATTCACATCATTTCATCAGGTTTACTTCACCTGAGAACATGATAATTTCACCATCAATAAATTCAACGTTCATAGTGTACAGGTAGGTACCCGGATCAGCGGGCTTGTTTTTTGTGATGCCGATCCATCCGGCATTTGTATCATTCGGCAGGAATTGCTCTTTTGCTTCGAACATGAGGCCCCCCCAGCGATCAAACACCTGCATGGAATGGATGGCCACAATCTCAAATCCACCATACGGGTAAAATGAGTCGTTGATGCCGTCATGGTTGGGGCTGAAAGCGTTCGGGATAAAAATGTCCCTTGATTTACGGACCGCAATATTGACAAAATCGTCAATGGTACAGCCCGCAGTATCTGTCATTTGCAAAGTATAGGTAGTATTTTCAGTAGGCGTTGCCACTGGGTCAGGGCAATCGGTACAGCTCAGGCCATCCGCTGGCGTCCATTCAAAAAATACGTTTTCAAAAGGAAAATAGGCTGTTTCAAACCTAATTTCTTCGCCGTATTTGATGTCATGGCTTTCGCCAATTTCAAGCTTCAACTCTTGTTTGGCAGCCACGATAAAATCTTCCGAAGCCGTGCAGCCTTTGCCATCTTCCACCACCAGGCGCATTGGCATACCGGGTTCCAATTGAAATTTGGAACCATCTGCAACACTTTCACCTCCAATGATTTCAGCTTCCCAACCACCTTGTGCATTTGAAATGCCGATTATTTCGAGAAGGCCTTTTTCACCGAAGCATTTTGGCTCCGTCAAACGATAATCTATTTCGATTGCAGGAGGTTCAGCGATTGTGAAAGAGGCTTCTCCCACACAACCAAATTCGACATCAGTGACTGTTACGGAGTACGTACCATAAGGCAATTGCCATGCCGCTGAAGAATTGCTGGCATTTGCATTGCTTGACCAATTGAAATCGAAAACTTGACCACCTGATGGGCTAAGTGGGTACAAGTCAATCAAGCCATTCTCGACACCATTGCATGAGACATCTTTGACTACGGTTTGTGAAAAAATCATGTACCCAGCTGCATTCACGGTAGCTGAACCTGTTACGGTACACCCATTGTCATCCGAAACGGTCACGTTGTAGGTCCCGTTGGTAATTGAAGAAAGGATTGAGTCGGTCTCAGCGGGGAACCCCTCCCAATTATAGTAGTAGTTTCCAGCAATTGTCCCGCCATAAGCCTTAAAAACTTGGGCCTCACCATCCATGTTGCCTTCACAGGGTATGTCCAAACCCAACATTTCGATATGGAGCGCAACCGCTGGCTCCACCACCACCACGTTTGTGGCGCTGGTGCTACCCAAGTTGTCAACAATGGTAAAAATATAATCCCCAGCAGTCATGTTGGGGAAATCATAGCTGCCTTCAAAGACAACTATTTGACTTGAACCAGAGATGTTTGTCGTCTGGTTTAACCAATTTACGGTGTAAGGCTCCGTGCCACCAGAAACCACGACGGAAATAATGGTCGCATCACCGTGGCAGGGTACTGTATCACTGGCCGGAGTCGCAGAGAACGCAAGCGGCGGACAAGCAACGAAATCTGCGGTGGAATTGCCTGAATAGGCATTCACGCCATTGCCAGCGCCAATCACGCTAAAATAATTGTCCACACTAATATTGATGGAATTGTTGGGCAGGTTCAGCGGGTCAGTCTGATTGTCAATGATTTCGACCGCCGTACAACCGAGGCTGTTCTTAAAGGAAAACATTGGCATTTGCACGCCATTGGCATAGGTGGCATTGGAAATAGGCTGCAACAAACCAAAAGTAAAATAATCATACCCGGGCGCTTCAGTTGGAGAGACAAATACACCCGTGGATGCCCACTGCCCTGTAATGGTCTGAAAATTTGACAGTTGAAGCTTACCCGTAGCAGCTTTTAGTGAGATGCCAGCACCACTGGTGATACTCGAAGGTGGCATCCAGGTAACGGTAGGTATTACTGAAACAGTGTAGGAACTGTTACTAGGGTTTTGTTCGATTGTTCCGCTTAATTGTGCAAACGCAGGGAAAACAAACAGAAACATGGGGGGCACGAATAGGAGAATCCGTATGAGGTTCGACATAGCTCGTGCATTTTTATTTCTTGTGGATGGCAAGAACTATGCTAAAATTTTAAACAGGCCAACAGTAAGGCCAGTATGCAACCTTAAAAAACAAGAAAGCGCAAAATAAATTTATCTGTAAAACACTTTTTCACAACGACTTGAGATGAATTTTGCAAAAAAAAGACTGCCAGAAATTTCTTGGCAGCCTTTTTACCTCAGTGAATAAATTTCAATTTGCCTTCTCCAAAACAATCGTGGAAGAGGTCAAAGCCGCCTGTGTGGTGTCAGCAGGGTTGCGCTTTACGATGGTAACCTCGCTGCCACTACAGTTCAAAATTTTCATGTTGTCGCTGTAAGCAGCGCCATTTGTCGCTCCTATCGTGGCCCAGGAAAGGGTTTGGCCAGTGGCATCCACAGCGTACGAGCCATGAAAAACTCCACTAGGTCCGCCTGATTTGATGGTCACGCTGTCAGCCGTGAAGCTGTAAGTCGTTTTCAACATCATCTCTTTTGCCATGTCCAAAACGGATTTGTCCAGTTTGTCAGACGATACTTCTGCCGATTTGACCTTCCATTCGCCCTCCATCGAGCAGCTGGAATCACTACCACAAGCAGCCAAGCTGGCAACAATTATGGTTGCCAAAAAATAGAAACTCAGATTTTTCATTGATTGAAGATTTTTGAATTGAATTTATGAATAATTAAAATGAATAAAAAATATCATGCCAGCTCTATCACAGCGTCACCTTGGTGTACCAAAGTTTTTTCAGGCAGGAAAATTTTCTTAACCAAACCTGCCATTGGCGCAGCTACCGTGCTCTCCATTTTCATGGCCTCGATGGTGAAAAGTGGTTGGTTTTGCTTCACCATATCGCCTTCCTTCACCAAAATACTGCCTAGACTTCCCTGCAATGGCGCCCCAACCTCGGCTGGCCCCTCTGCCTTTTTATTGAGCACCACAGTGGATTTCACACTTTTGTCCTTCACTTTCAGCGAGCGGGCTGTCCCATTGTACCGGAAAAAAATCAAACGATTGCCCTCGATGTCTGGCTCCGTCATGTTTTGGAATGTGATCAGCAGTGTTTTGCCTTCGGCAATTTCGATGAGCACCTCCTCGTTTGGCCGAAGGCCGTAAAAAAACACCTGCGACGGCAGCCGCCCCACGTCCCCGAACTCCTCCAAGTGCGCATGGTAATCCTCAAATACCTTCGGGTAAAGTTTGTACGACAAAAAGTCGTTCAACTGGTAATTGTTCCCGAATTTTTCTGCAAACGCCTTTTGCTCATTCTCAAAATCCACTGCTGGCAAATGCTCGTTGGCGTCGCCCGTCAGTTGCGCTTCGCCCTTCAGCACTACTTCCACAATCCTCGGTGGGAAGCCGCCCTCCACCTGCCCAAGCTCACCCCGCACTAACGACTTCACGCTGTCGGGGAAGGCAAGTGCGTCGCCCCGCTCCAGCACGTCCGCTGGGCTGATATCGTTGGCAGTCATGAACATGGCCAAGTCGCCCACCACTTTGGAGCTGGGCGTCACCTTCACGATGTCGCCGAGCAGCAGGTTAGCCTGACGGTAGTTTTCTTTTATTTGGTCAAACTTGTGCTCTAAGCCAAGCGACCTCGCCTGTGGCCGCAAGTTGGTGTACTGCCCGCCGGGAATCTCGTGGTCGTAAACCTCTGCTGTGCCAGCACGCAGTTCACCCTCGAAGGGGTAGTACATTTCCCGCACTGCCTCCCAATAGTTGGAAAACTGGTTCAGGCTGTGCAGATTCATCTTGTTTTCACGACGATGGCCATCGAGCGCCGCTACCATCGAGTTGAAATTGGGCTGCGAAGTGAGGCCGGACATGCTTGCCAACGCCACATCCACCACATCCACCCCAGCCTCGATGGCCGTCAGGTAAGTAGCCGCCTGAATTCCCGCCGTGTCGTGAGTATGCAGGTGTATCGGGATTTCGATGTGCTTTTTAAGTTCCACAATGAGCGTCCGGGCAGCCTGCGGTTTCAGTAGCCCCGCCATGTCCTTGATGGCAAGGATATGTACCCCGGCATCCTCCAGCCGTCGGGCAAGGTCGAGGTAGTACGGCAGGTGGTACTTCGGCCTTTTCTCATCAAAAATGTCGGAAGTATAGCAAATACAGGCCTCTGCAATCACGTTCGTGCGTTCCCGAACCGTGCGGATGCTCGTGAGCATGGACGAAACATAGTTCAAACTGTCGAAAATCCGGAATATGTCAATGCCAGTTTTGGCGGCTTGCTCGATGAATTTTTCCACCAAATTGTTCGGATAGGCGGTGTAGCCGACGGCGTTTGTGCCACGCAGCAGCATCTGCAACAGCGTGTTTGGGATGGCCTCCCGCAGCAATTCGAGCCTCCGCCAGGGACATTCGTGCAGAAATCGCAGCGCCACGTCGAACGTCGCACCGCCCCAAACCTCCATGCTGAAAAGCTCGTGGCCGTGCGCTTGCGCAAATTTTTCAGCCACGTGCATCATGTCGTGCGTACGAACCCTTGTAGCCAGCAGCGACTGGTGTGCATCTCGAAAAGTGGTGTCGGTGAAATGGATTTGCCGCTGGTTTTTCAGCCATCCGGCAAATTTTTCAGGCCCTAGCTTATCTAATTTTTGCTTTGTACCGGGTAGCCAGCCACTGGCTGTTTTTTGCGGAGCAACATCAGGTATTTGCGGCTTGCGCAATTTTTTGTTCCCGTCAATGAACGTCACATCGGGGTTACCGTTCACTATCGTCTCGGCGAGGTAGCGCAAAATCTTCGTGCCGCGGTCCTTCCGCACTGGCATAACGAGCAGTTCGGGGTGTTCCGCAATGAAGTTGACGGTCGCCTTGCCCGCTATGAAGTCGCTGTTCTTGACCAGGTTTTCGAGGAAACCGATGTTCGTCTCCACGCCCCGCACCCGGAACTCCAGCAGCGCCCGAAACAACCGCTCGCAAGCCCCCTGGAAAGTGCGCCCCCAAGCCGTCACCTTCACCAGCATCGAGTCGAAGTACGGCGAAATCTGCGAACCAGCGTAAGCATTGCCGCCGTCCAACCGGATGCCAAAACCAGCCGGGCTTCGGTAGGCGATGATGGTGCCGTAGTCCGGC
Source organism: uncultured Saprospiraceae bacterium (assembly GCA_964508135.1). Lineage (GTDB taxonomy): Bacteria > Bacteroidota > Bacteroidia > Chitinophagales > Saprospiraceae > UBA6168. Next base: position 22,184 of record CAZDSU010000027.1, read on the forward strand.
TTGAAGTTCTCGGCAGGGCGCTCGGTGGTGATGCGGCACTGCACAGCAAACCCGTGGCATTCCACGTCTTTTTGGTGGCCGATGCGCAGCTTGGCATCGTTCAAGCCGTGGCCTTCGGCAATAAGGATTTGCGACCGCACGATGTCAATGCCCGTCACCTCCTCCGTCACTGTGTGCTCCACCTGCACCCGTGGGTTCACCTCTATGAAATAGACGTTTTCATCGGCATCCAGCAGGAACTCGACCGTTCCGGCATTATTGTACCGCACGGAGTGGCCAATTTTAAGAGCGTAGTCGTAGAGTTTTTGGCGGGTTTCATTGCGCAAATTAATCGACGGAGCGATTTCCACCACCTTCTGAAAGCGGCGCTGCACCGAACAATCCCGCTCAAACAGGTGGACGATGCGACCGTTGTTGTCCCCCAACAACTGCACCTCGATATGCTTGGGGTTTTCGATGAATTTTTCCAAAAAAACCGTGTCGTCGCCGAAGGCGTTGCCTGCTTCTTTTTTGGCTTCTGGGTAGTTTTTGAGCAGTTCCTCTTCCGTCCGGCAGACCCTCATGCCCCTACCACCGCCACCAGAAGCTGCCTTCAGGATGACCGGATAGCCGATTTTGGTTGCCCAGCCAGCCACTTCCCCCACCGATTGGAAATCGGCGCTGCCGGGAATCATAGGAACGCCCGCTTTTTCAGCCACCTGTTTGGCTCGCACTTTATCACCGAGCGCTTCCATCACCGACGGGCGGGGGCCGATGAAGGTAATGCCCACCTTGGCGCATCGTTTCGCAAACTCCACGTTTTCAGATAAAAAACCGTAGCCGGGATGGATAGCATCCACACCATGTTTCTTGGCTACCCGCAGAATTTCGTCAATGTTGAGGTAGGGTTTCAGCGGGTCGTTGTCCGCCCCGATTTGGTAGGCTTCGTCGGCCTTGAGGCGGTGCAGCGAGAAGCGGTCTTCGTAGGTATAAACTGCCACGGTGCGGATGCCCAGCTCTGTGGCTGCCCGAAACACCCGAATGGCGATTTCGCCCCGGTTTGCTACGAGTATTTTCTTGAAACTTGCAGGTGCTGCCTCTTTCATTTTTAGTAACGATTTTTGGCAAATGTTGCCTTTTATTCAAGAAAAGAAAGCGTTTAAATTCACAAATTCAAATTTTGGACAAATTCCTGAATCGCCATCCCCCCGAAATTACCTGAACTCATCATCAATAGGTTTGTGTTCTCCAAGTTTTGCTTTTTTATAAATGCCTCTAAATCAGCCCGTTCTGTAAAAATGTGGAGGTTAGGATGATCGAATGCAACGCTGATTTCCGCAGCGGAAATTGGGGGCATTTTCTTCATTTCCAGCGTATGCGGGCTGTAAAAAACGCAGGCAACATCGGCTGGCGCAAGCGTTTTGGCATAAAGCGGCAGAAACGCCTTGTCCAAGCTGCTGAATGTGTGCAGTTCCAGGCAGGCCACCAATTTCCTTTCAGGCTGGATACCTCGCACGGCTTCCACCGTCGCCTTGGCCTTGGAGGGCGCATGGGCGAAGTCGAGCCATGCTGAAAAACCTGCACCCGAAACCAACGGCTGCAAACGCTTGGCGGCTCCCTTGAAAGACTGTGCCGCTTCCCAAAACTGGTCTTCGCTCACCCCTAATTCGAGGCAAACATGGTAGGCTGCCGCAAGGTTGGCGAGGTTGTGGTTGCCAAAAACTTGAAGTTCCATCAAGCCACGCTTGTAGCGCTCGGCAAACGTTTTCCCACCGCTGACCCGATGCGGGAGTGCTTGGTAGGGCGTAGCGTAAATATTTGATGTTGAACGCTTTACAAGGTTCGACAAATCGTTGTCGGGTTCATAATAATAAAGATTCGCCTCCGGCTCCATGTTTTCCAGCATCAGTGCAAACTGGTTGCAGTACTCCTCGTAAGTCGGAAAAACGTTGATATGGTCCCATGCCACGCCAGTGATGATGCCGATGTGCGGGCGGTAGTGCAGGAACTTTGGCCTACGGTCAATCGGGGAAGATAGGTACTCGTCCCCTTCGATGACCATGATGGGCGCATCGCTCAGTTGCACCATCGTCTCGAAACCCTCCAACTGTGCTCCCACGAGGTAGTCGAAAGCCAGCCCCGCATGGCGCAGCACGTGCATTATCATCGAGGTCGTGGTCGTTTTGCCGTGGCTGCCCGCCACAACCACCCGTTTTTTGTCCTTGGCGTGTTGGTAAATGAATTCTGGGAAGGAATAGACTTTCGTGCCCATTTCAAGGGCCTTTTGAAGTTCTGGGTTGTCGGCTCGGGCATGCATTCCGAGGATGACAAAATCGAGGTCGGGCGTGATCTTTTCGGGAAACCAGCCAAATTTTTGCGGCAGCAAACCAGCATTCTGCAACCTATCCTTGGCAGGGTTGTATATCTCATCATCGGAGCCGGTTACAAAATGGCCGTTTTTTTGCAAGGCGAGGGCAAGATTGTGCATGACCGCCCCACCCATCGCTATCAAGTGAATTCGCATGAAAAAATCAGAGGTTAGATGAACAGGCAACTTGTTTGATTTGCGGAGTCTGTTTTTTTTTATTAAAAAACCGTTGTTTCCACATTCATCGAACCTTCCACCTGGAAATCCGTTATTTTTGCAGCAAAATTAACTGGGCCAACCGAAATAACTCCCCACTTTTCCACGTTAAGCAGGAAAGTTTTCGGAAACCCACTTTTATAACATATCCAAAATCATTTTACAATGAAAAAAAGCACCCTAAAGCAGTTCCTAATACTAGCTGCATTTGCCATCTTGGCCTCCTCCTTTGCCTCCTGTAACAAAGGCTACGGATGCCCGAACAATTTCAAAGCAATTAAGACGGTTGTTCAACTTGTGAAATAAATATTTGTTAGTTGACGGCTGCCTATGCTGGCAGCCGTCAAACAACAAATTTGAGCATGACCTGGAATCAGCTGACCTCTACTTCCGAAATTGACTCCATCGTTGAGCGTTCTTATCAAGTTCCCTGCCTTATCTTCAAGCACAGTACCCGTTGCAGCATTAGTTATATGGCGCAACACCGATTGGAAGGAAGTTGGGATTTACCCACTTCCCAAATTGAGCCTTTCTACCTCGACTTGATTAGTTACCGCAATATTTCCAATGAAATCGCCTCCCGATTCGAGGTGTTTCACGAGTCCCCACAGATTTTGGTGATAAAAAATGGCGAGTGCATTCTCGACGCCTCTCACTTGGATATTTCCGTGGAAGAAATTAAAGAAGTGCTTTTTTAACTGTGAACTATGAATTGTGAACTGTAAACGTCACGTTATTCACAGATCACAATTCACAGTTCGCCAATCACCATTTTATCTTCGACAGGTCCAAATTGTCCCGCACCAGTTCAATGGCCTTGCGGGCCTTTCCTAGCGTCTGCACGTTTATTTTTACTTCCAAGTGGCTGATTTTTACTGCCGTTCCGTAAGTGTCGAGCGGCGTGGTAATGATTGGAATCTGGTGGTCTATGACATACTGCTCGTGATGGAAGTCGTCAATATGGTGCAATTGCTTTCCGTCACCCGTGATGATGATGCCCACAAGCGGCGATTTTTCCATCCCTTTTTGCTTACTCAAACGTTGAATGCCCAACAGCGATTCATTCAGGCGGTTCTTACTGACCACTAGCAGTACGCCCCTGTCCTCTTCAAAATTATGGCTCCCCATCAGTGAAGCCGCCACCACATTTTCCACTAAGACATTCAGGCTATTGGGGTTGAAGAGCACCCTCCCGTTGATGGCGATGGAAATGGTCGAAAGCAATGGATAAAGCAAGGTTTTTTCATAGGGTAATACGCCGAGTAGCGGGATGCCCCACTCGGCCAATTTCAGCCCAACATAGTGATTCACTTTATCAATTTTATCGGGCAAAACCTTGTTGATAATGACCCCGGCAATGGGCACTTTTTGCTCCCGAAACAGTGCCAGGCAAAGGTTCAATCGGTCAATGGTGTACCCTACCCCACCCTCGACAATCAATATCACTGGAGCGCCAATCAATGCCGCAACATCCGCATTGCTGAGGCCCACCACGCTGCCCACGCCGGGGTGTCCAGTGCCTTCATACACCACCATTTCGTACTGTTTTTCGAGGAATTTGCTGGCCGCCTTGATGTTGTGGGCATAGGGAAATTTCTTGGGGTCGTCCAAAAAAGCCTGCGTTGCGCCCTTGCCCAAAATCACGGGACTGTGGATTTTTGCCACTAGGTCGAAGTGCATCATGGTCGAAAAAAGCAGGGCGTCCTTGTCAACCTGCAAGTTCTCAATATCAATGGCTTCTTGGCCAACGGGCTTACAGTACCCGACCCGGATGCCCGATTGACGGAATGCTTCGACAAGGCCAAGGGTGCAGGTGGTTTTACCAACATGTTGGTTGGTGGCGGCGACGTATAGGCGTTTATTCATGAAGTTCGATTGTAGATTGCGCCAAAAGTAATTCTTTCCAATTTTTTAGAGCAAGGAACTTTTGTCAGCCCAACTTGTTTTAACGGCGAATGAATACCAGAAAGACCAAGCCTGCCAAGTTTCGAGCCTACCTTTTGAAAATATCATTTATTTTACATCACGGTAAACTGTTTCAGGAAAAAAATTGCCAATTTTGGCCATCGAAAACCGTGTTCTGCTTTAAACCTAACATGCTGAATTTCAGCTTCTTAAAACAAGAACTCCCGCTTTTCCCACCGAGTCAGGATACCAATAACCTCATTTTTTTTAGAAATGGATAAGAAAAAATTCATGAAAAAAGAGCGCAAATTCTCCGCCAGCGAGCTGCAGCGGGAAGTGCTCCGACTGTTCAAGGAAAACCCCAAGAAACAGTTCAACCCCAAACAAATCGCCAACAAGCTCCAGCTCGGCAACAGCAAAGATGCCGTTGTCCACGCCCTGGGCAAGCTCACCGAAGCAGGCTACCTCAAGCCGCTTGGCGATTTCAAATTCAAGTTGAAGCAAGCCCCTGCTAGTTTTTTACCGAAAAAAACAATGTCTGGCTACGTGGACATGACCCGCACGGGTGCTGCGTACATCGAGTGCGAAGGCCACGAAGACGACGTGTATGTCTCCGCAAAGGGCCTCGGCTCGGCACTGCACGGCGATCTCGTGGAAATCTCCGTTTGGACGCCCCGTGGCCGCCGCAAGCCGGAAGGCGAGGTGGTGAAAATCATAGAACGGGCCAGTGATGTTTTCGTGGGGACGATTCACTTGCGGGGCAAACAGGCTATCGTCGTGCCATCGAACCCACAGGTGGCGATGGACATCTACGTTGACCTCGAAGACACGAAAGAAGCCGAGCATGGCGACCGGGTCATCGTGAAAATAACGAAGTGGCACACGTCCCCGTCGCAGCATCCGAGGGGCGTGGTGACCACGCTACTTGGTGCCGAGGGCAGTGACTTGGAGATGAAAGTCATCCTCATCGGGAAGGGCTTCCAGCTTGTTTTCCCGGAGGAAGTGGTGACGGAATCCGAGGCAATCTCAGACATAATTTCTGAGGCAGAAATCCAGCAACGGCGGGACTTCCGGAACATTACCACCTTTACGATTGACCCCGAAGATGCCAAGGATTTTGACGATGCACTCAGCTACCGGGTGCTCGAAAACGGCAACATCGAAGTTGGTGTACACATCGCCGACGTGACCCACTACCTGAATGCCGGCACTGAACTCGACAAGGAGGCTTACAAGCGCTCGACCTCGGTTTACCTCGTGGATCGGGTACTGCCGATGCTGCCGGAACGCCTTTCCAACAACCTCTGTTCTCTCCGTCCAAACGAGGACAAACTGACGTTTTCCGCTGTGTTTGAGTTCAATGAAAAAGACCAAGTGGTGAGCCGTTGGTTCGGTAAAACCATCATCCATTCCGACCGTCGGTTCAGCTACGAACAGGCACAAACCGGATTGGAAACAGTTGAGGGCGATTTTGCGGAGGAACTCAAAATCTTGAACCGCATCGCCCACAAACTGCGCAAGGAACGCTTCAAAAACGGGGCAATTGACTTCGACACCGAGGAGGTGCGCTTCCGGTTGGATGCCAACGGCGTGCCCACGGAGGTGTATGTGAAAGACCGCAAGGATGCCCACATGCTCATCGAAGATTTCATGCTGCTGGCCAACAAGGAGGTCGCCATTTTCATCAACAAGAAAATGGAAAACCAAGCGGAAATCCCCTTCGTTTACCGTATCCACGACTACCCGAATGACGAAAAAGTGAAGGAACTGTCGCTGTTTGCGAAGGAACTTGGCTTCCAAATGCGCATCAACACGCCACAGGAAATCGCCGCTTCGTTCAACCGACTGGCTGAGGCTGCCGACGAAAACGAGGCGTTCAAACTGCTGATGCCGCTCGCCATCCGCACGATGGCCAAGGCAGAATATTCCACCGAAAACATTGGACACTACGGCCTTGCCTTCGATTTTTACTCGCACTTTACTTCGCCCATCCGCCGCTATTCGGACGTGCTGGCGCACCGGATTCTGTTTGAAAATCTGGGCGAAAACACTTTCCGAGCCGACAAGTCAAAGCTCCAGGAACAGTGCAAACACATCTCGCTGCAAGAGCGCAAGGCGATGGAAGCCGAGCGGGAAAGCATCAAGTATAAGCAGGTGGAGTTCATGCAGAAGCACGTCGGCGAAGTCTTCGACGGCTTGGTGTCGGGCATCATAGAGCGGGGCATCTTCGTGGAATTGCTGGAAAGCAAATGCGAAGGTATGGTCGGTTTCGATTCCCTCAACGAACCCTTCGATGTGGCCGATGGACGCCTACGGGCCAAGGGCATGCGCTCTGGCCGGGTGTTCAAGATGGGCGACCATGTGAAGGTGCTGATACTGCAAACGAACTTGCAGAAAAGGCAGATTGAGATGGAGTTGGTGTGATGTGCTATAACTGAAATTAAAAACCCTTTTGGAATTTTGTATTTCTATGCTTTGGTTGTTTTATGAATTAATAGCATAAACTCTGCTGCCAATACCGCCCGTGTGCTGGCTTCTGAGCGGATTTGCTTTTGGTTGGTATTGACAGTAGTACATTGTTTAGGTAGTCTTTATTCATACCTTAGCTGTGAAATTTGAAAATGATTTTCCAAAAATCCCATTCTGGTTTTATTATCAAGCCTTATAATATCCATTTCACCATTGGGTTTTAGTGTATGTTTCAAAATGGATGGGACACTCTCATTTTCAGTTAACTTGAAAATTATGATAATTCCAGCAATCAAAACTGAATAAGAAGGTATGGAATCATTAAGAAGCCTAACAGGTGCAGCAATGCATCCATTTAAATTTAATGCTTCATCATTGCAATCGAATAAAACAAAAGGATATTCCTCAACTTTCCCTGGGGATTCATTCAAAATCATTCTTCTTATCTTATTTTCATGTATCCCAAGGTCAACATCTTGGAAAAAGCTTCGATTACAGATACTCATACGCCATAAAATGGATAACAAATAAACTTTAAATTTTTGATAATCAATTTTACTCAAAGTGTCAAACTTAACTTCGTTCTTTTGATATTTTGTACTTTTTAAATTATTACATAGAATTTTTTCAATAAATATTTTAGAGCCATAATATTCCAAATTTTGGCCTAAGATTACATTGTCACAATTTTGGCATAAAATTCCACCTTCGTATTCTCCATTAAAATGTCTAGTATAATTTGGTATGTATTCATTCTTTTTATGTGATTCAAATTTTATCAAACTGTGATCCAAATTGAATACATATTTGTACAAGGAATCTGGGATAATATGAGATTCATTAAGAAGTAATTTTACATTTCCACAAAGTTTACATTTTCCACTTTTCATAGTTTCATTTTAATGACCTTTAGCTCTGGATATAAGCATTGAGTCTTCCACTGACATTAAAACAAATGTACTGCGTCAATCCGCCGTGAAGCTCGGTTTTTTCTGGAAAAATGCACCCCTACCACATCGAAAACAGCACCACAATCACCACAATCACAATGATGATAATGACCAAATACTGAAACATCCCCCACTGGCTGCGGTACTCGTTGTACATCAGTTCCACGCAGTCCCGCCATTTTAGGCCCCGCACGGCCCCCTCGTAACCCATGAAAAAATAGCGCTTGCCCTTGTGCTGGTTGCCGTGCTTGCGGAGGATGAAGAAGAAGTTGTTGAGGAAGGCAAGCTCGTACAGTTCGCTGCGGCCAGGGCCTTTGTCGCCGCCTTGTTCGATAATCATTTTGTTGGTGCCATCGAGCAGGCGCCAGCGGCCCTTGCTCACGTTGCCGTCCACGGACAGCAAGTACTCGCCGCCTTCGTTGAAGAAGTGTAGCACCGATTCCTGAAAGCCGGGGTCGTCCCGAATTTCGAGCCAGGGCTTGCCGCCGGGTGCCACGTAGAACTTCTGCTCCCGGAGGTCTTCGCCGAGGTGCCCGATTTGTGGCAGAATCGAGTCAATAAAATCGTCGAGGTTCTGCTTGTCCGGCAGGTCCACCTCGAAGGTTTCTTCTATTTTGTCGAAAGGACTTTCCAATGATTTACGATTTTAGATTGACGATTGACGATTGGGAGGGCCGTTCCCTGACATTTACGATTGCAGCAGTGTCCCCAATCGTAAATCGTAAATCGTCATTCGTAAATAATTTCAAAGGTAAGGGTTTCACTTTTTTGCTCCGCAATATTTTTACTAACTGCTTACACGCACGGGCGGCGGATGCGCTACTTTTGCGGCATGAAAACACTGCCTGACATCAAGCGCACCAATTCCGAAGCACTATTTGCGACTGCCAAAACCTATTTCCCCGGCGGGGTCAACTCGCCCGTGAGGGCCTTCAAGTCGGTGGAGGGCACACCGCTTTTTTTCAAAAAAGGTGAGGGCTGCCGCCTCACCGACGAAGACGACAACGTGTTCGTGGATTTCTGCTGCTCGTGGGGGCCGCTGATTTTGGGTCATGCGCATCCCGCTGTAAATCAGGCGATTATAACCGCTGCGGCCAACGGAACGAGCTTCGGCGCACCTACCCGACTGGAGAACGAACTGGCCGAACTGATACTTTCCAACAACTGTTTCATCGAAAAAATCAGGTTCGTGAGTAGCGGCACGGAGGCCGTTATGTCGGCCATTCGGCTGGCGAGGGGCTACACGGGGCGCAACAAAATCCTGAAGTTCGAGGGCTGCTACCACGGCCACGTGGATGCGCTGCTGGTGAAGGCGGGTTCTGGCCTCGTGACCTTCGGCGAGAGCACTTCGGCGGGCATCCCAGCGGCGTTTGTGGCGGAGACCATCGTCGTGCCGTTGAATGACCTGATGGCGCTGGACGAGGCGCTGCGCCAGCATGGTTCCGACATCGCCTGCGTCATCATCGAACCGATACCCGCCAACAACGGGCTGCTGCTGCAAGCTGAGGCGTTCCTGGCTGCCCTTCGGGACAGATGCACGTCGCTCGGCATCCTGTTACTTTTTGATGAGGTGATTTCTGGCTTTCGGGTCGGCTTCGAGGGAGCCGCTGGGTTATACGGCATCGCCCCGGACATCGTGACTTACGGTAAAATCATCGGCGGAGGTATGCCCGTCGGGACCTACGGTGCCAGTGCCGAAATCATGTCGAAAGTCTCGCCGGATGGCCCGGTTTACCAAGCTGGTACGCTTTCTGGCAACCCCGTGGCGATGGCTGCTGGAAAGGCGGCTTTGACGGAATTGCTCAAGCCGGGGTTTTATGAAAACCTGAAAGCCAAGACTGACAAGTTTCTGCAAAAAATCACAAACCATTGTTTGTCAAAGGATTATAAAGTCAGCTTCCCATCCGTTGGCTCCATTTTCTGGATTGCTTTTTCCAAGGAAACCATTCGCAGCGCCGAGGAAATTGACGCTGGGAGCATGTCTCATTTCAAGGTTTTGCACCGGGAACTGCTCAAGCGGGGCGTTTACCTGGGGCCGTCAGGTTACGAGGTGGGCTTTGTTTCGGCGGCGCATTCCGAGGGCGATTTGGACTTCGCTGCGCAAATGATGTGTGATGCGATGGATGTGGTGTTTGAAGGGAACACGGATTAACACGGATTGGACACGGATTATTTACCGAATAGAAATCCGTGTCCAATCCGTGTTAATCCGTGTTCCAACTAATCAAAAAACTCAAGCCTGTGCGACCCCTACTCATCTTCCTTTTTCTGACTCAAATCACTGCGCCAGCAATGGCCAAAAAGCGCTTTGAGTGGACGCCCGCCCTGCGCACCGCCTACGACAAAACCCTCAGCTTGCGCTTCGTGGAAGCAGAGGCCGACCTCGCCACCATCCGCCGGAATGACCCGGACAACCTGCTCATTTTGCACGTAGAAAACTACCTGGACTTCTTTCACGTGTACATCAACGAGGAAGTGACCGAGTTCAAAAAACTGGAAAAAAACAAGGACAAACGGTTGGAAATTATTGAAAAGGAAGGGGATAAATCGTCGCCGTATTACCTTTTTCTGCAAGCAGACATACGGCTGCACTGGGCGCTTGCCCGGCTGAAATTCGAGGAGTATTCGACGGCGTTTTTTGAAACCAACAAGGCGTTCAAGCTGCTCACGGCCAATGCCAAACTGTTCCCGAAGTTCATGCCCAACAAAAAAGACCTCGGCATCCTCCATGCCATCGTGGGAACGATCCCCGACAACTACAAGTGGACGGTGAATTGGCTGAGTAGCATGGAAGGCTCGATGGAACAGGGGAAAGCAGAGCTGGAAGAGGTGCTGAGTTTTGCCAAAAAGCAGGATTTCATTTATGAAAACGAAATTTACGTTTACTACGCCTATTTGATGTTGCACCTCGAAAACGACAACGAAGAAGCCTGGGAAATCATCAACAAAGCCGACCTGAACCCTGCCGAAAATCCGCTTGCCTGCTTCGTGATGGCCAACGTTGCCATGCGCACCGACCGGGGCGACGAGGCCATCAAAATCTTGCTCAAAAGGCCGACGGGCAAGGAGTTTCACCCATTTTACTATCTCGATTACATGCTCGGCTTGGTCAAGTTGCAGCGCCTCGACAAAGATGCCAACACCTATCTTCAACGCTACGTGGACAACTACAAAGGGCGAAATTTCATCAAGGACAGCTATCAAAAACTGGCCTGGGACGCCTTGTTGCACGGCGACCCGCAGGGCTATAAAAAGTTTATGAACCTCTGTAAATCAAAGGGTTACACCATCGTTGGAAGTGACCGCAGCGCCAATGCAGAGGCAAAGTCGGGCGATGTACCGGCGGTCGAATTGCTAAAAGCGAGGGTGCTTTTCGATGGTGGCCGCTTCCAACGAGCCTACGATGTGCTAAAGGAAAAAAAGGCCTCCGACTACTTCTCCGAAAAGAATCAACTTGAATACAACTACCGCATGGGCCGAATCACGCACAAGCTGGGCAGGTATGCGGAGGCGTTGAATTTTTACCAGACCACCATTGACAAAGGGCGGGACAGTCCCTACTATTTTGCTTGCCGCTCGGCACTTGAAAAAGGGCATATCCTGGAGGAACTGGGGCGCACCAAACAGGCCCGTGTAGCATTCAACCTTTGCCTTGACATGTCGCCCGATGACCACAAGACAGGGTTGCACCAACAGGCTAAGGCGGGGCTGCGGCGCCTAAAATGAGTTGGCAGTTCGACAGTTTGCAGTTGGCAGTCAGCGAGAGGGAATTTGGTCAATTGGAGAAAAATATTTCCAGAAGGGAACAAAAAAGAACCAATCTGCGCTATATTTGCGCCCGCTTCGGAGGAAGGATTTGAGAGATTGAGAATTTATGGGTTTGAAAAGTGCAGACCCTACCGCCTCTCAAACCCTTAATCTCCCAAGCTCTCAAACCCTCAAAACGGCGAGGTAGCTCAGCTGGTTAGAGCGTGCGATTCATAATCGCAAGGTCGGGAGTTCAAGCCTCCCTCTCGCTACAAAAAAAAGCCCGCCACCGGAAACGGTGAGCGGGCTTTTTAGGTATGAGGTTTGGAGGTATGAGGTATGCAGACCCTTGCTTCAGCTCTTCATACCTCCATACCTCATACCTCCATACCTCTACAAAGCTTCCTCCGGCATCTTCCCCCTTTTCTTGTACGCTTCGTTCATCATTTGGAAGAAAGCATTCAAGCTATTAGTGTTGGGGTCGTTCGTTTCGAGGATGAAATCGGCGCCTTTGCCGTTCACCTTGAAGTTCATTTCCTTGAAGTTGTTGCTTTCCACACCGCCGAGTACATCTTGAACGGCATCGAAGTCGAACCAGCCCGCAATAGTCTGATTGTCAAAGGATTTGAATTTGTTGGTGTACTCGCCGCCTGTTTCGCCAGCCTTGATTTTGTTCATCAAATCGTTGTCGGAGGAAAAGGTGAGCATGCCGTTTTTGAGCAGGATTTTGCCCATGCCCTTGTTCACCGTGATGTTGAAATCTTTGTTGCCAACCGAAATGACGGAGTAAACGTCCTTTTCGATTTCCTTCAATTTTTTCTCCTTAACGGCTATTTGCAGTATCTCACGGGCCTTCGCCTCGTTCTTTAGGTTGAAGGCAACCATGAGTTTGGCGTCTTTCATGCTTTTTGCACCGAAGCCTGCCACCATGACGTCGCCGCCCAGGGCGTCAATGAGGTCCGAGCGCTTTATGCCAAGGTCTTTGAGCACAAAGTCAGCGTATTTTTTGTTGTTCGGGCGCTCGCTGAGGAACTTGTCAATGCCCACTAGGTCGAGTGCCATCACGGTAGCGAAAGTCAGTTGCCCCTTCGGCAATATTTTGCTAAAATCCGCCTTGACTTCTTTTTTGAAAAAACGACCGATGAAGTCATCGCCCAATTTTTTGTTGATGTTAAAATCAGCGTGCCCGACCATCTTGCCATTCTCGAAATCGGCGTAGCTGCTGATGAAATTGTCCTTGAGCGCCTCTGGTTCCACATCAATCATGTTCAGCGCAAAGCCAGCACCACCGTTTTTGGCGAGTGAATTGGTGGACAGCCAACTGGTGATGTCGTGGTTGGCAGAAAGCGCTTTTTGGAGACTGGCATCTTTGGTGAGGGTATTTTCCTTGTCCACTTTGAAAGCGGCAACAAGCCTGTCAACCAGCGCTTCCGAGGTCTCGTTGCTGAAAGCAAATACCGCCAAAGACTTGTTCCAACCTACAATAGCGTTGCTGCCACTGTCCAAAATTTTGATGCCATCTTTCTCTGAAAGTTCGTCCTCCTCGTATTTCCACATGGCTTCAAATGCCGCAGCATCTTTCAGTGGAACATAAAAATAGGTGGTCATTTCTTCCGGGTTCTGCTCGTCAAATGCCGTGGCGGAGTAAATTTTCCCCTCCAGGTCAATGCCGGATGCAACAGGGTCGAGTAGTACCTTGGTCAATTGCGGGTTGTCCTTTTTCGATTTGGAGACCATTTCTTTGTAAAAATCCATTTGCTTAATGGATTCAAAGTCAGCTTTTTGCATCAATTTTTTCAAATCAATGGCCGTAACGCTGGTAGCGGTAGCAGGAACGTAGGCCAGCGCATCGCCCGGTTTGGCTGCATCTTTTTTGCAGGCAACTATCAGCAGAATGACGCTTCCCAACAGGAAACTTGAAAATGCTTTGATGAAGTTCATTTGAAAAAAGTTTTAGTGAAAATGAAAGTCCAAGGTTAAGCCGTTTAACGCACGGCGGTCGGTTAACTTGGATAAAACGCAGTTTTATTTCGACGTCACACCCAAATTGAGACAAAACGAAATTTTTCCAAAACCTATTCACTCATTCATTCCTTCACTCATTCTCTCATTGCTATCTTTGCGCCTCTTTTGACCCCTGACCCGCCCCTGACCCCTAAATTTAGGGGTCAGGGTCGGGTCAGGGGTTTCACACAACATTTTCATGCAAATCACCGAACCAGAAATTACGGAGAAGACCGCTGCCAAACTCGGCCTCACAGCCGCAGAATTTGAGAAAATCAAACAGATACTGGGCCGAACGCCCAATTTTGTCGAACTGAGCATCTATTCCGTCATGTGGTCGGAGCATTGCTCGTACAAGAACTCCATCAAATGGCTCAAAACCCTGCCCCGTGAAGGCAAGCGCCTCCTCGTAGGCGCCGGTGAGGAAAATGCCGGCCTCGTTGACATTGGCGATGGCATCGCTTGCGCCTTCAAGATAGAATCGCACAACCACCCCAGCGCCATCGAACCGTACCAGGGTGCGGCCACGGGGGTTGGTGGCATCCACCGGGACATTTTCACAATGGGCGCTAGACCGATTGCGGCGCTGAACTCACTCCGTTTTGGCAATCCCGATTCCAAGCACATGAAGGGCCTCGTGAAGGGTGTGGTGAAAGGAATTGGCGACTACGGCAACAGCTTCGGCGTGGCAACCGTGGCAGGAGAGGTTTTCTTCGATGACTGCTACAACCAAAACATACTCGTCAACGCAATGTCGGTGGGCATCGTACGGGTGGGCGAAACGGTATCAGCCTGTGCGGACGGCCCGGGCAACCCCGTGTTCATCGTTGGCTCCCGAACGGGCAAAGACGGCATCCACGGCGCTACTTTTGCCTCCGCCGACCTCCACGAGGAGAGCCACGAAGACCTGCCCGCTGTGCAAGTGGGCGACCCATTTCAGGAAAAACTGCTGCTGGAAGCAAGCCTCGAAGCCATCAAAACCGGGGCCGTTGTGGGAATGCAGGACATGGGGGCTGCGGGCATCACCTGCTCCACGTCGGAGATGAGTGCCAAGTCGAAAACCGGAATGCGCATTGACCTGAGCAAAGTGCCTACCCGCCAAGACAATATGCTCGCTTGGGAAATCCTGCTTTCTGAAAGCCAAGAGCGTATGCTCATCGTCGGCCATGCTGGCCAGGAGCAACCACTTTTCGATGTTTTTGAAAAATGGGACCTCGAATGTGTGCAAATCGGCGAGGTGACCGACTCGGGCATCCTCGAATATTTTTACGAAGGAGAAAAAGTGGCCGAAACGCCCGCCGAACCACTGGTGCTGGGTGGCGGTGCCCCAGTTTACGACCGGGATTACACCAAGCCCGCCTATATGGCTGAGGTTAGCAAATTCCGTTTGAGCAAAATAGACCAGCCGACCAACATCAAAGCGGCTGCCCGCAAGCTGTTCTCGTTGCCCAACCTTGTTTCGAAGCGCTGGGTTTATGAGCAGTATGACAGCATGGTTCGCACGAACAACATGAGCACCAACGCCCCGTCCGATGCTGCCGTCGTGCGAGTCAAGGGGTCGAAAAGGTCGCTGGTCGTGACGGTGGATTGCAACTCAGCTTACGTCCATGCCGACCCCTACACAGGGGCCATGATCGCCGTGGCAGAAGCCGCTCGGAACATCACCTGTACTGGCGGCGTACCGGTAGCCATAACGAATTGCCTCAATTTTGGCAACCCCTACAACCCGGAAGTTTACTACCAATTCGTTCACGCCATCAAGGGCATGGGCGATGCTTGCCGCAAGTTCAATACGCCTGTGACGGGCGGCAACGTGAGCTTTTACAACCAAAGCCAAGTCGGCACGAAAACGGAGCCTGTTTTCCCCACGCCAACCATCGGTATGTTGGGTATTCTGGAAGACGCTTCGCACCAAACCACGCTCAACTTCAAGGCCGAGGGCGACGTTATTTACATGCTTGGCAATGTGCACAACGACCTCAGCAGCTCTGAGTACCTGCGCAATGTGCTGGGTGTGAAGTACTCGCCAGCCCCGCACTTCGAGCTGCACGAGGAGTTTGAAATGCAGCTGCTTGTGAAGCAACTTATCCGCAAAAAATGGTTGCGCTCCGCCCACGACGTGTCCGACGGCGGCCTTTTCGCCAACTTGATGGAAAGCGCCATCGCAAGCGGACTTGGGTTCAACATCGAGACCGTGGACACCTTCCGCAAGGATTGTTTCCTCTTCGGCGAAAGCCAAAGTCGGGTTGTACTAACGCTCACCAGCGATAAAGAAGACGACTTCCAAAACTTTTTGGTGAACAGCAATGTCTCCTTCACTAAACTGGGCGAAGTTTTTGGCACTGAGGTTGTAATAGATGACGAAAATTTCGGAAGTGTAGCTGATTGGAAAGCCATTTTTGACAACACACTGGGCGAAAAATTTGACCAACTGTAATTGTTGGATTGCTAGATTGTTGTATTGTTTTGAAGTCTCGGATAACAATTCAACAATCTAGCAATCCAACAATCCAACAATTCAACAATCATAAATCTTTCTTGAGCATGAAGAACCTAGTTTTTATTTTTCTCGCAATAGCAGCATTTGCATTTGGCACAGGCTGCAAAGAAGGCGATAGCGGCTCCATTGGTGGCGGAAGCGGCCTGGACATTTCCGGCACCATCGCCAATGCAGGCAACATGCAGGTTTATTTTGACAAGGTGGGCTTGAACCCGTCCAGTCCAAACCTGGTGATTGTCAAGGCCGATGCAGATGCCACTGGCAAGTTTGCTTTGACTACCCCTGAGCAGCCAACCGCTGGCATTTACCGCCTGCGGGTGGGCGAACAGCAGATTTTCCTGGTGCTGGATGGCAAAGAAAACCAACTGGAAGTCAGTGGCGACCTCGCTAACTTTAACAGGTTTCAATACGACATCAAAGGCTGCGAAGGCTGTGTCAGCTACCGTGACATGATGCAAAAATTGGTGTCAAAGCAAGCGCAACCCGCTGACATCCAGTCATTTGTCGAGACCACGGCAAACCCGATGGGCGGCGTACTTGTCGCCATCCAAGCATTTGGCGGCAACCCGGCTTTTCTCGAAACCCATAAAAAAGCCAAGGCAAAACTGGAAGCTGCCTACCCTGGCTCCGATTATGTTAAGGACTACGACAGTTTCCTAACGTCGTTGCAACAAGTGCAGCAGCCAAGCAACGGCGGCTTCACTTTTTACGAAGAAGCCCAGCGCCAGCCAGCCCCGGATATCAAATTACCCAGTCCCAACGGCAAGGAATACGCACTTTCCGACTTGAAAGGCAAGGTGGTTCTGCTCGACTTTTGGGCAAGCTGGTGCCGCCCCTGCCGCATGGAAAACCCCAACGTGGTCAAGGTGTACAATGCCTACAAGGACAAAGGCTTCACGGTCTTCAGCGTTTCGCTGGATGGCATTGACTCCCGCACGGAGCAGATGATGGGCGGCGATCCCGCAAAAATCAAGGAAGCACGTGCCAACGAAATGACAAAATGGAAAGACGCCATCGCAAAAGATGGACTTATCTGGCCAACCCATGTCAGCGACTTGAAAAAATGGGAATGTGCTCCAGCCCGCTTGTACGGCGTGAGCAGTATCCCACGTACCTTCATGATTGACAAGGAAGGCCGCATCGCTGCAACCGGATTCCGTGGCGAACAAGTGGAAGAAACTTTGAAGAAACTGCTGTAATGCAAATCCGTTTGTATGAAAAAATGCGATGCCGTTTCCACGGCGTCGCATTTTTTTTAGGCTGAAACGGACACCAATTTCATCTTCTGTTCCAGCAAATTCAGTTTCAGGCGATTCCCCTCCTCACCATTTTATTCTTTCGCTTTTTGCCCCTTGACAAAGGTCGAATAGACATAAACGGGGATTTCAAGAACGCCAAGATGGCCTTCAATCAACGGCCTTACTTCTTCCCAATTTAAGCCCCCCACCCCGGTTGCGAGTTTGGAAATTGCAATGGACGAAAGGTTTTTCGTTTTTGCTATCTTGGCAAGTTCTTTTAATGCATGGTTTACGTCTTTCAAATTTGCCTTGCCGGGATGGGCACCGTGTCCCTGAGGCGGTTCTTGTGTGAAAAGGTTGACAATCCGGTTGCCATTCGTATCGTCCCAAAACCAGGCAGAGCCAGCCTTTGGGTTGTGCACCTTGCAGTGGTGCCTAAAATCCTTGTACATTTCTGGGTGAAGCTCCCGCAAGCTTAGCGCCAACCCATTGTCAAAATGGTCATTGGGCGCTACGCCATGAGCTATTGCGGCTGCATTGGTGTGGAGGATGTCTCCGGTAACTTCTTTAATCATATTAAACTTGTTTTTTTACAAAAATCGGGCGCTCGACCTCTTGCAGCTTTCACAAAAATCATGGTTAGGACTGACTAAAATCAACCCATCTGGACAACTTTGATTGCTTTGAACCAACCTAAAAACCCTGTTCCCAAATTATTTCCCATTTTTGCCGCCTATCCGAAAAAAGCCGAACCAACCAATATTCAACTCATGCAGCTTTCCCTTCTCCCTACCGGCACTTTCAAACTTGACGGCGGTGCCATGTTCGGCATCGTGCCCAAGCGAATGTGGAACAAGGCCAACCCTGCCGACGAGAACAACCTTTGCACTTGGGCCTTGCGCTGCCTGCTCATCGAAATGGGCGACCGGAAAATCCTCGTGGACTGTAGCATCGGCGACAAACAGGAGGCAAAATGGCGCAGCTTCTTCGAGCCGAGCGGGGCGATGTCTCCCCTACCCTCGCTGGTTGAGCGGGGCATTTCACCAGAGGAAATCACCGATGTTTTCCTCACGCACCTGCACTTCGACCACTGCGGCGGCGGGGTGAGTTTGGATAAAAACGGGAAGCTCGTGCCCACTTTCCCCAACGCCACTTATTGGTCAAATGAACCGCAATGGGCAACAGCAATGAACCCAAACGAGAAGGAAAAAGCGTCATTCCTAAAAGAAAACTTTGTGCCACTGAAAGATGCTGGGCGAGTCCAATTCATTGATGTTCAACGGGATATGCTCGAATGGCTACCAGGAATACAGGTGCAGTTCACCCACGGCCACACCGAAGCGATGATATCATTGCACATAGATTCCCCGCAAGGCCATTTTGTGTACTGTGCTGATGCCATGCCATCCAGCTTCCACCTCAACATGCCGTGGGTCATGGCCTACGACATCCGCCCGTTGGTAACGTTGGAGGAAAAGGCCTGGCTGCTCGAAAATGCCGTGGAACACGATTGGCGGCTGATTTTTGAGCACGATCCCTCTGCGTCCTGTGCCACGCTGATGAAAAATGAGACGGGACGGATCGTGGTGAAGGAGAAGTTTAGTGACGTTTTGCCGGGTTTTTGAATTGCTTGTAAAGATGTAAAACGGCGATGAACAAAAATGTAAGTGGTATAAATGCAAGCAGTAATCTGAAATCTCTTTCCAAAATCATGACTACTAACAGACCGACGACCCACCCACCAATAGTAATCAGTAAAATGAACAATTGCCCCTCCATTGAGAAGGGTCTCAATTGCGGGGGAAGTCTTTTGTAAAAATTTTGAATAATCTCTACTACACTCAATGGCTCCTTTTCTTTGAATTCAATTTCATAATTCCGTTCTTTCAACAATTGCTCGGCAGTTTCAAGCGCATCCTGCGGGTAATCGTCCCGCTTGTCGGTGATTATTTCGATGAGTTTTTCATCGGTGTACAAAGAAAAAAGTGGGTAGAATTCGTTTTGCATGGTTCTCACGGTTCCTTTTGTCAGGTTGTTTCTTTTTTGAGGTCAAAATAATAAAAAATCCGTTCGTATCAGCTGCATTCGTGTCATCTGCGTTCCAATTATTGTCACGACGGCAAAGTCCCGCCCGGAAAACAATACAACAATTCAGCCACCCAGCAATCATTTTCCCCTTACCTTTGCGGCCTTAAAAAAATAACGATTCAGAATAATCCATGCTATCAGCCGCAAATATTTTCATTAAATACGGAGACCGTACCCTCCTCGACCATATCAGCTTCACCATTGGTGACAAGGAGCGCATCGGTTTGGTAGGCCGAAACGGTGCTGGCAAGTCCACTTTGCTCAAAGTCATCGCTTGCAACGTACGCCCGGACGAGGGGAACATCCAGCGGCCAACGGCCTCCACGCTTGGTTTTTTGCACCAGGAGATGGACATTCCGAAGGGAAAAACCGTGATTGACGAAACGATGACAGCCTTCGACGAGACCAAACGCATCGAGCAGCGCCTCGCCGAAATCCATGAGGAATTGACGCACCGCACGGACTACGAAAGCGACAGCTACATGGATTTGCTGAACGAAATGTCCGACCTTGACCACCATTACCACATGCTCGATGGGGTGAACACACAGGCAGAAACAGAGAAAATCCTCAAGGGCTTGGGCTTCAAACAGAGCGACTTTACCCGCCTCACCGACGAGTTCAGCGGTGGCTGGCAGATGCGAATCGAGTTGGCAAAAATGCTGCTCCAACGTCCCGACTTCCTCCTTTTGGATGAGCCAACGAACCACTTGGACATCGAATCCATCCTCTGGCTGGAGGAGTTCCTCCAGTCCTATGAAGGCTCGGTCATCGTCATTTCTCACGATAAAACCTTCTTGGACAACGTTACAAAACGCACCATCGAAATCGAGTTAGGCAAGGTTTACGAGTACAAGGCCAACTACTCCAGGTACGTGGAACTGCGCACAGAGCGACGGGAAAAAATGACCGCCGCCGCCAACAACCAGCAGAAGGTGATTGACCAGATGGAGAAAACCATCAACCGCTTCATGGCCAAGGCCACGAAGACTTCGTTGGCGCAATCCATGCAGAAACGGCTCGACAAAATGGACCGCATCGAGGTGGAGGACGTGGACACATCCACCATGAACATCCGCTTTCCAGAGCCGCCCCGCAGTGGTGTGGTGGTAGCGGAGGTGAAAAATTTGAGCAAAAGTTACGGTAGTCTGAACGTACTGAGCAACGTGGACTTGACCGTGGAAAGGGGCCAAAGGATAGCATTTGTGGGTCAAAACGGCCAAGGCAAAACGACCCTCGCCAAGATGATAGTCAACCACCTCCAGCCAACATCGGGCGAGGTGAAAATTGGCCACAACGTCCTCATCGGCTACTACGCACAGAACCAGGCCGAGGCGCTCGACCCCAAGATTACGCTGCTCGAAACGATGGAAAACCACTCGCCGCCAGAGATGCGCACCAAATTGCGCAATATCCTCGGCTCGTTCCTGTTCAGCGGTGAGGACCAAGACAAGAAAGTCTCCGTGCTGTCGGGTGGTGAGCGTGCCCGTCTGGCAATGGCTTGCCTGCTGCTTCGGCCCATTAATTTGCTGGTACTCGATGAGCCTACCAACCACCTTGACATGCTCTCGAAAGAGGTGCTAAAAGCCTCCCTGATGAGCTACACCGGCAGTTTGATAGTCGTATCACACGACCGGGATTTTCTCTCCGGCTTGGCCGACATTACGGTGGAGTTTAGGGACAAAAAGCTGCACACCTACCTCGGCGACATCAATTATTTCTTGGAGAAACGCAAACTGGACGATATGCGCCAGGTCGAATTGGCCACCAAGACGGCAACCAGCTCCAACGTTCACCACAAGGAACTTAACCATGAGGAGCGTAAAAACATGCAGCGCCACCTTGTCAGCGCTGAAAAAAAGGTAGAACAGCTTGAAGCCAAAATCTCCGACATCGAGAGCCGGATGGCACTGCCCGATTTTTACCTAAAACCCGATAGCCAAAAGGTAATGGATGAGTACGCCAAAGCGAAAAAGGAACTTGACGCCGCCATGATGGAGTGGATGGAGGCGCA
>CAZDSU010000027.1:43761-77314 GCA_964508135.1 uncultured Saprospiraceae bacterium
ACGCCAAAGCGAAAAAGGAACTTGACGCCGCCATGATGGAGTGGATGGAGGCGCAGGAAGCGCTTGGATAGAAAAGTATTGATTATTGAGTTTCGGGTTTTTAGTAGGCAATACCTTCGATTGGGGATTCGGCACACTCAAAACCCAAGCATGTCCTTCATCCCAAAGCAACCACGCTTTCCCACCAGCCACTTCGCCGCAGCCAATGCCCCCGCCGCAAATCCTTCCCGTGAGTGCGCCGCATGGCTGATTTCGAGGGTGTCAATGCCTGACTGCCAAGTGACGATGTGCGTACCGGGCACGTTCTCCTCTCGCTTGCAGAGGATGGGAATCGTTTCGTTTGGAGCGTTAAATTGCTCATTTTCAGCCGTTTGCAGATAAGCTTGCCAATTGGTTTTCTTCGTAAAATTTTCAAGGATGCCCTCCGCCAGCGTGATGGCGGTACCGCTGGGGTGGTCGAGTTTTTGGGTATGGTGCACCTCCTCCATGCGCACGTTATATTGGGTTTGTCCTGTCATCAGTTTTGACAAGTAACGGTTCACAGCAAAGAAGATATTGACGCCAATGCTGTAATTGGAGGCATAAAAAAGTGCGCCGTTGTTCGCTTCGCAAATGGCTTTTGCCGCTGGCAAGCTATCTAGCCAGCCCGTCGTGCCGCAGACCACAGGCACACCTGCCTCAAGGCAGGTTCGGATGTTTACAAAAGCTGTTTCCGGTTGGCTAAACTCGATGGCTACATCAGCCTTTCGGAGATTTTCGGCGGTGAACTCAGCGCTGTTTTCCAAGTCAATGGTCAAAACCACGACATCCCCAGCAGTTTCTGCTAGGTTTTTGATAGTTTTTCCCATTTTTCCAAAACCAATTATTGCCAGTTTCATTATCTAGAATAATTTTGTTGTGTGACCTAAGATACAAGCAGCGTCAAACTTACGATTTTTGTTGTTTTACTAGCCAAACTCTGGCTTACCTGGCCCCTCCCCGTGAGGGGTCTTTTTGTTTTTGAATCAGACATTTCAACTTCTCGCCGTAAACTCGCCCATAGATTTTCAAATTTTCTACCATGGTTTGGCAGGATTTAGTCAAAAATGCCCTGCTGGGCGTTGAAAACAGCAGCTTCACAGAACCCACCCTCGAAGGACTGGCGCAGCTTGGCGTGGACACCAACCGTGAAGCCCCGCTCCTGCTCGCCGACGGGGCCGCTCTGCTGGCGCAAATGCGCAGGGCAGGCTTTTTACTCAAGGATTTTGAAGGCGAAATGCCTATGCCCGGTGCTGCAACAAATGCCAATTCGACCTCGCTGAAAACCGCGCATCACTTGAACTTGATGCTCACAGGCCCACAGATGGCAGTGTTGCCGGAGTTCCTTTATTTGTTGAGGAAATCGGGCAAAAACCTGCCAAGCTCTGAAATCCCAGCCATGATGAGATTACCGGATTTGTCCCAATATTGGCCACAAATCGAGCAGTTGCTGGGCGAGGCTGGGCGCTGGTTGCTCGGACAACATCCCACCTGGTCGGCACACCTGCAAGGCCCGCAGCATTTCAATTGGCAAATGGGAACTCGCACCGAGCGGTTGGCACAGCTCAAGTTTTGGCGAAATAAATCACCCATTTTTGCGCTGGAACTGCTTGCTTTTACTTGGGATTCCGAAAGCCACGTGGACAAAGCCGCCTTTCTCGCCCTCCTCGAAATTGGTCTTTCTACCTCCGATGAACCGTTCTTGGAGCGATGCCTCGACGACCGTCGAAAGGAAGTGAGGCAGGCAGCAGTGCCATTGTTGGCGAAAATCCCCAGCTCCCAACTTGCCCAGCGAATGGCAAAACGGGCAGCGGATTGCTTGGTTTTAAAAGAAAAATCATTGAAAATCAACACCTGGGAAGAACCTGATGATTCAGCCCAGCGAGACGGCATCCTGAAAATACATCCTGGTTGGGCAGGCGGCGCAAAGGCTGGCCATTTGGGGCAACTGGTATCGTTGGTACCACCGTCGTATTGGGAGGTATATTTTGAAAAAACGCCTGCTGAAGTGCTTGCTTTGTTTTCAAAAACGGACTGGAGCGAAACGTTGCTTCGGGGCTGCATGGAGGCCACTGTTTTTCACCAAAACCCCGTTTGGGCAACTGCCCTGTTTGAGTTTTGGCAAAAAAATGAAAGCCTGTGGGTTTGGCAATTGCCTGCAATAACAAGGCTGGCATCCCTCGTGCCACCCAGTGAGGCAGCCCGTTTGGCATTCAAATTTTTGAATGAAACCACGAGCTTGCCCAATGAGACCAGCCCACTTTTCCAATTGCTAAAAAACTATTCGGCAAATTGGCCAGACGAACTTAGTTTGTTGATTGTCAACCGTTTCCGAATGGAAATTATCAGAGATTACCGTCAGGTTTGGCAGTTGCAACACCTGAGCGGCTACCTGCAAATACTCGGTTTGCACTGCGACCCAGTGCTTTTTGACCAGTTGCAGACCGGCTGGAGCAATGACTCGGTGCAGTGGCGCATGTGGGAAAAACCCGTGGAGGATATGCTTACGAGGGTGCTTTTTCGGAGGGAAATGTTAGCGGGAATGATGAATGATAAATGAAGGAATGATGAATTCGGGAAGTCGTTTCAATTACTCCGAAACGCAGCCAAAATCTTGTCCAGCACCCGCTCCAGCAAGCTTCTTTTTTCCGTCACAATTCTCGCCGTGCCCTGCATCTCCTGACGAAATGGAATGAGCTTTCCGTAACTTGTTTTGAGGTCGTGCGGTAGGGATATTTCCAGTTCGTAGCCCTGCTCACTTGGCACAGTGGCGATACGCTCCACCTCGCCATTCAGCACCCCAAATTCCTGGTACGGGTAGCCGTCGAGACGGATATTGACGGCCATTTTTTCTTTCACTTTGCCGGAACGGACACCCGAAAGCAGGGCTTTGGCAAAGATGCGCCCGGAACCTTCCCTCGGAACGATGGTCAGCACCTCCGTGCCGACCTCCACTTGCTGTTGTTCGCTCCAGATTTTCGTAAATGCCACCTCACCTCCCACGGGCGCCACGAGCAGGTAGGTCTGTTTCCAAATGTCAATTTCACCTTTCAACTGCTGCACCTCCGAGCGGAAATCGAGCAATTTCTGTGACTCGCCATCAGACTGGGCTTGCTGTAAATCAAGGATTAGCGCCTGCATCTCCTGTATCCGAAGGTTGTTTTGCGAAGTACCAGCATGCAGCGCCTCCAATTCCCGACTACGGGCCAACCAATCGGACTGGCTTTTCTCAAATTCAAACTTGCTCAAGGAGCTGGTGGCTAGGAGCACACTATCACGTTGCATGTTTCTGAAGACCAGCGCTACCTCTTCCTTCAGTATTTTTTCTTGCCGGGCAAGCGATTTGTTCAGCAGGGTAACTTCGTCAATTTGCTTGCGCAAATTGCTGATTTTCAAGTAGTTGATATCTTGGGAAAGAAAATGGCGGAGTTCTTTTAGCCGCTGTGAAAAGTCGGCATAACTGGCCTGCAAGGTGCCGAGTTGAAGTGTTTTCGGCAATTCGGCATCGAGGTAGCCCGCTTCATCCTTTGCCGTCATTTTTTGCAAAACGGTGTCGAGATAGTTCACGTCTTGCAAGCGGGCGGGGTTTTCGAGGACTGCCAACAGGTCGCCGGGCTGTACCAATTGACCATTGGCAACGTTCAGGTTCGCAATTTTGGCACTTGCCACGGCTGCGAGACGGATTGGCGGATTTTCGGTTGTCAAAACAGCACGAGCCTCCACCACATCCAGGTAGCGGACGAGGTAAGCAATCCAAACCAGCAGTAGGAACACGGCAAACACGACCGTCAACCCCCAGCGCAGTGTCCAGCCGGGTGGGCTGCCGATGAGCGCTTCCACGTCATAGCGCTCGTTGAGCTTGATGTCTGATGGATTTTTTATCGCCATTTCGATGTAGTTATGAGTTGTGGGTTATGAGGCTCGCAACTCATAACTCATAACTCAATTAGGCTCCCAATTCCAGTTGTTCCTTCACTAGTTGATAGTAGGCACCCCGGCGCTTCGAAAGTTCGTCGTGCGTTCCCACCTCCACAACTTCGCCCTGCTCCAGTACCACAATCTGGTCTGCATTTTTGACGGTGCTGAGGCGATGGGCCACCACCACAACTGTTTTCCCCTTGAAAAAATGGCCGAGGTTTCCGTTGATTATCTTCTCGGTATGGGCATCGAGTGCATTCGTTGCCTCGTCAAAAAACAGGTAGTCAGGTTGCTTGTAAACAGCCCGGGCAATAAGCAGTCGCTGCCGCTGGCCTTGGCTCAGACCGTTGCCTTTGGCTCCGACCATCGTGTTGTAGCCCAAGGGAAGATTTTCGATAAACTCCTGAATATGAGCTACTTGCACCGCCTTCAACAACTTCTCGTTGTCCACTGTTTCCCAGTCCGGTTCACTCTCAGCGATGTTGGAAGCAATGGTGTCGGAGAACACGAAGCCGTCCTGCATCACCGCCCCGCACTGCGCCCGCCACTCGGCGGTTGGCAGGTTTTTCAAAAACAATTGACCCAACTTGACCGCACCAACGCTGGGTTCGTAAAAGCCAAGGAGCAGTTTAATCAAGGTCGTCTTGCCGCTGCCACTGGTGCCCACGATGGCCGTCACCTTGCCCGCAGGGATGGTCAAGTTGATGTTTTTTAACACAAAATCGGTGAGCGGGTTGTAGCGAAAGCTCAGGTTTTCGAGGACGAGGGGATGAGAAAGAGGGATGAGGGGTGAGGGGTGAGGGGTGAAAGGGCGCTGGATATCCATTCCTAATCCCTCATCCCTCATACCTTCTTGATGTATTTCGCTGAGGCGCTCCAAGCTGATTTTGGCATCTTGTGCTGACCGGACGAAGCTGATAATTTGCTGCAACGGCACGTTCAACTGACCAAGGATGAACATCGTGGCGAGCATCATGCCCAGTGTCATTTCCCCATTGATGACAGCGGCAGCAGCAACGGCGATGATGAAAATATCCTTGATTTGGGCGATGAACTGTGCCCCAGCATCTTGCCACTGCGTGACCGTGAGCGAGCGCATGTTTGCCCTGAACAACCTCGCTTGGATATGCACCCAACCGTAGCGGCGCTTGTGTTCGCTGTTCTGGAGTTTTATCTCTTGCATCCCCTGTATCAGCTCAATGATGTTGCCTTGATTGTCAGACAATGCCCAGAACCGTTGCAGGTCGGCGTCCTTCCTTTTTTTCAAAAAAAGAAAAATCCAAGCCACGTACAACACGCTGGCAATCAGGAAGATGGTGAAGATTTTGGTGTTGTAAACGGCCAATACTACACCGAAAATCAAGAGGTTGAAAGCCGAGAAGATGATGTTCAGCGTACTGACCGTGAGGAACTCCTCGATACGCCGGTGGTCACCAATGCGCTGGAGCAGGTCGCCCGTCATTTTGGCATCAAAAAAGCTGATGGGCTGGGCCATTAGGCGAACCAGAAAGTCGCTGACGAGCGAGATATTCACCCGGCTGCCGATGTGTAGCAATATCCAGTTTTGGATGAAGCGGACGGTCGTTTGTCCAGCGAAGAGCATGAGTTGTGCGAACAGAATAAGCCAAACAAAGTCAAGGTCTTGGTTCTCGATGCCCACGTCCACAACAGCCTGTGTGAGGAACGGGAACAGGAACTGGATGAGACTGGCCACGAGTAGTCCGATGAGCAGTTGCGTGGTCAATCGGCGGTAGGGTCGCAGATAGTTCAGCAGAAAGCCGAAGCCCTTCCGATTGACCTCGTCGCCTTCTTGGGCGTAAAAAACCGGGGTGGGTTCGAGCAATATCGCAATGCCCAGATGCTGGTCGCTGCACCAGTTTCGTTGGAATTCGACGTGGCTAAACTTCACCTTACCCCTCGCTGGGTCAGCTACCCAAATGCGTTTCTTGGTGATTTTATAAACGACGACGAAGTGGTTTTGCCGCCAATGGCAAATGCAGGGCAGCGGGGCTTCGGCCAACCCAACCTCCTGATTGTCAAGGCCTTGGAATGGGATTTTGACGGGCAGTGGTCGCAGCCCTATGCCCTCTGCCGCCACCACGATGCCCCTCGCCGACACGCCCTCCCGGTCGAGGAAGGTACGCTGCCGCAACTCCTGGAGTGAGTACCGCCGACCATGAAACTCGGCAACCATGCGAAGGCAGGCGGCCCCGCAGTCCATTGCGTCGAGTTGGTGGTGGAAGGGAAAAGGCATATTCGATTGCGGATTTTAGATTGCGGATTTCGGATTGGGGTGACTGGGTTAATCTTTCAGGTGTTCAATATTCATCGGCAATGATTTCACGCAGCCATGCTCTTAAGGTTTCGGTACCGGGGGCTTTTTTCTGGATGATGCGGTTTAGGAATTGTTTGAAATCTTGGTTGTTTTCGGCGGATTGGGTTTTGGAAATGTCACGCAGTCGTTTTTCTGAGAAAGGAGAGGGAATTTCCTTATCCAAAGCAGCTTTCAAAATGAATTTTTCAAGGGCTGGGGTTATTAAAATGAGGTAGTGACTCCTATCCTTGTGCTTCTTCTTAGTCAGGCTATTTTCTTCCGCAATGGTTTCAAATTCCTTGAAATAGGGATGCAAAATGTTCTTGTCAAAATCAATAACACCCACAGCAGTATGCTTTGGCTTGTATTGTTCCAATTCATCCAAAACAGCGTTGATGCCATCCACTTGGTGGTTGGGCCTTTGGAATCCCAAGAGCTCGACAAGTACCGAATCTCCATAGCACTCAGGCAATAGTCTGGGATTCCGGTTCATCTAAGAAATATTTGGAGTTAAAGAAGATATCAATACCATAGCCAATCATTTCTTCAATATCATCCACGGTAAGTTTCTTGCATTTTGTTTCATAGTCTTCATAATAAGTTATGAAAACAGCTACTTCTTTGGGCATTTCCTTGACTATCATTTTCAAGAAATGCGGGCTATGTGTTGTAATAAAATATTGATTTCTTTCATCTTGGGAAATATGATAAGCTAAATCCCTTACATAAGGCAGAAAGGAATGGCTCTCCGGTTCTTCAAAAAGAATGACCGAGTCTTTGTTGGAGAAGATGGCGGCGTAGTAGAAAATCATTCTTTGGAGGGTGTCGGCGATGAGTTCATACGGAATCTTATGAACGACCTTCCCGATTTTCCTTTGAATTTCTAATTGTCTCTTTAATGGGTCAATAACAAAATCAAGGTTATATTCTTCAAAAAAATTAGCAATGGCATTTAATAATCTTCCATTCGTTTCTATTATTGAAAATAAATTTTTACCAAAAGGGGGCATAAAGAATAGATGCTTTTCCGATGAACCAACATTCGTTTTTGGTTGAAATACGTAATTCTTAACCGGACTTATAAATTGCAAATCCTTTGTGATTACTGTACCGTTTGGTTTTATCTCAGGCATATTATAGACACTATGTCCATTGTGGTTTGTAAAATTCATCATGTATTTAAAAGTATCAGAGGCATGTTTATACTCCAATGAGGCAAATCCAATATCCGAACTTACCAATACCGGCTTCTCAATATCATTATAAAAGAAACAATTACTAAGGGTTTTGTACCGAATAAACTCTGACATAAATTTTTTAGAAGTGCTGTAATTCGCCCCCAACAGACTCAAAGCCTCCAGCACATTCGACTTCCCTACATTCGGCTTGCCTACGAAGAGGTTCACTCGCCCGCACTCCAGTTCCGCTTCCCGGATGGACTTGAAGTTTGAAATCTTCAGGTTTTTGATAAAATTTTCCATGTCAGGCATTTATGTTTTCAAAAGTACAAACTTAGCAATTTTCTCAAAAAATACGGAACCAACTTGCTTGCTCCAGCAATGGCGAAATTTCGGCAAACCCGATGATTTTGGCCAAGTTCAAGCCGAGTTTCCCTACCTTTGCCCCACCGAACCAAAAACTGAAACGAACCTTTTTCCACAAAAAACAATGGCCAGCACCTGTCTGACCAATTCACAAAGCCTGTTTAAATGATAAACGTTTCCCTTTTAAAAAAAACCTGCGAAATACCCGGCGCACCGGGCTTCGAGCAGCGCATCCGCAAGTTCGTGATGAACGAAATCACGCCATTCGTTGACGAGATTTCTACCGACTCGATGGGCAGCATCATTGCCGTGAAAAAAGGCCGCACGCCCAAAAAAGTGATGGTGGCCGCCCACCTCGACGAAATCAGCTTCATCGTTACCCATATTGACGACGATGGGTTCCTGCGTATCCACACCCTTGGCGGGTTCGACCCGAAGACGCTGACAGCACAACGAGTAATCGTGCATGGCCGAAAAGACCTTATTGGGGTGATGGGCAGCAAACCCATCCACATTATGAAAGCGGAGGAGCGTAACAAGGCTCCGCTGACGCAAGACTATTTCATTGACCTCGGCATGAAAAAGGAGGAAGTTGAGAAGCTGGTGGCAGTAGGCGACCCGGTGACCCGGGAGCGGGAACTCATCGAGATGGGCGAGTGCGTAAACAGCAAAAGCATTGACAACCGGGTTTCGGTTTTCATTTTGATGGAAGCATTGCGGGAGCTTAAAAATATTGAACTACCGTTCGATTTGTACGCCGTATTCACCGTGCAGGAAGAGGTAGGCATCCGGGGTGCCATCTCGTCTTCGCACCGAATTGACCCAGACTTCGGCATTGCCGTGGATACCACCATCGCCTACGACGTGCCAGGCGCTCTACCCTACGAAATGGTGACAAAACTTGGAAGCGGGGCCGCCATAAAAATTATGGACAGCGGTGTCATCTGCGATTACAGGATGGTGAACTACCTGAAGGAAATGGCAAAAAAGAACAACATCAAATGGCAACCGGAAATACTCACAGGCGGTGCCACAGACACACTCGGGATTCAACGTTCGGGCAAGCACGGAGCCATTGCAGGTGCGATTTCCATCCCAACCCGGCACATCCACTCTGTCATCGAAATGGCACACAAGGAGGACATCCGCAACTGTATTGACTTGCTAAAGGTGAGCTTGCAAAACATGGATACTTTTAATTGGGAATTCCAGTAGCACTACCCGCCCGCACCTTCCTCCAACTCGATTTCCTCCTCGGACTCCAGCAGCGCTGGAAGGCTTCCGTCGAAGCTGCCAAAAGCGCTGTACACCACTTCGTGGATGCGGCTACGGACGTTTTCGGTGAAAATCTTGCCATTGCGGGAACTTGGGTTCACCCGGTTGGAGAGGAAAACATAGACCAGCCGCTGCTCAGGGTCCACCCAGACGCAGGTTCCTGTGAAACCAGTGTGCCCAAACGACATGGGGGAGGCATGTGGCGAGTAAGTCGGATAGCGGCGCTTGGTTGGTTTGTCAAAGCCTAGACCACGGTGGTTGATGCCGTTTTGTACGGACACGAAACCGTCCACCGTATTTTTATCGAAAAATTGGGTGCCGCCATATTTGCCATCTTCGAGCAACATTTGGAAAAGGACGGCCAAATCTTCCGCATTGCTGAAAATCCCGGCACTGCCCCCTACCCCGCCCAACAGCGCCACGCCAGGGTCGTGTACATAGCCTTGCAGTAGGTTCTTGCGCCAATAATTGTCCTGCTCGGTGGGCACTATTCGTTTGCGGGGCAACCTATCGAGCGGTTGGTAGGTCGTGTTGCGCAAGCCGAGAGGAAGGTACATGTTCTTGAAAACAAAGGCGTCCAGCCCGGTTTTGCTCAGGGTTTCAATTACTTTTTTCAGCAAATAAAAGTTCACGTCGCTGTAACGGAACCGGGGATTCGACGAGACTGGGAGGTTGAAAACCCGCTTTAAAATCGTGTCCTGAAAAGTTTGCCGGAAGTACAAGCCATCGGTCACTTTCACGTTGTAATTGCCCTTTCGCTTGCGGCAGAAGTAGTCGTTGCAACCTTTGGCAGGCACATTTTTGCCTGAAAAAAAACGAGCGAGGGGCATCTGCGCTTGCAAGCCAGATTGGTGAAGCAACAATTGCTTGATTTTGATATTTCCAATTGGCGAGCCGGGCGGCACAGAGATATAGTCCGACACTTTTCCCTCCAAATCGAGCTGTTTGCTCTCCACCAATTTCATGGCGGCCAGGGTTGTAGCGGCCACTTTGGTCACGGAGGCAATGTCATAGAGGTCATTGTTTTTTACGGGCTGGGCAGTTTTGCTGTACGTGAAATGCCCAAAACTCTTGGAAAAAATGACCTGCCCGTCCTTGGCAATGGCCACTTGGCAGCCAGGGAAAACGCCGTTGTCAATGGCAGATTCAGCGATGGCACTGATGCCGACCAAACGCTCTGATGCGATGCCCTTGTTCTCTGCTGCCGCAAAAGCCAGTCGCACGGGTTTGTGCCGTACGGCAGCGCCAAACGCCATGCTTTCATCAACCGTAAGCGGCAGCCTGCCTTCCGACATGACCCCGCCGAACAAAAGCTGGGCAGCGTAGGCTTCCGTGAATTGGTTCTTTTCAAAAACCTGCACGCAGACCACCGACTCTGCGAAAAAACGCAAGTTTTTGGGGTTGCCAAAATTGAGCACCACCACCTGTGACTGGCTCGCCAACGTATTTATGCTCTCAATAAATTGCTTGTGAAAACCGGGCTGCAAGTCCACACTGTCCAGTAGGATAATGGCCGCAGGAACAAGTTTGGTTTTTTCAAAAGCCAAATCTTTCAACTCCCCAGAGGCTGGCACTGGCCGCTCAAAACTCCGGAAATTGGCATATTTTGAGAATAACTTTTCAAAATCCCCAAATGAGCGGTTTGAATACCTAAATATCTGATAGTCAGTGCCGTATATTTTTTTGAAGGGCAGGATTTCTTGTTCATCACGGGCCAACACCACCGAATTTTCAAACAGCTTGCCGATAAAAAATCCCCAACGAGGGTCTTCAAAATAGCAAACGGTTTTGTCAACTTTGGCATCGAACTTAGCCGAACGAGGCTTGTAATCATGCACTACCTTGGGCTGGCGTTTTTCAGAAATGGATACGAATTTTACCGGCTTATGGGATACGCTGTCGTGTGGCAAAATGGACAATTTGACAGGGAGTTTGCCCCCATTCACCCACGATTTGGCCAATAAAACCCTGCGCACCCGTTGGTTGAGGTCAAGTTCTGTGATTTTACCCGTTTCAAGTAGGGTTTGAACCGTCCTGAAAATTTCACCTGCATTTTCCGTGATGAGCATATCGGCACCAGCCAAGAGCTTCATTTCGGGCGATTCGTCCATGTCCAATTGCACGACCATCAGTCCCTTAAACCTGAGAAATTTGTTGAGGTAAGATTTGGGGTAGGACGAAGGTAAGCCCTCCAAGGTATCTAGCGAAAGTACCGAATTGTCCAATAAGAGGCCGCCAAGACCTTCATTGACCTTGGTTAAGTAGCGCTTCAAGGCCACTCGCCTCAGCGAGTCGTTTTCAATAAATTCGAACTTGGAAAAATTGTCAGCTACGGCTAGAATCCGGTTGCCCTGCAACAGTTGATACATCCGCCAAAAACGTTCGTCAATTGCTGCTTCTTTTTCTTCAAATGTCTGAAAATCAAAGCTTTGCGTTGCCGGGTTGTCATTTTTAAGCGTTGGAGCCAGCGCGAAGTTGATGCCGAGTGTCTTGCAATCGGCCACGTATTTTTGTTCCAAATAAACATGCAAAGCCGAAGAGTCAATGGCGGCCATCGCTGCTGGTAGCGGGAAGGGCAATTGCCCCTTGAACTGATTGTGAAGCGACACCTTTTCGTTGGTGCCAATGAAAAGCGGTAGACTGGCGCTCCTTCGCAGACTGTCCGTTGCGTACATGAACTCCGCTAAATGGACATTGTGTATCAACACCCCACCGATTAGCCCGGCTGCCGTTTTTTGATAAACTTCTTGTTGGGAAAGTGAGTCCTGCATTGGGGCGTCCCAGAGGATGAGTTGCCCGATTTTTTCCTCCAAGCTAAGTCCAGAAAGTACGATGTCCACTTGGGCCGTGTCCGTTCCGCTGAATGGCGGCACTGCCTCCACAGCGCCCGGCATGGGGCGCTTACATGAGAATATTGCCAGCAGAAGCAACAGCCCAATTACCTTGGTGAATGATTTGAACATCATGCTTTCTCAGACACGATTTGAATGAAATTATTGTAAAAAATAGCCGAAAAACTGTGGGGGGGGGTAATACAGAAGTCCGAACCGTCGCAAAAATAGCCAAAACAAAGAATTTGAATGAATTGTGTTTGGCTGGTTTCATTTCAGTCTTCATTTCAACTAAGTTCCAAGATTGTGCCGTTTACAATTTCACGATTTACCCAACCCAATAACAAACATCTGCTGTCTCGATTTTTGAAACATGAAGAGTTATTGAAAACTACGGAAAATTAGCTTCGCAAACCAGCATTGAAAAAAAGGGGCGTAGCCCCGGCACTGTTTGTAGCAATCGCAAGCATATTTTTCAAAGGGGCGTAGCCCCGACCCCAACAAAGGCCAAGTATTAAGGGTGTCGGGGCTATGCCCCTCTAAATTAGGGGGTTGCAGACGAAGCTACAAACAGGGCCGGGGCTACGCCCCTTTGGAAGCCGATGCCATATTTACGTAGTTTTCAAAGGTTAACAAAAAATCAAAAGTACTGAGCAGTCGCCAACGACGTTCTGTGCGTTCAGCCAGCTGGCTCAAGCAAGTTTTGGCTCCCAGCTTAATTCCGATGAATCCAGTTGTATGAAGCATTACCTACTACTTTGCTTTACCTGTGCAGTCCTGACGCAAGCTAATGCCCAGTTTGGCATTACCGCAGCCAGCACGCAAAGCCATTCGACTGAGTGGCAGGTAGTTACGGAGAACTTCGTCGTACACCGCCGTGCCGACTTCTTGCGCTACGGCACAACGGCCATCATTGACTATGCTTTTATTTTGAAAAATGGGTCAATCAGGCTAAGGCCTGCACTGCAACTGATGCTGGCAAACTCTATCTATCGAAAACATTTTTTTCAAGCAAGTACGGTGGGCCTGGAGGGCAATTTTGAGTTTGCATTGAGTGCTGCCAAGAACAAGGCTGGAAAGAAAATGCCACTAAGGCCATTTTTGCAGTTGTCACCCGGCATTTCAATGGTCAGCCTGCGCTACGAACACCCGAAAGACGACCTAAACGATGTTTTGGCGGTAAACAAAAGCCGGAGCATCGCGCCGAACTTTGGTGCAAACCTTTTTTTTGAGGTCAAGCTTTCACCCTTGCTCACCGTTGCACCCATGGCTGGGCTACGTTTTTATCCACATCTGAATTGGAAAGATTTCACGGCTATCGTCACGAAAGGCACAATGAACCACACCTACGACCAAACCAATTGGATGCAGTATCATTTTGGGCTTCGGGTCGGCTTGAATTTCAAATGACGAGCTTAAACTGCTCCCCACCCTCTTACTCCGCCATTGCAACTTGTTCGTACTTTTTCGGCAAAAGCACCCACATCCGTCCGTAGTGGTGGAGGTTTGAAGCCCTGGTTTGGCCAAGCGCCCCATTTCCACAGTACACGTCAACATGGCCTGCACCCTTAATTGCACCACCGACATCTTGCGGGAGCAAAATCTTGTAC
Organism: uncultured Saprospiraceae bacterium; assembly: GCA_964508135.1. GTDB lineage: Bacteria > Bacteroidota > Bacteroidia > Chitinophagales > Saprospiraceae > UBA6168. The sequence goes on from CAZDSU010000027.1 coordinate 57,272, forward strand.
TCGTGGTGCGTGATTCTTCCATTTTCAAATACCGGCATGGCCGCCAGCACCACGCTGCCCAATGGGAAGTAACGGGGGTCGGCAGCGATGGAGATTTCCTCCATCAGCGGCACATTGGCCGAGCCTTTGGCTAGTCCTTTTTTAGGTTCAAAAAACGTGTAGGAAGGGTCGTAGTGCAGCACACTGTCCATCTTTTCGGGGTGCTTCATCAAAAAACGCTTGATGCCCTCCGGCGTGAGGTTGCTGAGGGAAAGGTCGTCCCGGTTCTTGAAAAACCACTGGATATTGCGGTAGCGGTGGCCATTTTCGCCAGCGTAACGAAACAGCGAGCGCTCCTTGGTGTCAAGAAATTCCACGGTGCCAGAGCCTTGCAATTGCATGAAGTACACATCGAGCGGGTTTGATGCGTAGGCCAGCGCAAGGTTCTTGCTTTCGAATACCCCTTCGTTGTCAATCTGTTGGCGAGTAGGCAGCTTGCCCTTCCAATTTTTTGGGAAGGCGTAAATTGGGTACTTGTACTTTGCGTCCTTTACTTTTTTCACCTTCAAAACAGGCGTGAAATAGCCCGTGAAATGAACGTTGCCCATTTGGTCGTCGCCCCAAGTCTGCCACAGCTCCAGGTATTGGTGCAGGTCGTTGGGCTGCGTCCCGACACGTTGAACAAGCAGTTCCAGTACCTCCCTGAGGCCCTCGTAGCTTACTTCGAGGTTGCCCATTTTACGGGTATCGGTTATGTCGCTTTTGTCCAGCACATGCAGTTGATGCTGCAAAGCCAACTTCAACTCCTCCGTAATTACCGAAAAGCCAAGGTCATCCCACCCAGCTTGCGTGAAGATTTTGTCCTTTTTTTCAGCATCGCTGAACTTTCCGTTGCGTTGAATGGAAGCGTAAACTTCGGTGGGAAGCTCCAGGCATTTTTGTGCTTGGTGAATTTCGTTGTCCGTAAAATTGAACAGAAAAATACAAGCACCGATTGCTGCTGTGGCCCGAAGAGCCTTTCGAATAATGTTTCTGGGAAAAACAATAGGGATTCCAGACTCGACATTCTTTTCTCTTGGCCTCCTGTCGCTAACCTCCGCTGCAATCAAGTCTTTGCTTTGTACTTCCCTTTTGGAAAATGGTTGTGATGTGATGTTCATAGTATTTAGTGGTAAAGGCGTGTCGTTTCGATTCTCATAAAAACAGTGGAACGGGTTCAACATCCAAATTGTTGGCTAGTCACATGAAAATCTTCTTCGCAACTATTTAACAATCAATCATTTAACAAAAAAACACCTGAACAAATCACAGAATAATCAAAGACCTGCAAAGTAAAATTCTGTTTCACAATAGCTACCTCCAAACTAAATTCTTTACTTGGGTGCATCCACTGAACCAACTTATTTCCCGCAAAACCATTAAATTTTTTCGCTTTTTGAAAAAATGACCGACGACTCCGTCCAGTTGTCCACCGTTCAAACGAGCAAAAACAAGTAGCTTTGCCGCCCTTGGCCGGGCATCAAAAAAGCCCGAACATCCAACTTGAACCTAACACCATGAAGAAAATACTAGTCGCCAACCGAGGCGAAATCGCCCTACGGGTCATGCGCACCGCCCGCCGGATGGGCATACGAACCGTGGCCGTTTACTCCGAGGCCGACCGCCGTTCGCCCCACGTCCTTTTCGCCGACGAGGCCGTGTGCATTGGCCCGCCTCCCAGCAACCAGTCCTACCTGCTGGGCAACAAAATCATTGATTTGGCCAAGTCGCTAGGCGTGGACGGCATCCACCCCGGCTACGGTTTTTTGAGCGAAAATGCAGCGTTTGCGCAAGCCGTCACCGATGCGGGCATCCAATTCATAGGCCCTTCACCGCACTCCATCGAAGTGATGGGCAGCAAGCTGGCCGCCAAGGACGCCGTGCGCCACTTCAACATCCCGATGGTGCCCGGCACGGATGGGGCCATCAGCGACTTGCCGGAAGCCGTAAAAGTTGGGCGGGTAGTGGGCTATCCATTGCTCGTGAAGGCATCCGCTGGCGGCGGCGGCAAGGGCATGAGAATCGTCGAAAACGAGGCCGAACTGGCTAGCCAGATGGAGCGTGCCATTAGCGAAGCGCAGAGCGCCTTCGGCGACGGCTCGGTCTTCATCGAAAAATACATCGGCTCGCCTCGCCATATCGAAATCCAGGTGCTGGCCGATTCGTTTGGCAACACCGTCCACCTCTTCGAGCGGGAGTGCAGCGTGCAGCGCCGACACCAAAAAGTGGTGGAAGAAGCGCCCAGTTCCATCCTCACCCCTGCCGTGCGGGCAGCCATGGGTGCCGATGCGGTCAAGGTGGCACTAGCCTGCAATTACACGGGCGCCGGCACCGTCGAGTTTCTCGTGGATGAGCACCTGAACTACTATTTTCTGGAAATGAACACCCGCCTGCAAGTGGAGCACCCGGTGACGGAAATGATTACCGGCATTGACCTCGTGGAGCAACAAATACGGGTGGCAAGGGGCGAAAAACTGGCGTTTTCGCAAGAAGATTTGGCCATCAACGGCCATGCCGTGGAGCTGCGGGTCTATGCCGAAGACCCGCACAACGACTTCCTGCCAAGCATCGGCAAGCTGACTATTTACCGCCCGCCCACTGGTGAGGGCATTCGGGTGGACGACGGCTTTACCGAAGGGATGGACATCCCAATCTACTACGACCCCATGCTGGCAAAATTGGTCGCCTTTGGCAAAAGCCGACCCGAGGCCATTCGCCGATTGTTGCAAGCCATCGAAAATTATGAGATTGAGGGGGTTGCCACTACCCTGCCCTTTGGAAAATTTGTGCTGGAGCATGAAGCATTCATTTCCGGCAATTTCGACACCCATTTTGTCCAAAACTACTTCACGAAGGAGGTCCTGAATGCTGGGGAAGCGGATGAAACTGCCGTGGCGGCTGCACTGGCGCTGCGCCTTTACCTTGCGGAGAAAGGGAAGTTGAGTGTGCCTGAGACGGAAGGGTCGGCGTGGTGGCGCAGGTAGGGGATAGGATGCCGATGCTACATCTTTGCCAACTTCACTATTTTTTGTCGCTCCCCGGCTGTGAGTCGCAACCAATATAATCCGGCGGGCAACCCGTTGCCTTCCCAGACAACACGCTGCAACCCCGCCCTCATTTTTTCAGGTGGGATGACCTCAGCGACACGTCGCCCCATGCTATCGAACAACTCCACTACCACCTCCGAAGATTCCGAAAGCTCGAACTCCACCCAAACCTGTTCCGAAAACGGGTTCGGAAACACCCTGACATTCAACAAGTTAGGTAAAATTTCTGCTGCCGCAGTCAGCAATGTCAGATGCAGCGTCACGAGGCTGTCGCAGCCAAGCCAGGTCTGGAGTGGTACTTCGTAAATGCCGGGTTGCGTGAAAACTTGGATGCCTACCATCACAAACCCGCCAGGGGTGATGGTGTCGAAAACGGTAGTAGTTTCGTTGGTAAAAACATTCAAAATCAGTGTCGAAATAGAGTCGCAACCGACCGGCAAGCTGAAAGTGTCCACCAAAATCGTATCGCTGAACACCTGCAAGCCGTTGAAAATATCGCCTGCACAGAGGTTGAACTCGTAGGATGTTTCCAGCAAATCAACCACCTTGATATGAGCGACAATCGAGCTGTCGCAACCGAGCGTCCAAGTGGGCAGTATGACCGTCACCGTGGTATCGTTGAATACTTGGACTCCTCCGTAACTGCCTCCTTCACAGAGGCTTACGTCAATATTCGTCGTTGAATTTCCTTCGATGTAAACCTCCCGGACAAGGGTATCCACTCCAAAGCCGTTCCCCACGATGAACGTCACTTCGTAATAACCCGCTTGCGGGAAGCTCACCGTCGGATAGCGCAGGTCTGTCTCCGCAGGGCTGGCACCGGGGAAGTACCAGTACCAGTTTTCGGGGTTCGAGTAACTATTGTCGAGGAACTGCACGATTGGAGCCACGCAGTCGGCATTGTGGTTGAAGGCAAAGACCGCCGTTGGTGCCGAGACAATGGTAATGGTTTGCTCGTAAGTCGCTGTTCCACAGTCGTTTGTGGCGGTCATCATGACGGTGTAAGTGCCATTTTGAAAATAAACATAGTTTGGGTTGGCGGCCATCTGGCAAACGCCGTCGCCGTAGCACCACTCGAATTGGGTGCCGCCGAGGCCCTGTGGGTCGGCGCTCAGGTTGACGAACTGCACCGAAGCGCCATTGATGACGGCCATGAAATTAGCCGTTGCCGCAGGCAGCACCTTGATGTAGTCGGTGTAAGTGGCCGTATGCTCGCCTGCCGCATTTTTCACCAATAATTTTACTTCGTAAACGCCGGGCAAGTAGTAGGTGATGGCGGGCGGTGCTTCTCCAAAATGCGCCCCCGGTGTGCCACCCTCGAACGTCCATTCCCAGTGCGTCGGGTTGCCGGTGGACACGCTGCTGAAATGCACGGATTCGTTCACGCAGACTTTAACAAAATCGGCCTCAAAGAACGCAACGGGTGGCATCAGCATGGCCGTTTCCGTGAGGAAAACTGGAGCACCCGTCAGGGAAATATTCAACGATGAAATGCTGGTCGTCTGCCCAGTTTGCGAGTAATCCCAAGCACGCCGCTGGAGCTGCCCAATGCCCAGCCCTGCTGGAAATGAATAGGTCGCAAAGGCATTTTCGGTCTGGTCAGTCTCCGTTTTTGCCCAAAGTACATAAACAAAATTGCCTTCGGCATCGGAGAAGGCAGCCCCACCGACGTTGGCCGGGAGGTTCATCGCCTCTGTTTGCTGCTGGTTGTAGTCGGTGCCGAAAAGCAGGTCGGAGCAGGTTTTCAGGGCGATGCCCTCGTCGTTCACGGTTTGGTTGTACGGCGTCACGCCCGCCATTTTTTGATAAAAACCCATGACCTCGAACGGGTCGCTGGCCTCCCAAATATGCTGGCTCTCGGCCAAGCGGAAGATGTTGAGTTGTCGAATCCCATCTTTAACGCTCTTCACCCAAGCCTTTATTACCCAGTTTCGTTGCGCCTCCGCCGAACCGAGGAAGCCGTAAAACGACTGCCGGGGCAGGTTCGCCTCACTGATAATCCATTCTTTTTTAGGCATTTGAGTGCCATCGTAGCCGTAGTTGGCCAGCACCTCTGCAAAGCTCGCTTTCACCCGTGGGATTCCGCTCACGGCGGCATCGCTGTGACGCTCGTAAGCGAATTGACCTGCGTTCACGTCGTAAAAAACCGTGCTGCCATCGAAGTGCGGGTAGCTTTTAAAGCCAACGGCATCGAAGTAAGCGCCCCCTTTCAGTGGGTAGGGCGATGCTTCGGAGCCGTCGAAAGGGTTGTCGGTGTTGCGGCAAATGGCATCCAAGAACGATGGGTAGGCGATGCCGCTAATGGTCACATAAGCATCAGGGTCGGCGTAGCGGACGATTTCGTAGGCGATGCGCAGGCTGCGGATGTAATAGAAAATGGGGGCTTTCAATTCGTAGTCGCAGGGGTCGGGGTTGTTTTGCCACCAGTTTCCAGGCTCGCCAGGGGGCAGCCAGGCCTTGTCGCCGGTGAGGTCGAAGTCGGGCGAATTGTAGATTTCCCAAAACCGCACGTAGTCCTTGTAGGTGCTGACGGTGTTCCAAACGTAGCGCGCAAACGGGTTGTCGTCATTAACTGGAGTGCCGTGCTCCCCGCCATCCCAGATATCGAGGTACAAATCCTTGAAAAGGGCGCTCTGGTAGTCGGGACAATAGTGGTACGTGTCTCGGTTTTGCGCAGCAGGAAAAGCCAGCAGGAAGCTGTTGTCCCGCAGGTCGAGGTTGTTGAAATGCTCGAACTCCGGCAGGCGAGTGTCGTAGCCGAGGTCTAAAAAAGCACTCTCACCGGTGTAAGTTCGGATTGCCTTAACCCCTACCCCATCCACGCCCCCCCCTGCCCCCCCCGAAGGAGGGGGAGCAAGCGGGTTACCTGCGGCAATATCAGCGACCTGCTCGTCCGTCCAGCCGGGTATGTAGTCCCAAGAGGTACCTGGGCGGAATATGCCAGTGAATACAGGGATGCTGTCGTTGGCCGTGAAATCGAGTTGCGTTGTGGTGGGTGAAACGACGCTGACGGGGTGCGCCACGCTCACGTTGCCGCACTCGTTGGTGGCGGTGAGCGTGACGTTTAAGTTGCCGCTTTGGAGGTAAACATGCGTCGGCACGGCGTCCATGCTGGTTTGCCCATCGCCGAAGTTCCAGGTGAAATCGGTTAGGCCGTAGGCGGTCTGATTCTGAAAATAAACAATCGGGCCGGTCGTCTCGGTGGTGAACTGCGGGGCGGGCTGTGCGGTCACGAACAGCGTTTGGGTTTGCTCCGCAATGCCCTGGCCAGCAGCGTTTTTCGCTTGCAGCATGACCGAGTAGGTGCCGGGGTTGTTCAGCGTCATCGTGGGGTTTTGGGTGGAAAACGTGACGGGGACGCCACTCGGCGTCATCACCGTCCAAAGCCATTGCGAAGCGCCCGGCACCTGTTGGGTGAGTTGCAGCATGAATGGGGCGCAGGCGCTGTAATCGTTGATGCTGAAAATCCTTTGGGTTAAAAAAACGGGGGTGGCCGTGAGGGCGATATTTGCCGAAGGCGACGAAACGGCATTGTGGCTCACGCTGGCATCCCATTCGCATTTCAGCAGGTTCGAAATGTTCAAACCCGCAGGGAACGAGTAGGTTGCGCTGGCCACCTCGCTCTGGTCGGTCTGCGTTTTTGCCCAGAGGACGTAAGTGAAATTGCCGTGCTCGTCCACGAACGCCCCACCGCCAACGGTAGTGGGCAATTGCAATTGCCCCGTGCGCACTGGGTCAAATGTTTTACCAAAAAGCACGTCCGACGCGGTCTTGTGGGCAACACCCTCCTCGTTGAGTTCCTGAAAATAGCCATCGTTGTAATCTAGCCTTTTGTAAAGGCCCATGAGGTCAAATTCGGAGTAGGCGTTGTCGTACTCGGTGTCCTCGGCGAGCTTGTACACCTGCATTTGCAGGATGTCGTTGGCCATGCAGGTGGTCATGGCTTTTATCAAAAAATTGCGCTGTGCCGCTGCCGAGCCGATGTAGTTTTCAGCGGTGCCGGGTTCTGGGAATGGCTTGCGGGGCAAGTTGATTTCGGTGATAATCCAGAGCTTTTCGGGGTAGGTGGAGCCGTCGTAACCGTAGTCGTCAAGCACGGCCTTGTAGGCATTTTTTGTTTTTATGAGTGCTTCGGCAGCGGCGTCGGAGTGGCGGAAGTAGAGCCAATTCTGGATACTATCACTGTACTCCCGCAGCCCGCCATCAAAGTGGGGGTAGCTGTGATAGCCCATCACATCGAAGTAAGCACCGCCCTTGAGCGGAAATTCGGCGGTCACGCTGCCGTCCTCGGGGTTGTCGGTGTTGCGCAAAATAGCATCCAAAAACGATGGGTAGCCCGTGCCGGAAACCACCACGTAGGCATCGGGGTCGAGGGTCTTAATGATTTCCCAGCTCATGCGCAGCAGCCTGACATAGTGAAAAATGGGTGCTCGGAGCTTGTAATTGCAGGGGTCAGGGTTGTTGTCCCACCAGGAGCCGGGAGCGCCGGGAGGCAGGAAGCCAAGGCCGCCCGTGTAGTCGAAGCCGGGTTCGTTCCATATTTCCCAAAAGCGCACGTAGTCCTTGTACTGGCTGACTGTTTTGTAGAGGTAGGCGGCGTAGTAATTGGAGTCGTTGTAGGGCGTGCCGTTTGCGCCGCCGTCCCAGATTGGGGTGTACATGTTGGCAAAAAGCGTGGATTGGATACCGGGACAGTACTGGGTTGGGTCTTTGTGCGCATCGGACGGGAACCCAACGATGACGGTGTGCTCGCCCATTCCAAGTGCTTCATATTTTTGGAAAATGGGAAGGTTGGCATCATATCCGGCTACTTCCACGTAGCTCTCGAAGATACCGGGGCGCAGCGATTTTACGCCAGCACCCAGCACATCCCCCCCTTGCCCCCCCGATGGCGGAGAGCCGCCAGCAGCGAGCAGGGCAAGCTGTTCTTCGGAAAATGAGGTGTACTGGCCGATATTGGCGGCTGGATGAAAACCGTAGGGGTAGGGATTGACCTGGTTGTTGGCTGTGAAGTTTACCTGGGCTTGCAGGGTCGTGCTGTTTGTCAGAACAAAAAGGTACGACAGGGTCAGGGCGTATATTTTGGTCATAGCGTTTGTTCGTTTTTTGTTTACCGCAAAAAGGGGGGCAGTTTGCAATTTATTGTCAGACGTAAGCCAGACAGACAGGGGGAGACGACAAAGATATAGGAAAAATTTTGACGAGAAAAGGTAAATGACGTAGCAACAAGGTTGCTATTGGGTCGAGAACAAGCACAAAAATGGACATTTAAACCGCCTCCTCCGTTTTTCCTCGAACAATCAAGCTTCCACCAAAGCCATCACGGCCAAGATGCGGTCGTAAAGTTCCAGTGGCTTGAATGGCTTGGAAAGATAGTCGTTCATGCCGATTTCGAGGCACTTTTCTTCCTCCTGCTTGGTGGAGTTGGCCGTGAGCGCAATGATGGGTACTTGGCTAAACTCCCTGATTTTTTTGGTCGAATCCATGCCATTCATTACTGGCATCTGAATGTCCATCAGCACAAGGTCGAAGTCGTTGTTCCGTACTGCCTCGTAGCCGATTTGGCCGTTTTCGGCAATTTCCACAGTGACAAAATCCGACCATGACATCAGTACTTTCTTAGTCGCCAATTGGTTAAGGAAATGGTCTTCAACCAACAGTATTTTCATCGGTGAAACAGGTGCCAATCCAGCTTTGAACAGTACTTGCTTGGAAGGTCTCACAGGTATTTTGACGATGATTTCAGAGCCTTTTTCCTCCAAGTTCTGAATCGCAAGTGAGCCTTTCAACGAATTTATCAACTTGGTGGAAATGGCCATACCCATCAGGCGCCTTTTGGAAGCCATTTCCTTTTCGTCTCCACCAAAAGCTTCCCTAATGATGGATTCAGCATTCATCATTTCCTTCAACTCACTGACGTTGAATCGTTTGTGGCTGTTATGGATACAAATTTTAAGTTCCAACCGGTCAGTTTGAACTGGGGTGCAAAGGACAGAAACGGTGATTGACTCACCTTCATCTCCTTGGCGCAACGCATGTTCTATCAGGTTGTAAATGATTTGGGTGATTTTGCGGGGGTCAGCAGTGATTTTTTCAGGCAATTTTTTGTCTGGAACAAATTTCACCTTAATCGAGGCCGAATCAGCTTTGATTTTCACCACGTTCTCGGCTCCTTTCAAGAACTCCAACAGCAGAATGTCCTCCGCTTCATCCTTGACGTTGTCCGTCACCATGAGTGAGAAATTCAGGAGGTTGTTCACGGAAATAGAGAGGTCGTTGACTGAGGTCTTTAGGTCAGTGATGAGCAGGTCTTGCTGGCTGGAGGTTTCTGAATTGCCAAGCAAAAACATCAAATTCACAATGGAGGAAAGCGGCGTTCGGATTTGAAAGCCAAGGTCGGCAAGCACTTCTTCTTGCATCCGGGTAGTTTGGCTGGTAATGGCTTTTTCGAGCAGCAGCCGTTCGGAGGTCTTGCGTTCGGTTATGTCTTGGATGCTGCCAACCAGCATCACCCGCTGGCCTGCCTCTTCTATTTTGACCATTGCCTGCACCGTCACGTATCGAACGATGGTTCCATTTACAACAATCCTGTGTTCGATATTGTGGAGGTTCCCGTCCTTCCCAGCATCCTCGAAAAATGACCCTACATCGTTTTTGTCCTCCAGCGGCACGTACTTGAGGTATTCCGAAAGTGTTGGAACGATACTACCCTGTTGGAAAGAAAAAATCCGGTACACCTCCTCCGACCAAGTCATTTCATTGGACACAACGTCCATTTCCCAAGTGCCAAACTGCGCCATTTTTTGCGCTTCGAGAAACCGCTTTTTATGGGCTTCAAAGACTCTTGCTGTTTCCTCCAGTTTGTTCTGAACCATGAAACGGTGCATGGAAAACCTTGCCGCACGGCAAAGAACTTTGCCATCGAATTGCCCTTTCAACAAGAAATCCTGAATGCCAGTTTTGACGCTTTGGTTTATAATGATTTCATTGTTAGTGGCGGTTACGATTATGACGGGAATTTGGGATGACTGCTCCATGTAACTGGAGATAGTCTTGAATCCAGTACTGTCCGGGAGGTTGATGTCCAGCAAAACCAGGTCGAAAGCTTCCCTGACCATCAGGTTCAACCCAGCACGAAGCGTAGTTGCATGCTGAAAATCGAATTTGAAGCCAATATCTTTCAAATACTTTTCCTGCAATTTGGCGTCCCCTTCTGAAGCGTCAATGGAAAGTATTGCTATTTGAGATTGCTTATTATTCATTGATTTTCATTTTCAAAATGCGGCTATGTTGGTACCGTATCAGCATGCTGATTGAATTGCATCAATGCATCATGGTAGGCAGAATGGCCGTATTAAGCCAGAAATCCTCTATTTTTTTGATGATGTCAAAAAAGCGGTCGAAATCAACGGGCTTGTTTATGTAGCAATTGACATGTAGGTTGTAACTGTGCATGACGTCCTGTTCCGCATTAGAGGTGGATAGTACCACGACAGGAATGCACCTCAACGAAGGGTCTTCTTTAATCTCAAAAAGTACTTCTCTTCCATCTTTTTTGGGAAGGTTGAGGTCGAGCAATATCAAGTCTGGGCGGTTTGAATCTTGGTAAGGTACTCTTTTGTGCAAGAAATGAATAGCTTCAAGCCCGTCCATCACCACGTCCAATTGGACTGCGATGTTCCCTGCCTTGAAGGCCTCCTGCGCCAATCTAACATCTCCCGGGTTGTCTTCTATCAATAAAATATTCACAGGTCTAGTCTTTTTCATGGTTAACCATTAAGCGTATTGTGTATTTGAGAGAGCAATGCATGCTCACGTAACTTGCTTTTTGTGGAACTTTTCAGCGGAATAATTGTCAAACAGCGCTTTTAACAACTAGGCCTCAAAACAAGGACTGAAAAGAAGATGGGAGGGGAAGGAACAAGAAATGAAAAGCGGGGTTAATTTTGCCCGGCATTCCTAAATATCATTTCCAATAGCGTTTATGCAAAATCTAAACCAATTTCAGGAGACCTTTGAATCATACTTAAGGGAAAATGAATTTGTCAATACCCCGAAAGAACTCTACGAACCAGCCAACTACATTCTTTCCCTCGGAGGCAAGCGCCTACGGCCAGCCGTGCTTTTGGCGGGGCACTACCTATTTGATGACCATGTAGAGGATTCGCTGCCCGCAGCCTTCGCTGTGGAGGTCTTCCACAATTTTTCGCTGGTACACGATGACATTATGGACGCAGCGCCTTTGCGCCGAGGCAAACCAACAGTTCACATCAAGTTTGGCCTCAATGCAGGGATTCTATCGGGCGATGTGATGTTGGTTCATGCCTACGAAGCACTATCAAAAACCAAGTCGCCACGCTTGTTGGATTTGATAAAGTCTTTCAACCGAATGGCCATCCAAGTCTGCGAAGGCCAACAAATGGACATGAATTTCGAGACCCAGATTGTAGTGACAATACCAGCGTACTTGAAAATGATTGAACTGAAAACTGCGGTCTTGGTAGCTTGTGCCCTCGAAATTGGGGCATTGATAGGGGGAGCACCAAAGGAAGACGCCAGTGCGCTTTATGAATTTGGCAGGAACCTGGGCCTCGCTTTTCAACTACAGGACGATATTCTCGATGCCTTTGGAGATCCCAAGAAGTTTGGGAAAAAACCTGGGGGAGACATCGCCCAAAACAAGAAAACCTTCCTCTATTTGAAAGCCCTTGAAGTTGCGCCTGCGGAATTGGCTGAAAGGCTGGCAGCCCTTTTCTCAAGTGAAGCAAAGGACGAAGCCGAAAAAATAGACGCTGTTCTCGAAATCTATAATCAACTAGACATCAAAAACTTAACCGAGAAAACAAAAGAAGAATACTGGCAGAATTCACTCCAAGCCTTAAAAAGCGTGAATGCACATCCGGACAGGAAATTATTACTGGAGCGCTTTGCTACTGCGTTGATGAATCGAGATTTTTGAAATAAAAAAAGGAGCAACCACCGAAGTAGTTACCCCTCACACTATGAAACACTATTTCTTTTCGGTAAAAATGGGAGTACTTAAATTCTTAGAACAGTGGATTGGTCAAAAAGTTAACGTAGACCTCAGTGGTAAGTATCAGTAGACAGGACGACACAAATTTAAATTGTTGTCGTAATTTTACAAAACAATTTTTCAAAAATTAGAAAATACTTAATAAATTAAATCATCCTTTAAGTGCACTTCTACGTTTTTCCTTTAGGCAAAAAAAACAATTATTGAAAATGGCATTTCATATTCGTTTTTTAACCAACAATTTAGAGTGTTAGTAGTATCATTTCACCCCAATGCTCCAACTTGGACATCACAATTTCATTAATTCAAAAAAAAATCTGTCACCAACCATGAGATTCAATCTTTTGTTCACTTTTTCACTCGTTATCCTATCATTTTCAACGGCCTTCTGTCAAGAAAATGCAACCCCCCTACAAAAAATACAGGTGGATGTAGTTTATCTTTCTTCTAATTTATTGGAAGGAAGAGAGGCCGGCAAACCTGGAGGAGAGCTTGCAGCCAGGTACATCGCAACCAGGTTTGAGGAAATCGGCCTTGAGCCAAAGGGACATGGAGGTTCATGGTTTCACCTATTTGATTTCCAGTTTAACGCTACCCCACATTCCACCACAGGGGGGGAGCCTCGCATCGGAAAAAATGTAGTTGGCTACCTCGACAATGGCGCTTCGAACACCGTTGTAATTGGCGCTCACTATGACCACTTGGGCTATGGGATGCCCGGTACTTCACTCCATGTTGGAGACCCAGCCGTACACAATGGTGCCGACGACAATGCAAGTGGTGTGTCTTCACTTCTCTTTATTGCTTCGTTCCTGAAAAATTCGAATTTAAAAAACAACAACTACCTTTTCTTGGCTTTTTCAGCGGAGGAACTGGGGCTAGTTGGGTCTAAAAAATTTGTCGAAAATCCTTCATTTAGTTTAGGAAACGTAAACTACATGCTCAACATGGATATGGTCGGACGCCTAAATGAAGAAAAGGTGCTGGCTATCAATGGCGCTGGAACCTCCCCAACCTGGAAGGACGAGCTGGCCAAAATTGCTGTGGGTGGGATAAAAATCAAGACAACCGACAGTGGAGTAGGCCCATCAGACCATACTTCATTCTACCTAAGGGACATGCCAGTGCTCCACTTTTTCACAGGCCAGCATACTGACTACCACAAACCTTCTGACGATAGTGAGTTGGTTAATTATCAAGGCATTTATGATGTTTCAATGTTCATAGCAACTTTAATCCAAGACCTGAACGACGATGGGAAACTGGTTTTTACAAAAACCAAGGATGAATCAAAGCAAGGTGCCAGCTTTAAAGTGACCCTTGGAGTGATGCCCGACTATGTGTTCGATGGTGAAGGCATGAGGATAGACGCCGTCATGGATGACAAACCAGCCAAGAAGGCAGGTCTTGAAAATGGCGACATCGTTCTCCAAATTGGTGACGTTCAAGTCAAAACCATCTACGATTACATGGACGGACTCGCAAAATTCAAGAAAGGTGACAAGGCAATTGTCAAAGTAAAACGCAAAGATGCCGTGATTGAAAAAGAAGTAGAATTTTAACTTTTTTTGAAAACCCAACTAATTTCCTATCCAATTAGGTAGGCCGAATTGGCAAGATGCATTAGCAATACCTCCCAATTCATTGATAATCAATGAAAAGGAAAAGGGCAATGTCCGTACAAATTACTCTGCACCACTTATCGCCATCTTTGCAACACAGCCAAAAAGGATGAGTATGCCAAATAATACAAGCATATAGAAGTTGTTTTTTGTTGAATTAACAGCTTTGTCGAACGGTGCTATTTTTAGTTGCCAGGTGGGAAAAAGTCTTCGTTTGGGAATCGTTGAAGAGGAGGGAAAATCGCCTAAATTCAGGTGCTTAAATATTAGGAAGGAAAAAAGCAGGCCAATTTTTACATTTATGCTTGCACAATCGGTTTTTGTGCAATGGACACCTGTTAGTACTTGAAATACTAACAGGTGTCCATTGAATGTTCACCGCTTTGTGATTATACCGTTAACTGAAATGTCCAATCCAGCATCTGGGAAGTCAGCCTTTGTGAGTTCCCTCATTTTGGCAATGACCCGCTTTTCGGGGTCAAGCTTAGGGCCATGTGTTTTTTGTTGGTAGGTGGCAGTAATTTCACCTTTGATGAACTCACCTTTTTCATCTGTAAATACCTTGATTATCGGGGAGATTCCAGATGGTCCAGTTAGGCTAAAACGCCCATAAGTACAAAAATTGCCAAGGCTGTAAGCAATGAAACGTCCTTTGTAGAGTTCTACCGCCCGGGTAACATGTGGCCCGTGACCGAAAACTACATCGGCCCCTGCATCAATCACAGCATGTGCGAATTTATTGACGTTGCCCCTATCCTCACCAAGGAACATTTCGGTTTGCTTCTTAACATGCTGATTGTCAGCACCTTCTGCACCACCATGAAACGAAACGATGACGATGTCACACAGTTTTTTGAGCGAAGAAACGATGGCTTTTGCTCGCTCAATCTTTCGGATATCACAAGTGCCTGAGTTAGGCGCAAATGCACAGAAGCCAAATTTTAGCCCATTTCTTTCAAAAATTGCGGTTTCATCTGTGTCTTCCAAACCAGCAAAAGCGATTCCGGCATTCTTTAAAACCGCTTTCGTCCCTCTTCGACCAGCTGGGCCAAAATCTCCTGAATGGTTGTTTGCAATGCTCAAAACATCGAAACCAGCGTCGCTGAAATGGCGGATGTAACTGGCCGGTGACTTGAACACATAACATTTGGAGGAATCATTGCAGGTTTTTGGTGTTCCTTCTCCATCAAACATTGTTCCCTCTAGGTTGCCAAATGTCACATCTGCATCGCTCAAAATCTTATGAACGTTGGTCAACAGGTCACTGCCACCGTTTTTTGGCAGGTACACTTTGGAAGGATAATTCGTGCCCAGCATCATGTCTCCTACGCCAATGATGCTCACGATTTTGGAGTCCTGACCAAAAACGGAAAGACAAGGAAGAACCGACAGAAAAACAAAAAAAAGACTCCCGTATCGAGAGTCTTTTTTCAAAGTTGGAAAAGACATAAAATCACTTTAATGGTGAAGTTTAAAATGGTCTTTAGTTTTGTTTGCTATCAATAAAAAAGGTGCGTTCAAAAAAGATTAATCGAAAGATTGATTGTCTAGCTCAGAAAGTCGTACCAATTCCTGATACTGGGTAGGAGTCAATCCATCTAATACATAGCCAACCGGGTTTACGGGCTTGCCCTTGTAGTGTACTTCATAATGGCAGTGTGGAGCTGTTGAAGTACCTGAGCTGCCAACTTTCCCAAGCTGGTGACCTTTCTTTACCTTCTCCCCAATCCTAACACTAGAAGCAGACAAGTGGCCATATAACGTTTGGTATCCATAGCCATGGTCAACAACCACGTGTAGTCCGTATCCACGGTCATGCTCCACCTTAGTTATCACTCCGTCGCCAGTCACTTGTATTGCAGTACCATGTGGTGCTGAAAAGTCTATGCCAGTGTGCATTTTGAAAATCTTGTGAATAGGGTGAAGTCGGTAACCAAATCCTGAAAGCAATTCTACCCCCCTATTCAGCTTGTCAGAACGGACTGGCTTTATGGATGGAATGGATGCAAGCATTTTCTCTTTGTCCTTTGCCATTTTTTCGATTTCGTCAAATGACTTGGATTGAATTACCATCTGGCGCTTTAGCTTATCAACTTTTTGACGAAGTTGAGCCATTAAATCCCCAGAACGGCTGAAGTTTTGCAGTTCGGCATACTTCGCAGAACCACCTGTACCTCCTTCCCAAATGTTCTCATCAATTGGGTCCATTTCAAGTACCATGCGATGTATGCGACGGTCACGATCTCGTAGATTTCCAAGCGTTTTTGACACCAAATCGAAGTCGCTCTGAACTACGTTCAGTTCGCTTTCGAGTTGATATATCTCCTTGATGAGAACCTCTTCTTGTGGGGAAGGGAAGAATTGCCACCCTGCAAGGGTTAGCAGGACACTGGAAACAAGAATGGCGGAAGCAAAGCCAAATATCTTTTTCAACCGCTCTTGCAACGAAATCCTGATTTTCTCGAACTGTAGTGTTTGTTTGTTGTAGAAGAATTTTTCTCGTCTCATACTTGTTCTGTTGTTGAGCCAATAACCTAACTTTGCGGCCTTCAAAAAACAACCTCAAAGGTGGACTGGGCATTTTCTAAATATTTGATTTTGGGCCATTCCCAAAAAATTCAAATCCGATTGTCCACAGTTTTTAGGTATCAGTTATTTGAAAACAACGGCTTCCCGCCATTTCCTTTAAACACATTAATCGCTAAAACTCAATTTTTGGATATAGTAACAGAGTATTCTTCTCAAAGACTGTTGGCCACAGGATGCGGCTAAAACAATGTTATTTTGCCACACAACTTTTCCAAGGCGGTTGCAAATATGGTCAAAATGCTTTAAAAGCAACCCTATTGTGGAAAACTTTTATAGACAAGGTTTCCATTTTTTTGTAGAAAAATTTTCAAAATGCTGCAAATCAAGTGTTTACAAAAAATATATTTTTCCAATAGTGTTTTTAAAAATTGTTAAATTTTTGAAACAAAGCTCTTTAGATTTTCAAGTAACATCACGAATGGCCTGATTCGGCATCAAAAAAATATTAAATGACCGCACAACAAATCCGACGCACTTTCCTCGACTTTTTCATCTCTAAGCAGCACAAAATTGTGCCTTCTGCTCCCATCGTCAACAAGGACGACCCCACGCTCATGTTCACTAATGCAGGCATGAACCAATTCAAGGATTACTTTCTTGGCACCCAAACCCCGGACGTACGCCGAATCGCCGATACCCAGAAATGCCTGCGAGTTAGTGGTAAACACAACGACTTGGAAGAAGTTGGCCGTGACGGTACGCACCACACCATGTTCGAGATGCTGGGCAACTGGTCTTTCGGCGATTATTTTAAGAAAGAGGCCATCGCTTGGTCGTGGGAGCTGCTCACCGAGGTTTACAAACTGCCTAAAGACCGCCTCTACGCCACCGTCTTCGAGGGAAGCCCTGCCGAGGGGGTGCCTGCTGACGATGAAGCAAAAGGCTACTGGTCTGAAGTCTTGCCGCCAAATCACATCATCAACGGCAACAAAAAGGACAACTTCTGGGAGATGGGCGATAGCGGCCCCTGCGGTCCCTGCACCGAAATCCATATTGATTTGCGCCCCGACAGCGAGCGGGCACTCGTTCCCGGTGAACAACTGGTGAACAAGGACAACCCAAGGGTCATCGAAATCTGGAACAACGTCTTCATCCAGTTCAACCGGAAGGCCGATGGCTCGCTGGAAGAATTGCCCGACAAGCACGTGGACACGGGCATGGGTTTCGAGCGCCTCACCCTCGCCATTCAAGGCAAATTCAACACCTACGATACCGATATTTTTACCCCGCTGATTGAGTTCGTGGAACAGGCCAGTGGCATCAAATACAATGGCCAATACCCTGATTCGCCAACTTCAATCGTCAATCTCTCATCGTCGGTCAAGTCCGACATCGCCATGCGGGTGGTGGCCGACCACATCAGGGCTGTGAGCTTCACCATCGCGGACGGACAGTTGCCGGGCAATGGTGGCGCTGGCTACGTCATCCGTAGGATTTTGCGCAGGGCCGTGCGTTACTACTACTCGTTTTTGAACATCAAAGAGCCGTTCCTCCACCGCCTCGTGCCGATGCTGGCCGAAATGTTTGCAGACGTGTTTCCCGAACTAAAAGCACAGCAGGAGCAGGTCGCCAAAATCATCCAGAGCGAGGAAAAAGCGTTTTTGAACACCCTTGAAAACGGCCTACGCCGCTTTGCGGCAATCAAGGTCAAAGACGGCGTCATCGCTGGCGAAGACGCCTTCGAACTCTACGACACTTTCGGCTTCCCGATTGACCTCACCCGCCTAATGGCCGAGGAACACGGCTGGAACGTGGATGAACCCGCCTTTGAAAAAGCCATGCTGGCACAAAAAGAACGGGGCCGTACCGACGCAGAAAAAGAAGTTGGCGACTGGACAATCCTCGCCGCTGGCGACGTGGAATTTGTCGGCTATGACCAGATGGAAGTGCTCAATTCCAGCGTATTGCGAAGCAGAACCGTAAAAACCAAGAAGGGCAACGAGCACCACATCGTACTCAGCCGCACCCCATTTTATGCTGAAAGCGGCGGCCAGCATGGCGACACTGGTTGGCTGGAATTCGGCAACAAGGAGCGGGTCGCCGTGTTGGACACCCTTAAAGAAAACGACCTCGTCATCCATGTGGTAGAGCGCCTTCCGGCAAATATTTCTGACAATGTGGAAGCCAAGGTTGCCGCCAACAAGCGGCAAGCCACGAGCGCCAACCACAGTGCCGTTCACCTGATGCACGCCGCCCTCCATAAATTGCTCGGCAGCCATGCACTGCAAAAAGGTCAGGACGTGGACAACGGACGCCTGCGTTTCGACTTTTCCCATTTCCAAAAAGTGACAGACGAAGAAATCCGCAACATCGAAGCGATGGTGAACGAAAAAATCCGGGCCAACATCGCCTTGGAGGAAGTGCGCAACATGCCCATCGAGGACGCTAAAAAGCTTGGTGCCATGATGCTTTTTGGTGAAAAATATGGCGATTCCGTGCGGGTCATCACCTTCGACAAAGACTTCAGTCAAGAGCTTTGCGGTGGTACGCACGTGCAGGCCACTGGCGAAATCGGCCTTTTCAAAATCATAAGTGAAGGCGCCGTGGCCGCTGGCATTCGCCGCATTGAGGCAGTGACCGCTGCCAATGCCGAGCGCTACTTCCTCAATCAATTGGAAGAATTGGACGAAATCCGCAACCTGCTCAAGGGCGCACAGCACCCCGTGAAGGCCGTCGCCGCCTTGCAGGACGAAGTGAAAAGCCTGAAAAAACAAGTCGAACAGCTCGTCAACGAGCAGGCAGGGGCGCTGAAAGGGCAGCTCAAAGGCCAGTTCCAAATGGTGAACGGCGTGAACTTCCTCGCCGCCCGTTTGCCACTCAGTGACGCAGCTGCCATCAAAACCCTAGCCTACCAACTCGAACAGGAAGTAGGCAACTGCTGCATCGTATTTGGTTCGGTGGTCAACGACAACCCGCAACTCACCATCGTCATCAGCCGGGAACTGACAGATTCTTCCAGAATGACAAATGGGCCAAAACTCCATGCTGGGAACATGATACGGGAGCTAGCCAAGGAAATTCAAGGTGGGGGAGGTGGTCAGCCGTTTTTCGCTTCTGCTGGTGGCAAGGATGTGAGTGGCTTAGACAGGGCAGTGGCGAAGGCGAAGGATTTGGTTTGAATTGCGGCCAAGGCATCCGTGGGAGCTATTTTGGAGAGGTTTTTATTGTCACGAAAAAGTAGGCGATTACCAACAGCGTCGCCGAACCAGTGACTATAAATGTGGCGGCTGCCCCGAATTGAAACCAGATAAATCCAGCTAATGAACTTGCCAGCATGGTGCAGATGCTCTGAAATCCTGAATAAGTTCCGATTGCAGTTGCGGTATCCTGCTTGTCCGTGAGGTTGCTGATCCAAGCTTTTGAAATACCCTCGGTGGCTGCTGCATAAACGCCGTACAGAAAAAACAAGCCGAAGAATATGATGGGGCTGCTGTTCACTGCCATTCCAAAATACACCCCGGCGAAAAGTGCCAGTCCTATGAGATACACTTTTTTTAGCCCGATTTTGTCAGCAACTGCGCCAATTGGAAAAGCAAATAAAGCATAAACAAGGTTGTAGAAAATGTAAACTCCAATCACCATCGAATCGTCAAGCCCTACCTGTTTTGCCTTGAGCAAAAGAAAAACATCCGAACTATTAAAAAGGGTAAAGGCCAACAGTCCGATAACGAGTTTGCGATAAGTAGTCAATCAGAATTATTCGATACATTTTGTTCTTTGAAATCTATGGTGT
>CAZDSU010000028.1:0-63442 GCA_964508135.1 uncultured Saprospiraceae bacterium
TATCCTGGGTTGATTATGTAGGAACAGACAAAACCTAACGCTCAAAAGTATAACGAACCTGTAATAGTTCGTTAAAACCGATTCGCTTGCTTGACTTGCCGAAATTGACGCACCTACATTGCGTTAAAATCAGGCAGCCAAGGTTCAGGAATCACATCAGGAAACTGGCTGAATTCTCTCACATCAAAAATTCATTTTATGAAGACGACCAAATTAATTGCCCTTGCCGCCGTTGCAGTATTCATCGCAACTGCCTCCAAAGTCCAAGCTCAAGTGGACGTGACCACCAACCCCATCAGCCTGCTATTCGGCAATATCAACGCTGGTGCTGACTTTAGAATCAAAAAAAACTTCAGCATTGAAGCGAACGCAGCTTACAGCCGGGGCGATTATTGGGGGTTGGTGGATAGCCGTGAAACCGTGCCTGTGAACCTTGTTGGGAAGTACTATTTCAGTCCAAAACATGGTGCGGACGGCTTTTACGTAGATGCTTTCACCCGCTTCGTGAACCGCAACATCCAAGCGACCTACAATGGCGGCGATGCCAATGAGCCGACTACTATAAATTTTTCACGCATGCAGGTTGGGTTAGGTTTTGGACTTGGCTTCAAAGTAGTTGCGCCGAAAGGCTTCGTTTTCGACATCGGAACGGGCATTGGCCGGGCACTTTACAGCCATGATAAAATCAAAGTCTCTGAGGAGGATTACAAAGTTCCAGAACTTATCAGGACGATGGGCTATTTCAAGATTGGCGTTGGCTACCGTTTCGGCGGCGACAAGGAGTGAGGAAATTGATATTCCATCAAAAGGCTTCCCAGGTTCAGTCTTGGGAAGCCTTTTGTATTTTACCAATCTTGCCAAGGGGCTTTGAAAAACCGCCGACGGCAAGCTTTTTTTATGGCGATACATTGTAGAAGCAAAGTATGCAATTGCCAGAATGATACTTGTCACATGTTTTTCTTGAAGAAAATCAGCCATTTATCAGGTAATTAAATTGACCTTTGGCAGGGCGATATGCCATTTGTCAACCATAAAATCAGCGACCATGAAAAACTTCAGATTATTTTTTGTCCTAGCCATCTCCCTTTTCGTGCTGCCACAACTGAAATCACAGGAAACTGTTGACACGGCGCTTGTCCGCATTGAAACCACCGATGGCAACGAATACATTGGCACCATCGTGTCGCAGGACGACCAAGTTATCCAGCTAAAGACTCAAACCATCGGCATCATCAGCATCCAAAAATCAATCGTTATCTCTGTTGAACGGGTGAAAAAGGCGGAGATAAGAGGCCATGAGTATTGGTTTGAAAACCCTTATGCCACAACCCGGTATTTTTTTAATCCCAGTGGATATGGCCTTCCAGCAGGAGAAGGATACTATCAAAATGCGTGGATTTTGCTGAATCAGGTTAGTTTTGGGATTACGGATAACATTTCGCTTGGTGTGGGCATGGTGCCTACCTTTTTTTTTACTTTGGGAAGCGGAGAAAGCTACATCCCCATCTGGTTTACCCCGAAAGTTTCAATTCCGGTTAAGAGGGACAAGGTCAACGTTGGCGTAGGTGCGCTGTACCTAACCGTGCTTGGAGAGGGCGCTGATGGGGCTGGTTTAGGTATTTTGTATGGTGTTTCTACCTTCGGGCCAAAAGACAAGAACCTCTCACTTGGGTTGGGTTGGGGCTTCTCGAACGAAGATGGGCTAGGAGACCGACCAACCATATCTGTTAGTTACATCAGGCGGAGCAAGCCGAAATGGGCTTTCCTGACCGAAAACTATTTCATAAGTGCAGGGGACGATGCGCTTGTCATTCTATCTGGTGGGGCCAGGTACATGGCCAAAAAAATTTCCATTGATTTTGGCGGTATGACATTTATCTTCACAGGAGGGGATCAGGATATTGTTCCTATAATCCCTTGGCTGAGTCTCACCGTGCCATTTCATGTGGGTGGAAAAAAGAGATAACCCAATTGGTATTGTACCGGCCGCTCTTGTTATCGGACCACTTCGATGTGTTCCCGCCTTTTGCCCAAACCACAACCGGTCATCAACTTGGTGATTTCAACATTTAGCAATTCCTTCTTCTGTTTTTTTGAAGCTATGCTACGCTGATTGCCATCAGGCCTCCTATCTTTGCGCCGCTAAAAAAGCGCCTTGGCAAATTGGCGTGTTGGCGTGTTGGGAAGCCAACACACCAACACGCCAACCACCCAACCCGCACAACAAAATCTCGATATGGTCGCAACGACAATCAAAAAGCACAATTTCAGCGCAGGCCCCGCCATCCTCCCGCATAGCGTGATAGAGGAAGCCGCACATGCCTGCCTCGATTTCAACGGCACCGGACTCTCCATCCTCGAAGTATCGCACCGTGGCAAGGACTTTGACGCCGTGGCGCTCGAAGCCGAGGCACTCGTCCGTGAAATCGGCGGCTTCGACGACCGCTTCGCCGTGCTGTTCCTCAGTGGCGGTGCCAGTATGCAGTTTGCCATGGTCCCGATGAACCTCCTTGCCGAAGGCGAAAAAGCTACCTACGTGGACACTGGTGTTTGGGCCAACAAAGCCATCAAAGAAGCCAAGCTCTTCGGCAACGTGGAAGTCTTGGCCAGTAGCAAGGACGCCAACTACAACTTCATTCCGAAGGACTACAAAATCCCATCGGACGCCGCCTACCTGCACCTGACCAGCAACAATACCATCTATGGAACGCAGCTGCACCAGTTCCCCAAGTCGCCCGTGCCCATCGTCTGCGACATGTCGTCGGACATGTTCAGCCGCCCGTTCGATGTGGAGCAGTTCGGCCTCATCTATGCCGGGGCGCAGAAGAACATTGGCCCAGCGGGTGTCACCGTCGTCATCGTGCGCAAGGACCTCTTCGGTCGCAGCGGCCGCAAGCTGCCCAGCATGTTCGACTACCGCACCCACGCCGACAACGGCTCGATGTACAACACCCCACCTGTGTTCCCGCTGTACGTGACCATGCTCACGCTTCGCTGGTTGAAAAGCGTTGGCGGCCTAAAAGGTATCCAGCAGAAAAATGAGGCAAAAGCAGCGATTTTGTACAATGAAATTGACGCCAATCCGCTGTTCACTGGCACGGTGGCCAAGGAAGACCGCTCGTTGATGAACGTCTGTTTCTTGCCCACAAACCCTGAGCACGAGGAGCCTTTCATGAAAGCGGCGAAGGCTGCTGGCATTGACGGCATCAAGGGTCACCGCTCCGTCGGCGGCTTCCGGGCGAGCATCTATAACGCCATGCCGCAGTCCAGCGTGCAGGTGCTGGTGGATGTGATGCGGGAGTTTGCGCTATTGAATGGGTAATTTGTGAACGGTGAACGGTGAACTGTGAACGGTGGCTCAACCAATTGGCTGATTGCTTTGTTTCTTGTCGGTTCGAGGCTTGATATGCCCCGTTCACAATTCACAATTCACAGTTAAAAATTAAAAACTATGTATCCAATAGAACTTACAGGGCCAATGGCCGCTGAACTCAACAATGTCGGCTTCGAGAGCCTGACCACGTCCGATGCGGTGGAAACTGCTTTGGAAAACCAGGAAGGCACTACGCTGCTGGTCGTGAACTCCGTTTGCGGCTGTGCCGCCGCCAATGCCCGCCCTGGAGTGAAGTACTCGCTTAGTGGCGAAAAGCGCCCGGACAAACTTGTGACTGTATTCGCCGGTGTGGACAAAGATGCGGTGAACAAGGCACGTGAGTTCATGCTGCCCTACCCGCCGTCGTCGCCTTCGATTGCATTGTTCAAGGATGGCCGTTTGGTTCACTTCCTGGAGCGCCACCATATCGAGGGCCGCAGCGCCGACATCATCGCCGCCAATTTGCAGATGGCGTACGAGCGGTTCTGTTAATGAATGATTGTTGAATTGTTATATTGTTGGATTGTTTTTGTAGCAGTCAACAATATAACAATTCAGCCATTCAACAATTTAATAATTTGCCACGCCCCAAACCCAATCAGGAGCAGTCCGATGAATTTGTTTACCCACCTTGTAATTTGCTCCGATTTGCTCAAAATCTTCGCTCCGAGGAAAGCATAAAGCACCAGCAGCGTAAAAGTCCCAAACATGGTTCCGAAGGAAAAAACGATGACGTGCGGGTTGTCGTGCACCATTAAGTCGTTGGTAGTCAACAAAGTAGCGTAAAAAATCCAGTACGGGATGACCATGAGGTTGAGCGAGCTGATGAACATCCCCCGAAAGAAGTCTCCACGTTTACTCGGTTTAACATCGGTCTCCGAAACGTCCGGTTTCGATTTTGCGAAGAAGAAAAAGTAAATGCCGCCCGCAAAGAAAACCACCGTTGCAATGATTTGAAATATGCGTTCCACGCCCGGGTTTTCAGCAAATAACCACGTGAACTTCAGCGCAACAAACACCTGAATCAGCTCCACTATCGCCGCCCCAAATGCCGTGAAAATTGCGGCTTGCATCCCTTTTCGGATGGCCGTGTGTGCCACGGTCATGTTGATCATGCCGAAGGGGAGCGAGCCAATGAAACTAAGCCCGTAGGCGATGAAGAAGTGGGTGAGGAGGGTCATGTGTGAGTGGGAGTTTGAGTGTTTGAGTGTTTGAGTATTTGAGTGGGAGCAGGGGCAATTAGGGACTTTTTGTAGGCTGAATAAACCCTGAAGCGCTCGATTGCCTCCCCAAGTCCCATGCTTTTCACGCCGTTTGCAGCCTGCACCTTGTAGATTTGGTAAATCACCTTCCAGTGTTGATAAATATCTCTGTACTTCGCCAGCAACGGATATGCGGGGTCATAAATATGTGCTGGCTCACCGCCAATGCCGTTGAACTCCATTACCTTGAACTCGCCTGTGCTTCGCAAATGCTCAAAGGAGTTGCATTTCATGTCGAAACGGCCGTAGTGGATATCCTCCATTTTTGACAAGACATGCTGAAATGCGCTCGTCAGTTTCTCGTCAATATGATGGTTTCCGTTGAGGAACATGGTGCCCCGGCAGTGGTTGGCGATAGGTTCCAGTTCAATCGTTTGTCCCCGCACAGGCATCGTCCGCATCAGTTCCGGTTGTTCGGCCTCGAAGCGGTCAATTTGGAAGCTGGCCCGGTCGGAGCTTTGCATCAGTTGGCGGACGGTCGAGTGTCCGTCACCCGTGATTTTCAATGTTTCTTTGATGCAGATGGAGCTAACGATGGTGGTGCGACTTCCAGGCATCCGGTGGCACATGACGGCCAATTCGAGCGGCAAATCCACAAATTTTTGCACCAAAAAGTCAACTGGATGGTTTGAAAGATAGTCCCGGAGGGCAGCTTCGTCCATGAGTTTTTTGACCAAAATACCCCGTTCGCCCACATCCGGCTTAGCTATTACGGGCCAGTCCGTGAGTCCCACTTCCTGTATTCGCTGCATAACCGCCTGAAAATCAGTGCCTTGTTTCACCAATATAGTGGCTGGCACATGGCTGTCCGGTATGCGCCGCAGGATGTTGAATTTCGACTCTCCCCACATTCCGCCCGTTTCGATGACGGGGTTCACGGCGCTGAAAAAGAACAGTTGCCTCGCCCGCAGTGCAAACCAAATCACGATGAAAACCAGCGGTAGGTTGGCCGCCCACATTGGCCAGTATTCCCAGTTGGCCCATTTTACCCAGAATTTTCGGAGTGCTGAATTTCCCAATTTCTAATTTCTCAATTTCCAATTTCAAGCCAACCGCACCTTATCGCCAACCTTGATTTTGCCGCCCTTCACCACCCGGCAAGTGATGCCGCCGTGCCCCCGCATGGCGTTGTAGCCGCCTTCGCCGAGGTTCTCCTCCATGCGTTCGCAAGGCTCGCAGGGGCCGGTCATTTGCAGCACTGCTTCGCCGATTTGGAACTGCTGGTCTTCAAAAGCTAGCAGGTTGATGCCGCTCACCACGATGTTTCGGCGGGTAAGTTCGGGGTCAATGACCTCGGTTTTTAGCATGTATGCCACTCCCGCCAAATGCTCGGCTTGAATGAGCGTGACCTGTCGGTTGCCGCTTTTGCCACTGTAATGGTCGCCGACCAGGCCCTTGCCTTCCTGGGCTTCCACTTCTTCGAGGGGCTTCACTTCGCCCTTCGCTTTTGGGCGCACACTGACCCACTCGACCTTGCCGACCTGTGGGATGCTGCGCATGAGTGCTTTGATGTAGCTCATTTCCTTTGGTTGAGATGAGTTGAGAAGGGTTTATGAGGTTGATGGAGGCCAAAATCAACCCTTCTCAACTTTTATCAACGCTTCTCAACCGCAATATCCCGCCAACAACTTGCCGCCAACGCTCACGAGCTGGTCGAGGCGAATCTCGTTGCCGTCCGGCAAAAGTAAAAATTCTTCGCCGTTGCGAGCGAACAAGTCGTGGATGATGGATTCAATGCTGGTTTCCTTGCCTTTGGCATTGGCGTAACGGATTTCGACAGGCTGCTGGCGCAGGGCGAACAGTTCAAGTTCGGAGTGGAAATCGCAGGAAATGGGTTGGTAGGTTTTCATTTTTTCGGAAACAGCGTTTTACTTAGAAAGTTTGGGGCCTCAGCCCAAAGCTCGTCCCCGTAATCTGCTGTATTTGATGATTTGGTTGTTCTTTGAAAACAGGATAAATGGAAATTATTTTTAGACCAGTCTAAATTTATTTTTTATTCAATTGGAATTTATAATTTTGTGGCTTAAAATTCAACATGAAAATTTCAAATACCCTGTTTTTCCTGCTCTCGTTTTTCCTTTCCCACGCCAACGAGGGCGTCCTGTCTGGCAAAATCACGAGTGGCGGCTACCCCGTCCCCTTTGCTTTTTGCGCCATCGAAACCCTAAAAATGGCAGCCACCGCCGATGAACACGGACATTTTTACTTAGATGGCCTACCAGAGGGGCACCACCACCTGAACATCACCAGCCTTGGCTACCTGCCCCAAAACCTGGAGGTGTTCGTTTCAAAAAACAAACCTGCCCAACTCGAAATCGAGTTGGAGGAAGCACCGTTTTCGCTCAATGCCGTCGTCGTTTCCGGCACCCGCACGGAGCGCCGCCGCCTCAACAACCCGGTGGCGGTGAACGTGCTCACCAGCGCCACTTTCCAGGTCACGCAGTCCAACACGCTGGCAGAGGGTCTGTGCTTCCAGCCCGGCCTCCGCATGGAGACGGACTGCCAGACTTGCAACTATACCCAATTGAGAATGAACGGGTTAGGTGGTGCTTACAGCCAGATTTTGATTGACAACCGACCCGTGTTCACTTCGCTGATGAGCCTCTACAGCCTGGAGCAAATACCGGCTTCGCAAATCGAACGGGTGGAGGTGGTGAAGGGCGGCGGCTCGGTGCTGTACGGCTCCAACGCCATCGCCGGCACGGTGAACGTCATCACCAAAATGCCCGCCGAAAACACCTGGTCCATCGCCGGGAATTCGGCGCTGATTGACGGCCAAACCGCCGACCATTTTTTCAACGGCAATGCCGCCATCATCAACAAGGAAAAAACGGCGGGCATCAGCCTGTTTTCATCGCACCGCAACAGACGGGAGTACGACGCCAACAGCGATGGTTTTTCTGAAATGCCGATGCTGCGCAACAATTCCTTCGGCTTCAAAACCTACCTGAAACCCAACGGCCAGCACCGGCTGCAACTGAACGGCTGGAGCATCAACGAGTTCCGCCGAGGCGGCAACGCCTTCGACCTGCCCGCCGACCGTGCCGACCAGTCGGAGGAGCGCAGCCAGCAGGTGTGGATTGGAGGAGCAGACTACACGTTTACCCCAAAAGACGGCAAGACTGGCCTGAACGCCTACTTCGCCGCACAGCAAACCGCCCGGCGGCACTACACTGGCATTGACCACAGCGACGGCTGGGGCAACACCAAAAGCAGCACGCTGACCGGGGGACTGCAAGTCAACCGCAGGCTGGATTTTTGGCAAGGTCGCAACACGCTCACGCTCGGCATCGAGCACCAGCACGACGATACTTTTGACGAAATCGAAGCCTACAACTACCTGATTGACCAGGTGACCGACCTCACGGGACTGTTCCTGCAAAGCGACTGGGACATCTTGCCGAAGGTCACACTGCTTTCCGGCGTGCGGTTCAACAAGCACAATTTTGTGGATAAAATCATCGCCACGCCACGCCTCAGTGCGCTGTACAAGCCCGTGGAAAACCTTCAACTGCGGGCGTCGTGGGCACAGGGTTTCAAAGCGCCGCAGGCATTCGAGACCGACCTGCACATCGCATTTGCAGGGGGCGGTGTTTCGCTCATCCAGATTTCACCCGACCTGCGGGAGGAGACCTCCAACAGCTACACTTTTTCACTGGACTTCAACCGTCCGAAGGCGTCCCACATCTACGGCTTCACGCTCGATGCCTTCCGCACGAGGTTGCTGAACGCCTTTGTTTTGGAGGAAAACGGCTCTGACGCCAACGGCAACATGCTCCTGCTCCGCAAAAATGGTGGACACTCGACCGTGCAGGGCGTGACCTTGGAGGGGCGGTTCAACTACGACCAAAAAGTCCAATTGGAAACGGGAATGACGTTGCAATCCACCCGCTTCGACAACCCCGTGGCGTGGTCATCGGAAATCCCCGGCTCGAAAAATTACCTGCGGACGCCCAACTGCTACGGCTTTTTTACCCTGCTTTTTTTGCCAGAAAACAAGTTAAACGGCTCGCTGTCAGGTGTTTACACCGGGCGGATGGATGTGCCGCACTTTGCCGGGGCACCGGGTGTGGAGCGGGACGTGCTTTTCCGTTCGCCTGACTTTTTGGAAATGAACTGCAAGCTCAACTACCGCCTCCACCTGCACAGCATGGAAACCGACCTTGAGTTTTCGGCAGGGGTGCAGAACATTTTCAACTCCTACCAATCGGATTTTGACAGCGGAAAATTCCGGGACAGCAACTACATCTACGGCCCGGCGAGGCCGAGGACGGTGTTTGTGGGGCTGAAGTTTGGTGTTTTTTAAATGTGGCCCAAGCCTTACTCCTCAATCTTCTTGTACAGCGTGGCCATTCAATGTCGAGCAGCTCGGCAGTTTTGCGTAGAAATTTTGCTACCTTTATCGGGTCAAACATGCTACTAAATGAAGGGAGAAGGCTACAAAACGACATCCAATGAGGACGCAACTTGGTTCCATTTCGATAGCATTGGAGAAAAGGGCACGATCCGTAAAAAGATTACCTATTTCTACCTTGGTGAAAACACTTGGAACTTAGGTTTCGGTGACGATGATGGTGATGAGTTTGATGATGAAGTGATTTCAAATAACCACGATGTACGCATGGTTATGCAAACCATAGCCAATACGATTTATCAGTTCACCGAAAAATACCCTGACCGCAGAGTTTATATCAGGCCAGTGGATGAAAGGCGTAAAATGCTTTATAATGGAGTTTTCAAACGCAGACATGCTGAAATAACGGTTAGTTTCACTGTTTACGGGCGTATTGAAAATTCAATTGAGGACTATGACCCGAAAAAAAACTATGACGCCTTTTTCGTTCTACGCAAAAAAGGCTAATTTTGAAAACTAAAATCGCAACCATGTTAATCAAATCCGCCCACGAAAAAAGGGAAGTAGAAGCAGTTGCCCAAATCACTGGCAATGTACCAGTGCCTTCGCAAGCTCCTCTTGGAACGGTTGGTGCACGTGAAGCCGGGTTCAGACAACGCAAAAACCTGTTGGCCATGCAAGACCTGACAGCAGTGAAATTGGTGAAACTTAGGACGGAACACCCAGAATGGGCGCTGAAGGATACACTGGCCGAGGTCATCAAAAGCTATCCATCTGAGATACCTTCCGACGTGCTTTTGCAATTGACACAATTTATTTTCGGCCAGTGGGAGAAAGCTGAATCCCTTCGTAAACAGGTCTCCGCCTGACCAGACAGCATTACCCATCACAACGCGTACTCTTCAATCTTCCGGTACAATGTCGCCAGCCCAATGCCAAGCAGCTCGGCAGTTTTGGTCTTGTTGCCCTTGGTGTGGGCAAGCACTTTTCGGATGTGCATTTTCTCGATTTCGGCTAATTTCATCAGGTCAATTTGGTTGCCGGACTCAGTGTACTGGAAGTCGTAGGGGAGGCAGTCGAGCGTGAGGTCGGGGCCGGAAGCGAGGATGACGGCCCGCTCAATGATGTTCTTCAGTTCCCGGATATTCCCCTTCCACGGATGGTTGGTCAGTGCTTTCTTGAACGAATCCTCCATGCCGAGCGGGGCGTGGTTCATTTTTGCAGTGAACATTTTGATGAAATGCCCGGCCAGCAGTGGGATGTCCTCGGGACGTTCTTGCAGCGAGGGCAGCCGGATGTTGAACACCGAGAGGCGGTAGAACAGGTCGAGGCGAAAGTTGCCCCGTTCGCTCTCCATTTGTAGGTCACGGTTGGTGGCGGCGACGATGCGCACGTCCACCTTGGTCTCCTTGGTTTCGCCCACTTTCATGAACGTGCCGGTCTCCAGCACCCGCAGCAACTTGGCTTGCAGCACAAGGTCCATTTCCCCGATTTCATCCAAAAAAATGGTGCCGCCGTTCGCTTCCTCGAACAAGCCTATCTTGTCCTTCACCGCCCCGGTGAACGAGCCTGTTTTGTGCCCGAACATCTCGCTTTCGAGCAGTTCCTTGCCCAGAGCACTGCAATTGATGGCCACGAACGGCTTGGCACTCCGCTCGCTGGCGGTATGGATGGCTTGCGCAAAAACTTCCTTGCCCGTGCCCGTCTCGCCCGTGAGCAATACGGTGGTACTAGTAGCGGCCACCTTTTGGGCCATTTCGATGGCGTGCTGCATCGGCTTGGACTGCCCGATGATTTTGCTGAAACGGTGTCGGTTGCTGCCCGCCTCGGCCTGCTGTTCTTTTACCTCGAACTGTTTCAGCGCCTTCTCCACCGCCTTGCTCAACAGTGGGATGATTTTGTTGTTGTCGTCACCTTTGGTGATGTAGTCAAAGGCCCCGGCCTTGATGGCCGTCACGCTGTCCGGTATTGCGCCGAAGGCGGTGAGCAAAATGACCTCGCTCTGCGGACTGATGGCCTTGATTTTTGACACCATCTCCACACCGTTGGCGTCAGGCAACTTCACGTCGCAGATGATGGCGTGGATTTTCTCTTGCGCCAGCAGCTTCAGGCCCTTCGTTCCGTTCTCTGCCTGGAACACCTCGTAGCCCTCCAGCCGGATGATGCGGCTGAGGAGGTTTCGGATGTCGTTTTCGTCGTCAATGATGAGGATGTTCGCTTTCATGCTGGAAGCAAATGTAGGGAATGGAAATTGGAAAAATGGAAAATTGGTATGGAGCAGGTTTTATCAGACATCAAAATTGTTTCAAAATAATATTTCAGCTTTTAGGTAGTTTAAGGTAAAATTATTTTATTTGCCCTTGCTTTTATCAATCAAAACTTTAACCAATTTTAAAAATTAAGAAATTATGTTTACAACATTAGCTTTAGCAGCAATTGTGGGATGGTGCGGCACTGGTTGGCCCATTCGATTTCCTGGCGTTGGCGGCGGCGGCGGCGTAGAGCCTGGCGACTGGCCACCAAACTGTTGGGTTTGCGGCCCATTGGCAGGGGCGCTTTCAAGTGTGGTACTTGTCTCTGTTTTGGGCAGTGCCATCACCGAACACGGCATTTTTGCCACCATGGCCTTCTCGTTTTTTGCTGGGAGCTTCGGTGCCAAACTTATTGGAGGTATCGCCAGTTCCATGAGGAAAGGGTGATAAGCGTTGCCTTTGGTAAAAAAAACCGGATTTGTGCATTCTGCACAAGTCCGGTTTTTTATTTGGCAGGGATGAGACACTACCTAGGCCAATGGATTATCAACGTATTATATCAATATACCCTCGCAAAATTTCTGGCGCAGGCACAGTGCCAGTCACCCGTTGCTCGAAGACCTTGCAGGTGTAGTAGTAGGTGCCAGCAGGCAGTGCCTTGCCCTTCATGTTGTTGCCGTCCCAGTTGATGTTCGGGTCGCTGGTCTTGAACACCTGTTCGCCCCAGCGGTTGAAGACGCTCAACTCGATGCTTTCGATGAAACAGTACGGGTACGGGATGAACAGTTCGTTGGCTTCATCGCCGTTTGGCGTAAATGCATTTGGCAGGATGTAGGTCGGGCAGTTGTCGGTGCAGATGACGTTGCTCAGTTCGCTCTCGTTGAGGAATGTGTCGAGCGCCGTCACCGCGTAGCAACCAGCCAGCCCACGGTCGGGTTGGTGGAAGTAGGTCGTGTCGCCAGACTGCGAAATCTCACCGACCAGTGCAAAATCACCATCTTCAAAAGGCTTGAAATAAATCCGGTAACTGACCACATCGTCCGTTTCCTCGCAAATATTCATGGGGTTGTCCCAAAGTAGCAGGTTCTCCAACTTCTCTTGCTCCTGGCAGGGTATTTTTTGGTTGCAAATATTTGTGACCTCCAGCACAGGAGGGCAGGGTGGCACATTGTCAATCGGGGTGGCGCAGGCCTCCTGCGAGAGGTTGATGAGCGGCGAGGGAATGCCCTCGATACCGTAAGAGCCTTCGACCCGCACGTAGTAGCAGTACTCCCGGCCATTCAGCAGGTGGGCGTCCACGTAGAAACTGTCGGAAGTGATGCCGATGGAGTCCCACACAGCGCCGTTTTGTCGGAAAATGGTGTATCGCATATTGACCCAAGGCACTTCGTAGCGCCATGTGAGGATGTTGCGGTTATCCGTCGGCTCGATTTCAAGCCACACGGAAGAGGCATCCGGCGAATCCCCGATTGGCGAAGCCTCACCGTTTACGAAAAAATCAATCTTGTACGTGTACGGGTTGCCCTTCGTGTCAAGGGTAGCGGCTTGGTCCACGTAGGAGAGTTGCGTAAGCTCCCAAAAAGTAGGGCTGGTGAAGTTGGCGATGGTGGTGAAATTGGTGCCACCGATGTCCCTGGCCCGCTTGAGCTCGTAGCGGTAGGGGCCGTGGTTGAGCAGCGTGTCGAGGTCTTCGGCAACGGGCTTGATCCAGCGCACTTCGATGATGCCGTTGGCAGTGCTGGTCTGCTCCACGCTCACGTTGGTGAGGAGCGGCACATCCCGGCTGAGTTGGATGCAGACTTCGTCGGAAGTGAGGCTCTCCACGTGGTTGTAGGCATGGCCGGAGTCGGTTCGCTTCGCAAAAATGCCGAGAATGCGGTAGCAGTAGGTACGGCCCCGCTCCACGTCGGTGTCCACGTGGGCGTATCGTCCGTTCAGTTCGTCGAGGGTATTGGCGATTTTGGTGTAGCCCTTGCCCGCCAGCCCGGGCATGCAAGTGTCCCGCTCAAACTGATTGCTGCCCTCTTTTCGCCAGACGGAGAAGGCAAAAAAGTAGTCCTCCTCGGCGTCCTCGCACTGGTAGGGCTTCGCCCAAGAAACTGTGATTCGGTCGGAGGTGGGGTCGGCCTGTACATCGGCGGGGGGTGGCCCCACTACCTTGATGCGCACGGCTTTGAGCGTAGCGAGGCCAGTGGTCAGGCCCTGCATGTTTTGCAGGAAAAAGTCGTCCTCCGCCTTAAAAACCACCGTGTAGGGCAAGTTGGAGATGTGCTCACAGGAGGTTTGCCAGCGGAATTTTTTGACCACGGGCTGGGACTGGTAGCTGGCGGAAGGGCTGCCGTCGGGACGCCAGGTATCGGCATCGTCGGCGGGGCTGTAGTCCACGAGGAACGGAGCGCCGAGTGCCGAGAGCTTGATTTTGTCGCCGGGGTCAATGTCCGTGGCGGTTATGTCGAACTCGACCACCTCGCCAGCCACGACGCAGATTTCGTCAATGGTGTTGATGACCGGGGCATGGTTGCCGTTGCAGTCTTCCACCAAAATCTGCATGTCCCGCACGGTGGTGTCAATGGCCACACCATTCCGCCAGGAGATGATCATCATGGCGATGTTGTACTCGCCTTTTGTTTGCGGAGCGTTCCAAGTGAGCGTACCTGTCTGGTTGTTCAAGTCCAGGCAGCAGCCACCATTGGCCCCAACATTTTGCGGAAAACTGTAATTGGGCACTGGCGTGTTTACGCCTTGCATGGGCACTATCAGTTCGTAGGTCAGTTGGTCGCCATCGGCGTCGTAGGCGTTGGGATTGTGCACGAACAACTGCCCCACGCAGGCGTAGTCAATCGGCGGCTGGAGCAGGAGCGGCGAGGAATTGCAGCCCTGAAACTGTCCGCTGAACAGCGTAAAAGTGGTCTGGAGGTGGAACTGCACGTTCTCGGAACCAGGGAAATTGACGTTGAGGATGCCGCCGTTGCGGTTGGGGTCGGTGACGGAAATGGTGTAGCGATCCGGGCCGTCGTAGCTGAACTCGGCGATGTAGATATTGTATTTCACATCGTTGGCCAATGCTTGGCCTATGGGTGGCAGGTTTGGGTCGGATTGTGGGCCGTTCACCCTTGCCACCTGCACGCAGGTATTGGCAGCATCGCCCCAGCAAAGCGTGAGCGTGTCACGGTCAGCTTGCACGCTGCTGGTCTTGGTGTAGGTGAAAATGGAACAGCGCACCATATTGCTGTTGCAGCCGTTGATTTGCTCCACGAAGATTTCCCCTGCACGGTTGTGCGTGGCGAATGCCCCTTTGGGGAGGCTCAAAAAAATAATCGCAGCTAGAAGTAGGCGTAAAGTCGTTTTCATAAAAATTGCTTTGCAATTGCGGGTTTATGCCAAAATAATGCCCTTAAAATTACGCATAAAAACGGTTAGCTCCGCCGAATTTTTAGTTTTCGTCAGGTATCAGCCGTTTTTGCCCGTTCAAGCTAAACGAAGCAAAGCAAGTTCAAGTTTTGGCATTTCAAAGAAATGCCATGCTTTGGATTAAAAAAACAAAGCAAAATACCGCCGGGTGATACAGTTTTTTGGCTTTTTTGCTAAACTCGCCTTGTCAAATTTGACAGTCCATTTTTCAGGCATATTTTTTTTCTTTTATACTTTGCACCATTAGGTTTTGTGCAAATCGCATGATGCCCCTCCTCGCCGCCTTCGGCGGCTCGTCGGGGGAGAGGGGATTCTGGGGCGTTCCGCCCCAAACCCCTGTTTGCAAAAAACCTATTTGTGCGGAGTGTACCCAGCGTACAAGTTAAACAACTGCATCATGAGTATCTTACTGGAGTCCCTCACCAAACGTTATTACTCGGTCACCGAAGTTGCCAGGCTTTTCGGCGTCACCACCAGCCTCGTGCGCTACTGGGAGCAGGAGTTTGATTTCCTGCGGCCCTACAAGTCGAGCAAGGGCGACCGCCGCTTCACTCCCGAAAACATCCACCAGTTCGAAATCATCTACCACCTCGTCAAAGAGCAGGGCTATACCCTCGCCGGGGCCAGGCGCTACCTGAAGGAGGAAAAGGAGAAAATCCGCCAAAAACAGGAAGCACTTAAAACATTGCGGCGGCTTCGGGGTTTTCTCGAAGATTTGAAATCATGACGGTAGACGATAGATGGTAGACGGTAGACGGTGCCATGCACGGCTGCCTCAGTGACTCTTAATATCAAAATTACGATGCACGCTGACTGCCAACTGCCAACTGCCAAACTGCCAACTTTGACCTTCCTGTCCGGCCAGCAAGGCGCATCCATCAACAGCATAGGCCAGTTTTACCACCCCGACTTCCCGTTCGAGCTGCGCTGGGCGGACGTGCTGAAATGGAAAACATCGCCAAACCCGTACAGCGAACAAAAAAAACGAGACACTTGGCGGCCCACCGTCGTCAAGGACGACAGCTTTCTCGGCCACAGCCACGACGTGAAGGTTTGGCTCGGCCACGCTTCATTTTTCTTTCGGTTGAATGGGCTGAACATCCTCGTTGACCCCATTTTCGGCAAGCTGACGCCGTTCACGCCCCGGCACTCGGAGCTGCCCGTGCGCCCCGACCAGTTCCGCAAGCTCGACCTCATCCTCGTCACCCATGACCACCGTGACCACTGCGACGAGGCCAGCCTTCGGTTGTTGCTCCGCAATAATCCACGGGCGCAGGTCGTCACCGGATTGGGCATGGCAAAGGTCATCCAACCGTGGGCTTCTGGGCAAAAAATCGTGGAGATGGATTGGCATCAACAGTTTGACAATCAATCACTTGGCCTCCGCATAACCTACCTCCCCACCCGCCACTGGTGCCGCCGCTGGCTCACGGACATGAACGTCCGGCTCTGGGGTGCCTTCGTGTTCGAAACGCCAGACACGACGATTTACTTCGGCGGCGACTCGGGCTACGGGCCGCATTTTCAGCACACGGCAGCGCTTTTTCCCCGCATTGATTTTGCATTCCTTGGCATCGGGGCTTTCGCTCCGGTCTGGTTCATGAAGTCGAACCACATGAGCCCCGCCGACGCCTGGCAGGCGTTCAGCGACCTCGGTGCCCGCAAGCTAGTGCCCATGCACTACGGTACTTTCGACCTGTCAGACGAGCCGATTGGCGAGCCGGAACGACTACTGCGGGAAATCGCAGCGGACAGCAATCTGGTTGATTTTTTGACCATTGGCGAATCAAAACCCTTGCGTACCTTGGCGAGCATCTATAGTTGATTGACCAACTGCTTGCGGTTTTGAATTTCACAAGGGGGCAAGCCCCCTTGACAAGTTCACCAACCACTTATTCAAAGCACTATAAACGATACTTGCCATGAGTTTCACCGTAAAAAATCTGCTGCTCGCAGGTGCTTTCCTTGTCTTTTTCCTGTTCATTTCTGACAAAATGCGCACCGGCCTGACCTTCGGAGAGGTGGTCGGTTTCGAGCTGATGTTTACCCAAAACAAGGCGGAAACAACCATGAAGGAATGGCAAATTGAGACTGTCCCAAGTGGCAAAACGAAGGTGGCCGCCCTACTCGAAAATACCAGATTCGACTTCTTCTACATCATCGGGTACGTGTTCTTCGGCGTGTTTTTGGCGAGGGTAGCTGCCGGGGAAGGCCGCATTGGAACAGCCAACACCATCACATGGCTGCTGGTCGTCGCTGGCCTATGCGACATGGTAGAGAACCTGCAAATCCTGCAAATCTTGAAGGGGAATTTCGGCCTTCGGCCAATGGTCATGTCGGTTTGCGCAGCGGTGAAGTTTTTGCTGCTGGTAGTTTCGTTGGGATGGGCGGTGGTGTTGTTTGCGAAGCGATAAGCTTTGTAGCCGCCAAACTTGTTTGGCTGGCTGAAGAATCTCATCCAATTTCAGCCATCCAAACAAGTTTGGCGGCTACATTCATTTATACTTCATAATATCAATCACTTCGCCACAAAACCCGTAATCCACCGCCACGTTTGACGCCACCACCACCGTCCGTTTGCCGAGGAAGCGCTCGGTGAGGGCCAGGTACCAGTCCACGCCCTGGGCGTCGAGGTTGGTCGTTGGCTCGTCAAGGAGGAGGAGCGAGGAGGCAGAGCAACAGGCCAGCGCCAGCTTCAGACGCTGTTTCATGCCCGAAGAAAAATGGCGCACCTGCTTGTCCCTCGCCTTTGGGAAAGCCAGCAAGTCAATCACATCGGCATTGCCGAGGCCGGGCAGCAGCGGCTTGAATTTTTGGTGAAAATCAAGCGCTTCCACCAGCGTAAATTCCTCAATCAATTCGATGTACGGGGCGGCGTAGCTCACGTGGCGGTAAACGTCGTCCGGGGCACATTTTTTGCCTTCGGCAACGAACGAAACCTGCCCCTTCGTCGGCGAGAGGTGGCCGCTCAACAGCTTCATCAAAGTGCTCTTGCCGCTGCCGTTGGGCCCAGTGACGGCATACCGCCCACCCGTAACCAACTGATAATCAATGTCCTTGAATATCCATTCGTAGCGGTAGCGCTTGGAGACTTGTTGGAGTGTGATTTGCATTTTTGAATATAAAAAGCAAAAATTAGGTACACCTGAAAATCTGAGTCAGCATCCCAATCCGAAATCCGAAATCGTTATTCCGCAATCGCCTCACCGCCCCATGTGTACCAGCAGCACCGACACGTCTGCCG
This sequence comes from uncultured Saprospiraceae bacterium, assembly GCA_964508135.1. Taxonomy (GTDB): domain Bacteria; phylum Bacteroidota; class Bacteroidia; order Chitinophagales; family Saprospiraceae; genus UBA6168. The sequence continues at coordinate 17,897 of CAZDSU010000028.1, forward strand.
GGGTGACGCCGCTGATGCGGCTGGCTTGCCCGATGGTGCGGGGGCGCACCTTGCTCAATTTCTCACGGGCCTCTTTGGAGATGGACGTAAGTGTTTGAAAATCAAAGTTTTCGAAGATTTTAAGTTCTTCTAACCGGAGCATCTTGTCGGCCATTTCCTGTTCTTTTTTGATGTAGCCGTCGTACTTCATGCGGGTTTCGGCTTCGCCGAGATAGTCCGGGTCGTACTGATTCAGGAAGCTGTCGAGTTCGGGCAGCACGGGGCGCAGGGTGGCCAAGTCCACGTTGGGGCGCAGCAAGATGCCGTGCAGCTTCACTTGCTGCCGGATGGGCGACGAGCCGATGCTTTCGAGGAAGCCGTTGACGGCGTCGGGCGTCACGCTGGTTTCCCGGAAGAATTTTTCGATTTCCAAGGTGGCCGCCCTTTTGTCATTCACTTTTTGCATTCGCTCCGCAATGCTTGGGGCGCTGACAATGGCCACATGTCCGGCTTCGCCCGCTAATTTTTCCATCAACGGTGTGAGCCGCAAATCGGCATTGTCCTGCCGAAGCAAAATGCGGAACTCCGCCCGGCTGGTGAACATCCGGTACGGCTCCTCGGTGCCCTTGTTCACGAGGTCGTCAATCAGAACGCCGATGTAGGCTTCGCTGCGTTTCAGGATAAAAGGCTCCACATCACGCACCGCCAAATGGGCGTTGATTCCTGCCATAAGTCCCTGACAACCAGCTTCTTCGTAGCCCGTGGTGCCGTTGATTTGCCCTGCGAAAAACAGGTTTTTTACCAAATGCGTTTCCAGCGACAGCTTCAATTGGTTGGGCGGGAAATAGTCGTACTCGATGGCATAACCGGGACGGAACATCTTCACGTTCTCAAAGCCCTCGATTTTGCGGAGCGCCTTGAACTGCACGTCCTCCGGCAGCGAGGAGGAGAAGCCATTGACGTAAATCTCGCAGGTATCCCAGCCCTCCGGCTCCACGAAAAGCTGGTGTCGTTCCTTGTCGGCAAAGCGGTTGATTTTGTCCTCGATGCTGGGGCAGTAGCGAGGCCCAAGGCCCTGGATGCGCCCTTGGAACATCGGCGATTTCTCGAAGCCCTCTTTCAAAACATCGTGGACCGCTTGGCTGGTGTAGGTGATGTGGCAAGGCAGTTGCCGCTCCAGCCGGGGCGTGTCCGAGTAGCTGAACTTGCCAGGCGGGTCGTCGCCCAATTGGATTTCCATTTTGGAATAATCCAGCGAACGCCCGTCGAGGCGGGGCGGTGTGCCCGTCTTCATGCGGCCAGCCTCGAAGCCCAATTGGAGGAGCTGCTCGGTGATGCCCGTGGCGGCCTTTTCACCCGCCCGGCCGCCGCCGAACTGCTTCTCGCCGATATGGATGATGCCGTTCAGAAAGGTGCCATTGGTGAGCACAACTGCTTGACTTTCAATCTTTAAGCCCATGCCCGTGACCACGCCTCCGACCACGCCGTTTTTTACCAAAAGCCCAGCCACCATGTCCTGCCAGAAGTCCACGTTGGGGTGTGCTTCGAGCATTTGCCGCCACTTGGCGGCGAACATCATGCGGTCACTCTGCGCACGTGGGCTCCACATGGCTGGGCCTTTGGAGAGGTTGAGCATCCGGAACTGCACGGCGGTATGGTCGGTCACGATGCCAGAGTAGCCGCCGAGTGCGTCAATTTCCCGCACGATTTGGCCCTTGGCCACGCCGCCCATCGCCGGGTTGCAGGACATCTGGGCGATGGTCTGCATGTTCATCGTGACGAGCAGCACCTTGGAGCCTAGGTTGGCTGCGCCGATGGCCGCTTCGCAACCCGCATGGCCTGCGCCTACTACTATGACGTCGTATTTTGGAAACACTTTTTAAATGATAAATGATGAATGGTACAATGATGAATGGGGCTTCAATATTGGGGTTTTGGGTTGCAAAGGTACAAAAATGAAAATCCCCGCCTTGATGGGCAAGGTGAGGATTTTCATTTTGACAAAACCATGTTCAGGCGGCGATGGCAGCGGCTTGCTTCTCCTCCAAGGCCATCCAATGGCGGATGATGTGCTGGGTGAATTCGAGGAGGTATAACGGGGGCATTTTCGGATTGACCGTAGCGACCAACGCTAAAACTGCTTGTTGCAGGTCACTATCAGGGTGTTTTTCACGAAACTCAGTTATCCCGAGCAAGGCTGCTGTCCGTAGCCCGTTTCGATATTTTTCTGGAAATAGAATCCCGTTCTCTTTTGCCAGCTTTGCAGCCTTTTGTTCTTCCGTCATTTGATAAGCAATTATTTTTCAAAATTAGGCTTTTTCCGTTGAATGATAAAGGCATCATAGTTTTTTGTGGGATGGTAAGGGAGAATTTCTGACGTATATTTTAAGACACCAAATACTTCGAACACCAACTCAATCTCATCGAATTTCCGCTGGAATACCCGGTTATAAAGTGATTTGCGTTTGCCGTCCACTGGGTCTATAATCACTTGGGCATTTGGGTGTTTTTCAAAAAAATCATGCGCAATATTTGCCAAAGTTTGAAGCACCTTCCTCATATCGCCATTATCGGAGATAATTGAATCATCAAATTCTTCACTGCCTTTCAAATCTCCGAATGCAAGGTTCCAAGCCTCTCCAAAAGCTGGGCTGAAGGATACGATTTTAGCAATTTCTCCCTTCGGCCCAATGCTCACGAACTCATATCGGATTCGCTCGTCGTTTGTGGTAAAGGAGTAGGCGTTTCGTTTCCTCATCGTTTGCTGTACTTTTTAGGTGCCTTAACGTCATATTGTGCTAATCCTCCAAGCCATAAACAAACAACCCGCTCCGCAATTTCGGCTCAAACCAGGTCACCTTTGGCGGCATGATGAGGTCGTTGTCGGCGATGCTGATCAATTGCGCCATACTGACGGGGTAGAGCGCAAAGGCGATGGCCATTTCACCGCCGTCCACCCGGCGCTCCAGTTCGCCGAGGCCCCGGATGCCACCCACGAAGTCGATCCGCTTGTCGGTGCGGAGGTCGCCGATGCCGAGCAACGGAGCCAGCACCTGGCTGGTCAGGATGGTCACATCAAGCTCGCCGATGGGGCTATCGTCGTAGGTGCCGGGCTTTGCTGTCAGCTTGTACCACTGTCCGTCAAGGTACATCCCAAAGGTGTGCAACGACTCGGGGCGGTATTGCGAAGCCCGTTTTTCCAATTCAAAGCTGCTTGCCAATTTTTCCAATAACTTATTGGCTGTCAGGCCGTTGAGGTCTTTCACCACCCGGTTGTAGTCTTGTATGGCCAGTTGATTATCTGGGAAAAGCACTGCCATGAAATAGTTGGCCGCACCAGGATGTCCGTTGCTCAGTTCCCGACCCACCAGTGCCCCGGCAGAAGTGCGGTGGTGGCCATCGGCGATGTAGATTTTGGGCACATCCGATGCGAAAAGCTGCTGGATGCGGGCGTTCAACGAAGCCTCAGTGATGGGCCAAAACTTGTGGCGGATACCATCGTCGGAAGTGAAATCATACTCCGGCGCATGGGCCTTCACGGCTTCCACTTCCCGGTCAATGGCCTCCACGTGCGGGTAAGAGAACAGCACAGCCTCATAGTTCAGGCGACTGGCACGGATATGGTTTTTCCGATCCTCCTCCTTGTCGGGGCGGGTGAGTTCGTGCTTCTTGATGATGTTGTTGAAATAGTCCTCGATGGCGCAGCAGCCCACGAGGCCAGTCTGCTCGTGGCCGTTCATGTTGAGCAAATAGACATAAAATTGCGGCGCCGGGTCTTGCAAAATTATGCCGTCCTTCACCAGGCGGTCGAAGTTCTCCTTGCCCTTCCGGTAAATTTCGGGGGCATAGTGGTCGTGGCTCTCCGGGAAGTCAATTTCGGGCTTTATGACGTGGTAAAACGACAAGGGGTTTCCCACGCATTCTTCCAGTGCTTCTTCCCGGTTCAGCACGTCGTAGGGTCGGCTGGCTACGGCTTTGACGTTGTCCTTGGTTGGGCGGTAGGCTTTAAACGGAATAAAGGTGCTCATTGGATGGCAGTTTTGTTTTACAAAATGAGCGGCAAAGCTAATGCCTTGCGGGAAATAGCGGTGTACTGCCTTTCGATGATTTTTATTTCTTGATTGGCCAACTGCTGGCATCCAAAAACAAGGGCAGCCCCAGCAAGAATTGCCAGAAGCTGCCCAGTAGTTCAAGGCATTAAATTGTTAATCAGCGGCTAAGGTTGACACCGATGGTCATCCCAAACAGTGCGTACCAGTCCATTTTGTCGGGATTGCCACGTTGGGTGCCGGGCTTCGGGTACAGTGGCGCATCGGACAAGTTGCCCTCGATGCCCCGGTAGCTGAGTTGCGCAGCCAGGCTGTTATTCTCACCTAGCAGTCTGATGTCGCTGCGATAGGTGTTGCTCACGTCGTCGAGGTAGTCGGTAAAGGTTTTCCGAAGTCCAAGCTCAAAGCCGAGGCTCCCCCGGTTGCGGAGGTTTAGTTTTATACCAGCGCCAAATGGGATGGCAAACTGGAAGAGGCTGTACTCCACGCCCTCGGTTTTGTAGTGGTGCAGGTTGTACACATTGCCGCCCATCTCCGCTCGCGGGTTAAAATAAAACGCCGCAATGCCCGTGAAAAAATAGGGCATGAACTGGTTGTCGCCAGTTTTCAGGCTAATGGGCACCCACTCCACCTGTGCCCCAAGCTCGTAGAGGTCGGAGCGGAAGCTCAGGTTTCGTTTCCAGAGGCCACCCTCCATGGTGTTGTTGGCGTCGTTGCCGGAGAGCACGAGCCTTGCAATCTGCATTTTCAGTCCGAACTGGCGGTTGAGGTTTTTTCGGACAAAAATCCCATTTGCCATGTTGCACTCCAGCGGTTCGATGTCACGTTCGGTGAGGTCGCCGCTGTAGTTGGAGCAGCCGAAAATAATCCCGACTTCATCGAACTGGGCACGGCTGGCGATAGGCAAAATCAACAGACAGAAAACGATTGGTAATAATCCCTTTTTCATGGTACGTGCAGTTTTTGGTCATTGGCAGCAAAAACCAACCGCCTCATTTGCCGAGTGCCGAGAGGCCAAACAAAGTAGCTCCTTTTTGCTGCGCAAATAAGTTTGAAAAAATAGTCTATGCTCGAAGGGACAGCAATAATTCAGGGATGGGAAAAATGTCGAAAATAATCGTTTTTAGATTGGACAGGAATACAAATAGGGATAGATGATTTTGCCTTCACTTTAGTTTCGAGTGCAAAATATGTTCGGCGGGTTGTATCGCAAAACTATGCAACAGGTTTTATAATCAAAGCTATCGGTAAAGATTTTTTTGCCCAATGGGAATTTTGCACCACCCAAGCTTGGCACTGGCTTGCTTTCAGCCTTAAAAAAACATCTCTGAAGCAACCATCACGGTCTCACTGCTGGCCGGTGTACTGCGTCCAAATATAATGTCCAAGCTTCCTTTGGCAAGGTGAGGAATATTCCTTTTTGATGGGCTGGCTGGTTGTCACAGATGTAGCCGGGATTCAATCGGCGCAATGTGGACAGGTCAACGCCTGTGATTTCCGAGATTTTTTTGATAGAAATGGCTTCGTACACCCTGGCCGAAATGGCGTTGTACAGCAGTAGGTCTGGAAGTGCTGGCGCAATACCGTGGCACTGAAAATAGGTGGCGAGGTAGGTAGCGGCGAGGTAGCGGGCGAGGTAAAGTTGTGTTTCCTTTGGCAAGTATTGCTTGACGCTAGCGTAGTCCTGGCTTCCAGCCTGTTGCATGGCCCGGTTCAAACGGCCAGGGCCACAATTGTAGGCTACCAGTGCCAGTTCCCAATTTCCGAATCGTTTGTGGAGGCGCTTCAGGTACTTGACCGCTGCCTCGGTGGAGCGGTTCGGGTCTTTACGCTCGTCGAGCTTGCCGTCCACGACCAGCCCAAGCGCACGGCCTGTGGCGGGAACGAGTTGCCAGAGTCCATCCGCCCCCTTTGTCGAAACGGCCTGGGGCAGCATCTCGGATTCCACCATCGGCAGGTACTTCAACTGCCGTGGCAGGCCATTCCTGTCGAGGTAGTGCTCTATCATGGGCAGGTAAATCATGCCCCGACCCAAAATAGCCTCTGTGTCCCGGATACCGTAGGTTAGGTAACGGTTCAGGTAAGCCTTCACGTTTGCATCGAAAACAGCCGCCACAGGACTGCACATCATCTGAATCCGAGTTTCAAATCGGACTCATCAGGCAGGTAGTCTGCCCCAACCGGCAACAAGTAATCGCCAGGGGCAAAATTCAAATCTTCGGCAGCCTGCGCCTGCAAAATAGCAAGCCAGGCTGCCGCCAATGTACATGGGATACGTCTCATAGTGTGTTCGTTTGTGTTCGCTTTTTGTTCAGTCCCTCAAGTTAAACCCGTAGTTTTTGCCTTTTTTCATAATTCATTTAATTGTGAAGGGGGGACGTATGCAGGGGCATAGCATTACCATGTCAAGAACCCTTGTGGTTCAAAAAATCAGTCTTCTGTCTTGTTGTTGCCTGTGGGAATAGTGCCGTAGGAAGTGATGTGATGGGCTTTAGTGTTGCGAAACTAGAATTTCTGACAGCAGCTTTTTGGGGGCTGTCAATTTTGTTCGCTGGGGAATCCATGTATGCGTTTGGAGGATAACACCCACTTTGCCAAAAATCAGGCCGCAAGGGAGTAGCTTTAAAATATTTATCCTAAAATCATTCACAACTCACTGACTTTAAGACAGGTAACTACATTTTTTGAGAAAAAAAATCTTGGCATGAGCACCGTATTTGAAATGCCCACGACGCCTAATTGAACCTAAACTGTGGCTGGCCATCAGAAAGTTGCGCTCAAGGCCGTTTGAACTTGCGGCAGCTTTACGGGTTATTTTCCCGTTGCATCTCGTCGCAATGGCGAAAAATCACCACCGCAACCTTGCAATTTTCTATTTTTGCGCCGCTATGTTTCTAACCATATTTAAGTCAAAAATTCACAGGGCCAAGATTACCGAGGCCAACCTCCACTACGTTGGCAGCATCACCATTGACGAGGCGCTGCTCGAAGCCGCCAACATCATGGAGGGCGAGAAGGTGCAGATCGTCAACAACAACAACGGCGAGCGCATCGAGACCTACGCCATCCGGGGCGAGCGCAATTCCGGCATCATCTGCCTGAACGGCGCCGCCGCCCGTAAGTGCCAACCCGGCGACATCATCATCATCATCGCCTACGCACTGATGACGCCAGAGGAGGCCAAGGGCTTCAAGCCTGCCACCGTTTTTCCTGACGAAAACAACCGGCTGCCAGCCTGACCCCAATCGCTACGATGAAAAAAATCGTTGTAAATACGCTTCAATTCCTGCTCTCGCTCGGCATCGGCTCCACCATACTTTACTTTGTTTACCAGCACCAAAGCAAGTCCTACGTGAAAGATTGCATGTCGAAGGGCAATGCCGCCGAAGCCTGCAACCTGATGGACAAGCTCGTGGCCGACTTTCAGCAGACTAATTTTGGTTGGATTGCGCTCGTGATGCTCGCCTTCCTTGTCAGCAACTACAGCCGCACGGCCAAATGGATGATTTTGCTGAAACCGCTGGGTTATCAGCCCCGCTTTATCAACGGTTTCTTGTCCATCCTGGTGGCCTATTTTGCCAATATCTTCATCCCACGCATTGGCGAGGTGGCACGGGCAGGCATTTTTTCAAAATACGAGAAAATCCCCGTGGAAAAAGTCATGGGCACCATCGTGGTGGATAGGGTAGTGGACGTACTTTGCTTGCTGCTTGCCTTCTGCTTGGCGCTTTTTTTTGAGTTCGACAAGCTCTGGGGATATATCGAGCAAAACAGCGGGCAGGAGGGCGGTGGCAGCACCACGAAATGGCTGGTATTGGGCATCATTGCCGCCGTGGCGGGCGTGGTTTTTTTGCTTCGCAAAAAGCTGGCGCAAACGGCCATTTTCCAAAAAATCATGAAACTGTTCTTGGGGTTTTGGGAGGGCATCCGCACCGTGGGAAAGCTCGACCGGCCTTGGCTTTTCATCTTCCACAGCCTCAATATCTGGCTGCTGTACTTCCTGATGACCTGGCTCGGCTTCAAGGCTTTCGGCCCTACCAGCCACCTCGACATGCGGGCGGCACTGACGGTTTTTGCCTTCGGGACGCTGGGAATGGTCATCCCGTCGCCTGGCGGCATGGGCACTTTTCAGGGGCTGGTCACTGGGGTACTCACGTTGTTTTATGGCATCAATGGCAACGATGCCTTCTCCGTCGCCAACATCATTTTCTTCTTGATTCAAATCGGGCTGAATTCTGTGATGGGCCTCATTGCTTTCGTGCTGCTGCCTTTTGTCAATAAAAATTACAAGCCAGCGGGCGAGCGGAGTGAAAGGGGAGAGAAAGTGAGCGAGTGAGTGAACCTAGCTTGACCAACAATTTAACAATCCAGCAATTTAACAATCCCAAAATGTTCTTCGAAAAAATCCAATCCAAGATTCAAGACCAGGCACAGTTGTCCGAGACGGCGGCACACTGGCGAGTGCAAGGCGAGCGCATCGTGTTCACCAATGGATGCTTTGACATCCTGCATTTTGGGCACGTACACTACCTCGCCGCAGCCCGTGACCTTGGCCATCGGCTGGTCGTTGGCGTCAATTCGGATGCCTCGGTTCGCCGCCTGAAAGGCCCCAGCCGCCCAATCCAAGATGAGCGCACCCGGCTGCACCTGCTTGCCGCACTTGCCTGCGTGGATGCAGTCATGCTATTTGAAGAGGACACGCCCTACAACCTGATTGCCAGCCTCCGACCAGACGTTTTGGTGAAAGGAGGCGACTGGTCACCCTCCCAAATTGTGGGGGCTGACCTCGTGCTGGCCAATGGTGGCGAGGTGCGCAGCTTGCCGTTCGTCGAGGGTTTTTCAACCACAAAAATTGAAGAAAAAATACTTGGAAGATAACTTGAAACGCCCAAATCTGCCTAACCCGTTCGTTTTCAAGGAAATAGAAACGAGGAGTCAGTCTCCTCATTTCCGGTTCGGAAAGCGAAAAATACTGCTTGGTTTTTTAATCAAAAATTAATCAAAAAAAACTTGAAATAATCAGCTTTAGGAAACTATATTTGTCACGCCTTGCAGTTGGTAGAATTATTGCTAAAATATTTTCGCCTTACCAAACCAATTAATAATGAATGAACATTCAATGATTCAGCGGCTTTTTTCCGCAAAAGATGCACTGACATCCACAATTCAGAAAATGCTTGACCTGAACCGCCAGTTAAAGTCCTTGCGAAAGAGCAAGGAAGAGTTGGAAGACCAGGCCATCAAGCAGGAGCTAAAACTGCTCAACAAGGTGGCCGACCACCAGGCAAAAATTGTTCAACTCTATGAGTACCGCCTGAAAAAGGCAAGTAACTAACCGACCATTTACCCAAAAAAATGCCTGCCTGGACGTATGTTCCATGGCAGGCATTTTTTTTTTGCGCCCCACCTTCTCTTCTCCCTCAAAAAAACTGGGGCAAGTTTTGCAATATCTTAACACCCATTTGGGCAGCTTTTGCGTTTAATGGTACGAAGAACTGTCGGATGGGCGGCTGGCACTCAAAAACTTGATTGCTCGCTGAATCGAACGACTGCATAACTTCGCACCAAAATTTCAATTAAATGAAAATCCAAAGTATAGTCGTAGCGCTCTTTTTTTGTAGCACCGCTGCAGTTTCCGCGCAGACTAGCATCGGCAAGACTTCTATCAATGGCCAGCTTTTCACACTTTTGCTCGACAAAAATGGCGACACGCTCTACGTGGCCGAGGAACTGACGACGGTCTCGCTTACCTCACCCCGCAAATTTAAAAGCGTGGACGAGTACAACCGCTACCGTAAGTACTTGCGTTACGCTGCCATCGTGTACCCGTACGCCAAGGAGGCCATCGCCACTTTTCGGCAGTTGAACGAAGAAACGGAGGAAATGCGCAAGGGAAAACGCAAACGCTACGCCAAGAAACTGCAACGAGACCTCGATGACAAATTTGAGGCACCGCTGAAAAACCTGACCAAGACACAGGGCAAAATCCTCGTAAAAATGGTGGAGCGGGAGCTAGAAACCCCACTCTACGACCTTATCCGCACCTATCGTGGCGGCATGACCGCCGGGTACTGGAACACGGCCAGCAAGTTTTGGGGCTACGACCTCAAGCACGGCTACATCGAGGGGGAAGACCCGATTCTGGACGCCGTGTTGGAAGACTTTATCCTTTCTCAGCCGGAGGAGAACAAATGATTCCTTGATTGTTTTATTGTTGTATTGTTAGCGTGTAGAGAACAATACAACAATAAAACAATTCAACAGCCATAACCATGTGGACTGAAAAAGACAACGCACTACAAGCAACCTTCAAATTCAAGGACTTCACGCAGGCTTTTGCCTTCATGACCGAAGTGGCTTTCAAAGCTGAGAAGCTGAACCACCACCCAGACTGGTCAAACGTTTACAACACCGTCCATTTCAAGCTCAATACCCACGACGCTGGCAATTCCGTGACGGACAAAGACCACAAACTATCCAAGGCCATTGATGCCATTGCGGAGCGGTACAAATAACAGTTTCGAGTTGTCCCAACTCAAAACTAAAAAAAGACCGCCAAGCTGCCGTTCACAGCTGGCGGTCGCACCCAGAACATACATGAGAAAACTACTATGTCGTGGTGATTTGGGGCTGGTTAATTGGGGCTTTCATAGTGAGAGCGCAACAGTCGGGTGATTAATAATTGTTGGATTGTTGTAATTGCTTGATTGTTGGCCCATATACCGACAACCAAATAACAATTTAGCAATCTAACAATTCAACAATTTAGCATCAATCCAACTCATCCAAGTGGTACTTCTCGATGAGTTCAATCAAAGTGTTATCGTAGTGTTTGGCCGTAGCGTAGCCAAGTTTTTTAAGGCCCTTCGCCCATGCCTCATAGTCGTCACCGTGTTTGAGTAAGGTCTTGTATTTGCCGCTGACTATCATTTTGCTGTGTGCCCGCCAGCTTTCCCATGAGTTGCCGTACTTCCTGAAAAAATCCTTGTGGCTGTCGTCGCCAAAATTCGAGCAGTGACCTTTACTGCAAGTGCGGCTGAAGCATTTCACCCCAAAGTGGTTGTTGTTCTTCTTGGCCAACTGGCTTGCACCAGCGTTGGTTTCAAGGATGCCCTGTGCCATTTTGACGCTGGCAGGTATGTTGTAGCGCTCCGATTCCTCAATAGCCAAGTCCTTGAATCGGCGGATGTACGACTTTACCCGCTTTTTCTCTGCGTCGTCGCCAGCCTCGTCGGCGAAGTAGTCCTTCGATTCAAAAATGGTCGCCAGGCCGCCCCATGCCGACTTTTTGGAGGTCGGCGGCTCCTCGTAGGCAACAGTTTCGGCAACGGGCATGCCTCCCATGTCGGCCCGCTGCCGAGCACCCACGCCCATCTCAAGGCTCGCATCCTTTCGGAAAACAAAGAATGCAAAGGCGCATAATATGGCCACCTTGGCCACAGGAACTTTCATAGCGCTCGGAGCAACGGCGGTTTTTTTGTAAAACTGGTACTTACCCACCACAAACAAACGCTCGATGACAAGCGCCAGTTGGCGCAGCACCCGAACGGCCATCGCACCCAGCGAAAGCGGTTGGTGGTTGCTGTAAGCGATGCCACTGCCGGAGCGGCTGTAACGGGCATGACCGTAGTCGGAATCGAAACTTTTTTGTTGGTTGTACATCATGGCTAAGTTGTTTTTGAAAAACCTTGAAAACTATTTGTATCTTCGAGCCTCCTTCTTGCATGTTTCTGTTGCTACTGCAATCTGATGGTGCAAATATAAACACAAAATGTTTTTTATTCCAAACATTTTTTAAAACATTTTTTATAAAAAATGGGTATCTTCTCAGAAAACATTGTGAATCAACGCTTTAGGCAAGTGTTTGAGGAACTGGAAAAAAACAATTTGATTAAGGGAAAGTCTGATATTGCGAAGCAACTTGGCACCTACAACCACGTCGTAAACAGCATCCTCAAGGGCGACCGCAACATCACTGTCGAGCAGCTACACAAATTGTTTGAAATATACGGCATAGACGCCAACTACCTGTTTGGCTTAGCCAACCAGATGTTCAAGAAGGCGATGGACACTGCCATCCCAGTCCGCTCCCTCGACGAGCGGCAGTTCGGGGGCCGCCTCAACATCACGCTTGTGCCCAATCGGGCCATGGCCGGCTATGCCCTCGAACACTCGGACAACAGCTACCTTGCCGACCTGCCCAAGTTTTCCATCCCAAACCTTGACGGCAACCTCATCGCCTTCGAAATCAACGGCGACAGCATGTACCCGACCATCACCAACGGCGACATCGTCGTATGCGAGCCGCTCGAACGGGGCGACCCCCTGCGGGACAACAATGTATATGTCGTCGTGACGGACGTAGTGGTGGCCAAGCGGGTGCAGCAACTGCGTGAAGGCAGCCAACTCCGCCTCATCTCCGACAACGGCACGGTTTACAAGCCCTACGAAGTGGACCTCGAAGACATCCGGCAGGTGCTGCGGGTGAAGTGCCGATTGACGACCTACGCAATTAGCTGAAATTGGAAATTGGGAAATTTAGAAATTGGAAATTGGGAAATTGGAAATTGGGCACGGAAACCAATTTCTCAATTTCTCAATTTCGTAATTTCCAATTTCTGGGTTACACCACATGGCTCGTCCTCCTCTTTTTCTCCCTCGTCTTCTACCGTGAACGGGCCTTTTTCATGGATGCAGGCTTCCAGCTTTTCAACCTCATCAACGAGCAGAAAATCCAGGTTTACCATTACCGCTTCGTGACTGCTGTGCCGCAGGTCGTGCCGTTTTTGTTGATGAAAATGGGCGCACCGCTCTGGGCGCTGGGCATGGGGTTTTCGGCGGCGTACCTGCTTTTTTACTTCGTAATCTGGCACCTGCTCGTCCGCTGGCTGCGCTGCGATGGCCTCGGCTGGGTACTGCTCTCCTTGGCCACGTTGATGACCTTCGACGGGTTTTACCACATCCAAAGCGAGTTCAATTTGGGACTCTCGCTGCTGCTGCTGGCCTTCGGCGTAGTGCTCCGCAATGCCCGGTTGGATGCCGCCTGGCAGTGGGCGGCACTCCTGCCACTGGCTGCCACCGTGGGCTTTTCGCACAAGTTGAGCATCATCTTCACGGTGTTCCTCTGGGTGTTTTTCTGGCTGAAAAACAAGAAGTTGCGACACTGGCGGTACGGGCTGCTACTCGCCATTTTCATGTTGGCCACAGCCATCAAGTCAGTGTTTTTCACCAACTGGTACGAGGCGGCAAAACAGGCCGAATTCGCCGTCAATCTCCAGCATTATTTTCCAAAAATCTGGGCCATCCCGTCCAACTTCGTTTTTCTCGAACGCTGCCTGCATTACTACTACTTGCTACCGCTGCTGCTCGGCGTGGTGAGCGTTTTTTACCTTTGGAAAAAGCAGTGGCTGCGGCTGGGGCTGGTCTGGTCGTTTTCGCTCGGCTACCTGCTGCTGTACAACATCGCCGACCCACAGGCGCAGTTTCGGTTTTACTCGGAGGTGTCGTATTTGCCATTGAGCATTTTTGTGGCAGTACCGTTGTTTTTTGATGTTTTCGCAACGGGTTTCAACGTCACACCTGCGTCGCTTTTGTCATGGCCGAAGGCCATCTCTGCGTCACGCACGGCACACATGACGCAGAGGTGGCCTTCGGCCATGACAAAACTGGTGGCAGCCGTCCTTCTCCTCCGCCTCGCCACCATCGCCTGGAACCACCGCACCGTCGCCACTCAATTCACCTGGATTCAGCAGCACCTCGATCGTCCCGGCAACCGTTTTTTGCTCCAAAAAGACCTCGTACCGATGGACACTGTGCTGATGGAATGGGGCGTGCCATTTACCGCCATGCACCTATCGGCGCTCGCCAGCCCCGACTCCGCCGAAACGCTGCTGGTCCTACCGGATTTTCAATGGTTCGAGGATAAAATGGAGAAGGACGGTGTGTTTTTTTCGCCGTTTCACAAGGTGTTGGAAAGGGAGGATTTGAACCAAAGGTATTATCGGCTACAGCCGGGGCGGTACGAGGTGGTTGAGTAAAGAAAATATTTTGCTTTCAATGCGAGAAAACCTATTTTTGGAACAAAATCAATCATAATGACCATCCAAATCGCTGACGAGCTTGCCCAAGGGCTATCGAAGCAGGACCTGCTGCTCGAAGTCGCCGTCGTGCTCTACCTCATGGAGCGCATCTCCCTTGGCAAAGCGGCCAAGCTGGCGGGCATGCACCGAATGGCTTTTCAGGTAGCGTTGGACAAGCGCCAAATTGCTATCCACTACGACATCAAGGATTTTGAACGGGAGCGCCAGCACCTGCAATCTTTGCGGGCATGATTGTCGTCAGCGATACTTCCCCTATTTCCAATTTGCTGATGATAGGTTGGCTCCGAATCCTGCCGGAAGTTTACGGAAAGGTCGTTATTCCCGATGCTGTTTATGAAGAGGTGGAAGCGCTTGCACAGTTCGGTGTAAACCTCCATGAGTTTTATGCAGCAGATTGGATTGAGCGGGCGATGCCAACCAATTTGAACGTAGTCAGCGAGTTGCTTGCAAAACTGGATGAGGGTGAGTCCGAGGCCATCGTTTTGGCCGAAGAACTGGCCGCCGATTTTTTGTTGATTGATGAACGGCTGGGCTGGCAGGCAGCTCAATTGCGCAATATCAAAACCATTGGACTGCTTGGCACATTGGTCAAGGCCAAAGAAATGGGCATCATATCCGCTGTGAAACCAATGATAGAGGCACTTCGTCAGAAAGCCAAGTTTCGCATGGGCGAGGCGCTTGTTCAGCATGTGCTTACAGTTGCCGGAGAGGTATAAAGTGGTAGAATTGAAAAGCCCCCAATGCTTTTTTAAAAGTATTGAGGGCTTTTCTATTTGCGTATCAGGCTGCCTCACAACATCCCAATCCCCGCCAGTTCCGCATCGCTCACGTTTTTCAGCTTGCGATTTGCGGCGTCCCATTCCACCCGCTTGCCGGTGCGGAAGGAGACGGACGCCATGTGCGCCGAAATCGCTTCCTGAAATCCCTCCTCCAAGCCGCAACTGACCTTGTGGCCATTCCGGATGGCGCTCAACCATTCCCGCAGGTGCAGGAAGGTCGAATCAACCCGCTTGCCGTCCCGGTAGGTGTACATCAGGCCCTTGTTGGCAAAGTACTTGGCAGTGGCCCCGGTCACGGCATCCACGCCCTTGGCCCTTGGGTCGTAGGAGTACATCGGCACTTCGAGGTTGACGATGCCATTTTCAATAAATTCTTTGTAGCGGGTTGACTGCGGGTCGGCATGGATGACCAATTGCTCGCCAAGTTCCAGCGTGGCGTCGTGGCCCATGAGCAAGGTGCCCCGGTCGTACTGGTTGCCGAGGGTAGAGCTGTACACGAAGGTCATCCCTTTTTCTTTGCCAGCTTCTTGCGTGGCGCCCATCGTGAAATCGGGGTACTCCATCACCACTTGGAAAACGTCCGGCACATCACGCCCGTCACGGTGCGTATAGATGCCGCCGGAGGCGGAACAACTGGCGGGAATGCCCATTTCCAGCACACAATTGATACGGTCGTAGTCGTGGGTGAGCAGGTCGCCGGAGAGGCCGGTGCCGTAGGCCCACCATTTGCGCCAGCGAAAATAATGCTCGGCATTGAACGGGATTTTGGGCGCATTGCCGAGGAAGAGGTCCCAGTCTATCGTCTGCGGATTGCCCTTTTCGTGGATTTCCCACTGCCAGGCGCCGTTGTCGTCGTTGCGGTTCGTGTTGGTCTGGATGAGGTTGATGTGCCCCAGCACTTTCTTCTTCACCAACTCCCTTGCGGTGAGGAAACTCGCCGTCTGGCGATGCTGGTGTCCCAACTGGAAGACCAGGCCAGATTTTTTCACCGCATCGTACAGTTCAACGGTTTCCCGCACCTTGTGGGTCATGCATTTTTCCACATAAACATGCTTGCCCGCCTGCACGGCGGCAATGACCATCGGCGCATGGAGGTGGTCGGGCGTGGCGATGACCACGGCATCGAGGTTCGGGTCTTCGAGCATCTTGCGGTAGTCACGGTACTGCTTGGGCTTGAAGCCGTCAGCGGTGCCTGCGGCAACGCCCATTTCGCCCCGCACATCGAAGGCATCGCAGACCGCCGTGAGCTGCACGTTGAGCTTTTCCTGTTCGAGGTAGTCCTTCAGGCGGGTGTCCTTGGGGTCTTTGGCGGCGTTCTCTTTCATCTCGGCCAGCCATTTCGGGCTAGCAAACCCGATGGAGCGGATGAGGTGTTCGCCTCGGCCCCCGTAACCAATGATGCCCACCCGCAACACGTCCCCTTTCATGGAGCCGGTCGGGTTGGGGGTGGCAGGCTCGATGTTGAGTTCATCAAGGATTTCCTGCTTGATTTCGTCGTCGTGGTCGCTCTTCGCATCGGCGCCGAGCAAAAAAGCGCCGAGCACGGGAATGGCGGCCAAGCCCTTGATGGCGTCCCGCCGGTTGATTTTATTTGTTGACATTGTTGAATTGTTGAATTGGTTGAAATTGTTGAATTGGTTGAATTGGTCGGGGTTTTCGGGTTGGACTGCCAACTGCCAACTGCCGAACTGCCAACTATTTACTCCGCCATTGCGAAATGAGCCCGTCCAACCCGGCCATTTTACCCGTTGGGAAAACGAGCAGGACGCACAGCGCCGCAATTTCGATGAGGTTTTTGTTGACAAACAGGTAACTGCCTTCGGTGGGCATGGCGTATTTCACGCCGATGAGCGCCGGGTGCGAGAGGAAATAGAGGGCCAGCAACACGATGCCGCCCACGCAGGCGAGGCGGGTGAAGATGCCGAGCAACAGCCCCAATCCGACGAGGATGAGGCCCCAGACGTTCAGAAAGTCCACCACGTCCAGCACGCTGGGATTGGCGGCCATCTTGTAAAACAGGTTGGCGAAAAGCCCTTGGGAGTCCATCAGGTAACCGCCAGCCGACCAGCCAGGGTTCCAGAGTTTGACCACGCCCTCGTAGAGCAGGTGCCAGCCGATGAGCATCCGCAGGATGACCAAAAGCCATGTCTGCGCAGGTGTGTAGGATGAAATGCCGTTGGTTCCGTTCATTGTTTCGATGTTTAGATGAAGAAGGATTTGCGAATATACGGCAAGTTCGATACGGTGGTGCGGTCGGTTGCTGCTTTTCGTCACGGGATAAAATGATATTTGTCAATCGGGAGCGAGGAGGCTTGGTTGGGCGGTGGCGAGCGGGAACGGGTAGAACAATATTTGGAGGGTGGCTTGCTTGTTGTGCGGAGAATGTAAAAGTTTAAAAAGGCTATATTTGCCGGGAACAACGAACAACCGCTTTTATGCCCATTCTGCCCAAAATTTTCATAGCATACGCCCGAGAGGATGCCCACCTCCTCGAAAAGCTACGCAAACCCCTCAATGTACTTCGCCGTAATGGTCACTGCCATATCTTTTTCGATGGCGAAATCGTGCCAGGCGAACGCTGGGACAACAGGCTCAAGGACGAACTTCACCAAGCGGACATCTTCGTACTGCTCGTCACCGATGACTTCCTCGACAGCGACTATATCAACGACGTGGAACTATCCAAGGCACTCGAAAAAGAAAAGGAGGGTACGGCCAAAGTAGTGCCCATCATCCTGCGCCCTTGTATGTGGCAATACACCCGGCTCAAAGAATTCCAAGTAGTGCTGCATGGTGGTAGCCCCATCGAAACCTCTGGAGGTTATGTCCATGCCGTTGAGCAGATAGCCAGGGTTATCGAGCAACGCAATGATTCGCTCCACATGGCTTCTGAGGAAGCAGAGCGCCGCCTCGAAACCCAACGCCGTGCCGCCGAAGAAGAAAAACGACGGAAAGCCGCCGAAGCTCAAAAACAAAAGGAAGAAACCGAACGCCAGCGCCACATTGCCCTCGACCCCTTCCACGACCTGATGATACCCATCAAAGGTGGCACCTTCAAAATGGGTGACAAGCACGAGGTAACAGTCAAAAACTTCCACCTATGTAAGCACCCCGTCACGCAGGCACAATGGCGGGCAATCATGGGCAGCCACCACAGCTCTTTCAAAGGAGGCGACTTACCAGTTGAACGCGTTGTTTGGGACGAAGTGCAGGATTTTATCAAGAAACTGAATGATAAAACAAGTGAAAACAACCACCTTCCCTCCGAGGCGGAATGGGAGTTTGCCGCAATGGGCGGCATCCAAAGCAAAGGCTTTGAATATGCAGGTAGCAATAAGCTCGACGAGGTGGGATGGTTTTGGGAGAACTCCGGAGACCTAAAACTATCAGGATATTGGGACTTAGGCAAAATCAACAAGAACAATTGTAGAACCCATCCCGTCATGCAGAAAAAAGCAAACGAACTTGGCCTCTACGACATGAGCGGCAACGTCTGGGAATGGTGCCAGGACACCTGGCACGACGGCTACAGGGGCTTACCGACAGATGGCAGCGCATGGACCTCCGGCGGCGACCAAACCCGTCGTGTGGTTCGTGGCGGGTCTTGGAGCAACGCTGCCGGCAGTTGCCGCTCCGCCTGCCGTAGCGGGGGCAGTGCTGGCGATATGGGCTACGGCATTGGTTTTCGGTTGGCCCGGTAACTCACACTTTGGCACTTTAACCCTTTTACCCTCTGTCTTTTTAGTTTTTAAAACTTTTATAAATACGGCGAAGCCGCCGATTTTTTTTCGAGAAGAGGGTTATTTCAGCGACTTGAGCCACCCGCCCGTCATATGGCCAATTTCGTCGAGTCGCTCGGCGAAGTCCTTGTATTTCAAGGAATTGTAAAGCCTGAGGTCGTAGCAGAGGCGGAAGTATTGGCGGAGGATTTCGAGGCGGATGTTCACGAGTAAGCTTTTTGTGAACAAAAGGGCGTAGCCCCGTCCCCGTTTGTAGCAGCGTGAGCCGCACCCCATTTGAGGGGCGTAGCCTTGGCACGATTCATCTCATTACAATTAATTCTTCTACTATCTGAAAACTATCAACGCATGGCAAACACTTACACCCAGCTCCACATCCAATATGTTTTCGCTGTAAAAGGTAGGGAAAACATGATATCCCGGCAGCACAAAGAACAAGGACATCAATACATGAACGGCCTCTTGGTGAACCGCAAGCACAAACTACTGCGGGTACATTGCATGCCCGACCATTGCCACCTGTTCGTTGGGCTGCACCCGGCGCAGAGCATTTCCGACCTTGCGGAAGAAGTCAAAACCGCCGCCACAAAATTTATCAAGAAACAGCCTTGGATGCCCTTCGATTTTGCATGGCAAAAGGGGTTCGGGGCATTTTCATATTCGAGGTCGCATATTGATGCGGTGGTAAGGTATATCCAAAACCAAGAGGAACACCACCAGCAGCGCAGTTTTCGGGCGGAGTACCTCGATTTGCTGAACAAGTTTGAAGTGGATTACGACGAAAGGTATTTGTTCGAATATTACGACGAAATTTGAGAATATACCGTGCCGGGGCTGTGCCCCTCAATGGCTGGGGCGGCCAGTGCTACAAACTGGGGCGGGGCTACGCCCCTGCAAACGGGGGTAGGATATGCCCCTTTTTTAACAATCGATTAAAAAATGCAAAACACCACCCACAAACTCTTCCTCTCCTACTCCCACAAAGACGAACCGTTGAAAGACCAACTCAACGTCTTCCTTGCTCCCCTGCGACGCAGCGGCAAAATCGCCGTCTGGCAAGACCGCCAGATACTCCCCGGCACGGAATGGGACGCTGCCATCAAACAGGAACTGGCCGAGGCCGACATTATCCTGCTGCTGGTCAGCCCCGATTTCATTGCATCGGAGTATATCTGGAAATATGAAATCGCCGGGGCGATGGAACGTCACGAGCGGCGGGAGGCCACGGTCGTCCCCATCATCGTGCGGCCTTGCAACTGGCACGACATGCCCTTCGCCAAGGTGCAGGCACTGCCGAGGAACGCCAAGCCCGTCACGCAGTACGCCAACCAGGATGAGGTGTGGCTGGACATCGTGCAGGGAATAAAGCGGTTGGTGGAGAGATGACAGCAATTGCAAGAAAATTTCAAGTGCGCAACCACAGGCAATTGAGCTATTTTCACCCCAATTTAAAAAAGACAAACCATTCACTCATGGCCAAACCAAAACTCAAAGACCTCAAAACCTACCTCGACAGCCTCGACGAGGCCGAAGTACGGGAAGAGATTCTAAAACTCTTCGGCAAGCTGACGCAGGTGCAGGAATTTTATGCGCAGGAACTCATGTCCGACAAGGAGCGAAAGGCCATGCTGGAAGGCTACCGTAAAAAGATTTACAGCTTTTTCTGGACGAGGACGGGCAACCGAAAACGGCCCAGCAACGCCAAGCTGAGGGAGTTAATAACTAATTATGAAAAGGTATCCGTCTTCCATTCCGAAGTGATTGACCTGCTGCTCTACCGGGTGGAAACGGCCACGGACTATGCCGCCAAGCTCGGCAGAATGCCAGAAGCAAGTTACAAGGCCAGCTACAATGCCTTCAAAAAAGCCGTGGAAATGATTGCGTTGCACAAGTTGGAAGACCTGTTCCTGGAACGTTGCGAAGCGATATTCAAACCCCACCGAAGTGTGGAAGCTTGGTACCTCGAAATGATGGAGAACACCTACATTGAACAGTTCAAAGATTGAAATTGCCCAACCGATGTACCCAATTTCTCAATTTCCAATTTCCCAATTTCGCCCTGACTACCTCGGCTCAAACGGCAACTCTGCCACAAACGGCAGCGAATTTTCCAAGTTCAACACAGCGGAAAATACCCCGCTGTCCTCCACGGCCAACTCAAAACCACGGTCCTTAAACATGCGAATCATGTGCGAATTGTTGCGCAGCACGGAGGCATTGACCCGTTTGATGCCCTTGTCCCGTGCGATCTCCAGCATGTAGTCGGTCATCATGCTGCCGAGGCCCTGGTTTTGCCACGGGTCGGCCACCAGGATGGCGAACTCCGCCGTTTCGCCCCAAGCGTCTGCGATGATGCGCACCACGCCAGCCATGTGTTTTTCCCCTTCTTCCTCGACTTCCGCAATCAACGCCATCTCCCGGTCGTAGTCAATTTGTGTGAGACGGGTCAGAAAGTCGTGCGTGACCTTCGGCTTGAAACCAAAGAACCGGAAGTACAGCGACTGGTCGGAGAGGCGCTTGAACATCCTGGCCTCCATCGGCTCGTCCTCGGGGCGGATGGGGCGCAGGATGGCGTCCCGACCGTCCTTGAGCTGCATGTGCTTCACATATTTTTCGGGGTAAGGCGAGATAACGAGGTGCTTGTACGGGTGTTCCTTGGTGCGTGGCTGGTAGTCGTCGAGCAGGATACGGGCGTCCACCACGATGCCGCCCGTCTCGTCCACCAGGTAGGGGTTAATGTCCATCTCCCGCACTTCGGGGAAGTCCATGAGGATGTAGGCGAACTTCTGAATCACAAAGGCCAGGTCGTCAATGTCCACGCCGGGTATGCCCCGGAAGCCCTGCAATTGCTCATAAATACGGGTGCGCTGGATGGTGCGGCGGGCCAGTGCGATGTTCAGCGGCGGCAGGCCGAAGCTGGTATCGTTGATGACCTCGACCGCCACGCCGCCCTGCCCGAAGACGATGAGCGGCCCGAAAATTGGGTCCCGATTTGCGCCAATCAGCAGTTCGTAGCGCTTCTTCTCCATTTTTTCTACCAAGACCCCAACGACGTGTGCGTCCGGCTTGTGCTTTTTTAACGAAGCGATGATGGCGTCGTAGGCTTTCTCGGCGGCTGCCTTGGTGGTGATGTTCAACTTCACGCCGCCCACGTCCGTCTTGTGCAGGGCGTCCGGCGACACGATTTTCAGCACGCAGGGGAAGCCCGTTTGCTCCGCAAATTGGCCCGCTTCTTTGGCGCTCTTCGCCACGTAATTGCCCCCGACGGGAATGCTGTAACAGCCAAGCAGTGCCTTCGCCTCGTTTTCCAACAAATAATGGCGGCCTTCGGCCAAAGCGGTGCGGATGATATGCCAGGCGGCGTCCCTTTTTGGAACAAAACGGCGGGGCGCTTCAGGCGGTGTTTCGTAAAGCAGCTCAAGGTTTCGGGTGTACTGCCACATTTGCAGGAACACGTCCACACCGCTCTCCGGGTAGCGGTAGTTGGGGATTTTGCCTTTTTCGAGGATGTTCCGTGCGTCCCAAACGTCCCGTTCGCCCATCCAGGAGGCAATCACCGGCTTGCGGGTATGTGCGCCTGCGGCAACGAGTGCTTCGGCGGTGCCGTTGGTGTCGGTCACGGTCTGGGCGGTGAGGATGGTCAAAACGCCGTCCACGCCCTCGTCGGCGAGGCAAGCTTCCACGGCCTTGCGGTACTCGGTCGGGGAGGCGTCGCCGAGCACGTCCACGGGGTTGCCGTGGCTCCAATGTGCGGGCAGCGCCTCGCTCAGTTTCGCAAGCGTCTCCTCGGAAAGCTCGGCCAACTTGCCGCCACGGGTGGTGAGGAAGTCGGTGGCCAACACACCGGGGCCGCCCGCATTGGTGATAATGGCGAGGCGGTTGCCCGCAGGACGGGGCTGCATGGACAGCGCCTGGGCGCAGTTGAACAACTGCGAGATGCGCTCCACCCGAACGCAGCCTGCCCGTTTGAATGCTGCCTCGAAAGCAGCGTCGTTGCCCGCAAGTGTGCCGGTGTGAGACATGGCCGCCTTGGTGCCGTCCGAGCTTTTTCCCGATTTCAAAATGATGATGGGCTTCGAGCGGGCGAAGGCCCTCGCTGCACTCATAAACTGACGGGCATTGGTCAGCGACTCCATGTAAATCAGGATGCAGGAGGTTTCCTGGTTCATGCCGAAGTAGTCAATCAGTTCCGCAAAGCCGATGTCCACCATCGAGCCAATGGAGACGAAGTGGCTGAACCCGACGTTTTGGTCGGCGGCCCAGTCGAGGATGGAGGAGCAGAGGGCGCCGCTCTGTGAAATGAAGGCGATGTTGCCCGGCAGGGCCATCCGTTTGGCGAAAGTGGCGTTCATCCCCAGCGTCGGGTTGATGATGCCGAGGCAGTTGGGGCCGACGATGCGCATTCCGTACTTGCGGCTGGTGGCCATGATGTCTGCCACCATTTTTTTGCCCTCTTCGCCCGCCTCCTGAAAGCCGGCGGAGATGATGAGCAGCCCGCCAACGCCCGCCTTGCCACACTCCTCGACCACGCCGGGGACGGATTTTGCGGGCAAAATGATGATTGCCAAGTCAACGGGGCCGGGCACTGCGCCGATGGTCTCGTAAGCGGGGACGCCCAGCACTTCTTTGCTTTTTGGGTTCACGGGGTAAAGCCCGCCCTTGTATTCGTTGTCAATCAAGTTTTTAAAAAGGGAGTTACCCACTGTGTTTTCACGGGTGGAGGCACCGATGACGGCAATGGATTGGGGCTTGAAAATCTTGTCGAGTTGGTGTACCATGATTTAGGTTAGTTTGATGGCATTATTTGGCAAGGCTGAAAATCGGGGCGAAATTAGGTTGGGGCGGCAGGCGGCAAAAGTGATAAAAATCAGTGGTGTGGGGGAGAAAAGTCAGTAGCAAGTATCTCGGATATCCCTTTCAGGGCATGACTTGCCCCAGAAAGGATTTCCGGGCTACTTACCATTCCACGCCACCAACCACGGCATCCATTCCTGCCCATTTTCAGGGTTCACCATCCCAAACCCATGCCCGCCTTTAGCCCAAAAATGCGCCTCGGCGGGTACGCCATTGCGCAAGCAAGCCTCGTAATAAAGGATGCTGTTCTCAATTTTCACCCAATCATCCTGCGCATGTACGAGGAAGGCGGGCGGCGACTGTGGTGTGACCCGAAGCTCGTTGGAGAAGCTGGCCACTTGCTGCAATGTCGGCGTTTTTCCAAGCAGGTTTTCCCGTGAACCATCGTGGCCGATGCCTTCACGGAGGCTTACCACTGGGTAAATTAGCGCCACGAAATCGGGGCGAACGGAGGTCGGGTCGGTGCAAGTGGGGTCGGCGTTTTGGTCAAAATGGGTGGCAGCCGTAGCCGCCAAATGCCCGCCAGCGGAGAAGCCCATGATACCGATTTTGTTGGGGTTAAGTTGCCACTCCGCCCCCCGCTGCCGCACCAGCCGGATGGCCTGCTGGGCATCTTGGAGCGGAGCCAGCGACTTGTCCACGCAGTAGCGGTCACTGGGGATGCGGTATCGAAGCACGAAGGCGGTGATGCCAGCTTTCGCCAGCACTTTCGCCACTTGTGTGCCCTCGTGGTCGGTGGCCGTGCCGCTGTACCCGCCGCCTGGGCAGATAATCATGGCTGTACCATTGGGCTTGGCCGGCCGAAAGACAGTCAGTGT
This sequence comes from uncultured Saprospiraceae bacterium, assembly GCA_964508135.1. Classification (GTDB taxonomy): domain Bacteria; phylum Bacteroidota; class Bacteroidia; order Chitinophagales; family Saprospiraceae; genus UBA6168. Next base: position 42,216 of record CAZDSU010000028.1, read on the forward strand.
TGGCTCGGAAGTTTCGGTGGTGAATTCAACTTTCCAGTCGTTCACTTCGGTCTTCTCCCGGTTTTCAGCAGGCTTGGAATTTGGGATGGGGCCAGTGCCGTAGAGCGGGAAAGCCTGCTGTGCCTGGATGTTTGCGGAGCAAAGAATCATAAAAAGGCAAATCGGAAAGAAGTTGGAAAGTTTCATGTGCTGCTTTTATGCAAAGGTGATAAAGATTGGGGGAAAAGTGGCAACCGAAAAATTCACGCTAAATTTGCCAGCTAATCCGAAAAATTCACGCTAATTTTGCCAATCAATCCGAAAAATTCACGCTAATGATTCAGCGAGCCATTGCGGAGCAAATAAAAAACGACCTGACCGATTATCGAAAAATCATCCTCGTGTACGGGCCGAGGCAGGCTGGAAAGACAACACTGGTGCGGGAGGTAATTGCCAAATTACCTTATAAATCGCTGGAAATCAATGCCGACCAGCATAAGTACAATGACATTCTATCAAGCCGTGACTTGACGAAAATGCAGGAACTGATTGGAGGCAACGAACTCCTGTTCATTGACGAAGCGCAGAACATCCCCAACATCGGCATCAACTTGAAGATACTGCACGACAGCCTACCCGGGCTTCGAATCATCGCCACAGGGTCATCGTCCTTCGAACTGGCCAACCAGGTGCAAGAGCCGCTCACTGGACGAACCTGGACTTATCGGCTCTACCCCGTTGCGATACAAGAACTGGCCCCAACAATGACACCATTTGAACTGAAAGACCAGTTGGAAAACTACCTCCGCTTCGGTATGTACCCGGAGGTGTTGGGACTGAACGGGAGCGACGCCAAAATACGATACCTACGGGAGTTGTCAGGCGCTTACCTTTATAAGGACATCCTGCAACTTTCGAACATCCGACATGCCGACAAGATTGTAAAACTGTTGAAATTGCTGGCCTTTCAGGCTGGTTCGCAGGTCTCGCTGCACGAACTTGGCAAGTCCTTGGAAATGAGCCACGATACCGTCAATAGTTATATTGACCTGCTCGAAAAGGGCTTTATTGTGTTCCGATTGTCGGGGTTCAGCCGCAACTTGCGCAAAGAGGTCAGCAAGATGAACAAGGTTTTCTTTTATGATTTGGGCATCCGAAACATGCTCATCGAGAACTTCAACCCGCTCGACATGCGGCAGGACGTTGGGGCGCTTTGGGAGAACTTCCTCGTTGCGGAGCGGCGAAAAAAAGTGGAGTACCAGCGCATGTATGGCAGTACCTACTTCTGGCGGACTTATTCCGGGGCCGAGTTGGACTACCTGGAGGAGCGTGATGGCCAACTGTTTGGATTTGAGTTCAAATGGAGATCAGACAAAGCCAAGGCCCCGGCTACTTGGCTAGAAACATATCCGAATGCTTCGTATCATTTGGTGAACAGGGAGAATTTTTTGGAGTTTGTGGTGTAGCTCGAATTACTGGCTACCGCCGATTTCCGACAAATCCCAAAATTCCGAATCCATCCCCGCTATCTTACGTTTCTTTCATGTAATTTTGGTGAAAATTCCCTCGTTTGAAGGGCAAATCAAGGTAGCTCGCAGCCGCTACTTTTTCCTTTGTACTTTTGATTTTTTGCTTCGAGCACCGATTACAAAACTTTTATGCGCATAATCCCAAGGCTCATATCCTTTGCGTTTTTTCTACTTGCCGCCCTGGCTGCCGGAGCGCAAAACTGTGGCTGTGCCGATAGCGGCAACTGCCCGCTGCAATATCCATCGAACACCAATACCCAAGTCTGTTACGATTTCACGGATGCTTTCAACAACAACTTGGCCAGCCCCACGCAGGGCGTCTGTGGAGTGTACATCAAGTTCCGGCACGGTCGAATCGGCGACCTTGAACTCACGCTGACTTCGCCTGCCGGGCAGCAAGTGCAGCTCGTCGGCACCAACGGCAACTGCAACACTTTCACACCGCTGGCTACTTGGGACATCCTGTTCGTGCCGTGCAGCGATCCCTGCATCCCCGACACGATAGGTGCTTGCCCCTACCCCTGTGTCTTTGATGGCTGCCCAAGCCCATGCCCCTGGGGCAGCGGCACCTACAGTGGCGAGTACCACCCCTTCAGCAGTTGTTTGGAAAGCTTCAACACCGGATCCGCCAACGGCCAGTGGTGCATCGAAATCGCCAACAGCGCCATGTTCAATGGCGGCACCGTCCTCGATTTTGCAATCATCCTCTGCGATGAGTCCGGCATCCTCTGCTGTGAAGCCGACGCAGGCAACCTTCCCGACCCCAACGTGACCACCTGCATCGGCGACCCCTCTCTCGACCTCGACCTCGTGCCGAGCTACGGTGCCATCGTGCCCGACACGCTGGAGTATGGCTACACCTTCACGGTTTTTAGCAATGGTGCGCTGTACGACCTCGACACCACCGACAACTTCACGGCCTACCCTGCTGGCAGCTACACGGTCTGCGGACTGAGCTACCTGCTCACCGACGCAGCGGCGTTGCCCGTCGTCGGCACAGCATGGACGCCCCAACTTCTCAACGATACGCTCACTGGCCCAAGTCCGCCTTTTTGTGGCGAAATTGGGCTGAACTGCGTGGTGGTGAACATCGGCGCTCCACCGCCTACCACCGTACTGCGGGACACGATTTGCGATGGGCAAACAGTCGTTTTCGATGGGCAAAACGTCAGCTCGGCAGGTACTTACGCCGATACGCTGGCCTCTTTTTTTGGCTGTGACAGCATCGTGAACCTCGTGCTAACGGTAATGCCCAACGTGACCACCAAACTGGCCGAAACCATCTGCTTTGGCGACACGGTTTGGGTAGGAAACATGCCGTTTTTCACCACAGACACCTTCACCGTTGACTTGCTGACCAGCTTCGGCTGCGACAGTGCAGTGACCCTCGAATTGACCGTTTTACCAGAAAACACCACCACGCTCAACGAAATCATTTGCCAAGGGCAAACATTTGCCGTAGGAAACATAAACTACTCAACCACAGGCACTTACGTGGACACATTGCCCTCATGGCTCGGCTGCGACAGCACCGTGACTCTGAACCTGACCGTGGTGCAAACCAGCGTGAGCATTGCACTTCCCGACACGCTGACTTGCCTACAAACCTCGGTCGCACTGACTTCCACTGCCAGTACCTCGTTCGGCACACTGGGTTACCAGTGGACGACAATCGGCGGGACATTTGGCAGCCCGACCAACCAACCGAACGCTACGGCAACGGCCCCCGGCGACTACATCCTCACCGTGACCGCCGCAGGGTGCAGCAGCAGCGACACGGTGACCGTGCTGCAAGACGCCGTGCTTCCCAACGCCATCCTCGTGCCTTCGGCAATGACGCTGACCTGCACCAATACCCTCATCCTGCTGAACGGCAACAATTCAACGCCGACCAGCAATTTCAACTGGGTGTGGAATGCCCTGGGTGGCAGCCCCATCGCCAACACCAACACGCTCATCGTGACCATCAGCGAGCCGGACACCTACCGCCTCATCATCACGGACATCACCAATTTTTGTAAGGACACGGCCACCGTCGTCATCACCCAAAACACAACGCCGCCAGCGGCCAATGCCGGGCTGGACATGCAACTCTCCTGCACCATGCCGACCGTGACCCTGAACGGCACAGGTTCCACGCCCTCCAGCAGCATTTCGTTCGACTGGAGCACGATGGACGGCAATATTTTGCCCCCCGCCAACACTGCCTCGGTGGCCGCCGATGCCCCCGGCACCTACCAACTTGTCGTGGAGGATTTGGCAAACGGCTGCCGGGACACCGACCTCGTTGTCGTGACCGTGGACACGCTCACGCCCAATGCCCAAATCGCATTGCCGCAAGGCGACCTGCTCAACTGCAATTACGACACCCTGACCCTCGACGGCAGCGGCTCCACCGGTTCGCAATTTGTTGTTTACCAATGGATTGGAAATATTTTCAACCAACAGGGAACGCCGATTGCGCACACCAGCACCCCCGGCATTTTTACCTTGGTGCTCAACGATACCTCCAATGGCTGCACCGATTCGACCAGCGTGACCATCGGCACGGACTTCCTGCTGCCGACTGCTGATGCCGGGCCTGACGACTCGCTGTCGTGTTCCGTGATTTCGGTGCAAATCGGTGGCAGCGGCACCTCCATCGGCCCCGAATTCACCTACGAATGGACGGCCTCGCCCGGCGGCGCTTTCCTCGACCCTACCGACCTCCCCAGCGTGTCGGTGAACGAACCGGCCAGCTACCTGCTCACCGTTACCGACACCACCAACGGCTGCACCAACTCGAATTTCACCATCATCACCCGAAACGAAATACCGCCGGTGGCCAATGCCGGGCCGGACTACGTGCTCAACTGCACGGACACCTCCGTCATCCTCGACGCCAGCAACTCGACCATCGTGCCGTTTGCCAAATTGGTATGGTACAACTCGCAAGGTGACTCACTTTCGGACGACGTGCAGTTGACGGTTGACTACGCCGACACCTTCATTTTTTACATTGAACTTGCCTTTTGCGCAAGCTACGACACGGTCGTGGTGACGGAAGGTACTACCGCCCCTGTGGCCGACGCTGGGCCTGACCAACAGCTTGACTGCCAAAGCGGCCAAGCCACGCTCGACGGCAGCGGCTCGGATGCCGGGCCAGATTTCAGCTACCTTTGGACGACCATCAGCGGCAATATTTTTTCAGATGAAACAACGCCCACGCCCACGGTGGACGACGTCGGTGAGTACCTGCTCCAAGTGACGAACACGGCCTCCGGCTGCGTCAGCTTCGACACGGCGCTGGTCTCGCTGGACACGATGGCCTGCACCCCACTCGCCAACGCCGGGGCCGATGGCCTCATCAACTGTTACTTCGCCAGCTTCTCCGACACACTCCAGGCCAGCGGCACGGTCGGCACGAACATCGGCTACAATTGGACGGTGATTTCGGGCAATATTTTGGACCAAAACGACCCGTTTGCGCCGAGGGTGACGGCGGGCGAGTACGTTTTCACGGTGACCAACAACGCCTTGGGGCTGATGGCCTCCGATACCGTGCTGGTAACTGCCGACACACTGACGCCGCTGGTGGTCATTGATTCAAACATCCTCTCGCTGACCTGCCCCGAACTGGCTTCATGTTTCCCACTCGATGCCACCGGCACCTCGGTTGGGCCGCAGTACACTTACTTTTGGGAAACGGGCGTGACGGGCAGCATCTGCACCGATCCGACCCAACTCAACGCACAGGTGCAAGGTGCTGACGTGTACACCCTGACCGTCAGCAACCTGCTCAACGGCTGCCAAGCCGACGCTGCCGTGCTGGTACAGCTCCTCGACTTCCCGCCCACGGCCAGCGCCGGACTGGACTTCCAGATTCCGTGCGGCGACACGACTGCCGTGCTCGACGGCAGCGGCTCCTCGGTGGGTGGCACGATTTACACTCACCAGTGGTCTTCTTTTGGGGGAAATATTTTGGCCAACGGCCAAACGCTCGCACCAGAAGTGATGCCCAACAACCCCAGCGACACCTTCACGCTCATCGTCACCAACACCCTGAACTCCTGCCAGGACACCGACGCCGTGGTGGTTTTCAACCCCGTCAACTGCAACCCCGAATGCGCCGCCTCCGCTTCTGGGTCGCTCGACTGCAACAACAATTCCGTGAGCCTCCTCTCCACCGGCTCCTCCACTGGCCCAGCTATTTCGTACCTCTGGACGAGTGCAGTGGGCAGTTTTTGCGCTCCGCAAAACACGGCCACCACCTGCGCCGACGCCCCCGGTATATACGACTTGACCGTGACCAGAACCTACGCCAGTGGTGCCGTTTTCAGCACCACCTGCCAAGTGCAAGTGCTCGACAACAGCCAGCCGCCCATCGCTGACGCCGGGCCTGACGACGACCTCAACTGCGTGGATTTCACACTCCCGTTGAATGGCAATGGCTCCTCCACCGGCACAGAAATCACCTACCAGTGGTCAACGACGATGGGCAATTTTTGCGGCAGCACCAACGCCATCACCACTTGCGTGGACGAGCCGGGAACGTACAACTTACTGGTTGTCAACACGTTGACGGGCTGCTCCGCAATGGACTCCGTGGTCATCGGGCTGGACACGCTGCACCCCGTCGCAGAGGCCGGGCCGCCCGACATGCTCACCTGCAACAACAACACCGTCGTGCTGAACGGCAGCGCCGTACCCGCCAACGTAAGCTATTTTTGGACGACGCCGACCGGCGACATCTGCGCCGGGGAGACGACGCCCAACCCAGTTATCTGCGATGCCGGGACTTACATCCTCACGGTCACCATCATCGCCAACGGCTGCACCGACTCGGACGTGACCAGCGTCAGCGTTGACCCAAACCTGCCGAACCCCGACGCTGGACCGGACACAAGCTACACCTGTACGGATACCATTTTTACCCTAACCGCCACGGCCACGGGTGGCATCCTGCTCGAATACCAGTGGACGGCCACGAACGGCGGCTGCTTCATCGGCCCGACGGACACGTTGCAACCGACCGTTGCCTGTCCCGGCACGTACACCCTCACGGCCACCGACGTGGTGACGGGCTGCTCCGCAATTTCACAGATGCAGGTTTTGGATGCCACTGCTCCACCCAATTTGCAACTCAGCAACCCGCCGGGCATCACCTGCCAAAACCTCGTGGTGATGCTCGACGCATCCGGCTCATTGCCCGCAGGGCAACTCAGCTTCCAGTGGGCCACCCTGGACGGCAACTTCGTTTCAGGGCAAAACACTGCCACGCCACAGGTGGATACGGCGGGCACCTACACCGTCATGGTGACGAACCAGCTCACGCAATGCACGGCTTCGGGCAGCGTGACTGTGGGCAGGGACGCCGACATACCCGTTGCTCAATCCGGGCTGGATACGACGTTGACCTGCACCCGCAACAGCTTGATTTTAAGTGGATTAGGCTCGACAGTCGGCATGGACATCACCTACCTCTGGACGACCACAGACGGCCAAATAATTGGCGACGAAACTAGCTTGATGCCCGAAATTGACGCCCCCGGCACCTACATCCTAACCGTTTCCGACATCAGCAACAGTTGCATGGTGCTCGATACGGTGGTCGTCACGATGGACACGCTTCAACCGACAGCTGCCATTGACGCTTCGCAAACGCTGACCATCACTTGCGCCACACAACAGGTCACGCTGCTCGGCAACTTAAGCAGCCCGCAAGGAGAATTGGATTTTCTTTGGGAAACGATGGACGGCCACATTGCCTTCGGGGCAAGCGGCCCGAACGCCACGGTTGACAGCGCTGGCACCTACCTGCTCACCGTCACCCAACAGCGCAACGGCTGCACGGACACGGCCTCCATAATTGTTTTGGAAAATCTGACGCCCCCGTCGCTTGACTTCGGCCCTGTGCCGATGCTGACTTGTGACCTGCTCACAGCACAGCTTTCGGTGCTGCCCGGTACGGCTGATTTCACGTATCAGTGGTCAGGCCCAGGCACCATACTCGACCCGACGACGGCCACGCCGACCGTTGACCAAGCGGGCGTTTTCAGCGTTACGGTGACGGACATCGTCAACGGCTGCCAGCACGACAGCACGGTGGTGGTGACGGAAAACAAGCAGCTGCCTGATGCCGTGGCCGCCTCCATTGGCAAGCTCGACTGCCAAAACCTGAGCGCCACAGTGACCGGTGCAGGCTCTACCGCTGCGGGCGTCAGCTACCTGTGGACGACCAGCGGCAGTGGAAATATTTCCACTCCGGACGCCCTGACTTCGGTGGTGGATGCGGCTGGTTTTTATGTTTTGACGGTGACGAGATTGGACAACGGCTGCTCCGCAATGGACACCACGGAGGTCGTCGCCAGTGCGCAACCCATTGACAATGTGCTGCTTAGGCTCGAACACCCCGACTGCCTCGACCCTGACGGATACATCTACATTGACGCTGTTTTTGGCGGAACGCCGCCGTATTCCTACTCCGTGGACGGCGATGTTTTCATCACCTATCCGCAATTCAGCTACCTCGAAGAGGGGCAGCACATCGTGCTGGTGCAGGACGAAAACGGCTGCTCCTGGACGGACACCGTGACCCTGCTCGGTCCTGGCGAAGTGTTGGTGAGCCTTGGCCCCGACGTGATCATCCAGCAGGGCGAAAACCTCGTGCTGGAAGCACAAATCAGCATCCCGATGAGCGAGGTGGACACCATCTGGTGGACGAACTTGCCTGACTCGGTGGAGTGCCCGCAGTGCCTGAATCAACCCGTCGCACCGACAGAAACGACGACCTACCGCATCCATGTCATTGACACGAACGGCTGCGCCGCCATGGACGCCGTGACGGTGGTGGTGACTTCGGAGCGCCCGTTCTACGTACCAACCGCCTTCTCCCCGAACGGCGACGGCACGAACGACCGCTTCCTGCTCTACGCCGGACCGGAGGTAGCCAAGGCGCGGGCTTTCCGCATCTTTGACCGCTGGGGCAACCTTGTTTTTTATGAAAAAGACTTTGAGCCGAACAACCCTCAGTTTGGCTGGGACGGCAACTTCGAGGGTCAGCCGCTCGACCCTGCTGTGTTCGTCTGGCAGGCGGAAATGGAGTTTGTGGACGGGTCGGCGAAGGTTTTTTATGGGGATGTGACGCTGGTTAGGTGAGGGGGATTGGAAATCAGAAATTGAGAAATTAGAAATTGGTGGCTGAGATGAACTAAAGCTGCATTTTGGTCATTCTACCGTATTATTGAACAACAGCTGTATAGATTTTCCAATTTCCATCTCACCCAAACCTGTTAATCCCATTTCTATTTTCCGAGGTGATTTACTTGTTCCAAAACCTTTAAACTTGACATTTGCTTCTAATAGCTCAAACTGAATAATGTCATCATTTAATCTCACAGAAATAAGCTGTCCATTTTGGACTAAATTTTTGTTTGAATTCGCTTTTGATATTTTTAATAACTGTTTAAATGCAGGTATTCCTTGTTTAAATGCAGGTATTTTTTCCTGTTTTGAAATAATTCTTTTGCAGCAATCCAATGAAAAAAGTAACGCTTTTCCTAACTCCTCATTTGGTGAATTAGCATCTAATATTGTGATTGGCTCAATTGATATTTGTGGGCCATTTTCTAGAAATCTGTGTGGCACAAATAATAAATTATCCAAGTACTTATAAACTGACACGCTTTTCATTTATTTTCCAGCATTTAGATAAAAAAATGTGATTAAACTATAAGAAATTAGACCCCATCCCGCTCCAACTTCTCCACCTTTCCCATCACCTCAGCCTCCAGTTTTTTCTTGTACTGAACAATCAGCTCCTGCACCTTCGCATCGCTCGTCCCGATGATCTGCGCAGCCAAAATCCCCGCATTTTTCGCAGCGTTCAGCGCCACGGTGGCCACCGGCACGCCGTTCGGCATCTGGAGGATGGACAGGATGGAGTCCCAGCCGTCGAGGGAGTTTGACGATTTTACGGGCACGCCGATGACCGGCAGCGGTGACAGTGAAGCAACCATGCCCGGCAGGTGCGCCGCCCCGCCCGCTCCGGCGATGATGACTTTCACTCCCCGCCCGTGGGCATTTTTTGCAAACTCGAACATCCGCTCCGGTGTGCGGTGGGCGGAGACGATGGTGACTTCGGTCTCAATGCCAAGTTCCTTCAATACATCCGCTGCCTGCCGCATGATCGGCAGGTCGGAGTCGCTTCCCATTATGATGGATACTATTTTCATTGCAATTTTATTGGTGATTCAGCTAATCGAGCTTTATCCACTACCCATGGGATTTGATTGACGATATAAGATTACATGATTTAAGATTTATGATTTTGGAGGTCGTGCAATAAATCATAAATCTTAAATCATGTAATCTGCAATCTTAAATCAAAAACCACTCAATTTGAAACTACTTTAATCGTCCCCTGCACCTTCCTCGCCTTGGCCTTTGCCATTTCGAGGGTTTCGGCGAGGACGGTGACGTGGCCCATCTTGCGGTAGGGCTTGGTTTCGGCCTTGCCGTAGAGGTGGATTTTTACGCCCTCCATCGCCACGGCCTCCTCGAAACCAGCATATTGGACGGGGCCGCTGTGGCCGGGTTCGCCGAGGAGGTTGACCATGACGGAGGCGGTTTTCATCTTCGTGCTGCCCAGCGGCAGGTCGAGGATGCCCCGCAGGTGCTGCTCGAACTGCGAGGTGTAGCAACTGTCAATCGTGTGGTGGCCACTGTTGTGCGGTCGGGGCGCTACTTCGTTGATTAACAGTCGGTTGTCTTTCGTCAAAAACAACTCAACGGCCAACAGTCCACAGATGCCGAAGGCGGAAATCGTGTCCATCGCCAGTTTTTCGGCGGCTTGTTCGATGGCTGGGTCGAGGTCGGCGGGGCAGACGAGAAACTCGACGAGGTTAGCCACCGGGTTGAACTCCATCTCCACGGCGGGGAAGGCTTTGACCTCACCCCGTTCATTGCGGGCGACCACCACGGCGATTTCCACCTTGATGTCCACCAAATCCTCGACGACGGAGGCATCGGGGAGCAGGAGGGGCAGGTCGGCGGCGGATTTTATCACGGCCACGCCCTTGCCGTCGTAGCCTGCCGTGCGAGATTTTTGCACAAAAGGATACGAAATCTGCCCGGTTTGCAAGGCCGCTTGGATGGCTTCGCCGCTCTCAAACAGTTGGAAATCGGAGGTGGGCAGGTTGTTTTTCAGGTAAAATCCTTTCTGGAGTCCTTTGTCCTTGATGAGGTTGAGTTGGGCAGGAGCGGGGTGGACTTTCACGCCCTCGGCTTCGAGGCGAAGGAGGGCATCCGTGTTCACATGCTCGATTTCGATGGTAAGCACGTCCACCTTTTTGCCGAAGGCGTACACATCGTCGTAATTATTGAAATTGCCCTCGACAAAATGCGAGCAGACGGGGCCAGTCGGAAAGCTGCGGGAGGCGTCGAGCGCCCAAGTTTCCACGTCCCAGTTGTGTGCGGCGAGGGAGAACATCTTTCCCAATTGCCCGCCGCCGAGGATTCCGACTTTTGTTCGTGTCGTGTTCATGTCGGCAAAGGTACACTTTGGGGAAATTAGGAAATTGAGAAATTGTGGGGATTAGGACTTTTTTGGGAGAATCAATGGCTCCAAATCCAGCCGTTGTCGCCATTCATTCAGTTTTACGGGGTCTTCGAGCGGGTACATTTCGATTTTATCACCCTTTTCATCCAAAACTTTAAACTGGGTCCCATATCGTTGTGGTTTATCGAGCAATATTTGCAAACGGTCGTACATCGTGGCATAATATATCCATTCTGCTTCTCCCTCCATACAGCGTTCCTCCACAATGGGGATGAAATGCGACAGTGTGGTCGTGTCCAAACGGTGGTTGACAATCAGGAATGCTGCCTTGGCTGCCCGTTCGCCTACTTCCGAGGATTTAGGCCAGCCGTTTTTGTCCATAATTTTCATTAATGCCGAATAATTCGATTCGTCGGCACTGTAATCATTGGCCGTGGCTACTGAAAAATCAACGTTCCAACGGCTGTCCGTACTGTCCATTTGTGCATAATAGCTGTTCAAATTCTCGATATAATATTGCAGCGTCCGAGGCTTTTGGTCTTCTGCCCACAGGGAATCCAATTGAAAAGCTATATCTGGCTTTTTAAATTGAGAATAACTTTCTTTTACTCTTTTATGAATGGGCTTCCAGCGCTGGTCGTTCATTAAAATATACAGCCGTGGGTCATTTAACATCCATATTTTCTTCCTGTCGGGAGCCATAAGCAACCATGTGTTCAAGGATTTATAAGCGGCCTCTTTTTTCCCATCAAAGACGGCCTCCAATAAATGTCGGTAAATGACATTATCCAATTCTACATCAATTTGGCTCAGTGATACACGGCGGTTTAGCCGCCGCCCCTCGGTGGTTTTATTAGAGGCAACAGGGCCAGAACGGCCCAGTCCATACCTTGCAAACCGGATTCGGGGGATGCGATGCTTCTCCTCCAAGTAGCGCAACACGCTTTCCACCCTTGCTTCTGAAAGGTTTTTGTGGTTTTCGCCGATGCTGTCCGTATGCCCGGTGATGAGGAAGGCGACCTTCGGGCTTGTTTTTGCCCGCAGGGCGAAGGAATCCAGCTCGGCACAAGCGGCGGCGGTCAGGCTGCTGTCTCCCGTTTCAAAATAACAGTTGGCACCTTCGATTTCGTCGGACAGGGGCGCTTCTCCCGGCTTGTACTTGCAGTGCGGCGTGGCTAAAGCGCCTTGCTGTTCTGCGGCACTTATTTCTGTGACACTGATGTCGTCTATATAAAAAACATTATCGTGGATAAAAGAGTGTACGGGCGGCCCATCCGTTCCGCGGAACACACCGAACACCAAGAATTGCAGCCGACACAATGGCCTCACCAACCATTTCACCTGCCGCCATGACCCAATCACAGCAGTGTCCAGCACAAAAGCGGAACCTTCGAACATGCCCCCTCTTGGGTTGCGCACCACATCCGGGTACAGCGAAAACCCGATATGCTTGACATATTCCGGGTCGTCGGGCGGGAGGATGTTCAGCCAGCAGGATACTTCATATACTTTGCCCATTTCCAGCGGGGTTTTCAACTTGGTACCGAGGTAGGAGGAACAGCCACGGGTTTCATGGTCCCAGTCCAGGCAGTTTGCGCCGTATTGCAACTCTATCATCGTGCACCCCGTGTGTGGTTCCACTTTTCCATAGCGGCACCTCCTGTGGTATATGTCATCGGCGGTTGTTAGGTGTTTGCAGTCGCAAATCCGGACCTGCGAATTCAATATCCGCCAAGGCTTCATCGCTAATGCAAATTCGTCATCCCGGCCAGTGGGCAAATATTCCAACGGTGGATGGTCTTCAAAACTGGGGTTTTGTAAGAGATTTTGAGCAAAAACCGAAAAAACCGAGGCAAGAAACAAAAAGAGAAACTTGTATTTTAAGCGCATCTTAAAATCATTTACTGCCTAATGGAACGCCTTGGGAAAGTAACGCGGGGTCACATCCACTCCCGTTCATCCGTTTCCACTTTGTACAGCACAAAATCCTGCACCGCCGCCGCCTTGGGCACGGGGATATACGGTATCCGAACCGCCCCTGCCGCCGTGTGGAACGTCAATTGGGCGAGGCCGGTCTCCTTGCTGAAAAAGCCCCGGCGGGCGCTCACGGACTGTACTTTGTGCCATTGGAGCAGCACGGATTTGCGTTGCATAACGCCCCACTCCGCCCGCAGTCCCTGCTCGCTGACCTGCCAGCGCCAGGTGCGTTGGTACCGATGGGCGAGCCACCAAGCCACCAGCAGCCAGGCGAGCCAGACGAGCGACCAACTGCCCAGCCACGACTTCGTGATTTGCACCAAAATGAAGGCGGGCAACGGGCCGAGCTGGAGGAAGCGTAGCCAAATATTGAAGGGTGCTATGCCGTGGGGTTCCCAAGCTAGGTCTTTTTCTTCGGGAAAATAGGCTTCCCGCACTGCCGACAATTGCGGTTCGTAGCAGCCGGGCAGTCCGACCGAAAGTTTGCCCGTCACCTGTACGCTGGCGGCTTGCGGCATCATCACTTTGTTCATTTTGAACAGGCGCATGAGCGGGCTGCTGCTCCACTGCACGTACTGGATTTTGGTCAACACCGCCGACACTTCCTGCCGGGTGAACAGGCCGCTCACGATTTTGAAGCCCCGCTCGGTGCGCCAAAAACGAAGGTCAAAATACTGCAATACCGTGCGGCCCAAGGTGCCCAAAAGCGAGACGAACAACAAAAATGGCACCCCCACCAGCAACCATGAAAGCAAGTCCGAACCGTCCGTGGTGCCGAGCCACCAGGTCATTCTTTTCTCAAAATCGAGGCCCAGTGCCCGCTCCACATCGTCGGCGAAGCTGATCACGAACGCCATCAGGATGCCCGCCGTGCGCAGGTGGTTTTGGCTGGCACCAATTTTTACGAGGTCGAGGGGACGGAGGCGGAAGATTTCGGATTGGGGATTGCGGATTTCGGATTGAGGCGGTGGCTCAGCACCATTGCCTTCCCATTCATCACCCGCCAAGTTAGACTGCCAACTGCCATCCCGAATGGTCGGGACAAGACCTGACGAACTGCCAACTTCTTTCTGCCGCCTACCAACCACGTCCCGCAACAACTCGGCGTCCGGTTTGCTGATGGCATGGAGGCTGAATTCCTTGCCAGCCGAGCCTGCCGTGTCAATATCCACAGCCACGACGTTGAAAAGCTGGTGGACGATGTTTTGGCGGAAATTGACGGTTTGGACACGGTCGAGCGGCACGTTGATTTTGGATTTGCGGAACACGCCTTTTTCCAGCACCAGTTCACCGTCTTTTATGTAAAAATAGAGGTTGAAATAATTGAGCAGCGACATGGCTGCGGTGAAAATGGCCAGCCCGATGAAGATGAACGCGTAGGTGTCGAAATTGCTTTTTTTGTTGAAAACGAACACCAGTATCACCACCCAAAGTTGCCGTACCAGCATCTTGAGCACCCCGCCAAGGATGAAGATAATGGCCGCCGATGACTGTCGGGTGGGCTGGGAGAATGGGTGGGATTCGGTCATTTCTAGGATATACTATAAGTGCTGTACGATTTCTAAAAATTCACCAATCGAAACCACGTTGAACTTAGGGAAAGGCAAGGACTTTGATATCCTGAAATCCCTATCATTTGTGACTAAATAGTGGGCATTGGCGGCAAAAGCGCAGTCGGCAAACTTGTTGTCGTCGAGGTCGGGGTAAATCAAGCGCAATTGAAAGTAGGTGTCCACTTTGTACGCGTTTTGCAAAAGCATCAAGGCGCCGATATTGGTTTCAGCCGTTTCCCGGTCAAAAATTTGGGTGATTTTTTCCTCATACTCCAAGAGGATATCGTTGGTAAGGTAAAGGTCATATTTGCCATCAAATAACTGCTGCAAGATGGCGCGGTAGGGAGAGCGCCTCGAAACTGAACTGAGAACGATGTTGGTGTCCAGTACTACGCGGATTAAGCTACTCATCGCCACTTATCCATTTTTTTAAGGTTTCTTCCGAATAACCTTTTTCGTCCCAGATTTTGTCGGCCCTATCGCTTGCTTTTTCGAAAAGGTATTTGGCAATCATCCGCTTGATGTCGGGAAGGTATTCGTCAGGCACTCCTACGGAATACAGCTTTAACAGCTCGACTTGGATGTTTGAAAGCGGCGGTTGAATTGTAGTTTGCATGGTCATCAATTTTTTACAAAGTTAGTGCTTTTTTCATGGTTGGTTTTTTCGCTCATCCATAAAAGCGCCTTGCCGTTCAATCTGAAATCCCTGCCTACCGTCAGGCAGGTCAAATCAATTCCCCCTCCTTCCCAACTCCCCCAATCTTCCCTGTGATAAATTCCTTCACCCGCTCCGCCTCCGCCATTGTCAGCCCCTCGATGCTGAGGTCGCTGCCACTGCCACCAGCGGTGTAAACCTTGAGCGTGGCCAGCCCGAAGGCACTCTCCACCGGGCCCCGGCTGATTTCGCAGTGCTGCATCCGGTTGAACGGGATGGCCGTAAGGGTGCGCCACCAGACCCCGTGCTTGTGCAAGATGTCGTGCTCCCGAAGGGCATAGCCTTCGGCGGCAAACCGCTTCATGGCCACCTTCATTCCCAGCAAAAAAAGCACTGCCCACACCCCCAACAGCATCCAACTGAGCCAAGGCATTCTGAAAGGATTTACGAAGTAAAAGGCAAGCCAGCCCAGCAGCAAAAAGGCGAAAAGTATGCTGGTCGCAATGACCTCCACCATGCGGTAGGACGGGGAAAGCCGCTGAAAATCAACAGCTTCGGCATGTGGCAAATCGGTCACGGCCACTTGTGCGTTTTCAAAAATCATTTTATTGGATTGTTGGATTGTTGGATTGTTAAATTGTTGTCGTTACATGGGTAACAATTCAACAATATAACAATCCAGCAATTTTAAGCTTTCCTCTTCGATTTATTGCCCGCCAAGATGCCCCATCCGCCAGAGCCTAACAGGAAGCCGAAATCGTACCAGCCGCCGCTGTTGTTGACGGCGTAGATGGCCACGTTGTCGTCGAACAGGCTGACGATGAAGCTGATGGGCGTGATGAAGCCGTGCAGCAGCCCGAAAAGGAAGCCGTACTGCTCGCCTTTGAGGCATTCTTGCACAGGTTCGACGTTTGCGCAGGAGGCGAAGGCGAACATGAGCAGCGCCAGGGCGCTGAAAATCAACAGTTTGGACGTGAGTTTGCTTTTCATGTTTGAATTTTTTAAGTGGGCGAACAATGGAAAAATGGAAATTGGTCGCATCCCATTTTTCGTTTTGTCAAAGGTAGAAATTCTGTGGACATTGGGTTTCGACCGTTGGTAAGTTTTGGCGACAGCGATACGATTGCTCGAAGCAATCGTATCGCTTTGCACTCAAAAAAAAGTGGCAACTGCTCGCTACCGAACAGTTGCCACACCAGGATGTTCAAAAGAGAAAATCCATTATCGCCTCATTTTTGGCTCAGGACATTTTTGCGTGAAAACATCAATATTTCAAGCTATCGCAGCCCCTTATCGCCGCCTTCGGCGGCTCTTCGGGGGAGAGAGCCTTGGGGGCGGCGCAGCCGCCCCCACCCCCCTAGCTTTTCACGCTAAACCTACTTGAACCTCATTTTCTTACTCATCCGAAACCACAATCTTCACCGTATGCACTTGGTTCACCGAACGCAGATTGATGAAATAAATGCCCGGTAAAAAGCCCGTGAAATCCAGTTGGGTGATATAGTGGTCTTCTCCTTCCAGCTCGTCTTGTTCAAATATTAGACCCAAGAACTTTTGTTATTTGCCCCACGCATAGCTCAAGTTCAGTTCATGTGTTGTGCCAAGTACGTTGCCAAATGGTGATAAATTGTAGTCAAAACCATAACCGACGCGCAGCACTGCATCTTCAAGGTGGAACAATTGGCTCATTATCATGCCCATTTCGAGGTGCAGGTTGCGGGAAGTCGAGTAACCAAAGCCCATCCAGAAGTTGTTCACAAACTTCTGCCGCAAGTTGAAGTCCACCTGCATCGGGGCATTCTGCGCATATTTCACCCAAATGGACGGCTCCAAAAAGCCTTGTTGCCCTACGGCAAAAATGGCCCCGCCATTGGCATAGACGTGCGCCACCCGTTTGATGGAAATAATGTCATTTGCCGCAGTCTCGAACTTGGCACTCAGGCCGAACGTTTGCGGAATTGACAGGCCTGCATACCATTTGGTGCCCGTTTCGGGGTAGTAGGTCAGGTTCACGCCTATGCCGAAATCGGGCAGCAGGCTGGTTTGCCTATCTCCTTGCAGGATATCTTCCGGTTCAAATTCCAGTTCCTCGTTTTTGAGGCGGTACTGGACCAAACCGCCCGTGATGCCAATACCGAGCAGCAGGTTGCCGTCGGCAGCAGGGCGAAGTTGGTAGGAGTACCGCCCGTACAAACCGATGAGGTTGTTGGCGCCCACCTTGTCATTGAACAGCATTCCGCCGAAAGTCGAAAGGTTTTTGTCTTCCCGCACCCGCTCATAGCGGGCAAGCCCTGTCCTCGGTGCATCCTCGATGCCCAGCCATTGCAAGCGGTAGGTCAATCCTGCAACTTGGTTCATGTTGTACTGCAAGTAGTCCACTGGGATTGCCGCTGGGTTCAGGTAGGTTTGCAACTCAGTATACTGGGTGAAAAGAGGCAGCTGCTGGGCCTTAAGCGCCATTTTACCGAAGGAAAAAAATAGGGTCAAAACAAAAACTACATGCTTCATTTTTGATAAATTTTGTGTGTTGAAAAAAGCTCATCGCACCACCGTCACCGCCCCGCTCACCTCGCTCCCTGCCCCTTCCAGCACGTAGAAATACGTCCCTTCCGGCAACTGCTTCCCGCCCTGCGCCCTCCCATCCCAGTCGTTTTGGTAGTCTTTCCCATGGAAAACCACGTCGCCCCAACGGTTGATGACCGTGATTTCGATGGGCCCCGGTATTTCCGAAAAGTTCGGTATGGCCAACCGCTCCCCTGTGCCATCGCCGTTCGGGGTGATGACGTTGGCGGGCTTCTCGATAGCCGGCGGAGCCAACGGCGACTTGCTCAAAACCACCACCTGCGCCTGTGCGCAAAGGTCGGGGCAATCCTTCAGGCAGATTTCATAGGTAAATTCCACGTTCACCGTCGAGTCCACCCCGAATTGGAAGTCGTAGCTGCCGTCCGCATTGGCCGTCAAGCTGCCATAAAGCGGCGTTGAAAGGAAAGTCAGTGTCACGGCGTCCCGGTCCGGGATTTTGTCGTTGGCCAAAAAATCGAGGTTCGTCAGCGGCTGGCCGAGGTTGAAATACACATCCGCATTGGCAGCTAGCCCCTCGCTTTGGAACACCAACAACGTGTCGGCGGAGTAGGCCGGGCAGTCGGCGCTCGACAGCGTCCAGATAAAGGCATTGCCGCCTGCGGTAAGGTCGCCTACCAGCGTGCTGGCCTCGTTTGGCTGCGCAATGAAGGTCGTGGAAGTGGGGTCTAGTGGCGTCCATTCGCCCGTCGTATTGGCGGGCTGATTGGCGTTCAAGGTCGCTTCGATGCCTTCGCAGAGGTTCACATCCTGGCCCGCATCGGCGGGTGGGAGCAGGCTGGTGTAGGTGCTAATCAACACATTGTCAACGGAATACGCACCACAGGCCCCATTTGTCAGTGTCCAGAAGAAGACATAGGTATTGTTCGGGAAATATCCGTCAATCGGCGAGTTCGGGTTGTTGGGATCCAAAATTTGGATGCCCAACTGAGCCTGCGAACCCGGCTGAGACCATGTGCCGAGCACCCCCGCTGATTGCGCCGCCACTGCACTCAAATTGATGGCCGTTGCGCTGCCGCAAAACGAAAGGTCGTCGCCCGCTTGCGCCAACTCCGCCACTTCGGCGGTCACGTTCACAGCCACGGTGTCCGAAGAGAAGCCCTCGCAAGCGCCGCTGCTCAACGTCCAAATGAACAGGTTTTCGCCGATGGCAAGATTGGAAACGGTGCTGTAGGGGTTTACCGGGTTGTTTATTTCGGCTGCGCTAATGCCAGTCCAAATCCCTGTCCCAACTACTGCTGGCTGGGCGCTCAGGGCCGTGATTGCTGTTGTTTCACAAATCGAATCATCAGCGCCAGCCGCCGCATTTACCGAAGGTATATTGTCCACCGATACTGTCACGGTCTTTACCACAGGGCAACCGCTGCCACCGGAGACGGTAACGGCATAACTGCCTGATTGACTGACGCTTATGCTAGAAGCCGTCGCCCCATTTGACCATAAAAACGACGAGCCGCTTCCTGCATCGAGGGTCGTCGTTTCATTTTCACAAATCGAAAAATCGGGGGCTAGTGCCTGTGTTTGCAAGGGCGTGAAGGTCAGTTCCACCGTCACCGTGCTGTCACAGCCGGAGGTCGCCGTCAGCGTGGCAGCGCCAATGGGGTTGGCGGCGTTAAACACCGAATTACCGACCAAGAGGCTGTCGCCCGCACAAAGGTTCAGGTAAAGGTGGACGGGCGGCGGCGTCGTGCCGAGGTCGGCCACCACCACGTTCTGGTTGATGCTGTCCACGCAGCTGAACTGGTCCACGACGACCAGCGTCACGTTCACCGTATCAAAGTTGGTGTAGCTGTGCGAGGGCGTTTGGCCGCTGCCCGTGGCACCGTCGCCGAAGTTCCAAGCCCATTGCTCGATGCCAAAGCTGCTCGTCGAATTATCATTGAAAATCAAGGACTTGGGAGCGCAAGGTTCCGGCACGGCCACCGTGAAACCAGCTTGGGGTTTGGGGTAAACGAACACCTGCTGGGATGACGTATCGGCCTCCGTGCCATCGCTGGCAATCAGGGAAACGGTGTAGGTGCCGGGCACGGTGTAGAATGCCATCGGGCTTTGTTCGTTGCTGAAACTGCCATTGCCAAAGTTCCAAAGGAAGCCCGTCGCATTTGGGGTCGATTGGTTGCTGAATTGCAGCATTTGCGAAGCACAAATCGTGTCCTGGCTGATGGCGAAGGCTGCCACTACGTCCAAGCAGTTCTCTTCCAGGATGCTCGCCGATGCTGCGGCGGTGCAGCCGTTCTGGTCGGTCACGGTCAGGCCGTAGGTGCCGCCGTTCGTCACGGTGAGGCTTGGCGTTGTTTCGCCGCCCGGCGACCAAGCGTAGGCGTCGAAAACCCCGGCGGTGAGCAGGATGCTTAGGCCGATGCAGACGCTGTCGGGTCCAAAAATCATGGCATTTGGATTTTGATGAACAGTGAGATTGAGATTTACGAGGCTATCGCAGCCGTTGGCGGCGGTCAGCGTCACGGCGTAGTTTCCAGATTGGTTAAATGATTGATTGCCAATCAGGTAGGATTGCCCTTGGCAAATATTTTCGATTAGGTTAGTTTGTAAAATGGGCAACACGGTCAGGTCGAGGATTACGATGCTGTCGCATCCGCCGACCGCCGTAAAAGCCACGTTGTAAATGCCGGTTTGGTTGAAGCTCTGGTTGCCCACGGCAATGTTCTGGCCTTGGCAAATGGACTGAATCAGGTTGGTTTGCAAAACGGGCAGCACCGTTAGGTCGAGGTTCACCGTGCTATCGCATCCATTTTCCCCAATCAACATGACCTGGTAGTTTCCGGTTTGCGTAAATGATTGATTTCCAACGATAAAGGTATCTCCAGTACATATCGACCCAACCAACTGTGTCGAAGTCGAACCGTCCAGCACAGTGATGTCAAAGCTGCAAGCCGTTGAATTGCCCGCAGGGTCGTCCCCTGAATACACCACCGTCGTCGTGCCAATAGGGAAAACGTCGCCAGGGCTGTTACTGCTCGTTTGCGAAGCGATGCCGCAGTTATCCATCAATGTCGGCGGCGTCCAATTCACGATGGCGTCGCAATTGGCCGTGTTAACCGGCACCGTGATATAGCTTGGACAATTCGTAAAGACAGGATTTTCCGTATCTGCTACGGTCACATTGAAGGAGCAGGTGGCCGTCAAGCCGGCATTGTCCGTGGCGGTGTAGGTGACGGCGGTCGTTCCGACAGGGAAGACAGACCCTGGAGCATGGGTGCTCGTAAACGTGGCGATGCCGCAATTGTCCAAGGC
This sequence comes from uncultured Saprospiraceae bacterium, assembly GCA_964508135.1. GTDB lineage: Bacteria > Bacteroidota > Bacteroidia > Chitinophagales > Saprospiraceae > UBA6168. The sequence goes on from CAZDSU010000028.1 coordinate 63,279, forward strand.
AGTCGGCGCAGCCCAGTTCACGGCCGCACCGCAGGTTCCAATGTTGTTATTAACCGTGATATTGCCGGGGCAGGCAGTGATCACGGGGTTTTCAGTATCCACCACCGTGACATTGAAGGAGCAGGTGGCCGTCAAGCCGGCATTGTCCGTGGCGGTGTAGGTGA
>CAZDSU010000028.1:63542-75095 GCA_964508135.1 uncultured Saprospiraceae bacterium
CAATGTTGTTATTAACCGTGATATTGCCGGGGCAGGCAGTGATCACGGGGTTTTCGATATCCACTACCGTGACATTGAAGGAACAGGTGGCCGTCAAGCCGGCATTGTCCGTGGCGGTGTAGGTGACGGCGGTCGTTCCGACAGGGAAGACAAAACCTGGAGCATGGGTGCTGGTGAAGGTGGCGATGCCGCAGTTGTCCAGAGCAGTAGGCGCAGCCCAGTTCACAGTCGCTCCGCAGTTTCCAATATCGTTGGCGATTATGATATTGCCGGGGCAGCCAGTGATTACGGGGCTTTCGATATCCACCACCGTAACATTGAAGGAGCAGGTAGCCATCAGCCCGGCATTGTCTGTGGCGGTATAGGTGACGGCGGTCGTTCCGACGGGGAAGACAGAACCTGGAGCATGGGTGCTGGTGAAGGTGGCGATGCCGCAGTTGTCCAGAGCAGTCGGCGGAGCCCAGTTCATGGCCGCCCCGCAGTTTCCAATATCGTTGGCGATTATGATATTGCCGGGGCAGCCAGTGATCACGGGGTTTTCAGTATCCACCACCGTGACATTGAAGGAACAGGTGGCCGTCAAGCCGGCATTGTCCGTGGCGGTGTAGGTGACGGCGGTCGTACCGACGGGGAAGACAGACCCTGGAACGTGGGTGCTGGTGAAGGTGGCGATGCCGCAGTTGTCCATGGAAGTCGGGGCCGCCCAGTTGACAGCCGTTCCGCAAATGCCAGGGCTGGTAAATGTGGAAATGTCCATCGGGCAATTGGCAATGGTGGGCAGTTCATTGTCCACGACTGTGACGGTAAAAGAGCAGTTCAAAGTTACGACCACCGGATCCAAAAAAATCTGCATTTGAAAGGAATTCACCGTTGTTCCCACTGGAAAGGCGGACCCGCTGGGCAGGCCAGCTGTCTGCGACAACGGTACAATAATAATGCACGTGCCTGGGTCAACAATAGTGACCGTATAATTGACGACAGCCGAGCAAACTCCCGGCTCGGTATTCACCACGATGTCTGCCGGGCAAAGAATGCCGCATGCCAGGCCTTCACCCGCTGTTGAATAAGGCCCAGTCAGGCTATTGTCAGCAAGGAGGTATGCAGGGGACAACCATGCAATTACCAAGAGGAGAACACAGGAGAGCCACCCGCATTTTTTCTTTTTTATTAATAGTGCCTTCATGTCTTTCAATTGTGAAAATCCAAATCATTCTGAGGCTAACATCCTATGGCAATATCTAGAGCCGGAAGAACCTGTCCCTAGTTGCCGTCAGCACTCGCCCCTCAGCCGCATCGCCACCACCTCCGACTTCGAGTTCACGCCTAGCTTTTTGTACAAATTTCGCACATGGAAAAGCACCGTGTTCATGCTGACACTGAGTTGGACGGCGGCGAGTTTGTAGCTCAGCCCGTCGGTGAGGCACTGTACGAGCTGATTTTCCTTCGGTGTTAAATCCATCGTTTTTTGCTTGGGCGAAAAATGCTCCACCAGCCGCCGGGCCGCAGTTGGTGAGATGGCAGACCTGCCTTCATAGGTTTCTACGATGGCTTCCTTTATTTTGGAAAGCGACATGCCTTTGTTCAAATAACTTGATGCCCCTGCATAAAAGGCTTTGACGATGCTCTCCGTGTCCTCTTCGTGCGAAAAACCGATGACCTCCGTTTTTGGGTAGGTCCTTTTCAGGCGCTGCAGGCCTTTCGCCGCCGTTTCGTTGCGCCCGTTGAAATCGGTAAGCACGACGTTCAGGTGCGCACCTGCACCCGCCTGCTGGAAAAAATGCTCGACAGACAGTGCCTCCAAGGTACAGCTCATCTCTGGCTGCTGGCTGAAATAGGCCACCAGGTTTTGGCGCAGGATATTGTTTTTTTCGATAATGCCGATGGAAATCATGGTGGAAAAGATTTTAGTGGGAAAGAAGTGGAAACCCGTAAAGCAAAGTACAGCCAATGGGAGCCAATACTTATAAGAATATAACTGGCAAAAATATTTTCAATGTGTATTTTACAGTTGTCAACTCGCTATATTGGATTAAAGGAAGCTAGTAGTCTTTCATCGTTATAGAAAAACAATTTATTTTTCTCTAGTTTGTATTTATTGACCTTTTCTAGGATTCCTATAAAGGTGTCTTCTGTTGCAATATTATTACACCTCACTTTTGTTCTTGCAATTGCAGAAAATTGAAGTGTAGTTCCTTCCAACTTATAGCTACTCGAAAAATCATTGCATCCTCCAAAGCCTGTAACTTTGTTTTCAGTATCTAATTTAATCCATATTTTTTGTTGCGTGGAACGAGCATCCTTACTCATAGTTGCGGATTCTATGCTTACCAAATACCAGTGAGTACTTGTCAAGGACGCCCCCTGTAATGAGGAATTGCTTTTATTTAGAGTGCAGCAAGCCCCATAAATAATTGCCAACAAAATGAACAGCAGTTTTTTCATCTAATTTTTTTTTACGACACCTTGTACAAATAGCTGTTGTGCAAATGAACACATTGAAAGCACCTCTGCCCCTTGTATGTTTGCACTTAAGTTTGACAAACAGATTTAATAGGCTTTTATAAGCTAACCCTCAGTAATGAGCAACCTCCCTATAGGAATCTTTAGCCCAAAGTATAATAAATAGCTATTTCATATTTAATTCACCTTATGATTACCATAAGACCTTTATTTCTTTACTAGTTTCTTGCATACTTTCTCAGTCCCATTGTCCAACCAAATACAATAAATACCAGCTGGTAATTGACTTACATTTATGCTTATTAATTCCCCTGTTACTGGCACTTCAAAAACTTGTTCCATCAATAGTTGTCCCATTATTGAGTGCATTTGCAAATAGACAATTTTCCCACTTTCAGCATTAATCTTAAGGTTAACAAAATCATGCGCTGGCAATGGAAACAAGGTTGTCTTTTGCAATTGGTCCTTAACCAAATTTGACTGCTCTTTTACCGAGGAAGGACTGCATTCCAATACCCCTGAATATACCACACCCGTGGCGGGATTAGGCCCATCCGAAAAAAGCGTATCGCCTGAAGCATTCAATAAGGCATACAAGTGTTCTTCTTCATAATCGCCGGAAGAGTAGGACAGTGAAAAAGAGGTTCCTTCGCAATTTTCAATAACGTAAATGGTATCCGATCCACCAGTTAAAAAATCATATGGAATGGTATAGCTTGTTGAAACACCGCCTTGATTAACATTAACAAAGGCATCGTCCCAACCATCATCTCCTGTGTCAAACAAATTTAGATACAAAGAACAATTTTGAGCGCCATTGGCACAACTCGTGTAAAATGTAACGAAATTACTAGGAGCGCTGATACCTGCAATCGTGCAGTCTTCCGTTACATTAAAAGCGTAGCCTGTGCTAAAATCAAGGTCCTGAATAATCACAATAGGTTCCGATGTGGTTAATAGGGTCCCTTGCCCTGGTTCAAACCCGATTGGGCCATATTCAAGCGTCCAACCTGTACCAATACTACTGCCAGCTGTCCAATAAATGCTAGCAGTATTATCCGCTACCGTTATATTTACTCCAGTTGGAGTAAGGCATTGGCAATTGGCTCCACTTACTACACTCACAAAATCGTCCAAAGCCAGCGTGTTGGAACCATAGGTATTGCTGACCGTCAAACTAACGGCATAGGTTCCTTCTTGTGGATATACTACAATAGGGTTCTGTTCAGTAGAACTGGCAGGGAAGCCCCCTTCAAAAGTCCATAGCCAAGTGTCGGCTGGAGGGCTGGAAAGGTCGGCAAAGGATAGGGTATCCGTTATGTCAAGGCATAGGGAGGTAGCATTGGCTTCGAAATCAGGCTGTGGTGCTATCATTGTGCAGTTAACGCCATCGAGCACTTCGATGCCGGTGTTTTCGGGGTCCAGCCAATCCTGGAGCCTATCTGCGGAGGTCGTGCCTACCATATCCCAAGACTGAAATATTTTCCCAAAAATATCATATCCACCATTATTGCTGACCGTATCGATGCAACCGGCATCTCCCCCGGTCAATTGACCAATAAGAAGACCATTTTGGTTGAAGAGGCCCGAACCGGATGACCCCGGCTCTGTTGAACCTAAATCCCAAACCACCTTCCAATGGGTGTCGAAGAAACCGAATTCTCCTGTTGCATCTACAGCAGGGGCATTGTCAAAGGATATTTTCTTGACATCGCCAGAAGGGTGGTGGATGCCGATGGCGCTGATAGGTGGCGCAATGTTCCTGTCCCAGCCCGCATAATATACATCATAATAAGCCTGCGGTGCATCCAAGAGCTCGAATAGGGTAAAATCAGTATCAGGAGAGGTCGCCCTGATGATGGCACCTTGAACCGTCTGGGTGGTAGGCCCGTCCGTGGTTGGCGAACAATCCGGGCTTTCATAGTTAAACATAAAGACCCAATCCAGCGTATCGCCAGCGTGTAAATCAAGTCCTGGAACGCCGAGACAATGATTGGCACTCAAGAAATAAGGCCTGCAGTCCTGCTTTGCATTGTTGATAAGTGTGCCAGAGCACCAGCGAAACCCATCAACCAGGTAGAGGCCCACGGATTTTATTTGGTTTTTCCACGCCGTTGCTTCGTCACAGGATGTGTTGATATGGCATGGCCCAGAATCGCCAAAATCCCTGGATGAAGAGCCGCCAATATGGTAATAACCATGCACTACTTTATTGAGGTGCAGTAGCCCTTGCCCTTGGACAGCCGCTGGCTCGTAGTATTCGAGGTTGAGATGGTCGGCCTTGATGAAGCTGGTTGCAAACCCACGCCCTGGGCGGTTGTTTCGGCTGGTGTATGCTCCCAATAACTGAGCGTAGCTGTCATCATATAGAAAAAGCTGTGCTCCGTCGGGAAGATGGAAAAGGTCGAACCCCAGGTTTAGCGATAAAGCTCCCTGCGAAACGATTTTTAGCCTCCACATCCGGTCGCCATTGGGAAGTTGCTCCCACAGCCCACTGTTGGAGGTGCTATAATCCACCTCAATGGGAAAACCAAAACGAGGTGACCTGTTTTCCGCTGCATCCTGTTCATCTTGCAGTTGGATGGCCGCAAAATCCAGCAAGCGCATAGTCGCCACAGGGACATCGCCCTGCAAGCCTTGGAGCATGAAGCTCGGCGGGATGGCTTTTTCACTTACCTGCCCAATAAGGCAAGGTGGGACTAAATAGGCCAAGAACAAACAGAGAATAAATCGAATTTTCATCTTGATTATATCAATTGTATTTCAATAATATTTATTGAAACATGATTAGGTGGAAAGACTATTATAATTTGCCCCATTAGCTTCTGTTGTGGATGGCAGGATGGCTACAATAAGCCATCCTGCCATAATTTTAGTCTTAATAGTCAATCATAGCGGAGCAATGGAAACACTTGCGAAATTGACAGTAAGAATTCTAGAAAAAATAAAACCAGTTGGAAAATACTCCCAATTTATTATCCCATCATTGGTTCCAGTTAGATAGATTCTTTCAGGGAAATAAATAATCTTAAATTGAAAAAAATCAGTTCCTTTGTAGCTTGATGGTGCTTTCCAAACAGACGAACCATACAGTGGCATGGTTGCTTTTGCCCAATCTGGCAAATCTTTTATATCACAATCCCCCAAGCCACTCAATGCACATTTTGAATAATTTGAATGATTTCTTTCCATTTCGTAATCCCAGCGTGCGTATGTAGATTGGGTGCTTGTAGTGGCATCAAAATCTTTAAATTCTCTTGTTACGGTTGTTGACGTGCTATATTGCGCCGAAACTGTCGCTTCTTTTTGATTATTGGCTTCAGCTCCTACACTAAAGCCAGTTTGGGTGGCAACCGAAAAACCCGCATTTGCATTCTCAGGAGCAGCACGATCGCAAGTGGAGTATCCAGAAATGCGATTATGCTCTAATTTTACTTGACGTGTAAACCAGCCTTTTCTGTTTTTACCATCCATTTTAAGTTGGCCTGGATCCACTCCAGTGCCAACAGGAATAAATTCCACGAATTTATAAGGGGCACTTGCGGGGTAATTAGTCGCAAATAAAGTAAATTCCCAATCTTGGTTGATTTCTGCAAATTGTGCACCGTAACTTATAGGTTCGTTACCCTTAACTTCAAAACTTCTAATACCAAAACCTACAAAGGTCTGATAGTATGAGCCAGCTGGCAAACCGTATACATTTGCCTTAAGCGTCCCGTAGCTTTTCCTGACTTCCTCCGTATTGTCAATTGCCTTTATGGTTTCGTTCAGCCTTTCCAGGGATGAGAGGGCATTGCTTTTTTTAGTACTGGTCGAATTATCGACTGGTATCTCGACGTCTTTTATTTTACTTGCTTCTTCCTTTGCTTTTTGGTACGCTGCCTTTTGCGCTGTTGTTAGCGCATCAAATTCTTCCTTAGTCGCTTCAATGAACCCAGTTTTCTGAATCATTTTTGTAGGTGAGGTGATGTCCCCTTCGGATTCAATGATATTGATATGATTCGAATGGTCGTTGATAGGAGTTACAACTGCTGTTCTGGCGTCGACACCAATAGCGCCTAAAGAACTCATGGCATCGCTTTTGATATTTTCCAAGATGATGTTCTTTTTCAATTTATTGGCTGCTTTCAGGTACGGGTTCTTGCCAAAATCTGCTGCGGTAATCTTGGAAGCATCCACCATTACTATGTCAGCCGCTGCTACTTCCTTATTAATTTTTGTGTTATCCTTCGGATTGCTTTTTAGAACTGGCACTTCTTTTAGCGTGTTTCCTGCTTTCAAGCCGGTACCTAATTCAGTTGTTTTTCCAATGACCAAGATATTCTTGGGTTTCCCATTGTTCCAATAAGATACAGGTTTGACCGGTACTGTGGTCTTTGCAGTACTTTGTTCGTTGGCAGCTTTTTTTGTAGTGGCTGAGTTGTTTGTGAAGGCAACCACCATCACAACCAAGATTGTTGCAAACGTTGCTCGAATTAAGTTTTTCATGATAAATGAATTTTTAAGTTAAAAAGGTGAATGAATTTGAAACGACTTTGACCAGTGTCTTTATGGTTGTGCTTGTTCCGCTGCAAACATGGGGGCGAGGTGCCCGATCACATACGGACAATTCATGCAAAGGCTAGGATTTTTCAAGCATGGGCCCGAAAAGCGTGTTTTTTTGGGCAAAAACAGGGGAAAAGTGCTGAAAAAGAAGATTTTGGAGCAGATAGGTCAAAGGCCCGATTGTTGGCGGTACTCGCCTGGGGACATGCCAAACTCCTGCACGAAGACCCGTGCGAAATAGGAGGGGTCAGAAAAACCACATTGGTAGGCTACCTCGGAGATGTTGAGGTCGGGGTCTTTCAGCAGGGCCTTTGACCTGGATAAACGCAGGGAACGGAAATACTGGACCGGGGCTTCACCGGTCACGGCGGTCATCTTGCGGCGTATTTGGGAACTGCTCATGGCCATTTGGCGGGCCAACTGTTCCACACCAAATTCTGCATCGTCCAAGTGTTCCTCCAGGACGTTGCGAACTTTGGTCAGGAATGCATCTTCCCTTGCGATAGGGGCAGCGGTGTTGAGGTCGGGTGGCAGCACCTCCCCTTCCGTCTTGGCCCTCAAACTGAAGTACTTTTGGAGGTTGCGCCGCAGCTCCACCAATTTTTCCAACCGGATAAACAGTTCTTCTTTCAAAAATGGCTTTGACAAATAAGCGTCTGCGCCAACGCCCAGCCCCTCCAGCCTGGACGGTACGTCTGCCTTGGCCGTGAGCAGCACGATGGGCACGTGGCTGGTGCGCTCGTCGTTCTTCAGTGTCTGGCAGACTTCGAAGCCGTCCTTTTCCGGCATCATCACGTCGCTGATGATGATGTCGGGAATGGTCTCCAGGGCCTTTTCGATGCCAATGGCCCCGTTCTCGGCCCACTCGATGGCATAACGGCCCTGCAAACAGGCTTTAATATAAATGGCCACGTCCGGGTTGTCCTCGATGAGCAGTAACAATGGCAAATCTGTATGGGGCGGCAAGGGGTTTTCCGCTGTTTGAATTGCCGCCATTTCGTCCGAAAAGGAAGGAGCCATCATAAGCGGGGCAGGGAGGTTGGCGACGCCCTTTTCTGCGTTCTGGTTGATGGGCAGGGAAACGGTGAACTCCGTCCCTTCCCCGTCCGGGGTTGGGCTTTGTACGGTTATTTTTCCGCCCATGAGTTCCACCAGTTCCTTGGTCAGCGTCAGGCCGATGCCGGTGCCTTCCCCCCGCCGGGTGGCAGCGTCATCTACCTGATAGAAGCGTTCGAAAACATGGGGCAGCTTGTCGGGCGGAATGCCGATGCCGTTGTCTTTTACCCGCAGCAAAAGTTGGTTGTTTTCTTCCAGAATTTCCAAAACGATGTTGCCGTTTTGCCGGGTAAACTTGATGGCATTGGACAATAGATTGGAGATGATGATGGCCAGCCTTTTTTCATCAAAATCCATGACGAGTCGGTCTGCTGATTTGAGAAAAACGAGGCGGATGTTTTTGGTGGCGGCCAGCGACTGAAAGGATTCCAACATGTATTGGACATAAGGCACGACATCGGCCTGCACCAGTTCCAGTTTCAGGTGACCTGATTCCAGTTTTGCCAAATCAAGCAACTGGTTGACCAGTCCCAGCAGGCCCTCGCTGTTCCTTTTGATCAATTCTTTGGCGTTGGCGGGGTTTTCAATCATGTCGGCCATGCCAGAAATGACGGTGAGCGGGGTGCGGAACTCGTGCGTGATATTGGTGTACAGTTTTGTCTTGATGGAATCAATTTCCTGAAGGTGCTTATTCTCTGCTTCTTCCTTCAAATGCCTGATTTGGTTTTTGCGGATAAAATACAAAGCGGACAAAATAACCAGCACGTACAAGCAGAACGCCCACCACCGCTTATAGAAAAATTCCTGCACGTTCACGGGTATCACGATAGGTGGGTCCGACCATCGCCCCCAGCCATCGGCACCTTTAATGAGGATGTTGTACTTGCCGGGCGGGAGGGCGTTCAACGACAACTGGCGCTGATTTCCGATGTAGTTCCAGTCTTTGTCGTGCCCCTCTATTTTGTAGGCAAAGGTGCTCCGCTCCGGTGCGATATAGTTGGAAAGCGCAAAATTGATTTTCAGGTTGCGGTTGGCGGCGGGCACTGTGATGCGTTCGTTTTGCTTGAACTTTGGAAAAAGGTCAATGGGCATCAGCGACCGTCCCTGCACCTCGTTGCTCAATCCAGTTAGGTAGATATGGGGTGGCGTGCCTTCCTGGATGCGCTTTTTCAACAGCTTGGGGTCAATGAAGCTGAGGCCTGCATTGGAGCCAAAAACAAGGCGCCCATCGTCCATCTTCATCGCCGACCAGCGGTTGCACTCGTCATCCGCAAGGCCGTCCGGCTTGAATATTTTCCCAAGTACCATGCCCTCTGGCGAGAGCAGCGTGATGCCGTTGTAAGTTCCCGCCCAGATGTTGCCGTCATCATCTTCGAGGAGGGTGGCCACCAAATTATTGGACAAGCCCTTCGTCTGGTCAATGGTCTTCACGCTACCATCGGATGGGTCGTAAATCAAAACGCCATTGATTAAGGTCCCCAACCACAGCCTCCCTTTGGCGTCTTCGTGAATCCGAATCACGGTAGTCGGGCTTCCGAGGTTGACCCATTGATATGCACCCGTTCGTGGGTCAACGCAGAGGAGGCCTTTGTTGCAAGCAGCCCAAATGAGATTCCTGGAGGAAACGAACAACTGATTGAGACCATATGGTTCTATACTCAACTTCTCGTTGAGCAATTGTGTTTTCCCAGTCTGCGTGTTCAATAGGTACAGTCTGTTTTTGGCGACAAAAACGATGCGATTTTCATCCAGAAAGTCGTACCTCACCAATCCCATCTCAAGCTGAAAACTGTCTAAGCGGTTTTGCACTGGTTGATACCTGAACAAATAGGTCTTTCCAACGTGGCGTGTGCCATTTTTCGGTAACCAGATATTGCCCCTTTTGTCCACTTTCACATCTCCGTCTCCAAGCTTTCCGCCCCCGGCAATAAAACGACCGGTGGGTTTCCAGTCCCCCTTCTCATGGTACAAAAAGCCGTACTTGCCAGCATAGATGGTGTCTCGTGCGAGCTGGATAATGCTTCTGTTCTGCTTGAAGTTAAGTGTTTTTTGGATGGCATTTAAAAACGTAAACTCCACAAAGCGCAGGCCAGGGCGATGGTACACTATGCCATGTTTAAAATCATTGCTCATCCAACTTCTATTAGTGCCACCGACAAACAATGACTTATCCCACGCTATGGGTGTATAGTCAAATGCCTGCTGTCTATCATCCACCAACGTAGCACTGGGCACGGTGTCTTTGTTCAGGTACCAAAGCAGCATATTACCCTTTAGGTCGCTCGATAACAAACTTTCTATAACATCATTGGACTTCCAGGTGGGAGGCAAATACGGATTTTGGGCAAAGCGATCCGTTGCCTCATCCCAATGGTAGATACCACCGCAGTTTATCCAGATGCCATTTCCCGGTGAGCTTAAAATCTGACTGGCATACCTTTGTGGGTCGTCAGCACCAGGCAAAGTGTATTCACGCACTGTTCCGCCTTTTCTGTTGATTCGATAAGTATGACCCGCAGAATGGGCCACCCAAATATCTTTTTCTGTAACGGTAAGATATAATTTGAGCCCTTGGGGGGCTTGAGGTTCCGTTTTAAAACTGTACAACGAACGGATTGCCCCATCCCGGATTCTCAGAATTTTTCCTGTGCGGGTGCTTTCTTTGTAGGCACAAACAAATAAAGCTCCGTCAGCAAAGGCAACATTCCGCACGACCAATTGCTCATCTATGTCGAAACATTGGGTGACTCCGGTAATGGCATTGAACTGGAATACACCACTTTGGAGGCTGTCCTTTTCGTTTCGAAAGTCATAAAACCCATATATCACGTCTGGAACGGGTGCCACATTATAATAGATATAATTATGGTCATGTGCCAACTTGAACCCAGAAGGATAGGCCCTGGAGCCATCAAAATCGTACACCTGTAGCGCGCCAGAGGCGTAATAGGTTTCGCAAGAAACAAGATGCAGTCGCCCACGACTATCGAGCAGCACCTGCCGAATGCAACCATCCGGCAAGCCTTCTGGTATGCCATAAGAATGTTCTACAACTTGGTAAAAAGCAGGTGGGGCGGGGGTCTTTTGACCGAAGGCAAGGTTTGGAAGGCATAATGAGCCCAGCAACAACAAAAGTGAGAAAAATACATTGGCAGCGGTACGAAACTTAAGGCTCGTACTGCCCAAAAGGTAAGCTCCAACTTTATTCAGACAGTTCCGCATCAAACGATTTCCCCTTTGTCAATGCCCCCGTATTTCTTTGTTTGCACGCAAACAGAAACAGGGAGCTATGGTTTTCCCATACCCAAAGGTAATCAAAGTTAAAAAAGGAAAAGCCGAACAATAGAAACATCCTAAATACCTATGAATTGAAGCTTGCCTAGCTTAGGCTATGCTAACTGATTTTGAAACCATACAGAAATAAAGTCCGAGGAATTCTTTGAAATCTGGAAAGAAAAAGGCAGGTGATATTTGTGTTGCGAAACAACAAAT
>CAZDSU010000029.1:0-73101 GCA_964508135.1 uncultured Saprospiraceae bacterium
ACCAAAATGCGGGGTTCAAAACCCCGCCGCTCGAAGACCGGAACTAACCGAAAGTATCGAATAAATCAACCTGACTACTTACCTGCCTGACGGCAGTCAAGGATTTGGCGGCTACAAACATCAGCCTGCCAAATAAATTTGGCGGCTACAATTATGAAAAACAAGGCAACCATCATCGGCCATTTCGTCTTTTGGCTCTTCTACCTGACAGTGGTGGGCACGGGCGGCTATCTCATCTCCGAGCGGGCCCAGGGCTGGGCTTTCGTCTGGAACAGCATGGTGTTCGGCGGCCTCGTCATTTATGGCAACCTGCTGTTCATCCTGCCTTTTTTACTCGAAAAAAAATACCGGCGCTTCGCAATGTTGGGGCTGGGTTTCGTCACGCTCGTGATTTTGCTGCGCTTCAAGACGGAGCATTTTTTTGCCCTGCACCTGACCGACCAGTTCGGCTGGCCAGCGGTGTTTTTCATGTCGGTGCAGATACTGGCGCTTTTCGTCCTGAGCACCATGTTTGGCGGGTTTTTGCAGTGGTTCAAAGACCGGGAACGTTCCAGTTTGTTGCAGCAAGAAAAGCTGGCGGGCGAGCTGAAATTCCTGAAAACACAGGTGAACCCGCATTTTCTGTTCAATACCCTGAACAACATCTACTCTCTCGCCTACCGCCAGCACCCCAACGCCGCCCCGATGATTGCCACGCTGTCGAAAATCATGCGCTACCACCTCTACGACGGCAGCCGGGAACGGGTCAGCCTGCAAAAAGAAGCCGAGATGCTGCAAGACTACATCGCCTTGCAACGTCTCAAGCACGGCGACTCGCTCAACGTGGATATTTACACGGAAGGCATTGGCAATCAGCACGATATAGCGCCGCTGCTACTCATCAACTTTATCGAAAACAGCTTCAAGCACGGCGATGCCGACTCGAACCCGGATGCTTTCATCCATGTGGAACTGACGGTGGAGGATAGATGGCTAAGGTTTTCGGTGGAAAACAGCTTTGGATCCCCTTCGGGGATGACAAATGCTTCGGGGATGACAAACAAGGCTGAAATAGAAGAAGGGTTTGGACTAAAAAACGCACAGCGAGTACTGGATTTGGCCTACCCTGGCCTTTACGAATTGGCCACGAAAGCTGAAAACGGCGTACATTCGGTGCAGCTAAACATACAGCTATGAAGCCGTTGCAAACCCTCATCGTGGACGATGAAAAACCCGCCGTCGAGCTGCTGCTCGCCTACGCTGCAAAAACCCCCGAACTGGAAGTGGTCGGGACTGCGCACAGCGCCATTTCCGCAAAATCCATTTTGCAGGAAAAGCCAATTGACCTGATCTTCCTCGACATCCAAATGCCCGACCTCACTGGCCTGCAACTCCTGCGGATGCTGAAAACCCCGCCCGCCGTCGTGCTTACGACCGCCTACTCCGAGTTTGCCCTCGAAGGCTACGAACTGGATGTACTGGATTATCTGCTAAAGCCCATCGAATTTGAGCGGTTTTACCGGGCGGTATCAAAATTACTGGCCTCCCCCCAGCCCCCTCCGAAGGAGGGGGAGTTGGTCGGCACCCCCTCCTTCGGAGGGGGCTGGGGGGAGGCCGATTATTTTTTCGTGAAAACCGACCACCAAATCCTTAAGGTCAACTTTGCCGACATCCTGTTCATCGAAAGCCTGCGGGAGTACGTGCGCATCCACACGCCCACGCAGCGCATCGTGGCGAGGCTGGCGCTCCAGCGATTGGAGGAATTGCTGCCTGCGGCGAAGTTCATCCGCATCCACCGTACCTACATCGTCAACATTGACGCCGTACAGAAAATCGAGGGCAACCTGCTGCACATCGGCAAGGAATTGCTACCCGTGAGCAAGGGCAAGCGGGAGGAGTTCATGCAGTTTGTGGGGAATAAAGTCATTGGGTAGCCGCTGTGTTTTATACTCAAAAGCCATATCTTGCATAAAAATTGACGACGATGGAAGTTTTGGAAAAAATGCTGACCTATCGGGAGTACCGTGAAATGGAGTTCGACGACGACGACAATTTCCAGTATGAATTGATAAACGGAGAACTAATGAAAAAGGCATCCCCTACCATTGAACACCAGCGTTTGGTGCGTAAAATTGCTTTCGCTATTGAAAAACACATTGAATCCAACCAAGCCGGAGAAGTGTTCTTTGCTCCACTTGATGTAGTTTTGGATGAGCACAATGTCCCTCAGCCTGATGTTTTCTTTGTTGGCAAAGACAAGAAATACATCTTGGATGAAAATGAGCAGGTAGTCATCGGTATCCCAGATTTAATCGTAGAAATCCTGTCGCCCGGCTCTGTGAAAAGAGACCGCATTACCAAAAAGAAAATTTACGAGCAGTTTGGTGTGCCAGAGTTTTGGTTGGTTGACCCATCCTATAAAAACGTCGAAATATTTCGCTTGGTGGGAGGAGCATACGAACTCGCCGATTTCATAGAACAAACTGGAATGGTCAAATCCGCTGTACTGGAAGGCTTCGAGCTTTCATTGGACAAAATATTTTGACGCCAACTACATCCTTACGGCGTCCACATCTTTAATAAACTCAATAATCCCCGGATAATAATGCCGTTGGTCGTCCCACATGCTCAGGTGCGAGCCTTCGGGACAGTAGAGGTAGCGGCCTTTTTGCACCAATTTGCTCATGGCCTCCATGGCTGCGGGGTCCATCGTATCGTACTTGGCACCAATCATCAGCGTGGGGGTTCTGATGGTTTTTAGTTGGTCCATGATGTCCCATTTGGCGAGGTTGCCGCCCGGCACGAACTCGCTGGGGCCTTGCATGAAGGCGTAAACATAGCCGTTCACGTGCTCAAATGAGCGCTGCAAGCCGTTCGGAAAAGGGTTTATCCGGCAGATATGCTTCCGGTAATATTCCTCAACGACAAGGTTTAGATAGTTAGGGTTTGAGTAGTCGCCCTTGTCCTCGTAAGCCTTCAGGCTGTCCACCAGCGAGGGGCGCATTTGGCTGCGCAACTTGCCGTTGTACTCGCCATATGCCGGGAAGCTTCCCATCATATTGCTGACCACGAGGCCCTTTAGGTTATCTTGGTACTTGAGGGCGTACTGCATCCCGAGCATCCCGCCCCATGAGTTGCCGATGATGTAGAAATTGTCCTTCGTCATGCCGAGCGCCTTGCGAACCTGCTCCACCTCCTCCACGAATCGGTCAATTTGCCAAAGCTCGTCCTTCCCTTCGGGAATGTCGGAGCGGAAACAGCCGAGCTGGTCGTACTCGTACATCTCCCAGCCCATCGGCGGCAAGAAGCTCTCAAAGCACTCCATGTACTCGCAGCCCATCGCAGGTCCTCCGTGCAGCAGCAGGATTTTCACGCGGGGATTGTCACCGAACTTCTTCGTCCAGACATTGAACTTGCCCGCTGGCGTCTCGATGGGAATCATGCGGACGCCGCCGCTTTGCACTTGCGAATAGTCAAAAACGGGTTCGGTGGGTGTTTTTACCTCGTTTTTGCAATGAAATTGGGTGAAAATGGCGAGGAAAAGCAGGAGGGTGGAAGTCTTTTTCATGAAGCAGTTAATTTGAAGTGAAAGTACAAAGCACTTTCCGGTTTAGGAAATCCAGGCTATTCGGCCAGCGGCTCCGTCCCATACCGTTTCCCCTGCGCCGTCATTTTTATCAAATAATCCAGGTGCTTTTGTGCCTCGGGATGGCGGGTATTGGATTGAATTTCGTGAATCCACCCGATTTTCAGCCGCTTGTAAAAATGAGGGAACGCCTCGAAGTTCTGCCAAACCAGCTCGTCCTGTTGCAGCGCCTCCTGAATCCAGTCGGGGATGACGAGTGGCTCGTCCGGCGAGCCAATTTGCGCCTCGATAGGAGCGATTCCCGCCGGGGTCATCAGCCCAAGTTTTTGCAGTTTCCAGATGCGCTGGCGGTTCAGTTCGCTGAGAAAGGTCTTTTTTCGGCGGGGCGTGATGCGTTGCACGGTACTTTCTTCGTCGTACTTCTTCACGGTGCCGTCAATCCAGCCGAAGCAGAGGCACTCCTCCACCATGTCGTTGTAGGGCAGCGAGGGCTTGCCGGTGGCCTTTCGGAAGGTACGCAACCAGATTTCGGGCTTTGTAGTGCCGTGCGTTTCGAGCCAGTTGCGCCATTCTTGGCGGGTATGCGGGTAGAAGACTTCGGTGATGTCCATTGGTCACTTCTTCTTCCCCGCAATCCCCTCCAGCAATTCCACTTGGTACTTTTGCACGTCCAGCAGCGTTTGGAACTGCTCCTCCATCAGCAGGTTGATTTTCTGGTGGAGGTTGCGGATCTCGATTTCCGATTTCAGGTTGATGATGTAATCGTTTTCCGCCCGCTTGCGGTCCTTTTCCTCCTTCCGGTTTTGCGACATCATGATCACTGGTGCCTGCAAGGCGGCGATGGTGGACAAAACCAAGTTGAGCAAAATAAACGGGTACGGGTCGAAGGCCTTCGTGGCCATTACCACGTTGACGGCAATCCAGCAGCCGAGCACTACGCCAAAACTGATGATGAACGTCCAACTCCCGCCAAACGTCGCCACTTTGTCGGCGATCCGCTGCCCGGTGGAGGAGTTTTTTTCATTGGATTGCAGCCTCAGGGTCCTTACGATTAAATCCTCCTCCTTCAGCGCAGCTGCGACCAAGCTGTGCAGCTTTCTCAAGTGCTGGTCTTCGGTGTGGAGCATCTTTTCCAGGTATTGGTGCTGGAAGTTGGCGCTAGCTTTCATGGCAGTATTATTAAATTGAAAAGATAAATGGGTTGTAAAACCTTCTATGCTTCCCCTCCCTCTTTAGCAAGTAAAAGCGATGAAAAATCTTCGATAGTCAATAAGTTGACCTTGGGGAATCCCATTTTTTTCAGCACGTTAAAATGCTTATCATTGGTAACGATGAAATGGGCATTGGCTGCAAGGGCGCAGTCAACAAACTTATTATCGTCAGGATCTTGCGAAATCAGGTTGAACTGAAACCATGTTTCTTGGACAAAAACATTTGGCAATAATCTCAGAATATCAAGGTTCAAATCGGCAGTTTCTTGGTCAAATTTTTCACGTATTTTTTCCTCGTATTCCATGAAAATCTCTGTTGTAACTACTGCATCGTACACATCATCCACCAGTGCGTCAAGCACAATGCGATACCTTGACCAATGTGGCAGGGCCGTGATGATAGCGTTTGTGTCCAATACGATTTTAAGCCGCATGGGTCATGATTCTTCGTTCAACCATTTTTCCAGCGTGGCTTGGTTGTAGCCTTTATCATTGCTGATTTGTGTGGCTTTTGTCCGAGCTTTTTCAAGCAAATACTTGGCAATCATCCGGCGGATGGCCAGCAAGTCCTCATCCGGCAGGTTCATTGCGTAAACCCGGAGCAATTCATGTTGAAGGTTGGTAAACGGCGTTGAAACTGGAGCATTCATGGCACTGATTTTTGTAAAAATACGAAACTTATAAAACCCTACAAATCCCCCTTCTTCAACATCTTCACCGCAATCTCCGCCGCCCGTGCCGTCAGCGCCATGTAGGTCAGCGACGGGTTTTGGCAGGCCGTGCTGGCCATGCAGGCGCCGTCCGTCACGAAGACGTTCTTCACCGCCCAAAGTTGGTTGTTGCCGTTGAGCGCCGAAGTCTTTGGGTCGGTGCCCATGCGGCAGGTGCCCATCTCGTGGATGCAGTGGCCCGGCGGGGTCGAGTCGAGGTCGTCGAACTGCCGGATATCCTTGTGCCCAGCCGCTTCGAGCATCTCGGCGGCGCAGGCCATGATGTCCTTGCGCATGGTCTTTTCGTTCTCCCGGAATTCGCAGTCAATGCGGATGAGCGGCAGGCCGTGCGGGTCAGTCTTGCTGGTGTCCAGCGTCACTTTGTTGTCGAAATGGGGCAGGTGCTCCGCCCAACCACCGAGCCAGAAGCTCCATTGGCCGGGGTCGTGCATCTCGGTTTTCAGCGCAGCGCCGAAGCCCGGCTTGCCGTTCACGCGGCCCCAACCGCCGCGGCCAGCGCCGCCTTGGTAGCCAAATCCCCGCACGTAGTCCTTCTGCTGCTCCTTGCCGGGCAGGTTGCGGAAGCGCGGCACGTAGATGCCGTTGGCACGGCGGCCCGACACGTATTGGTCGCCAAAGTCGTCGTGCGCCGCAGAGGCTCCCACTCCGTAGTGATGGTCCATCAGGTAGTGCCCGATGACGCCGCTGTCGTTGCCTAGCCCGTCGGGGAAGCGGTTGCTTTTCGAATTGAGTAGCACGAAAGTGGTGCCGATGGTGCTGGCGTTGAGGAAGACGATTTTGGCAAAAACCTCCTCCGTCTGCTTGGTATTGCGGTCAATGAAGCGGACGCCCGTTGCGCGCTGCGTTTTTTCATCGAACATGACCTCGCTCACGTTGGCGTCGGTGCGGATGGTGAGCTTGCCCGTGGCCATGGCAGCGGGAATCGTTGCCGACAGGCTGCTGAAATAAGCCCCATACGGGCAGCCCCAGTGGCAGCGGTTGCGGAACTGGCAGGCACCGCGACCGAGCTTTTTCTGCACCTCGCCCACGGCGGTCAGGTGCGCCACCCTGCCGATGATCATGCGGCGGTCATCCCAGTTCTTCTTGATGGCGGCGGCGGTATGGGTTTCGAGGCAGTTGAGTTCCATCGGGGGCAGGTACTTGCTGTCGGGCAGTTGCGCCAGCCCCTCTTTCGAACCACTGATGCCAGCAAAGGTCTCCACATGGTCGTACCATTTTTCGAGGTCCTTGTAGCGGATGGGCCAGTCGGAGCCGTTGCCGTCGCGGACGTTGCTCTCGAAGTCCATCTCGCTCCAGCGGTAGCTCTGGCGGCCCCACATGAGGGAGCGCCCGCCGAGGTGATCGCCGCGCAGCCAATTGAAGGGCTTGTCCTGCTGGTAGGGGTTTTCCTTGTCGTTTACCCAAAAATACTGGTTGTCGGCCTGAAAGGCGTAGCATTGGCTTTGCACGGGGTGGTCGTCGCGGAGCGCCTGCGGGATCATGCCGCGGTTCTTCACGTCCCAGGGGTTGTTGAGCGCTCCTTTGTAGTCCTTGATATGCTCCAGGCTTTTGCCCCGTTCGAGCATGAGAACGTTTAGGCCCTTTTCGGTGAGTTCCTTGGCGGCCCACCCGCCGCTGATGCCGCTGCCGACGACGATGGCGTCGTAGGTGCGGTCCTGTTGTGCCTTCCCGTTGATGTTCGGCATGGTTGCAGTGATTTTGTTCGGGTCAAATGTAGTTTTTTTTGGAAAAAATATTGACCCAACTAAAATGAGGCGGGCGGGCGTCTTTTTGGCAAATGCAAACGTTATCTTCGTAACCATTTTTCACCATTTTTCCCACCATGATTCCGAAAAAAAGCATTGCTATCCTCCTTTCAACAGCCTTTCTTATACACCTAACTGCTTGCAGAAGGGTCGTTTGCGACTGTGCCGATGGAGATTATAAAAGTCTCTATTTTTTGTCAAAAATTGACAGCTCCGATATAATCAACAATGGCAGTTTCTCATTGGACAGCCTACAGATTTCGCCCATTCTAATTGACTCGAACAAGTCAGGTTCGCTCATCAGGATTGAACCGGACATTGGCTTTGGTTACAATATCCTGATTCGTGCTGACAAAAATACTGTCGGCTATGCCATCAAATTGGATACCCTGCCACCTGACACGCTGCTGGTCACCGTCGGGGAAACAGCAAGTGATGAATGCTGTGGTAGTTTAACGGCCTTCGAAACGCTAATTTTGAATGGAGTAGAGATTCCAAATGACTACACTGTTTGTTGCGTCAAAATTTTCAAATAAAGCGGGGGTTGCCAAATGTTTAACTTTGCGCACCATTATGACCTGAACAGTCAAAACAAACTGCAACAACTGTCCTTGATGAAAAAGTTTATCCTAATCGCCTTCACCATTTCAAGCCTTATTGCTGCCTCGTCCTGCAGCAAATGCTTCACCGAAGAATGCGCCAGCAACGACATCAAACTCATAAAATTCGCCTCCTCGGCGGATAGCACCGACCTCATTCTTACAGGGAAATACTTGTTGGACAGCCTTAAAATCACGCCCCTTTTGGCAAGTCAAGGAGGAATCATTCCCAACTATGAAATAACCTTCAGCAATCCGTATATCGTGGCCATCGAGGCTGGTGCTAATACCGCTGGCTATATTTTTCAGTTGGACAGCCTACCGCCCGATACGCTCTTCACCATCATTGGCTTCGATAACAGCAGCAAGTGCTGCGAGGGGATTCATACTTTCGAGCAGGTAATTTTGAACGGCAATACCTTGTCCAATACCCGTGACGACTTGAGTATTTTCCTTTTTAAATAGCTGGATGGGGCGGGGTGCCAATCGATGAACTTCGGTTAGGCTGGGAATCTCCGTTCCGCTGATAGCTTTGGTACAATGGTCGAAAGCGGGTGGTAGTTATACTGCGAACCGCTTGGTTTTGTCCCCTATCAACCTCATCAACCCATATAAACATTCATCAACCCACTGTCGTTAATGGACAAAACCTGGCGCTCCAAAGTATAAATCAATCCTCCACCCCCACCAGCACACAGCAGCACGTCACCCCACCCTCCGCTTTTATCACCTCCGAATTGTCCACCAACAACAGCTCGATGCCCTCCTCGGCCAGCAGCAGCGCCGTGAACGGGTAGTCGTCCGGGTAGATGACCGTGTCGCCGATGAGCAGGGCATTGGCGGCGCCCGATTCGTCGGGGTCGGTCTCAATGATGTCGAAGTCGGGGAAGTAGTCGGGGTGTACCCAGTCGGGGTTGAGGAGCAGGAGGTCGTCGGCCACCTGGGTCACGGCGGACTTGAGGTGGAGGCAGCCTTCGCCCATGCGCACGGCATCCACGGAGTAGCCGTAGGGCTTCAGGATGGACTGCATTTGCAGCACGGCGTCGGCATTGGTGCGTCCGCTGAGGCCCACCCAGATTTGCTTGCCGATCCGCAGCACGTCGCCTCCGTCGAGCAGTCCGGGCGACTCAATGTAGTAAATTTTCTCTCGAAATTGTTCCAGCGCCTCGGCGATGCTGTACACCTCTTCCCGTCGGCTTTCCGCACCGGGCCGGGCGATGATGGCCAGCTCGTCCACCACCACGGCGCAGTCCTCCACGAATACCGAGTCGGGGTGGAATGGCATCTCCATGGCATGTTCCAGCTCGCAGCCGAGGCGGCGCAGGGCGTCGAGGTACTCCTCGTGCTGCTTCTCGGCCAGTGCAACGTCAATCGGCTGGCGGTCGAGGTGGGTCAGCTCGCACTTCTCCATGCGGGGACTGATGGTGCGGACGATGGCGACGAGTTTGCTCATGATGAGGGGTTGAGTTAGGTTCCCTACGGGAATGACAAAGGTTTGAGAGAGGATATGCGAAGGTTTGAAAAAAGCTGGAGAAAAGGGCAGGAAGGCGGGGATTTCTTTTGCGAAGCGAAAAGGCAGGATATACGATACGATTGCTCCGAACAATCGTATCGCTTTTTGTAGTGGGTCAGGGGAAACTCAAAACCAAACCCCCGTTCCCACCGCCACATTCGGCAGACCGACGTCGCCGACCTTGGTGCCTTGGTAGCCCGCATAAATCATGAACTGCTTGAGGTGTACCTGCATCCGCACCTGGTTTTGCCGGGCGAACGCGCCGTTCGGATAGCCAATTTGGGTGTCGGCATAGAGGCTGAGCGGCCGCTTGAAGTACCAAGTAAGCCCGGTATTGAAGGAGGGGCTGCCGTACAGCACATCGTTGCCGCCACCGTTGAGGAGCATAAGGCCAGCGCCCCACCAAAGCTGGAACTTAGCGTCGTGTACCCGGTTGTAGGCAATGTTGAGGTTGGTAATGGCAAATTGGTCGGTGCTGCTGCCTGCCCCATTGTTATCGTCCAGCGTTTCGAGGAGCTGCAAGTGGTTCACGTCGAGCGTGATGGCACGGTTCGGCGACCATTTTGCCTGAAAAAAGCCACCGTACACGGCGTCTTGGTCGGTTTGTAGGTGCGCCGTCAGTTGCAGGCTCATGGGCTTGTCGGCGAAGTAATCGGGCGGAAGGTAGAGGCCGTTTTCCCCGTCGGCGTAGGGGTAGTCATTGAACTCGACGTAGTTGGCGGGCGTCTCGCTGGGGCCTCGGTAGATAAGCCACCACAATGGTTCCCAAGCAAGGTCGAACAGCAGGTCAACCCAGATGGAGTTGTCGTTGTTGCGCCCGCCACCGTTTTCACTGGACGAACCGCTTTTGAGTGCGTCTTTCATCCCTTCAAGTTTTTGGGCTTGCGCAAAGAGTGGCATCAGCGCCACGACCAGTATAAAGCAAGATATTTTCATGTGGAAATGGTTTTAGGCTTTCCGAAATAACGATTTTAAAAGCGCCACCGTTGCATGGGGGGTGGCAGTTTATGGAGGGGTTGAGAGTTTGAGGGGTTGAGGGCTTGAGGGGCTGTGGGGGGAGACCTGCGCCTACCCCTCCCAAATCACCTTCTCCTTTCCGCCGTACCAATCGTGTACTTTTTTCGCAAATGCCTGCTCCACCTGCTGCCGCCTGACTTTCATGGAGGGCGTCATCTTGTTGTTCTCTACCGTCCAAGGCTGTTTTACCACGACGATTTTCTGCACCCGCTCGTAGGGTTTTAGCGTTGGGTTGAGGGCATCGAGCGTCTGCGCCAGGCTTTCGGCGATGTTGTCCCGGCTTTGCGCAGCCGCCAGTTCTGACAGCACCACCAGGGCTACGGGCTGCGGCATGCCCTCCCCCACCACGCAAATCTGCTCGATGAAGGTGTTACTGGCAAAGCCCATTTCAATCTGCGACGGCGCAACGTACTCGCCCTTGCTGGTCTTGTACATCTCCTTCACCCGCCCCGTGATTTTGAGGTAGCCATCCGCGTCCATTTCCCCTACGTCGCCGGAGTGCAGCCACCCAAACGAATCAATGGTATGGGCAGTCATGGTTGGCTCGTTGTAGTAACCGAGCATGTTGGAGGGCGACTTGGTGCATATTTCCCCGGTCTTTGGGTCAAGCTTTATTTGCGTGCCGGGTATGGCCTTGCCCACCTTGCCCGGCCTGACGCCGTTGCGTGGGGTGATGGTGACGATGGCCGTGTTTTCCGTCATCCCGTAAGCCTCTTGAATGACGATGCCAAGCCGTTCGTACCACTCCAACAGGCTAACCGGCATTGGCGCAGCCGCCACCAAGAACACCTGCACGTCGGTGAAGCCAAGCGCCTTTCGGATTTTGCGCCGCACCAGGTTGTTCACCACTGGTATTTTCAACAAGAAATCCAGTTTGCGCTGCGGCATCTTGGCCAAAATGCCTTGCTGAAACTTCGTCCAAATCCTCGGCACGCCGCCGAAATGGGTGGGGCTGGTGGCCACGAGGTTTTTGGCAAACGTATCCAGCCGCTCCGCAAAAAAGATGGTGGCGCCCATTGCGTAGGCCACATTCACCAAGACTCCCCGCTCCGCAATATGGCACAGTGGCAGGTAGGAAATGACACGGGGGTTCGGCACGTCGAGGCGCAAATGCTCCCGGGAGTTGTAGAGCATGGAGGCCATGTTGCCGAAGGTAATCATCACGCCCTTGGGGTTGCCCGTGGTGCCGGAGGTGTAGATGACGGTCATCAAATCGTCCGACTTGGGCACGGGAGAAGCGGCGAGGGGCGGCTGGTTGGCCATGATGTCGGCCCACTGCACATGGTCGGGGTCGGGGTTGTAGGTGGGGAAGGCGATGCAGGTCACGCCCGCTGGTACGCCCGGTTTCATGCTTGCCCAGTCGTCGAGCTTGCCGACCAGCAGCACCCGGCAGCCGCTGTGCTTCATCACGAAGTGGAGCTGTTGGGCGGTGAGCGTGGGGAAGAACGGGACGGACACATGCCCCGCCATCATGATGGCCAGGTCGCTGATGAACCACTCGGCGCAGTTCTTCGACACCAGTCCGACGTGGCTGTGCGGCGGTAGTCGGAGCGACTTGAGGTAGCTTGCGAGCTTGCGGGCCTGTTGCCCGGCTTCCCGCCAAGTGAAATCCCGCCACTTATCGCCAAACGGCTGCTTGAGAAAGACCTTGTCGGGTGTGGTTTTTTCCCAGTGGTAAAAATGTTCGATGAGGGTGGTGTCGGCGGTGAGTTTCATGCTCCGTGAGTTTTTGGGCAAGGTAGTGAGGTGGGGGCGATTGTGCAAATTTTGCGGAGCAAACACCAGCGCAGAAAGCTGATATACTTGATGCAAATAGGTTTGGTGCAAAAGTTTAACAGTGTTGAGATGGGTGAGATAGTTGAGAATGGTTGAGCCATAAACCATCTCAACCATTCTCAACTATCTCAACTATGAACGCTGTTTGCACAAAACCTATTGAAGCGGAGTATAATTAGTTTCTGCATCGTTCCTTTGCACAAAAAAACAACCGACGATGGACCTGAGTTACATGCGAGATGAATTTGAAAAGGCCGGCCTCCACCGAAAAGACCTTGACCTTGACCCTGTGAAGCAGTTTGCCCGCTGGTTCGAGGACGTGCAAAAGGCTGAATACCGGATGCCCAATGCCGTGACCCTCGCCACCGTGAACGCCGACGGGCAGCCCTCCATGCGCATGGTGCTGCTGAAAATGTTCGACGAGCACGGCTTCGTTTTTTACACCAACTACGAAAGCCGCAAGGCGCAGGAGATGGCCCAGAACCCCAAGGTGGCGCTGCACTTCCCGTGGCACGACCTGGAACGGCAGGTCATCATCACCGGCACGGTCGAGAAGGTCTCGACGGCGGAGTCGGTGAAGTACTTCATGACCCGCCCCAAGGGGAGCCAGATTGGTGCCTGGGTGTCCAACCAGAGCAGCGTCATTAATTCCCGCCAGGCGTTGATGATGAAGTTCGAGGAAATGTTGCGCAAGTTTGAAAACTCGGAAGTACCAATCCCTTCGTTTTGGGGCGGCTTCCGGGTAGTGCCCACCAGCTTCGAGTTTTGGCAGGGACAACGGAGCAGGCTGCACGACCGCTTCCGCTACTCGCTGGATGCGGCTGGCGGCTGGGCGATAGAGCGGTTGTCGCCTTGATGGCAAGTTATAACCAGCACAACTGTTCCAAAACAGTTGCTCAACCTACCTCATCAGCAGCACATCCCCTTTCACCAGTTGGGTACTGCCATCCACAAATTCTATGATGGCGAAGTAGGCAAACACCGCAGCGTCCATCAGCTGGTCGCGGTAGGTGCCGTCCCAGCCATAGGCAGGGTCGTTGGGCGGAATGTTGAAGTAGGTAAAAACAGGCTCGCCCCAGCGGTCGAATACCTGAAACTCCCGGATTTTGACAACCTGCGGGCCGCTAAATATCATGAAAACATCGTTGAGTCCGTTGTCGTCTGGGGAGAAGGAATTGGGGATGTAAACATGGAAGTCTTTCTTTACCACCACCATCAGTTCATCGCTGGCCGAGCAGCCCAAGCCATCCACGACCGTGACGGAATAGTTGCTGGTGGCAATGGGCGCTACGACAACATTTGGGCAATCCGGGCAATCAATTCCCCCCCAATAAATGGAGTCCAGCAACGAGTATGGCAGGTTGGTGATGGCTCGGAGCAACAGGGAGTCGCCATACTGCAACTCCACATCTTGCCCGAGCGAGACCGTTGGTTGGGTGAACGAGTTGATGAAGGCGAATGACGATGCAATGCAGCCATTTGCATCTTCTACCTCCACTTGGTACTGCCCCGACGCCAGCCCTTCAAAAAGCGGCTCGACCTGCCAGCCATTCCCGTTCAGCGCATACCGATAAGGTCCGCTCCCACCTGTTACTTGCATGATGGCGATGGCGCCAAGCCCATTGGTGAAGCAATCTGGATGGGCCAAGGACAAGCTGAATTGCAGGCTGTCCGGACTATCCAAAAAGATGGAATCAATTGCTAAACAGCCCACCGCATCATTTACCGCAACGGAAACCCAGCCTTCGCCCAAGCCATTGGCTTGATCGGTTTGGCTACCGTTCGACCAATTGTATGTGTAAGGGGGAAGCCCTCCACCCAGCACTATCACGGTTGCCGAACCATCGGGAGCACCGTGGCAGGAAATGCCGTAACCGTTGAAATCGGAGCTGACCTGAAGGTTTATCTGTATCGGGTCGGGTTGGAAAACGACGGCACTCAAAGCGCCCATCAGTCCGTTGACATCCAATATTTCAAAAGTATAGGCTCCCGGCGGCAGCCCGCCGACCTGCTGGGGCAGGCCAGTTTGGTTGATAAAACCAGACCCCGTATTCCCGCTCTGGTCTGTCCAGGTGTACGCGTATGGCGGTGTGCCATTGAAGAAGGTCAGCCACAGGCTGCCTACCGTTTCGGGGCATCCGATGGTGTCCCCCAAAATAAGGGCATCCAACAGGCAAGCGGAGGCTGGCAGCAAGCTGGTCTGCTCCAGCACAAGGCTGTCGCAGCCGTACTGATTACTGAGCAACGTGGCGACAAGTCCCGTGTCCGTGGATAAGCAACTGGAGAAAAACAACCAGGTGGTGTCAACGGGCAATTGTGCGGTATTCGTAATGATGAGGCTGTCGCAACCGAAGCTGTTGGTCAGTAGCACTTGCGCAGTGCCCACTTGGCTGGGGTCGCAGCTACTGGCTTGCAGCACCGTCGTGTTGGAAGGCAACAAGGTGGTGGTCGTGATGATGAGGCTGTCGCAGCCAGCTGCGTTTTGCAGTAGCACTTGGGTGGTGCCCACTTGGCTGGGGTCGCAGCTTTCCGCAAATAGCTGGGTGGTATCCGCTGGGATAAATGTCGTTGTGGTAACGATGAGGCTATCGCAGCCGTATTGGTTGGGCTGTATTTCCTCGCTTTGTCCAGCTTGGCTGGCATTGCAAGTAATGGTTTGCAAGAAAGTTGTATCGGAAGGTAACAATCCGGTCGTGGTAATCACCAGGCTGTCGCAGCCGTACTGATTGGAGAACAAGGTTTCAACGGTGCCGACATTCGTCGGGTCACAGCTTTGTGCGTTGACTTGGACGGTGTCGGAGGGCAGCAATATCGTCGTCGTAGTTACCACGCTGTCGCAGCCATCCGTGCTCATCAAGACCTGCACGGCCACGCCCGCTGCGGCAGGGTCGCAGGTTGTTTCGCTGGTGAAGGTGGAATCGGCCAGCGCGTAGTTGGTGGTAATGACCAGGAGGCTGTCACAGCCGAACTGGTTCGTCAGCAGCATTTCTTGCGTACCGGCCTGGGTTGGGTCGCAACTTGTTTGGGACAAAAAAGTCGTGTCGGAAGGCAGCAAGCTGACCGTGCTGATCACGACGCTGTCGCAACCCAAGCTATTTGCCAAAACTACCTCAAAAACACCCACTTGGGCCGGGTTGCAACTCGTCGAAAACAGCAGCGTGGTGTCTGCCGGAATAAAGGTCGTGCTGGTAATCACCAAGCTGTCACAGCCATCTTGATTGGTCAACAACAGCTCGCTTTGGCCAGCCTGGTTGATGTTGCAGGTATTTGCCGTCAGGTAAGTGGTATCTGAGAGCAACAGGTTGAGCGTGGTGATCACGAGACTATCACAGCCATCGGTTCCGGTGTAAAAATCTTCCGACACACCTGCCATCTGCGGATCACAGGTTGTGCCGACGAACAAGGTGGAGTCAACCAGTGAGAATGTGGTGGTCGTTATCACCAAGCTGTCGCAGCCAACGCTGTTGACCAACAACACTTGCGTGACACCTGCATTGGCAGGGTCGCAACTTTGGTCAAACACATAAACCGTATCGGAAGCCAGCAAGAAAGTCGTGGTGGCCACCACGCTGTCGCAGCCGAATTGATTCGTCAGGTTCTGCACCACGACCCCCGTATCCTGCGCAGAACAACTGTATTCCAGGAGGGACAAGCTGTCCGCTGGCAGGAGCGTCACCGTCTCCGTCACCACGCTATCACAGCCGTACTGATTGGTGAAGGTCTGGCTGAAAGTGCCGACATCCTGCGGGTCACAACTTTCGCTGAACAGGAACACAGAGTCCGACTCGCTGAAGCTGACGTTCGTGGTCACGAGGCTGTCGCAGCCGTATTGGTTGACGAACAGCGCCACGAACACTCCGGTATCCTGCGGGTTGCAACTCGTCTGGAAGACCTCCACGGTGTCCGCCGGGTACTCCGCCACGTCGTGGGAAGCCGACCCAGTACAGCCGTCGGTGTTCGAGACAGTCACAACATAGGTGCCCGCAATGTATGCTGTGATTGCTTCTGTATTAAACCCGTTTGACCAGAGGTAGGAAACAAAACCCGGGCCCGCATCCAAGCCAACGGGCGTTCCTGCACAGATACTTGTTGGTCCGATGATGATGGGAAAGGGATTGGTCAAGGGTTCAACTATCGTAAAATCGGAGCCGGTGCACCCGAAACTGTTTGTGACGGTCACGAAGTAGCTTCCAAACTGCGAAACGTCTATGGTTTGGGTGAAATCCCCGGTTGACCATTGGTACATCGAGAAGCCTGGCCCAGCATTCAGCGTGATGGTATCGTAGAAAAAACAAACTCCCGTCGGCCCCGTGATGTTCGGCATCGGCAATGGGTTTTGGGTAATCGTCGTACTGGCTGTACCCGAACACCCGGCTGCATTGGTGACCGTGACAACATAGGTGCCGGGGGCATTGACAATAATGGACGAGCCTGTGAGACCGTTCGACCACTGATAAGAAGAAAACCCCCCGTCAGCGACCAGCTCTACGGACTCCCCGGCGCAAAATTCCGTCGGGCCGGTGATGGTGGGTTGGGGGTCCGGATTAGCAGCGGCAATAAAATAAGTCGCCGACTGGGAGCAGCCGTTGGCGTCAGTGATGGTGACGGAGTAGGATCCGGGGACAAGCCCGCTGACAGTAGGCGTCGTGGCGTTGTTCGACCAGAGGTAGGTCGGGGTTGCCGCACAGGTTGTGTTTACACTGATGGAGCCGTCCGCCGTATTGGCACAACTTGCATTCTGGGCGCTACCGGTGAATTCAAAAGCCCCGGAACAGCAAGACGTGCCTCCGCAATTGACGGTAATCGGGCAATTGATTTCCGGCATATTCACGTAAAAAGGATTGGCGACCGAGCCGTACACCAGCGAAAATGCGGTAATTCCACTATTGATGTTGGGGTTGATGGTAAAGGTATTTCCGCAGCCGACGCCGCCGATCACGCCACCGTCCGTGCAGCAAGCGGCCCAGTTGAAATTGCCGGTGATGAGGGGCGGGCTGCCCGCCAGTTCTCCTGCATCGTCGGAAAAATCAACAAAAGCACTACCGGGCAGGCAGTCCACGGCAATAGTGGCGTTGCCTCCTGTGCCGTCGTTGGCCTGGTCGAGAATCATGATGAGGCTGGTATTTCCGGTGGTCGCATCTTCGTACAACATGATCAGCATGGTCTCCGACATCTCCAGTCCGGTATTGGCAGAAGCGCCCACCGGGTTGCCATAAGCATAAAAATTGACGGCAGAGGTGTTCCCACTCAGGAATGGCAGGGAGTAGGTAGAACTGCCCTGGGTGACGGTGCAGTTGCAGGAAGGGGCGGCTGGGGTTGCAACCTCCGCAACGGGTTTAGGTACTTCTCCTGAAAAAGGGAAGAGCAAGAAGGGAAGCAGGACCCAAAAAAGGGTAACGGACTTGTCCATAGTGGATGCGCTTTTAATTGTTGGCTCCCCAGGTGTTATTCGTCACGAAAAAGGTGACCATCGTAAAGGTAAAAAAGTTTTTATCCTCGAATAAATCTTTGAGCCAATGGCACTCACCGGGAGATATTGGTGATGCAAGGTCTATACGTCATCTTTTGTCCCTTCGGGCCTAAAGCACCGTAATTCTTCACCTTCCCAACCCCGTCCCGCAATACTTGCAGTACGCCGCATCGGCGTCATGTCCCTCCTTGCCACAGTTTTGGCAGTGTTGTGCGCTGTTTCGCCTTTGCAGTTGCACCATTGACGAAGTCACGATGCCCGTTGGAACGGCAATCACGGCATAGCCCATGATCATGATCAGCGAAGCGAAGAACTTGCCCGCACCAGTGACCGGACTGATGTCGCCGTAGCCTACCGTTGTGATGGTGACGATGGCCCAGTAAATGGAAGTGGGGATGCTGCTAAAATCAGGGTTGGCGTGGTGCTCCACCACGTACATGATGGAACCGAAAATGCAGACCATCAGCAGCACGAAGAACATAAACACGAAGATTTTCTCCCGGCTCTGCCGAAGCGCCAGCATCAATTGGTTGCCCTGGTTGAGGAAAATATCCATCTTGAAGATGCGGAACAACCGCATCAGTCGCAAGGAGCGCACCACCATCAGCGAACGGGCTCCCGGGAACAGGAAATCGAGGTAGGCAGGCAATATGGAGGCAATGTCAATGACGCCGTAAAAGCTGGTGGCATACTTCATCGGCTTATACACGCAGTAGAGCCGCACTAGGTATTCGATGGTGAAAAAGATGGTCACCACCCAGTCCAGCGTATGAAAAGTGCTGCCCCATTTGGCTTGAAGCGAAGGCACGGTTTCCAGCATGAGCAGCACGATGCTCCCGAAAATCATCACCAGCAGCACCACATCGAAGAGCTTGCCCTCCGGCGTGTCCGACTCAAACACGATTTGGTGGATTCGCTCCCGGAACGGGCTGAAGTTCGCTGGCTTTTCGCCCCTTTTTTGTGTGTCGAAGTTGATGATTTTCATGTTTGCCTTCTTTCTTCCCCTGTCCATTCAACGGCAGTGGAATGCTTTCCAAAAGCGAATGTACCATTTCGGCGGACTTTGTCCCGCTGGCCCCAGGCCTTCCACTCAAAGAACGTCGTCGCTGGTTCAGGTCACGTTAGCGGATGCCAACTGGAAAAGGCGCAAAACGAACTTTTTCATCCGCTCAAAATCACCATGCCCATTGACGATTATCATGCTTACTGCTTCGGGAACCGCCTACATTACACCGGATTTTACCAAACAGTAAATGTTCTAATCCATGAAACATTCACTGCTCTTCAAATACATCCTGCCATTTATGCAGTGGTACGTGTTGATGATATTGATTACCATCGGCATTGATTACCTGCTCCACCGTCTCCAGTTAGTTTGGGTAGGTCGTTACTTGGGTTATGTCGGCACTTTTATCGTTCTGTTGTCTTTCATCTATTCCCTTCGGAAGCGCAATAGGATGGAATCGGTTTCCCCGAAAAAACTGTTGATGCTGCATGAGTACTTGGCATGGGGTGGCTCTATTTTGCTGCTTGTCCATGCGGGCATCCATTTCAACGCCATTTTGCCTTGGATAGCCATTGTGATGCTACTGATAACTGTGGCAAGTGGCTTGGTTGGTAAGTTTATTTTGAAAAGGGCTGCCAACACCTTGAACGCCAATAAGCAAGCCTTGGTGAACGCAGGTTTGGGACAGGAGGCAATAGACAAAAAGTTATTCTTCGATTCCGTCATGGTTGAAGCCATGGATGAGTGGCGGTCAGTCCACATTCCGTTGGCCTTTATCTTGGGCTTCTTTTCGCTCCTTCATATCATCACCATATTCATGTTTGGCAAATGAAAAACCTGATCATTTCTGGAACAATAGGAGCCGTCATTTTCACCTTATTAATGGTGAAATATCCAGATTTAATGCTCAGTCCAGGTGAACTTGTGGAAGGGCACCAAGATTTAAGCCGACAATGCTTCTCCTGCCACCAAGCATTTGGAGGGATTGAAAACGACAAGTGCATCGCCTGTCACACGTTGTCAGAAATAGGCAAGGATACGCTGGGCATCATTAACGGCGTTGTTACCCTGAGCGACAAAGTGCTGTTTCACAAAAACCTCGACAAATATGCTTGTACCACTTGCCATACCGACCATGCTGGCTTGAACCCCGTAGCATCCATGAACGGGTTTGAGCATGATGTACTGCCAAAAATGGTGATAAATGATTGCATTGGCTGCCACCAAAAGCCGGAAGATACATTGCACCAACAACTGACCAATGCATGCGCAAAATGCCATAGCACCAACGCCTGGGAACTGGAACTTGCCTTTAACCACGATATGGTACAGCCCGCCGAAAGAGACAATTGCGTGGGATGCCACCAAAAGCCGGATGATAAATTGCACCAACAACTGACCGAAGCCTGCGCAAAATGCCACCTCACCACCGACTGGGAATTGGAAGTCGCCTTCAACCACGACATGGTACAGCCCGCCGATAGAGGCAATTGCGTGGGATGCCATGAAAACCCCACCGATGCATTCCACCGGACACTCAAAGACAACTGCTCAAAATGTCATGGCACCAATAAATGGGTTCCCTCCACCTTCGACCACTCCTCCTATTTTGTGCTGGACAGCGACCACAATGTCAAGTGTGCTACCTGCCATTTGAACAATAATTACATAAAATATACCTGTTATGGTTGCCACGAACATACGGTAGGCAACATCCAACAAGAACACCGAGAGGAACGCATCGCCAACCTAAACGACTGCGTCGCTTGCCATAAAAGCAGCAATGAAGATGAAGCCAAAGAAGGCCGACGAAAAAATAACGAGGGTGGCGATGATGATTGATTGTTGCTTGTTTCCAGCGAAAGCATTAGAGTTGTCAGGCGTTATAGTAAGCGCAAATAGGTTTTGTGCAAACTGCATCATGCCCCTCCTCGCCGCCTTCGGCGGCTCGTCGGGGGAGGGAGCTTTTAGGGGCTTCGCCCCCAAACCCCTATTTGCGCAGAATATAGTAGTTCCTTATTTTTAACCATACCTGGCCTGGGATTGTCAAACCAAACCTTGGGAATCTCCATCACCCTTTCTTGTGCTCATCAAAATCCACATTCAGCTTATCCAGGTGTCCATAAAATTCAATCACGGTCTCGTCTTCTGGTGGGAATGAGGCCAGCCGCTGCTCCATATCCGCCAGCAGCGCCATTCCGGCAGCGTAGTGCTGCTCGTCGTGGGTACTTTGCAGCAGGGCTTGGTGAACGATGGCGAGGTTGAGGCCCGTTTCGCAAACATCCAAGCCAAACACATCGGGGTTCTCTTCCGCCAGCTTCAGCCGGATGTCCAACCCTTCCTGTAGGATGGTCTCCGCTTCGGCGAAGGATTCATTGCCTTGCAGCAGTGTCCCCAAGCTGTTCAGGCTCATGGCCAAATCCGGCAGGAAGGCGTCAGGGCTTCTTTTTGCAAGTGACCTACGGATGTCCAGCGCTTCCCGGAACGCCGCTTCGGCTTCGGGATAGGCTTCTTTGTTGATGAGTAAGTTTCCCAGGTTGTTCAGTGCCGTTGCCATTTTGGGCTGAAAGACATCGGGGTTTTTCTCCGCAAGTGCGCTCCATATTTTTAAGGCTTCTTGATAGGAGGTCTCCGCCTCGGGGTAGGCTTCGTTTTCCGAGAGCAGGTTCCCCAAATTGTTCAAGCTCATGGCCAGATCCGGCAAAAAAGCATCCGGGTTTTTCTCCGCCAGCTTCCGCCGGAGGTCCAATGCTTCACGATGGGCAACCTCTGCCTCGGCTTGGGCTAAATTATCGGAGAGCAGGTTCCCCAAGTTGTTCAAGGCAGACGCCAAGTTGGGCAAGAAGGCATCGGGGTATTTCCCCGCCAGTTTTCGCCATAATTCCAGTGCCTCCCGGTAGATGGGTTCCGCTTCAACGAAGGCATGTTTGACCCTGAGCAGCAGACCCAAATTGTTCAGGGTAGTGGCCATGTCGGACAAAAAGGCATCGGGGTTCTTCGCCGCCAATTTTCGCCGGATGTCCAGCGCTTCCCGGCAGATGGTTTCCGCTTCGTCAAAATCTTGGTTCTCAAGCAGCAACGTTCCCAGGTTGTTCAATGCCTCAGACAGGTCGGGCGAGTAGGCATCTGGGTTCTTCGCTGCCAGTTCCCGCCGGATGCCCAGCGACTCCCGGTAGGCGGTTTCCGCATCGGCAAAATTTTGATTTTCGGACAACAAGTTCCCCAAGTTGTTCAATGTACTGGCCAATTCCGGCAGCACTGCGTCGGGGTTTTGCGCCGCCAACGGCCTCCGAATGTCGAGGGTTTCCCGAAAGGCAGCTTCCGCCCCTGCAAAGTCTTGATGTTCGACCAGTAAGATTCCCAAGTTGTTCAGCGTTCTGGCAAGGTCGGGCAGCACCTCGTCCGCATTTTTCTTTGCCAGTTCCCGTTGGATGCCCAATGCTTCCCGAAAGACAGTCTCTGCCTCAGCACGGGCATGGTTGTCGGACAACATTGCCCCCAAATTGCTGAGTGTGCCTGCCACTTCGGGCAACCAGGTGTTGGGGTCTTTTTCTGCCAATGCCTGATAGATTTTTATGGCTTCCCGATAAGCCGTTTCCGCTTCCGCAAAGGAATTTATATTGGCAAACAAATTTCCCAAGCTGTTCTGTATCGAGGCTATGTCCTCACCCGTTTCCGCCATTCCCAACGCTTTTTTGTACAGCGCAATGGCAGGGGGAAAGTCGTTTTGGTCCGACAGGAAATAGGCGTACTCCGAGAGGTTGCGCAGCGTCTCCTTGGCCCGCAGCGATTTGTCGAAATACGAAACAGCCAAGTTGGCCCAGTCCGGCAGGTCGTACTGCATCGTAGTGATTTGGGCTTTCACCAACCACTCGTCGGCATTGTTCAGCAGTTGTTCGTCGAGGGCTTTCAGCTCCTGCTCCTTGCGCTGCTTGGCGTCCAGCAGCTTGTCTTGGTCGCTGCCGAGCGCCTCGGTGTCCAGGATGGCGCTTGCTTCCCGCAGCCGCCCATTTTCAAAATGTTCCTTGGCCGCTTTCAGCCGTTCGGTGTTGACGGTGATTTTGTCAAAAGTCGCCGCCAGCCGCAGCACGCCGTCCCGGAAGTCCCGTTCCTGCTTGCGGGCCGCTTCCAGCTTCTCGGTGTACGACTGCCGCTTCTCCACGTTCGTCTCCGGGATGACGGACAGCATCTCCTCCAGCTCAGCGATGCGGTCGGTGATTTCCTTGTACTCCGCCGACCTGCCCGTAATCTGCGTGATGTTGACGTTGCCCTGCACCGACACGCCTTGCAGCACGACCGTGTTCAGGTTGTGGGAACCGATGTTGCTTGCCGTTGAGGATTGGTCGCTCATGGGTCAGGACATGTTGATGTTGAAATCGCCGCCGCCCGTGTTGATGTCCTTCTCTTGCAGCACGACTGTGTTCTTGTTTTGGTCGCCAATGGTGCTGGTATTGCCAGCCTGGTTCATGCTCTCTTTTTTGAACTCTTCAAACTTGGCCGTTTCCAACCTGTCCAATTCTTTGTTGAACTGCATCCAAAGGTCATTGGAGTCCTTGAACGGAGAATAAAAATGGTTCAGGTCTTTGAGTTTTTGGTGAAAAACAGCCAAGCTTGGTTCGGCGGTGACACCATCTGGCAGTTTTTTGAAATAGGTGAAGATAAACGGCTTCTGCGCAGACTTGAACTGCCCGAAGGCATTTTCAAACTCCTGTCCGGTGTACATGCCTACTTTGGTGTACACCAACAGCACAAACAAGTCTGCCCCTTGAACGTATTTGTTGTATTCGCTCTGCGACCCAGTGGCCGACATCTTGGCGGAGAGGTCTTCCCAAATATCAAGATGAAGGAATATCCCCCGGTCGCACCAGGCTTTGCATTTCCGGTAAATTTCTATCTCAAACTGGTCCCGTTCGGGCTTGAGTTCAAAGGAGGAGGCAAGGAAGATTTTGATTTTTTTCATTCGTCAAAAATTTGAAATGATTGGTCACGACAGTCCGTATGATTAAGCTGCCAAGGTAACGAACCGATTTTGATTTAACCAAATAATGGCGAGATATGCGGTTGAGCTTTCTGGGTGTCTCAATAACTCGGTCGCTCAATAACGCAATATAACTGATAAAGCCGCTGGATGTGCATCCAGCGGCTTTATTAGTTTCAAGACAACCCTTTTCATTTACTCTTCACATCGTAATACTCTGCCTCCAGCGTCACGTTTTGGAGTTTGTTGAAGAGGTACATCGTATCGGCCTCAAAGCTGCCCTGATAGGGGAAGTCAATGGTGGCCTGCACCGAAAACTCAGCCTCGCCGGTCTCGCCGTAGACCTGTTTCAGGCCAATCTCGCCGTTGCCCTCCCACGTCCTCGAAACGCCGTCGTTGCCTATGTTCAACGTCAATGGTTCCTCATAGAAAAAGTACCAATAGCCCTTTGACGATACGTTGAAGTCGCCATCAACATTGGCGCTCACGCTGCACTTGAACTTCACGTGTTTGTCGGGGCAGACATGCTGCACCCATTTCTCCAAAATCAACGTGGAGCGGTAGCCTTCCCCACCGGGAGTGTAATTTCTGTCAAGGGTGTAATCCACTGCGGGGTCAGCGAAAAAGCCCGTGCCGTGGGATGTTCGGTAGAAATAGCCTTCTCGTTTGTCGCCGCATACTTTGTCCTCCCCAATGCCAAGCAGGTCGCAGGAGGACTGGCTGACAGCGAATAAGATGACCAGTAAGAAAATTAGCTTTTTCATGGCAAATGTTTTTTGCCCACGAAAGATTGCCCGTCAATTCTCCCTGCTCTGCGTCAATTCTTCTTGCGGGGCGTGGTCGGCTGGCGTTCAACCCTGGGGGCAGTTTTAGGTTGCGATTGCTTTGGTGTGCTCAATTTTGGCGGCTGCACCTTTGGCCTTTCGGGCTGGGTGCGCTGTGGAGTTTGGCGCTTTTCCTTTTCCCACGCGTCCTGATGGTGCTTTTGCGCCTGATCTACCTTGCCGAGGTCAATCTTTGGCCGCTCCTTCGGTTCTTCCTTTTTAGGAACGGTGGGCTTTGTAGGCTCCCTGCGGGGCGGCTGGACGTCCGGCTTTGTAGGCTCCTTGCGGGGTGGCTGCACGTCCGGTCTCGTGGGTTCCCGTCTGGGTTGTTCGGTTGGCTTCGCAATGGTCGGGGCAGGGGCATTGCGCTCCTGTTCCTTTTTTCGCTCAACGGTGGCGGAAAGGTCGGGGTACTTTTTGCGGTTTTTCTCCAAATAGCCTTGCGGCGTAGCCGCCTTGGTCGGGTTCGCTTGGTTGTACCGCTGCCGCTCCGTTTCAAACTTGCCGTACTCCCGGAAGGCGTTGGCGTCCGTCCTGGCTTTGTTCAGCCACTCGTCGGTCACGATGTCCCGGTTGCGGCTGTGCCAGTTCCTCACATTGGAGGTGATGCTGCCAGAGGAGCCACGGTGTCCGTAGTAGTGGTTGGTATAACAACTGGAGAGGTGTGGGTAGTAGTAGTGGTGCCAAGGCTCGTAGAAATACCAATTGACGAACCAGTAGGACGGCATATCAACGATGACGATGACGTTGCCGGGCCCCCTATAAAATCCCCAATCGTACCAGTAGGGGTAAGGCCGCCAGCGAGGGTACGGGTACCAGTACGGGTAGCCAAACCAGTAGGGGTAGTTGTAGTGATAATAATGGTACTCAATGAGGGTGCTGTACCGGTCTTCCTCGTCGTAGTAGAGGTCGTCGTCATAGTTGTAATACTCGTCATCATAGCCATACTCGTCGGCGTAGGCTTGAGCCGACTGTTGTAGTTCTTCCTCGGCTTGTGGGTTAGCCGCTAGGCTTGCTTTCCATGTTTCCAGTTCCTTGGTTCGTGCCTCGGCCACCACGATGTTGAGTGAGTCCATTTGTTGGAGCAGCCAAGCGGGGTTCTTTTCGTAGAGGTCGCCCACCAGCACTGTCAAGCGTATATTGTCGGTGAGCAGCGAGAGCACTTCTGGCAGGTCAGTCAGTTGCTGCAAGGCATCCCTCGTTATGGGCAAGTAGATGGCCACCATTCCTCGGTAGGCCCCATCCCACTGGCGGTTGAGGCGGTGTACTTCGCTGAGCAACGGGAAATGATCGTATGACAGCTCCCTCGCCCGTTGCAGTATCTCTGGTGGGAAATCCTGCAATGCCACGTCGAAGTCAATGCCCGATTTTGGGCCGCCCTCCACGATGGTGGCTATCAGGCCGGGATACCTTGTGAGGTCCCAGACCTTCTCCTGCAATTCTTTTGGGTATTTTTCTAGGAGTGATTTAAACGCCGCGCTCGTCCTGCTTTGGAGGCTTTCCATTTTGATGAGCGCCTCGGGGTACTTGGCCGCCTCCAGAATGGCCATCCTCGTGGATTTAGGGTAGAGGG
The DNA here is from genome assembly GCA_964508135.1 of uncultured Saprospiraceae bacterium. Taxonomy (GTDB): domain Bacteria; phylum Bacteroidota; class Bacteroidia; order Chitinophagales; family Saprospiraceae; genus UBA6168. Next base: position 26,009 of record CAZDSU010000029.1, read on the forward strand.
CCAATGCCTCCACGCTGCTTTGCTCCTCTTCGAGCAGTTGCGCCAGCAGTTCCTGTTCTGTTTGGGCGAAGCCCAATATCGGCAGCGCCACCCACATCAAAACGGCGAGCATTTTCAGATAACTTTTCATGGCTTTTGATTTATATGCCGAAAAACCTTTCCGGCAATGATCGTCGGAAAGGATTTCGGGCGTGCTTGTTCAAAAATTGGCTTTTCGGGGTTTTGGCATTGGGGTCTCGGTTCTGAGAATTGGTTTTTTGAGGGGAAAACCTTTAAAGCTCAACAGCTTCTGAGGCCTCGGTACAAAAATGCCGACATGGGGAAAGGATTGCAATGATTGTTGTCAGGGATGAAGGTGATTTAGGACAGGGATGTCAGGAAAGTCATTTCACACTAAAAATCACCCACTATGGTTGACTATCATCATTGACGAAAGCTAACGGCCAGAAGTATAATTGCTCCGTAAAACCAGCCCTGCACATATCGCCTGCTCGCCAGAAGTTTGAGGAAAATCAAATCCAAATATCATGACCTCCAATGAATTCATGAACCTGTCCAACCCACTAAAAAGTATACTTTTTGCCTTTGCCATGAAGCTCACGAAAAATCGAGATGACGCAAAGGACCTTTTTCAAGAAACAATGCTGCGGGCATTTGCCCACAAGGAAAGCTTTGTGGCCAACACCAATTTCAAAGCGTGGATTTCGACCATCATGCGGAACAACTTCATGAGTGAATACCGTAAGCGCCGCTCACGGAACAATATCGAGCTGAAACTGGAAGAACAGGGTGCATTCCCGATGCAATATTCGGTCAACAATGAGGGTGGCTCCAACTTGGTGATGAAGGAATACGACCTGATGTTCAAAACCATCAATGAAAGCCAACGCCGACCTTTTGAGCTATTTTTTAAAGGGTATGGCTATAAGGAGATTTCGCAAAAACTCGGCATGCCCATTGGCACCGTGAAGAGCCGTATCTTCTTTGCCCGCAGAAAAATGAAGGACCTTCTCGCCAAGGTGGATGCCAGGCGGGCTTGAGGTGGGATTTCCACCTTTCGGTTTTGCAAATGCGGCAGAACCGCACCAAATCAAAAAGTTTCCCCGAATCTGATATGAATCACCGCCCGCTCTGACATCCATCATTGTAGGTAGCGCATCATCGAACCTAAGTTTGCTTTCGGGAAAATGAGAAGATAAAATGTCTGGTCATTTCCCTTCAATTATAACCAAAACAACAATACCATGGCAGTTTTAAAAGTAATCGAAGTGATGGGCAGCTCCAACAAGAGTTGGGAGGACGCCGCTCAATCGGTGGTAGCCGAAGCAGCAAAAACACTGAAAGGCATTCGCTCCATCTACATTAAGGACATGTCTGCGAAAGTAGAAAACAACAAAATCGTTGAGTATCGGGTGAATGGCAAATTGTCGTTCTCTATTATGCACCATGAATAAGGTGCTTGCTATTATACTTCGCAATGATAGGTTTTGTGCAAATAGGGGTTTGGGGGCGCAGCCCCCAAAAGCCCCCTCCCCCGACGAGCCGCCGAAGAGCCTGTCCCGCCATTCGGGACGGTGAGAAGGGGCAAATGCGTTATGCCTCGTACGCACGGATGCGGTGGGGATGGGTATTGGCATCCTGCATTTCGAGCAGGTTCGCAATGTCATTCAGCAAGTTCGCAATGTCCCGGTTGGATTTAGATTGATAGGTCATGGCAGTAGGAATTTTATAAAATGCGTGAATTCGGAGATTAATATATTGACAACCAACGAATTAGCCAAAGCGGGGTCTTCAAGCCGCCATTTTTCTTCCGTTCAGTTCTAGCAAAAGCGCCATCACTTCGCTGTCTTCCACCTGTTCGAAATCTTCGTAAAAGCCGCCCACGCCAAAGAAATCCTCCGGCGTGTACACGCAAATAAAGTCGTCCGCCAAACCTTCAAACTCGCTGGCGGCGCTCGGCGGCGCTACTGGCACCGCTACCACCAACCGCTTCGGCTGTTTCTTTCGCAACAGTTTGATGGCTGCCATGATGGTGCGCCCCGTGGCGATGCCGTCGTCAACGACGATGACGGTTTTGCCTTTCAAATCAATGGGCTGCCTATCGCCCATGAACGATTTGTAGCGCCTTTCCAGCGCTTTGCGTATCTGTGTTATTTCTTTTTCGATGAAATCCGGCGGCAGGTCGAACCCCTCATCCACGAAGCTGTCCTCCAGCGTAACCGCACCGATCGCAAATTCCGGCTCCAAGGGATGCCCCAATTTTTTGGTTAATAACAGCTCCAAGGGAAAGCCAAAATACTTGGCGAGGTAATGCCCAATGGGCACGCCGCCACGCGGCACGGCGAGTATCACGCCTTCTTCGTTGCGGTATTTTTCCAACAACGGCGCAAGTTGTTGGGCAGCGTCAAATCTGTTCCTGAAGTACATGATTTTTGTTTTTGGTTGATTGAAAAAACACGCGTTCGGCGATTGGCCAAGCCGCGGGGCGGCGATGATATTTGTAGAACGAAGTGACATTAAGGCGTTCAGCACCAGCGGTGGGAAATGTTATTGCCGCACCGCCGGTGCTCAATGTTGGGTTTGACGATTTCCTACAAATATCATCGCCGCCCTGCGGCTAATTGATTGATTTACAATGAACTAATCTCCGATATCACGTTAAAAAAATTCTCCTCGTCATACTTTCAAAGCGCTGGCTGTGGCTTTTTCACCAGGTAGCGCTCGAACCATTGGGTGGCAAGCCGAGCTACTTCTTCCAATTTTCCGGGTTCTTCGAACAGGTGAGTGGCACCTTCCACGATTTCCAATTTTTTTTGGCAATGCATGGCTTTGTATGCCGCCTTGTTCATTTCAATGACCGGCCCATCGAGCGAACCAACTATCAACAGCGTAGGCGCATTCACCGATGGCAGTGCGTCTTCCGCCAGGTCAGGCCTTCCGCCCCTCGACACCACTGCTTGGATGTCGTCTTTCAGAAACGCCGCCGCCCGCAGGGCAGAAGCAGCTCCCGTGCTCGCTCCCAAATATCCCGCTCCCAAGCCTTCCAGCATTGGCTGTTCGAGCGCCCATCTCGTGATGCCGACCAACCGCTCGGTCAGTAGCTTGATGTCAAAACGAGTTTCGTAAAAACTATCCTCTTCTTCCGTCAGCAAGTCGGCCAACAGCGTGGCCATGCCGTTCTCGTTCAGCACCTCAGCGACGAAGCGGTTTCTTGGACTTTGGCGGCTGCTCCCACTGCCGTGCGAAAACAGGACAATACCCTTCGGATTCTCGGGAACGGTGATATAAGCATCCAATGTCACACCGTCCACCGGGATTGATACTGTGGTCAATGGTACTCTTTTCATAATACAGAAATTGAGGGCTTAAATTACTGTTCAAGGCCTTCATTATACTATGATTATTCTCAACAAACAGCATAATTCTCATCATTGCATAGGGTAGTATATGGGTGTTCTTTAGCCAAAAAATTACTATGTCCAGCTTCATCATCCAACAGAATGGAGGGGTTCTTAACCTGACGGATTTCATTAAAAGCAACTCCGTGCCACTACCCGACGAAAAAGCCATTGATTCATTGATGGAGGCCATCGGGAACGCCCGTTGCGTACTGCTCGGCGAGGCGTCGCACGGCACCCACGAGTATTATACTTGGCGCACGGAACTGAGCAAACGATTGATCGAGGAAAAGGGGTTTTCCTTCATTGCAGTCGAGGGCGACTGGCCCGATTGCTACCGCCTCAACAGGTACGTAAAAAGTTATAAGGACAGCGGTGATTCCGCCCAAGACGTCCTACATGCCTTCAACCGATGGCCAACGTGGATGTGGGCCAATTGGGAAGTCATAGCACTTGCAGAATGGCTCCGGGAACACAATCGCCAATTGCCAGCCAATAAGAAAGTGGGCTTTTACGGCCTCGATGTTTACAGCCTGTGGGAATCGCTGGAGTCCATCATCAACTACCTGAGCAAGGTGGATCCGGCAGCCGCAAAAACAGCGCTCAAGACTTGGGAATGTTTCGAACCATACACCGATGAGGGCAGTGAATATGCCAAGGCAACCATTGACCCTTGGGTGCCAATTTCCTGCGAAAACGAAGTGGTGGAAATGCTCAATGAGGTGCTTTTCAAAATGCCGCAATACAACACCGACCATGAAGCCGTCATGAACACCGGCCAAAACGCCTATGTGGCAGTGAACGCTGAGCACTATTATCGGGCGATGATTCAGGCAGGGCCAACGTCCTGGAACATCCGTGACACGCACATGATGGAGACGCTGGAAAGGCTAGTGGATTTTCACGAGCCAGCCGGTAAGGCCATCGTATGGGAGCACAACACCCATATCGGGGACGCCAGGGCCACGGGCATGAGGGCGCATGGCATGGTAAACGTTGGGCAACTTGCGCGGGAGCGGTATGGGGTTAAGAATGTGTTCGCAGTCGGGTTCGGTTCACATGTTGGGCACGTTATCGCTGGCCGAAAATGGGGCGATGTGATGCGGAGCCTGCCTGTACCACCTTCAAAAGTTGGGAGTTGGGAGCACCTTTTCCACTTGGCTGGAAAAGAAGACCGGCTGATGCTGATGACCCCCGAAGTCATGAAAGTGCTCGGGAATAGGGAGTTTGAACACCGGGCTATCGGTGTCGTCTATCACCCTGAGAACGAAGTTGGAAACTATGTGTCCAGCCTCATGCCGCGTCGCTACGACGCATTTGTGTTCCTGGACGAAACGAAGGCATTGCACCCGCTGCACATCCAGCCGGATGGCCATCAAATACCAGAAACCTATCCATTTGGGGTTTAGAGGTTGATGAAACAAGTGTTTGAACATGGTGGCGAAGCGGTTTAGTTGCGCTTCGCCACTGCTTTTTATACTCTGCGCAAATAGGGGTTTGGGGGCGAAGCCCCCAAAAGCCCCCTCCCCCAACAAGCCGCCGTAGGCGGCGAGGAGGGGCAAGTGCGCTTTGCTTTAATTCATTTGCACAAAATCTATTAGTGCGAAGTATAACAGGGCAAACCCCCACCAATCATTGAATTAAATCATTGCCGCAAAAGGCCAAATGTCATTGGCATAAAACAGGCATTTTCGTCAATTTTGGAACTGCACTTCTCATGGCTTGAGGGATTGATTGTTCCTAACTAAAACACTAAGCCATGAAAAAATCTATCCTCCTGCTTTTGCTATTTGGCCTTTGCTTCCAAGTGGCAAAAAGCGAAACTGAACCCAACGACTCTCCGGCGCAAGCCAATGTTTTCACGCTTGGCAGCACCCAAACAGGGTCCATCAGCTTCAGCGACTACCAAGACTGGTACTTGCTGAACCTGCCGCAGTCCGGCACGCTCGCCCTTCCCATTTCCTTCACTGGCAGCGGGTGGATGTGGATACGGCTCTACGATGCCGAAACTACCGGCTTCCCGCTCATCACAGAAATGCAAATGACGGGGGGCAGCATTCCATCTGGCGGTTACCAATTGGCATGGGCGCTGCTTGCCGGGCAGTACTACGTCAAGATTGAATACGGCGGCGAAGACAAAAGCTACACGTTCTCGTCCAACCTCACTCCCCCCGATTTCCCGGAGGACGTGGAACTGAACAATACAGCCCTCCAAGCCGCTGTGATGCCTGCCAATGGCACGGTCTCCGGCAATGTGTCGTACTACCATGCGGGCGTCGGTGTTGACCAAGAAGACTGGTACAAAATTGACGTGCCCTATGGCGGTATCTTCCATTTGAACATCCAAAAGCACGGCTACCAGCCCACGACCATCCACTTCCGGGATGGGCTGAACCCCGGCAATCCTGATATCGTTGGCCCAATTTTCCTCGACTGGAACGACAGCCCACCGGAAGGTTGGGACTGGTCTTACCCATTGCTTTCTGGCCCCTATTATTTCCAGGTCTTGGGCAACAACGACCCCATGGACTATAGCCTGACGAACACCATCGAAGCGCCCCAATGGGGAGAAGACACGGAGCCGAACAGCGTTCAATCCGAGGCACTAACCCTTGCGGTCGGCGACTCCATCGGTGGCATGGTTGGCTACTACAAAGCGGGCACGGGCGTTGACCTGGAGGACTGGTACCTGGTGGACGTGCCAACTGCCGGGCTGCTTTCCTTCCATATCCTAAAGGAAGGCTATCAACCAGCAACCGCCTACCTGTACAACGCCAACGGGCAGATAGCGGAGCAGTACTTGAACTGGAACGCTGACGACGTTACCCTGAGCAGACTGGTCACTGCTGGTCAATATTGGCTGATGCTCAAAAAAGGCAGCAGCGAGTTTAGGTACAAGGCCGTGTCGAGCTTGCTGCCTGCGCCCGTCGCCGACTTTAGCTATGCCCAAACAGGCAATATTTTCACCTTTGAAAACCACTCGCTGAACGGCGGCACCTACGGCTGGAGCTTCGACGACGGCAACACCGCTACCACCGTCAACGCCTACCACGAGTACGCCCTGCCCGGCAACTTCGACGTTTGCCTGATCGCCAACAATGTCGGCGGCGCTGACACAGTTTGCCAATTGGTCGTGATGCCCGGCGTGGCGAGGGCTTTGCCCGCCGAGGGCGGCAACACGGGTGACGTGACCGTGCAGGTCTTTGGCGGTGGGTTGGACACCAACTACGTGGCAAGAATCATGAGTGGCAGCACGGTCATTGCTACTTCCAATTTTACAGGCTTTGCGGGGAAAAGTTCGATTTTCGTCCGTTTCGACCTGCGGGAAAAGCCCGTTGGCAACTATGAACTCCGCATCGAAAAGGCGGGCGGGCCTTCCTATACCGTGCCTGGCGGCTTCAATATCGTGCAGGGTGTCGCTGCCGACCCATGGGCAAGTATCTCCGGGCGCGACCGTATTTTGTTCAATACTTGGACTACCTACACGGTTAATTACGGCAACAGGGGCAACGTGGATGCCAATACAGTACCGGTTTGGTTGGCATTTTCCAACAATTCCGGCTTACAGGTCGAGTTCGAGAACGTCAAGGTTTTCGATTGGGATACCCTCGGTGTCGAACCCCCGGCAGAGGTCATGTTCGAGTATCTGGATTCTCTTTTTGGCAAGCCAAATCCAACCAGAGTTTATCCACTGATATTTCCGGTTATCGAGGCAGGCTCGACCAACTCTATGAAAATAAGGGTAAAAACAAGCGGCAACCTGAAAATCCATGCCTGGGCGGAGAAGCCCTGGTTCCAATCGCCCATCAACCAAAACAAGCTGGAATGCCATGGCGATGTAATCGCAAAAACCCCAGATTCTTTGGGCCTGAAGGACAAAGTGGAGTGTGTCAAACTTCTTACGGTTTATATTTTCTTGCAAATGGATAGGGCTAATAGAGATGCGTTGTTATTTGGGCAAATCCCCCGTAGGCCCATTCCCCCTTTTGTCTCCACCTTAATCAGAAATGTTCGATTAGCTGCCAAAATATGTGGTGTTACCGACTCTCTCGACCGGAAGGAGATTGGAAGATGGGTGGCCAATATCATCATTAACGAGGAAATAAACGAAGCCTATGTACCAGCAATAACGTCAACGATTAGTGACGAGCGCAGTGGCGAGAACTGCCCCGCCGAGTTCGAGCCGCAAAACCCTACAACGAACACCGTGACCGCCGTCTCCTCACTCGACCCGAACGAGAAGAGCGGGCCTTCGGGCTTCGGCACGGAGAACTACATGCGGGACACCCGCAGCTTCCCCTACACCATCCATTTTGAAAACATGGCGACCGCCACTGCCCCGGCGCACACCGTCACCGTCACCGACCAATTGAACGTCGCCAAGTTCGACCTCGCCACTTTCAGCTTCGGCAACGTGTATATCGGCGACAGCGTGCTGTACGTGGAGCCGGGCCTGCGGGAGTTTGTTTTGGATAAACAATTGGACAACCTCGGCGTGACGGCAAGGGTGCATGGCAGACTGGACATGCAGACGGGTCTGCTCACTTGGACTTTCCGCAGCCTCGACGCCACCACGTTGGAGGACATCGAAGACCCCGACTTGGGCTTCCTGCCGCCAAACGTTACTTCGCCGGAAGGCCAGGGCGCTGTCTCCTTCTTTGTGAAACTGAAAAATGCGCCGCTGAACAACCAGCAGGTGAAGAACACGGCCAGCATCGTCTTCGACGCCAACCCGGCCATCGTTACCAACGAGCACCTCGTTACTTTCGACCTCGTGGCTCCGCAGAGCGCCATCCTGCCGATTGACCCCGTACAGGGCACGGCGCAAGTGGAACTGAACTGGTCGGGTACCGATGTAGGCTCCGGCATCCAACACTACAACATTTACTACATCCAGAACGGCACAGACACCGTGCTGTGGCAAGGCGGGACGACCGAAACGACGGCCATTTTCACAGGTGAAGGCGGCAACACCTACGAGTTCTACTCCATCGCCGTGGACAACGTGGGCAACGCTGAAGCAGCCCCCGGACACCCCGATGCCGTGACGACCATCGTGACCGAAACGGACGAGCAGTTTGCCAGCAATGCCGACCTGCTCCTCTACCCCAACCCTGCCAGCGACCAGTTGACCATCATCAACCGAAGCGACGACGAAGGCTGTCTGACGCTCGTGCAAACGGATGGGCGGGTCGTGGCCAAGCTGCGCTTGCAAGGCAATGGCCAGCAGCAGGTCAACGTGGCAAGCGTGCCGCAGGGCTTGTTGCAATGGCGCTGGTCGCCGGGCTGTGAGGGGGCGATGCAGACGGGGAGGGTGCTGGTGGTGAGGAAGTGAAGTCGGACGTACAGCGAGTCGGTTTAAAAAGGGTTTTTTAGGGGTTCCAAGGTTAGGAATGCAAATGCGTGGTAGGGCAGTTTCACCGCCCTACCACGCCGATTTTATCGGAAACCGCTTCACCAGCGCCGCCGAGTCAGCCGTTGGCGAAGGCACGAAACGGCCATCTTTCCACAGCAGCAAACTGGCCCTTTCTACGGTTTTATCCAGCGGCTCGTCGTCGCCCTGCATCACCAGCGAGTGCTCGATTTCCCGGCGGACGAGGTCTTTCTTGCCATCGCCATCCACGTCGAGCAACCAACTGCCCGTGAGCACCTGCCCACCCTCGCCACCGTACCACTCGGCCACCGTCACCCTGCCCGTGAAGGCATGGCGCAACTTGTCGTACACCAGCAGCGACTGGTGCCGGAACCAGGACTGCCGGATGTCCACGAGACAGGCGTCGTAATTTTCCGCAAGGGAAAAGCGGCCCTTGCCGAGCACCACCGCCTCGGCGGAATCCGCCACGTAGTCAATCTCCCGCAGCCAAGCCGTGTCGAGCGAAGTGAAGAACAGGGCGTTCGGGATGGTGTCGCCGGGCGGTTCCACGGCGTCGGCTTCTGGTAGCTCGAAGTGCAGGGTGTCCGGCGTGGGCATGGATTTGAACGTAGCAAGCAGGGCAGGCTCGGCCACCACCGACTGCTCCCCTACCCGATGGCAGGCAGTGAGACCGCCGCAGAGCAGCAGCACAACGAGAAGGAAATTCGACTGTTTCATTGGGAGTAAAGATAGGAAGTTGCGGTACAGTGAAGTACAAATGTTCCAAGCCGTTGCAAAGGAATTCATCCCAAGGCCACGTCCAACACCATCATCAAACTGAAACCAATGAGGGTGGCAGCGGTGGCCATGTCGGTATTGCCAGCCTGTTGCGACTCCGGTATCAACTCTTCTATCACCACAAAAATCATGGCGCCTGCGGCAAAGGACAGCGCATAGGGCAGCACCCCTTGCATGGACAGCACCGCCCAGGCACCCAGTACGCCAAAAACCGGCTCCACCACGCCCGATAGTTGCCCGTACCAAAAAGCCTTGCCACGGGACATGCCCTCCCGGCGCAGCGGCACGGACACCGCCGTTCCTTCTGGGAAATTTTGGAGGCCAATTCCGATGGCCAATGCCACCGCCGCACCGATGGTGGCGGTCGGTAGGCCGTGCGCCACCGCACCAAATGCCACGCCCACGGCCAGTCCCTCCGGGATGTTGTGGAGGGTGATGGCCAGCACCAGCAGGATGCTCCGCCGCCAGCCCGTGGGTATCCCCTCCGCCTTTTCGAGGCCGGGGTGGAGGTGTGGCAACACCTTGTCAATGAGCACCATGAACAGCCCTCCGCCCAAAAACCCGGTCACGGCAGGGAACCATTTTGGCCAACTGCTCACCGTCTCACTCATCTCGATGGCAGGTGCCAGCAATGACCAGAAGCTCGCCGCCAGCATCACGCCAGCAGCAAACCCCAACATGCTGTCCAACACTTTCTGGTTGAAATTCTTGAAGAAAAAAACCAAGCTCGCCCCGAGTGCAGTAACGCTCCAAGTAAAAATGGTGGCACCCAGCGCTTGCAGCACTGGATGCCATCCAGCGATTTGGTCAATCAAAGCCACCATAGCCAGCCGCAATTAACCGATGGGTAAAATCTCCCTGTTCCTCGTCTCGTTCAGCACCTCCGCCATGGCGAGGTAAATCGCCGAGGCACCGCAAATGATGCCTTCGTAACCAGCAATGGTGCCGATAAGCGCCGACCCCGTCCAGTCACGGATGGCCAGCAGGAAGAATAAAATCCACAGGCTGAGGAAAATGAACTGGAGCACCTTGTTCTTGTTGAGCGTGCCTATCCACATGAAAAAGGTAAAGACCCCCCATAGGAAAAGGAACCAGCCCATGTAGGGCACCTCGGTGGCAGCGCCCTTCGCCCAGCCAAATTCGGGGAAGACCCACAGTGCCACGAGCGTGATCCAGAAAAAACCATAGGAGATAAAGGCCGTCATGCCAAACGTGTTGCCCTTCTTGAACTCAAAGATGCCTGCGATGATCTGTGCGAGGCCACCGTAGAAAAGGCCCATTGCCAGTATCATGGCGCTGACTGGGAAGAAGCCTGCGTTGTGGATGTTGAGCAGGACAGTGGTCATGCCAAATCCCATGAGGCCCAACGGGGCCGGGTTCGATAATTTTGTTTCCATGTTGTTTTGATAATTTTGACCTAAAGGTATGATAGGTATTTGATGTTCCGCTTCACTCCTTGAAGGCTTTTTTTGCGAAACCCCCAAGGTGGAATCGAGCGGCAAGTTCCGTGGACGAGCCAAGGCGAATGATGAGGTTTGTCAGGCATCCGAATGAGGTTTGTCATATGCTCAGTAAAACCGTTGCTTCCGGTTTAAAACCATGCGCATTTTTGCGAGAAAAGCCTGAATCATAAATTCTGCGCAAATAGGGGTTTGGGGGCGAAGCCCCAAAAAGCCCCCTCCCCCGACGAGCCGCCGAAGGCGGCGAGGAGGGGGTAACGGTGCATAATTTTTGATTTGCACAAAACCTACTAGTGCCATGTCAAAGCAATAATGACGGGTTAAAGCAAGGGGCTTGGGGCGGCGCAGCCGCCCCAAAAGACCCTCTCCCCCGACGAGCCGCCGAAGGCGGCGAGGAGGGGCAAATACGATAGTTTTTTTGACCCGTCATTATTTATTTGACAAAGCACTAGTGAGAAGTATAATTCAATTGTGCCTTCGGCATAAACCGCTTATGGTACAACCTCTTTGGGTGGGGAATTTTCATCGGAGGCCGGGCTTGGAAGCGCTGCTGGCCTCATGGCTCGGTTAGTGGCACTTGCTTTGCAACTTCCTTGCGAAGTCATTGAAAACCACCATTTTCATATCATCCGGTGCCATCATGCTGTGCTTGACCCTGTTGGGGTCAAAGGCGCCCAACAGTTTGTTTGCCCAGCGCTACTGCAGCCAGCGTTTCCATTATTGCCTCGACTACCCGGCGTCGCTTTTCCCCAATCCTTTCTTCTCCGCTGACGAGGACAGCCTTATTTTCAAAACACCTGACCAGTTGGGCGAGGTGTCGGTCATCGGCACGGTGACCGATAAAAAGCAAGACTCGCACCTTGCCTTCGAGCAGCGGATGCGGGTGCTATCTGCCTCCGTCACTGGGCAACAGGTCAACATCCTCTCCATCATCAACGGCGACGACTACTACGAGGTAAACTTCCTCTACGGCAGCCACTGGTACCACCAGAAGGCTGGCTTTTACCAAAATTATGATGTGCTGTTCACCATCCGAGTGCCCGTAAACCGACCGGAGCTGATGGTGAGGTTGAAGGAGGACGTGAGCATCCTATTTGATTGACGGTTTTGGATTGACGAGTGACGATTGGTTACCTGTACGCCCAATCGTCACTCGTCAATCCAAAATCGTCAATCCCTCCACTCCAAAGTATTGTCGAACCCGCTCAATTTAAGGCTGTTCACCTGCCCGCCAGTTTGCGCCGCACCGACGTTCCCCTCAATCGTGATTTGGCTGTCCTTTTCCAAGTGCTTGCGGGTCTCAACCCTCCTATCTGGGTAGTTCACCTTTCCGTATTTCATGTCCACCTCAAACTTGAATTGGGCGCCTTCGGCAATGCTCAAAGTCAACTCCGTGTACTTTCCGTCAATGCCGATTTGGTTGAAATCCGCCGCCACGCCCTCCAGTTCCACCGTGTCGTCGAACGACTGCCTGAGGGTAAACTGCTTGCCCAACTTCCCCACCCTATACTCCGTGTACTTGGAGTCCTCCGCTTCGATACGGCCCGCCACCTGCACCCGGTACTCGTCGTCGAACACATTGCCGAGCTTGAGGCTGCCCGCCGTTGTGATTTTGTACGCTGAATATTTCGTGTCCCGAATCTCCATATTCCCCACTTCCTCGGCGGTGAATTCGGCATCGAACAGCATCATGCTCGCCCCGCCGATATTGGCAAACTTGAAGTCCGAGTACTTGTCATCCAGCGTCAATTGGCCGCCCACGCTGCCCACCTGCCAATGCTCGTCGTAGGTCTGGAGTTTCAAGTTGCCCGCCACATCGCCCATCACGAACTGCGAGTATTTGCTGGACACCTCGGCCTGCTGCACGTCGCCAGTGCGCACCTCTGAGTCGTAAATTTCCAGCTTGGCCATGCCAATGTTTTGAAGCTTGGCCTTGCCGTATTTCAGTTCGAGGTCGAGGGAGCCGCCGAGGTTGGCGGCCACGAGGTCGCCACTGTAAAGCGACACCCGCAGCGCCCCGTTGTAGTCGTCGGCCAGCTCGATGCGGTCATACTTGTTCTCCAGCGAGAGCCGCTCGGGGTTGGGCACGAACAGCGTCATCTTCACCGTCATTTCGTTGATGCCCTTCACCTTGTGGCCATCCTTGTACTTGATGGTCATCCGGTTGTTGATGGTGTTGCAGCCCTCAATGCCGAGGTCAGTTTCCAGCCGAAGCTCGGTTGGCGACTCCGCCACCTCCACATCAAAGCGCCCCAGCACGTCCTCGATGCTCTCCTCGTCCGAGCCGGTCAGCAGCATTTCCGCTTCGAGGTGGATGCGCCCGTCGCCTGACTTTTTGATGGTCAGCGGACCGTACTGGTGGTTCGCCGCCACCGCCGACTTGGCGTCGAAGTCCTTTTTGATGACCTTGCTGCGCTCCAACTTCGCTGGCGCAAACGATTGCATCAGCGCCCAAACAGCCGCCGTTAACAGCAGCAGGCTAAATCCTTTTTTCCAAAGCTTCATGGTATTTCCTTTTATTGATTTCATAATTGATTTGTTCCAGAATCTTGATTTTCAGTTCATAATACCGGATGAGCGTCTCCATGAGGCGCTCCCGTTGCGGCATGCCGCCGAGGTCACGCCGGGCCTCCTCCACCGAGATTTCGAGTTCATCCAGCTCGTTCAGCAAATCGGCGTAGGCCGCCCGGTTGAGGGTGTCGAGGCCGATTTCCCGCTGCTTCTGCGCCACCAACTGTTGCAACTGCCGTTCCTCCTCCGATAACTCCGATGCTGGCGCTATCGGGTCGGTGGGCTTTGCTTTTTTCACTAGCCGCTTTTTGTTCGGTCGGTGGCTCGGCGGGGTTGTTTTTTGCGCTTGCGCAATGTCCGCTTGTGCCGCTTGTGGCGTTTCTTTTTGCTCCGCATCGGGCTGACCAGGCTGCTCGGCGGGCTTGTTTTGCTCCGCAACGGGCACCTCCAACTTCTGCGGAGGCGCGGTCGGCACGGTCGAAGGCTTTTTGAAAAACAAAAGCCCCCACCCTGCCAGCGCCAGCACGAGTGCAGCAATGGACAGCATTTTCCAATTGAACCCAACTTTGGCGGGTGGCTTCTGCTGGACGGTTTTGGCACGTATCTTTTGCCACATGGCCTCCTCCGGCACGGCTTCCATGCGGTCGAGTTCGTCCCGATTTTCGAGGATGTATTTTTCTAGGTCGCTCATTTTCAATAATTTTCAATTTCCCAATTTCTCCCTCAAAAGCCGCCTCGCCCGCATGTACTGTGTCTTCGAGGTGGATTCCGTGATGCCGAGCATCTGGGCCACGTCCTGGTGACGGTAGCCTTCTAGTAGGTGTAGGTTGAACACGAGGCGGCAGCCGTCGGGCAGCCCGGCCATCGCCTCGTGGATGCGCCGGATGTCGTGCGCCCAAGCTGCCTCGTCCACCTCCGGTTCGTCAGGCGGGGCGGCCTGGCTGTCAAATGCCACGAGTTGGAGGCGGTTGGCTGTACGCAAGAAATTCAGCGTGGTGTTCACGGCGATGCGCTTGATCCAAGCGCCGAGGGTGCTTTCCCCCCGAAACGAATCCAGCTTTTCAAAGACCTTCACGAAGACCTCCTGCGTCAGATCCTCGGCATCCGAGCGGTTGGCCGTCAGGCGCAGCACGGTATGGAACATGGCCCCAACGTAGCGGCCATAGAGTTGCCGTTGCGCCTGCTCCTCGCCAGCAAGGCTGCGCCGCACCAGTTCTGTTTCCGATATGGTCTCGATGGCCGTCAAGTCAGTTTTTCCTCAAAGTTTGCGAAAAAAGTCGGGTGATTTTGTGATAAGGACGCGGAAGGGTTTGGATGGTTGGAAGGTGTGCGGGCGTTTTTTCAAAAAAGACATAAAAAAAGCCGCCAGATGGATGTCCGGCGGCTTTTTTACATAATCGAGGTCTGCTTAGAATTCCTCAAACGTATTTACGATGGTTCCAAAAAACGGCACCTCAATGGTCAGTACCATTTTATTGTCCGTAAGTTCAGTGATGTCGTACTCTTCAACCACCGGAACCCCATTCTCTTCGTAGGTTAGGGTCAGGGTTTCGGGATCAGTCTTGTCAGAGACAGACCAAGTGCCCATCGTCTCCTGTGGGTCGGTTGCTTCACATTTGGTTGCACCTTCGTCAAAATGGAGTTCGCCATCCTCATGGAAAGTTATGACGTCGTCCAAGTCACATGCATCAATGACAATTGGGGCACCACCCAACGTGCTGGACACAATCTTCCAATCATGTGCAGTGAGGAAATCCTTTGACGTCTTCTCATCGTCCTTCTTGCAAGAAGTACCCACGAAAACAAGGGCAAGCATCAAAATGGTGAGCAGTGTGAAATTCTTTTTCAAGTTCAAAAACATGGTATAACTCAGTTTATGGCCTCGCCCCAGGCGTTCAATGGAACCCCTGTTGGCGCTGACCGGGTTTGCTTATTAAAAGGATTGATGGTTGTTCATCCCCAACCCTACCCACTAAGGTTGGCAACAGGAAATTGGTTTGCCCCATCAGGCAGTTTTTTAATATGAACCGCTCCGCAAAGCATGGGGCTAATACGTTTGGGCGGGGATTGTGCTGCCTTCGGTGAAAAAAATCATCTGTATTTGCCGCAAGGAATCCCACTTCGTAACTTCGCCGCCGCTTCAGCGGCATCGGACTCGTCATGTCGCTGCAAGCTTTTTTCATCCAAAAAAAAATTCACGACTGATGCGCAAGACCATTTTCGCTCTCACGCTCTTTTCGCTCTCACTGCTCTTCGTAGCCTACTCCTGCGGCAAGGACAGCTCCGGCGTTGACTACGCTGCCAACGCCGATTGCTCCGCCATTGTCGCAGCGGACAACACCTATTCCAACAGCATCAAGGCCATCCTCGACGCAAATTGTGCCACCGCTGGCTGCCAAGATGCCGTCACTGCTGGCGAGGGCATTGACCTCTCCGACTACGCCAAGTCAAAAATTGCTTTTGATAAAAAGGATGTCCTCTGCGCCATCCACCACGGCAGCGGCTGCGAGCCAATGCCAAGCGGAGGTAGCCAACTCAGCAACTCGGACATCAACAAGATTGACTGCTGGGTGAAGAGTGGGTATTTGAATTGAGGATTTGAGGCCACCGCTCTACCAAGATTTCGGTTTCCGACATCAAACAAAATGAAAAACCGCTTCCTGTCGCTCGATGCCTTTCGGGGCGTCACCATGTTCCTGCTCGCTGGCGAGGCTGCGCTGATGTACGACTCGTTGGCGCAGGCGTTCCCGGAGGGAAATTGGTTGCACGGAGTGGTGGAGCAGTTCCACCACCACCCTTGGAAGGGGCTTCGGTTTTGGGACCTGATTCAGCCGTTTTTTATGTTTATCGTGGGAGTGGCCATGCCGTTTTCGTTGCAAAGTCGGCTCGGTCGGGGCGACACTTGGGGGCTGTGCCTCCGGCATATTCTCTGGCGCAGCTTTCTCTTGTTCCTGTTCGGCACGGGGCTGCACTGCGTGTACAGCGGCAAGATGGTGTTCGAGCTTTGGAACGTGCTGACGCAACTCTCCTTCACCATCCCAGTCACCTTCCTGCTCATGCGCACCCCTTGGAAGGTGCAGTTGGGCGTTTCCTTCCTGCTGCTGGCCATCACCGAAATCTGCTACCGAGCTTATTCGCCAACCCCCTTCATCATGGACCAAAACTTCGGCAGCATGGTGGACCTGCTCCTGATGGGCAAGCTCAACAACGGTGGCGGTTGGGTCACGATCAACTGTGTGCCTACGGCAGCACACACCATCTGGGGAGCGCTCTGTGGTAAGTTGCTACTGTCCGATACCCCCGATTTCCGAAGGGTGAAAATCCTCGTCGCGGCGGGCATCGTCGGGCTGGTCATTGGCTACGGGCTGCACTGGGCGGGCATCACGCCCATTGTCAAGCGCATCTCCACCACGGCATTTGCCTTTGCGTCGGGCGGGTGGGCGCTGCTGGCACTGGCCTTGTTTTACTGGCTGATTGACCTCCGAAAAGTGCAGGGTTGGACCTTCCCGTTTGTGGTCGTGGGCATGAACTCCATTTTCATTTACCTTTTCTTCGAAACGGTCGGGGTGCAGTGGCTGGTGCCGACCGTCCGCATTTTCAACGATGGGTATCTCGGGGCGCTCGGCCTTGGCAAGGCGGCGCTGGCCGTCACCAATTCGCTGCTGGTTTGGGCCATCTACTGGGGGCTGTGCAAGTTTCTGCACAAGCACAAGATTTTTTTCCGCATCTGAAGGCGTTAAAGTCTGTTAAATGCTTGCATCCACGCCTTTTTTCACGGAGACTTGCCTGCGCAAATCAAGCAACTCAATTTCATTTCGTGCACAAAATCGCCTTCATACTCGCCATTCAGTTTGCTGTGCTCAGCACACAGCCCTTGTGGCAGCCGCTGAAGCAGCCGCTGAAGCAGGCGTTGTTTGGCAGTTGCGGGGAGTCAGCGTGCAGTGTGGAAATGATGGCATGTGCGGCCTCCCCCACCCTTCCCGGTTGCCCGGAGGGCAATGAGGATGAAAGCTCACCGGACGGTTGCTGCGTGCCATTCCAGTGCTGCTTTACCTGCTGTTGCTACTGCCAGCAGGCTGCGCAGTTGCCCGATTTTGCCGAAGGCGAAAAGAACACACGCCCCAACGAGCAAACCAAAACCCTCCGTTCCACCATCACCAACGAGCATTTTCAGCCCCCAGAGTTTTCGCATCACAGCTAACCAGCCCAGCGGGATGCTGTGGTTGGACGAGTTCATTTTTTCCGGTGGGCAAATAGCGAAAACGTCATTTCTCCACCACCTTCTTTTAAAATCCATTTTTATGAAACGTGCAATCTTGATAGGTTTGGCCATCACGGCCATCGCAGGTGCGGTTTACGCAATGGTTAGCGGCTGCTGTGGTGGCATCTGCGAGCCAGGCTGCTGCCCCCCTTTCTGCTAAATAATTAGGTGCGCCGGAAATCTTTTCCGGTGACGACTAACACCGGAAAAGACTTCCGGTGATCAACACGAAACCCCTTGCAAATGCAAGGGGTTTCGCTGTTTATCTTATTGTTGAATTGTTGAATTGCTATATTGTTGTCACGAATAACAATATAACAATTCAGCAATTCAACAATTTACTGAAACACCATCTTCCGCCGCTCCGTGCCGCTTGGCGTGATGAGTTGGTAAATATACACCCCAGGGCCGCCCATCATGGTTTTGTCCACCACCACTTCGTGCCAACCGGCTTCTCTGGTGTCTTGCAGCAACATGGTTTTCCTGCCACTTAGGTCAATGATTTCAAGTTGTACGGGCATTTTTTCCTTGAGCATGAATTCGATACGGGTCTCGTTGTTGAACGGGTTCGGCCGGTTCTGCCCAAGCGAGAAAAGCGGGGCAGCATCCACGGGCATTTGTGGTGCCTCGTGGATGCGCCAGCGGACGTTCAAGGGAATACCGCCATTTTTGTACGCAATGGCCGGCGTTATTGTGGAATTCATTGCTATTGCCTCTTCGACGGAGGCATCTTCATACATCAGAAATTGCAGGTAGAATAAGGTGCTGCCCGCTTCGAGCGGCTGCCCGGAGGCGTTGTGCCAGCTCATGGTCAGGCTGCCCGTGGCAGGTTCGCCGAAGTTGTCGGCGCCCAGGCCGTCCAGCCCCACCGGCATTGCACCCACGAACGACATTACCGTTGGGTCGAACTCAATAGTGCCTTGCAGCGCGGCCAAGTCAACGGCATCGCCGCAGGTGACGGGTATGCGCACCTCCTTCCCGCCTTCGAGCTTCCAGTTTGGCACGGCAAGGGTCAACTCGCCCACTTGGTTGCGCTCCTCGACCTCCTCTTCGTTGAAGTTGAGCACGG
Organism: uncultured Saprospiraceae bacterium; assembly: GCA_964508135.1. Taxonomy (GTDB): domain Bacteria; phylum Bacteroidota; class Bacteroidia; order Chitinophagales; family Saprospiraceae; genus UBA6168. The sequence goes on from CAZDSU010000029.1 coordinate 44,859, forward strand.
CATTGTTGTTCAGGTCGCCGATTTTTACCGCTACAAAGTTTTGCCCCGTCATGTCGTGGTTCATGTCGTTCAACCAAGTGTTTTCGGGCAATGGCTCGACGAACGGATTGGCAGGGTTCGGGAAATCGTAGCCCGCCTCGATGAACCGCCACGGTTCGTTGTTCGGGAATGAATCGGTCAAATGCAGGATAGCCTTGCGCAGCGCCACCATATCGAAGGTGGAAATGCTGCCAGAATTGTTCACGTCCGCCGCAATCAGCTTGTAGGGCGAATCGAGCAGTTGGGTGCCCAGGATATGGTTGTTCAACAACACGAGGTCAAACGAGGTGACACCGTTCAGCAATCCGCTGTTCTTAACGGGCTGCAACTGACAGCTCATGCCCGGCGGCACATTTTGAAACACAAACAGGCCGTAGTTGGCGGTAAATGCGTGGCTCATGTTGCCATTGTCCGAGAGCTGCACGTCAACGCCCGTCAAGGGCGAGTGGTATTCGTTGAAAATCAGGCCACTGACCACCAGCGTGTCGTCCATGAAACAAATATTCAAGGGGTCACTCACCACTACAGTGGCGTTGTTGCAGGTGGTTGAGTTGCCACAAGCATCGGTCACTGTCAGCATATATGGCAAGATGGTTGGATCTCCAGTTAGGTCGGCACAGGTGATGGTGTCCGGCGATATATCGAAAGTCACGTCGGAGCAATTGTCAATGCCACCAATGAAGCCAGCGGCCAGCAGGCTGTCAATGTTCAGCAGGGCAATTCCGTTCGAGTCAATATCAATGGTGATGGTGTTGCAGGTAATGGTTGGTGTGATTGTTTCACAAATATTCACCACGGTCTGTTGCATCACAGCGTTGCCGCAGCCATCCGTGAAAGTCCAGGTCACGATGGTTTCACCGACGGGGTAAAGGCCACTGGCATTTGCACCGTTGACATTGAAGCTGTTCGTGATGGTCACCGGGTTGCCAGGGCAGTTGTCGGTGGCCGATGCTTGTACGATTACGAATGTATCACAGGACAAGCCCACGATGACTTCCTGAATGGTATCCGGCCACGAGGCCGTTGGTGGAATGGTGTCGTTGATGTTGAAATCTTGGGTAATCAAAGCCGAATTCCCGCAGGTGTCCGTCAGGCTGTAGGTGCGCACCACTGTGCCATTGCAGCCAGGATTGCCCAGGTCTGACACAAACTGAACGGTCACAGGGCCGCCACAATTGTCAGCTTCGCCCGTAACGTCCGCCACGTTTGGTGCAGGTATTTCGCTGGCGCAAGATAGGTTCTGCGACGGCAGCGTATCAGCCGTCGGCGTCACGTTGTCGTTGATGAGGATGCTCTGAGTAATCAACGAGTCGTTGCCGCAGGCGTCCGAAAGCTGGTAAGTCCGCACCACCGTGCCGATGCAACCGGGGTTGCCCGTGTCCGAAAGCCAAGTCACCGTCACCGTGCCGATGCAGTTGTCGGCCTCGCCCGTCACGTCGTTCACGTCTGGTGCTGGTATGTTGGCAAAGCAGTCGAACGGACCGATGTTTGGAAGCGGGTTGGCATGTGGCGGCACGGTGTCGTTGACAATGATTTGCTGCACAAATGGCACAGAGATATTGCCACAGGTATCAATGGCGCCGTAGGTCAAAGTTCTCATGAACTGGTTTGGGCAGCCGCCGGACACCGTCACGTCCGTGATGACATACACCGAATCCGTCGAACAGTAGTCGGTTGCCGTTGGTGGTGGTGGTTTCACGACATCGCTGCCGCAAAGGAACACCCGGTCTTGCGAGCCAACGGGGTCGTCCCAAACGGGCGGGTTGGTGTCAAGCACTTTTATGAACTGGGTGTAGGAGGTGTCCATGCCGCTGCACCACTCCAAATAGGTATAGGTGCGGTAAATCTTCAGGCCACAGGGTATCGGAAAAATATCATCATGAATGTTCAGCCCGAACAACTCGCAATCCGAAACGACCGAAGGCTCTCCAACCTGGAGGCTGTCGAGAGGATGGTCGCAGCCCAAGATGGTATCGGGCGGAAAGAAAAACTGCGAAGTGGTGTTGTCAATGGTAGTGATGACCTGCGAACAAGACGTCTGATACCCCGCAATATCTACTACTGTGAAGGTGCGGATGATGCTACCCACGTCGCACATGTTCGTGTTGTTTACATCCGAAAAATACAAGGTGTCAATGCCGCAGTTGTCTGTGGTCGTTGGCGACCCCGTTAGCGAAAGTGCTGGCGGCATGAACGTGGAGCAAGGAATCGTGATGTTCGGTGGGCAAATAATCGTTGGTGGATTTTTGTCCTGCACGTCCACCTGCACCATGCAGGTATTCGTGTTGCCCTTGCAGTCGGTTACCTGCAAAATAATCGCAACTGGGTTGTCCACATCCGCACAGTTAAACTGAACGGTTGGCGTGAACGGAGCAGCAGGCTGATCCATCCTTTTTGCCAAAAAAGTAACGCTTGGGCAGCAAGCATCGTAGCTGCCGCTGTTCAGGACGGCAGCTGCCAGCGAGGCAAGACCTTGGTTGCTCAATGCGACCACGGTGAACTCAATGCAGATGGCCACTGGCGAAACGTTGTCCGTGATGATGACAGTCACTTGGCAGGTCGAGACATTGCCGCAAGCATCCGTAGCCTCATAAGTGACAATATAGCTGCCTTGCGGCAATGCGTACACCATACCGCCGTTGCTGTTCATGGTGGCCCAAGGCGTAAGCGTACGCCAGGTGATGGTGGACGAGCAATTGTCGGTGGCACTCATGGCGGGCAGGAAGAAGGTGCTTGCGCAGCTTGGGCCGTTTGTACCAAAAGTCAGGGTATCGGGACAGTTCATAACTGGCCCCATGTCGTCGGCCACCTTAATTATTTGGTTGTGCTCGAGTATCTCGTTGGTGCAGCAGTTCAGCACCAACCAAGAGCGGATGACGCTCTGCTCGTTGGCACAGCCACCGATGACGAGGTCTTCGTAGGTGACGTTCATTTTGCAGTATTGCGAGACGGGTTTGCCATCAATTGTCGGGTAGCCGGTGTTGGAGGGGTCGGTGTTGGGATCGCTGCACGAGAGCGCTGGTGCTTGAAATCCATCAAGGTTTAGCGGAAAAACGATGTCTGCAAAGCTTGGGCGTTTGACGTATATCTTTTGTACACAGGGCGTTGCGTAGTTGTTGCTGGCGTCCGAAGCATACCAGGTGCGCATCAAAATGGCGCTGAACTGGCTGTTGCAGGGTTGCATGACAGGCTGCCCGGTGTAAGTCAGATTGGGGTCGGGGTCGCAATTGTCAACGACCATCGCATAGCCCAAGCTGTCCGGCGAAAGGTCTGCGGTGCAGTCCACCGTGAGATCGGCACAGGTGATGATTGGGGGCAAATAATCCTGGATGAAGAGTGTTCCCCAGCAGGAGTTGCCTGAGTTTAAGTCAAAAACGGTAACATTTAATGTTAAATTTAGCTGGTCGCATGTCACAGTATCGTGCAAGTTTTCACCTTCAGGCGAGAACACAGTCACTGTCTTTGGGCCAGCACAGGAAGTCTCCTCTCCATCAAGTACAATTTCTGGGGTGATGATACCGAAACCCTCTGGAGGAAGGGAAACATTGACTAGGTCGTTGCAGGCCAAGGTGCATTGACCGTAACAAAAGTTTGTAAAGGACAGGCATGCGAGAACAGCCCAGAGTAGGTTGAAGTGTTTCACGGCAAATGGATTAAAATTTGTTATTCTGCCAAGCTTAGTCTAAAAATATTTACACAAATAACTGATTACCAATTATTTAAATAAAAAAGCTGGGCGTGTAGGTAGTCTCGCAGTATGTGGGAACAAGAATCGGTTGAGGGTAAAGAATCAGTTTTGGGCAACTCTAGTGTTTGCGCCCAAAGGGTTCTTCTTTGAATTCGTATTAGATACTTTTAAAATACAATAACCTTGCCAAGTAATTAAATTTTTATTTAATGTGTTTAAAATTCGACCACTTTCGGTATTGTAAAAGTAGGATGGCAAACCAATAGGAGATTTTGAATTTATTGAGTGCTTATATTATAATCAAAATAAAAATGCTCAATTTTAAATGTCACAAAACAATATACTTTAATTTACATTTAGCTTAGTTTTGCCCGATTTTTGCTCTGCTCAAAAAATAGGGGCCAAAAATTGCTTCCCCACTTGGCCTACTAATCTTGCTTTATACACTATAAAATCCAGCCTGTAGCTCGATGCGCATTGCAACTCCCCAGTTCTGTATTGTGCGTGAACGTCAATCTTCTTCGAGCATAGCAAAACAGCTTTCATCTTTTACCGACAAAACAGCTGTAATTGAACAGGTGCAGTAGCGTTTCAATTTGGTGCTACTGTAAGCGTTCTTCGAGCAGCATTCACTGTGTGTTGCTTATCCACTTTTAGACTGAAAAATCCACGTTGCCTGTGAGCTGCTGCTGACAGGCCAGGAGGGGCTTTTGCCATTTTACCATTGTCCGGTACGGGATGTGTCCTGGCTCGGGGTGGAGACTGGTATATCATTCATTCACTCTTTGCGGTTTCGTCCGCAAAAAAAAAAATTACATGAAAAAACATCTTTTTCTACTTCTTGCCACATGTTTGATGGCATTCGGAACTAGTTCCTATAAGAATGCCGATAACACATGCCCAGAGCCTTCCAATGTGCATGTAACCGCTCAAGCCTCTGGTTCCATCTCCTTCGACTGGGATGATTGTGGCTGCTCCTCCACTGGGTTTAAGGTAAAGTATGTCCGTAAGGCTGATGGCTACACTAGTCCAGAATATTCCACGGGGAGTTCAAATTTCACTTTCAGCGGCTTGCAGGCTGGTGACTACATTTTTTATTTTAGGACAGACTGCGGGGGTGAATCCTCGGGATTTATTGGGTCTGATGATGTAATACATGTGTAATACTTGCCAAATCAAAGGGTTAGTCAGTAGCGGCTAACCCCTTGGCTTTTTCTTGAAGCCAAGACTTCAAAGTGATATTACCTTCTTCCAAATCCAATTTGTTTAAGAATCTAAGCACAGTTGATTTCTTAAGATTTGGGCTGCTCACTAGCCGCGCAAGAGTCTTGAAATAGCGAAGGAAACTGTGGTACGAAGCCTGAGCTGGTTCTGAGTACAAGCCGCTCCCATTGAGATGCCTTTCAAAATTCCTCGCCTGGCTTAGCAATTCATCCAGCGTCTCTTTCCCTCGTTCAAAAATCTCATAATGAATTCGTAAAAGGGATGGACGAACTCTGATATCAAATTTCGCTCCCGCCCGGATGGGAACCAAGTTCATGCTTTGTATGGCATTGTAAAAATCCTCCAATGAGTTACTTTTCAAACCTTTTTGGTAGTACCAAATTCCCTTGCAGTAGTTAAGGGTAATTTCCCTTTCGTCTTGCGGGAGGTGTTGATTGAAGTTATTCACGAAATAATCAACCCAATCAAATTCATCAACCGACAGTCCTAAAGAAGCTATATTCATAAAGGCACCAGTACTGATAATGTTTGCAAAAAAGCCTCGCTCCAGTTCTATTTTGTACAAGTCCAATATAAACTGCCTATGTGGTACTGATCCATTGTTGGCCATTGGCACAGCGTAACTCCTTAGCAGATTAATGGCAAAATCCTGCTCAAATCGGCTCAACTGGTCGAAGGTTTCGAATGCGCTTTTCTTAAATTGGTCGAGGTCTTCTGCTTCTTGGTCTTGCAACAAAATAACAAGATGCCGGAAAAAATTGATAGCGCTGGACGATACAAACTCGGGCTTCTCTGAAACTTGCATTACCACTTGTAAATAGGAATCGGAACTTTGTCCCTTCTCAAGGCGGTTTCTCACGACATTATTCGCCTCAATCTGAAGCGTTACTAAGGTGAAGTATCTTTCAAAATAATCAGAGGCTCTGTTCAAATATTCGTTTCGTTTGTTGAGTTTGTCGGATCCAGGATGAAAAAAAATCAATTCGTTCAGTTCGTAGCTTTCCCGAAAATAATCTCGCCCCCTATCAAGCTGCTTGTTCAATTCTCTTAATCTGGATTCCACGGCTTCCAGAAACAACTCGAAACCGTTTCTGTCGCCGAGGGCCTTGGCCAGTAGCCTAGCCCGTAGTCCCTCCGATTTTTTCAATTCTTGGTGCAACAGGTACTCCTCAATCAACTGGGTTAGTTGCGTCATGAGTTTGCGCATCTTGCCATCGTTGTAGGGCTGCCTACCGTAGAGCTTGCCGTAAAGTCGCTCCTTGGTTAGCTTGGGGTTATCCATCTCGGGGTGGAATTTGCAAATTTGGGCAAACAGCTTTACACAGTCGCTGTTTGCGCTGATAGTTGGCGAGGATAGGTATTTTTCAACGGTGGTGAGCTCCCTGCTGTGAAGCACTTTAATCAGCTTGAAGATTTTGTGTTCGAGCATTGAAACATCAGTTTGAATTGATAAAAATCTAAGCAAAATTAGTCGAAAATAAGGAACAACTAAATTTTTAATGATTTTACTATAACCAATTCATTACTAGTATTTTATGAAGTTAGCCTATCAACATTTAAATCATTTTTGATACTTATTTATAGAACAAGCCTCCCTTTGATGGACTTGCTATACCACTTACCTTGAGCATACATTTGCTTTAACAATAGCCGCTTTGAGGAGATAAAGAATTCGAAAAGCGGAGTATGTAGATTCACCAGCTTTTTTACCCCCTACTCAAGACTCCAAAAACCAGAAAAAAAAAACAGGAGCACAGATTTTATGTAAATCCTTGCTTTCAAGAGCTTCATTTATATCTGGCGGATAGGGTAAGCATAACACTTTATACCGCCAGATTTTTTTCTCGAAAAATAAACACAAAAACGAAAAGATAGCCAGCGCCGAACCGCCGCTAGTTTTTTTTGCCCAACAAACCCAAACAAGAAAGGCGTGGCGACCATCCGGTCATCACGCCTTTGCATTTTTTGTCTCACAGTTTGCGCTAAAACACGAGCATCTTCTTCGTGACGCCCAATCCATTTAGTTTTACCTGATAAAAATAAGTGCCGCTCGGCAAATTCGAGCGGTCGAACCGCACCTGATGTGCACCTGTCGAATAGCTGCCTTCGGCAATTTTCATCACGAACCGCCCTTGCGAATCCAGCAAGTTTATGGTCACCTGAGCGTTGGAAAAACTGGTAAACGTAATCGTTGTGGACGTGCGAACAGGGTTCGGGTAGTTGCCCACATTGAACCCATCCCACTTGCTTTCCTTCACAGGGCTTTCGCCCTTGAAAATCGGCAGGATGTCAAAATCCTGAAACAGGATGTCGTTCAAGTTCGACAAACCGAACCAGTCCTGCAACACACTGGCGTACACCTGCCGGAAATCGTGTTGCATGGGCACATCGGAGCTTTGGTTGAGATTGGCCGGAATGTCGGCATTGCTGCCGATGATGCCCGGGTTCACACCCTTGCCGAAGACAAATAACGGTGCTGCCGCTCCGTGATCAGTACCAATGCTGCCGTTGGAGGCAATCGTGCGGCCAAACTCCGAGAAGGTCATGCCAGCCACGTTCTCATCCTTGCCCATCAGTCGCAGGTCGTCCTGAAAAGCAGCTATGGCCTCCGAAACCTGACCCAACAAGTAAGCATGATAGCCTTGGTCAGTAGCACCCACGTCCACTTGCTCGCTGTGTGTGTCAAAGCCGCCGATGGAAACGATATAAACCGGAGTTTGCAACCCACCGGCAATTAATCGTGCAACGATGCGAAGTTGGTTGGCCAAGTTGTTTCCTCCATCCGTCGGTGGGTACATCGAGGAAAGGTTGTTGGGCTGTGCCTCTGCGGCATTTTTTATCACTTCGTAATACTCCTGGGATTGCTTTTGCACTATCCTGATGTATTCCAGTTCGTCGCCGTAGGGGGTCGCCGGGGCAGGCTCCACGAAGTCGTTGAGAAACGCATCATCAAAGTTGTCAGCGCCACCAAGGCTCATGCCCATCGGGAAGGCAGTGCCCATGAACGCCAACGGCAGACTGGAACCAATTTGGATGGCCAATGGGTCTGGGCTATCCGCATTCGGGAAGCCCTCCGGAAAGCCGGGGTACTCGCCCTCCAGCGTTCGTCCCAGCCAGCCTGTGTCCACGTACTGGCCACTGTTGCTGGCCGTTTGCCAGATGTCCATGGAGCGGAAGTGGGAGTAGTCCTGCTCAGGGTAGCCCACGTTCTGCACCACGCTCACCAGCCCACCATTGAACATCTCCTGCAAGCCTGTCATGCTGGGGTGCAGACCCGTGTCGGGAGCACCGTTGAGGTCGAGCACCTTGCTTTCAGGTATCAGGATGCCGCCCCTGTGCAGGGACAGGTTGCTGTACTGGTCGAGCGGGATAAGGGTATTGAGGCCGTCGTTGCCACCGCCAAGTTCGATGAACACCATGACCTTGCCGCTGAGATTCGCAGCCGCCCCCAACATGCCAAACATGGAGCTTTTAGCCAATGGGCTGATGGCGAACCCTTTATGTAAAAACGGGGTGAGGGCTGCTGTGGCCCCTGCCGTGCGAAGGAATTTTCTTCTTTTCATTTTTCAAAAGGATTGATGGATTGAAGGAACAATGGATTGAAGGGTGGCTACCGTCACCCACATCTCACCGTACCCATTCCTAAGCAAGTTGATATTCGGGCAAAAGCAAAATATAGGCGACCAAATTCGTCAGCCGCGTATTGACGACGGCAACGGACATCGGGTCGCTCGGGCTGTTGACGTAGTCAAACCAAGCAATGGTCCAGTAGCTGTCGCTCGGAAGGCCGGAAAGCAGAATGCTTTTCAGCAGGGTCTTCTTCAAGTCAGAAATCGGCTGCGGCAAGAGGAACTTCACCATCTCGTCCACCAACGTGACGGGATTGCTGGGGTCGCTGAACTGGCTGGCGAACGCAATCGGGTCAATCCTCAAAACATTTGTAGTGCTGGTTGAGAGGTTCCCAGAAAACATGGCCGCAACAAAGAAATTTCGATTGCGGGCTGTATCTCCGTTTATCCACATGCGGTAGTACTGCGGCACTTGCCGGAACGCCTGCCAACCTGCGACATTGGGCGGGTCCCCGGGCAGCATCTGCATGACATCCATGAAATTCCTGAGGATATACTTCATGATAAAATCGTCCCACAAGGTGTTGGAAGGAATGCTCAAGTTGAAGCTCCGCATCGTACCAATCACAATATCCACAGGCGTTTTGATATAGCAGCCCTTGTTCACCGCATCGAAAAAGTGGGTACTCTTGAGCAGCGTTTCCATCACTGGCAGTATCTCATAGTTGTTGTCCCGAAATATTTGCGCCAGCGGTTGTATGACGTTTTGTTCCGCCGCCGAATCAATATGGTAATAGATGAACCAGCGGTAGAGCTTGCGGCAGATGTATTCGGAAACTTCATTCTTTTGGAAAATCATGTCGAGCAGGGCATCCAGTTCGGCGTCACCATCAAGGCCGCCCGTTATGACCGTGTTGCCATAAAATGCGCTAAACTGCTTGTCGCCTGTATCATGGTTGCCACCATAAAATACGGAATCAATATCAGTCTGGTAGTTTTCAAGTGTCCACCCCGTAAGCACCCTGGCCGCGGCCACCACGTCGTCCTCCGTGTAGTGGTCGGGGTTGTCCTTGCCCACCGTGAACAGCTCCTGCAACTCCCTGGCATAGTTCTCATCGGGGGCATTCTTGCTGTTGAGGTAGCCGTTGAGGTAAAAAAGCATCAAGACATCCTTCGTGACCAGTTTGGTCAACTCCTTGAAATTGCCCAAAGCATTTTCCCTCAGCAGCTTATTGTGCCGATAGCAGACCTTTCCATAAAAAACTGCCTCCGTTTGCGTAGCGAAATGGTTGTGCCAGAACAACGTCATTCGCTCCCGGATGCTGGCTTCCTCGTTGAGCATCAAGTTGAACCACCAGCCCCTGAAGCTCTCCGTGCGGTAGCCTTCGGCTGCGTTGTCGTAGTCGGCTGCAGTCCAATCGGCGCCAGCGGCCACATTGGGGTCGTTGTAGCCTTCCTCTCCATTGTTGGCGTCACCGGGAAAGTAGTAGTTATTGGCCGGCACATCCGTGGGACCAGGTTGCACCACGTTAAGCACATGGTCAACTGCGTCGCTCATCGTCATGCCCATGAGCAGGTCGAGGTCCGATTTTTTCACCCCGAAGCCCGTTCGACGCAGTAAGTGAGCGGCCTGCTCGAAGTCCCAAGGGCCGGTGTACGGCTCCAAGCCTCCGTTGAGGGTGATGGTGGTGGTGGGTGGTGGCACGAGCGGCAGTTCTTGGTTGCCGAGCGGCGCAAAGGGGTTCATTTTTTGCCCAAAAATCCTTGCGCTCCCTTCCTTTTTTTCGGTGGCGGCGCTCCGCAATTTTTGGAAAAATGCCCGCCGGTCAAGCGTTGATACAGTCATGTTGAAAATTTTGGTTTGGTGAAACGTCGAATGGTTTTGGCGCTGTGAGATATTTGGCCTAAAGTTAATCGGAGGTGGCGGTTTTCCGAAAGGTTTTCTGTTTGAACGAGTTTTACAGAAAAAACCCTACCGGAATTTAAATGCCACCAATCCTTTCTGTTTGTTTTGTCCAAATCTTGACCCAAAAGGCAAAACAATCCCTATTTTTGCCAAGAAAAAACTGCATTCATGTCAAATACAGAGACCATCAAGGACATACTTTCCAGCAGCAAGGAGTCGCTCTCGAAGGAGTTCGGTATCCGGAAGTTGGGTATTTTCGGGAGTGTAGCAGCAGGCAAGGCGAATGAAAAAAAGCGATATTGACCTTTTTTATGAACTTGGAGAAGGTAATTTCCTCGACCTCCGGCAACTGGAAGCGTTTGAAAAAAAGATGAGAAAAATCTTGAAGTACCGCAAAATTGACCTTGTTAACCTAGCTTTTATGAATCCCATCGTCCGGTACAGGGCTGAGAAAAACTTCATTTATGTTTAGCGGCAATAACCTGCTTTATATTTTGACAATACTGGAAGCCATCGAAAAAGTGGAAGCAGCCCTGAACTCCCAGTTTTACAAACACCTTGGTTATTTGAGAAAATTCCTCTGATACTTGCCACATGGAATCACTCCCGCAAAAAAACGTCTGCCACGAACCCACCTACCGGGAACTCTTCTACGCACATGCCCGCCATGTGCGCAACTTCCTGTTTTACAAGGGCGCCAGCGCAACCGAGGCCGAAGACCTCTCACAGGAATCCTTCCTGCGCCTGTGGCGGGACTGTGAAAAAGTACCCGTCGAAAAAGCCAAGGGCTACCTCTTCGCCGTGGCCGGCAATCTTTTTTTGGATGAAAAAAAACACGAGCAGGTCGTCCTGCGCTTCCAGCGGCAAGCCCCGGCTGTGGAAGCCACCAACGAAACACCCCAATTCGACCTCGAAATAAAGGAACTGCAAGACCGCCTCGAACAGGCCATCGCCCAACTACCTGAAAACCAGCGAATTGTCTTCCTGATGAACCGCATGGACAAAATGAAGTACGCCGAAATCGCAGCCTACCTCGACCTCTCCGTGAAGGCCGTCGAGAAGCGGATGCACCTGGCACTGCTGGAACTTCGGCAGATATTGAAAGGAATCTGACGATTGCGGATTGCGAATTTGCGATTGCGGATGGGGGGCATCGGTAGGGAAAATGGCCGCTCAATCGTTTACCCAAAAGAGAAAAAAGAAAATGGAAAATAACCATCACGACGACGAACTTCCGCCCAACGGCGACGACACGTTGCTCGCCCGCTGGCTGGCTGGCGACCTCTCGCCAGAAGACCTCGAAGCGCTGCGCAACCTCGAAGGCTACCCCGACTACGTCGAGATGCTACACGCGCTTGAAGGCATGGAGATGCCCGAGTACTCCCCCACCCTCGCCTGGCAGAAATTGGCTGCTGAGTTGGCAGTTCGTCAGTCGGCCCCACAGGGGCAAGCAGTCGGCAGTCAGGAGCCGGAAGTGCAGCAAAAGCCAGCGACCCCAACCCCAGCCATTGCGAAGCAACCCGAAGCCAAAATCATCGAAATCACCCAGCCAAGCGCAATTACTGCCGCCCTAAATCCACAATCTCGCAATCCGCAATCCGCAATCCGTTGGCTTGCCATCGCCGCTGCCGTGCTGCTCGGTGTCGTCGGCATCTGGTGGATTGCGGGTGGCCCCGGCGAAGACCAAAGCATCGCTACCAAAGCTGGGGAACAGCGGGAAGTAAAGCTCCCCGACGGCTCGACGGCCACGCTGAACGCCCTGTCCAGCCTCGATTTTTCACCAAAAACCTGGACGGACGACCGCTACGTGGTGTTGGAGGGCGAGGCGTATTTCAAGGCAAAAAAAGGCAAGACCTTCACCGTTCGCACCGAGCAGGGAACGGTGGAAGTGGTCGGCACGGTGTTCAACGTGTACGCCCGCGGCGAGGAACTGGAAGTTAAATGCGCAGAGGGCCGGGTGCAGGTCATCAACCCGGAAGGCACGGAACGGGTGCTGCTGAAAAAAGGCGAGCAAGTGACCGTGCTGCGCGGACAGATGCAGGATCGGCAGGGACTTGCATTTTACCCCAACTGGTTCAAGGGCGAGAGTGCCTTCCGCAGCGCCCCACTGGGCCGGGTTTTTGAGGAAATGGAGCGGCAGTACGGCGTTTTGGTGCTGGCCGACAGCCTCGGTGAGCGCAGTTTTTCTGGCAAATTTGTCCACAAGGACCTGAAAAAAGCGCTGAAAATGGTGTGCGACCCCATGAAACTGAAGTACGAGGTGCGGGGCGACACGGTGCTGGTGAAGTGAACGAAACTGCCTGGTTAGTTTCCCGTCATGAATGAACTGGGGTTTGTGGGGGTTGCTCCGGACACAACCGCAAGGGCAATCAACTTCTTAACGCTGAATAATGGCAAAGCAAACTATCAACGTCGAAGGCAAGGAAATCGCGCTAATCTCGCTCGATGGACGGGACTACATCAGCCTGACAGACATAGCCCGACAAGTGGACACCAGGACAGATATAGTGCTTTCAAACTGGCTTAGAGACTGTTTTAAAACCCCTTGACGGACATAAAACGCCATCTTTTGGCGTCATACTGTGGCAAATTTTCAAGCGATAAGAACCACTATCCCTTGAAAATCTCCCTTCGTCTGCCGCTCAAAATCTGACATTTTCTGCCTCGTTAGGGGTTTTAAAACAGTCTCTTAGGAACGCCGGAACGCTCGACTTCCTTTTTGAATGGGAAATACTTTACAATGAAGCAAATTTTAAACCCATCAAATATGATGGGTTAAGAAGCCAAGCAGGGAAAGTGGGCTTTGTCATGACTGCGAAAAAATGGATTGAAACAACCGGGGCTATTGGCATAATATCAAAGCAGGGCAAGGGAGGCGGCACGTATGCACATGCTGATATTGCCTTTGAGTTTTGCAGCGCAATTTCCGCCCGTTTCAAGCTGCAACTAATCAGGGAATTTCAACGGCTCAAATACGATGAGGCTGACCGTTTGGGGCTTACCTGGAACTTGCGCCGGGAACTGGCAAAGACCAACTACCCCATCCACACGGACGCCGTGCGCACGAACTTAGTGCCGCTATTGGACTGGAACACCAAACGGGAAAGCCTACACTTTGCCAATGAAGCCGACCTGCTAAACCTCGCCGTTTTTGGGGCCACCGCGAAGCAATGGAGAGCGGGGAATCCGACCGCAAAGGTAAACATACGGGACGGTGCTACGGAAATAGAATTGCAAGTGCTGACCAATATGGAAAGCGCAAATGCCCTACTGATTGGCGAGGGGTTCAACAAAGAGGAACGCTTTTCCATTCTGTCCAAACGTTCGACCCGTGAACTTGAAATCCTTGGAGATGTTCAGTCCAATAAAAAATTGAAATGAAGCTGAATACGGACAGCCTTGGCAAGCGGACTTTTTCGGGCAAATTTGTCCACAATGATTTGAAAAAAGGACTAAAAATGGTGTGCGACCCCATGAAACTGAAGTGCGAAGTGCGGGGCGACACGGTGATCATTCACTGATAATTTTGCAACACCCCACCAATTTTTTATGTCAAAAAATATCCAAAAATGGTGCTGGATGCTCCTGTTCGTGATTGTTGGTATTGGAGTAGCCAATGCCCAGCAGCCTACCCTCTCCGCCAATTTCCGAAACACCGACCTCCGCTCCGCCATCGCCTTTCTTGAAAAAAATTACGCCGTTTCCTTTTCCTACGACGACGAGGCTATCGAAGTTGTCCAAGTAACTGCCAGTTTTCGAAATTTTGAACTGCCCGACGCCATGAAGCGACTACTCCAAGGCACTGGCCTCGATTTCGAAATCGTTGACAATCAATACATTCTAATAAAAAAACTCGACACCCCAAGCCAACCTACTCCCCCTATTTCTCAATTTCCCAATTTCTCAATTTCCCTCTGCGGCACTATCCTCGACGCCGAAACCAACGAACCCCTGCCCGGTGCCACCGCCTTCATCAAAAATACGCCCGTCGGCACGACGACTGAAGCCGATGGGAAATTCAAGTTGGAGGGCGATTTTTCAAAAGACGATTCGCTGATAATCAGCTATTTAGGTTACAAACAGCAGGCACATCTCGTCCGGCCGCTTTTGGTGAAACCTTGCCAAGATTACCGCCTCCAACTCGACGTGCTCACCATCCCCGACGTGCTCATCAGCGACTTCGCCACCGACATGATCAAACTCGCCGACGAGGGCGGCTTCCATTTTGACAAACAGAAAATGCCCACCCTGCCCGGCTGGGGCGAGCCGGACGTTTTGCGCAGCCTCCAACTGTTGCCCGGCATCAGCGCCGCCGACGAGAGCGGCTCCCGCCTCAACGTGCGCGGCGGCACCCCCGACCAAAACCTCATCCTGCTCGACGGCATCCCGATTTACCATACCGGCCATTTTTTTGGACTGTACGACGCCTTCAACCCCTTCGTCGTGGACGGGGTGGACGTGTGGCGCGGCAACTTCGGCGCGCAATACGGCAGCCGAAACTCCTGTGTCATCGACATCACCTCCAAGCAGGGCTATGGCACGAAGGCGCGAGGGGGCATCGGCATGAACCTGCTCAGCTTTCAGGGTTACTTGGATGTGCCGTTGCAAAAGGAGCGGGTATCGCTGCTTTTCGCCTTCCGCCGCAGTTACATAGACGGGCTGCAAAGCACGGCGTACAAGAATTTTTTCAACCAAATTTTTCAAAACGGAAAAATCGCCTTGCAGGAAAAAGCCGTCAACGACAGCAAGTTCGTCACTTGGAACCCCACCATCAACTTTGGCGACGCCAACCTCAAACTGCGCTGGAAGGGCAAAAAAACGCGAGAAAATGCCATCAGCCTCTACTCCACCAACGACCGCCTCGACTACCGCTTCGCCTACGACGACAGCACGTATTTCACGGAAACGGAGGACATCATCGCCGCCAGCAACTTCGGCATGAGTTGGCAGCACAGCGCCGATTGGTCGCCCGTTTTCAAGATAAAATACAACGCCGCCCTGAGCGCCTACGAGAACGACTACACTTTCATCTGGAACGAGGAAGACCGCCAGCGACCATTCATCTACCGCTACACGACCAACAACTCGATGACCGAGTTCAACCTCAACCTGCACCACGACTGGCAGGTGAGTGGCCAGCACCGCATGTCGTTCGGCTACCAGTTGAAAGCGCAGGAGGCGGCGCTCGTTTTCCGCGACACCAACGCCGTGTCGCTCGTGGGCAACCTCTGGGCCAACGACACCGTGCGCACTGGGCTGCACACGTTCTACGCGGAATTCGCTTACCAGGCCACCAAAAAGCTCGACTTCACGCTGGGCGTACGCGAAAACCATTTCCCCGCCAGGGGGCTGTACTATTCCGAGCCGAGGGCGAGTTTCAATTGGTTTCCCTTCGGGAAAAAAGTGGACGGCGACAGTGGTAACCTCAGGATAAAAGGCGGGTTGGGGCGTTACTGGCAGTTCGTTTTTCAAATCATTGACTTCGGCGACCTCGGCGTGGGAGAGCCGCTCTGGGCCTTGTCCGACGACTTCATCCCGGCGCAGGAGCTTTGGCAGACGACCTTCGGCCTCAGCGTGGAAAACAAGACTACCCTGCTCGACATGGAATTTTACCACAAAAAAAGCCGCAACCTCACCTCCCGCAACCTACGGCTGGAGAACAGCTTCGACCGCGGCTGGAACTTCAACGGCGAAAGCACCGCCACGGGTTTCGATTTTTTGCTGCGCAAACGTTGGCAAGGGTTCAGCACCTGGCTTGCCTACTCGCTCGGCGAGGTGGAGATGCAGTTCCCAGAACTGAACGGCGGCCAACCCTTTCCTGCCCGTCACGACATCCGCCACCGCGTCAATTGGGTCAACACGCTTTCTTGGAAAAAATGGGAGTTTGCCGCCAATCTGAACCTGCGCAGCGGCACGCCCTACTCCATTCCCAGCGTGGTGCAGGTGCCTTGCCCCGATTGCAGCACCGATTCGCTCACCTACTCCCTCCGCTTCGACAGATTGAACACCGCCCGACTGCCCGGCAGCGTCCGCCTCGACCTCAGCGCTACCTGGAAATGGAAAAAAAACCGCAGCCACGGGAAGGCTGGCCTCGCCATCTACAACTTCCTCAACCGCCGCAACCTCCTCGACAAGGACTACCTGCTGGAAACCCCCGCTCTCGACCAGCCGCAGACGAGCTACAACCTGAAAGAACTTTACCGCCTATCCGCTGGGGCCACGCCGAGCGTGTTTTGGATGGTGGAATGGTGATTCGGTCGCGGATTTGGGATTTCGGATTACGGATTCTACTTTTGGGCAAAACATTTCACCATGGGAAAAACAACTAGCCGCCGTACCGCTATGCAAAACATCGCACTCGGCACCGCCACTGCCCTCGTAATGCCCAGCCTTAGTGCAGGAGCTTCAATCGTAAATCGTCAATCGTCAATCGCAAGTCCATTCGGCAACAGCGTTTGCCGTTGGTGCTTCAACGATTTCAAGCTGGAGGAACTTTGCGAGCAAGTGAAGCCGATGGGCATCACTTCCATCGAATTGACCACGCCAGACGAGTGGCCAATTTTGAAAAAATACGGCCTGACCTGCGCCTTGGGCTCGCACCCGAACCAGAGCTTGAGCGAGGGCTACAACCAGCCCGGCCTCCATGCCATGCTGAACGAACGCTACTTCGACCTCGCAAAAAAGGCCGCCGACGCTGGCATCCCGACCATCATCGTCTTCTCCGGCAACCGCAAGGGACTGGATGACAAGCTTGGCATTGATTTTTGCGCAAAAGGAATCGAACCGCTGGCCAAGCACGCCGAGAAGCTGGGCGTCCAAGTGGTCATGGAACTGCTGAACAGCAAGGTGAACCACCCCGACTACCAGTGCGACCGCACCCCTTGGGGCGTGGATTTGGTGGAGAAAGTCGGCTCGCCCAACTTCAAACTGCTGTACGACATCTACCACATGCAAATCATGGAGGGCGACGTGATTGCTACCATCCGCAAAAACCACGACCATATCGGCCACTACCACACCGCCGGGGTGCCGGGCCGTAACGAGATTGACGAGACGCAGGAACTGTACTACCCTGCCATCATGCGGGCCATCGCCGACACGGGCTTCAAGGGATTCGTGGCGCAGGAGTTCATCCCGAAGGGGGCTGATAAAATGGCAGCGCTGCGGCGGGGGGTGGAGATTTGTGCGGTTTGATTCTTTCAGATTCGACAGAGTTAAAGGCATCGAAATCGAGGCGTTTAATCTCCCAATTCCATGCATTTGCATAGAATTGGCTGTTTTAAACTGGGGCATTTACACCAGTTTAAAACCAGATTAAACACCTTGAATTCGAGGTATTTAATCTGGTCGAATTCGACCAGATTAGAAAAAGTGCTCTTCTAATCCCTTCGTTTTCGCAGGGATTAGATTTTAAAGTGGTGGGATTCCACCACTTTAGGAATTCTAATCCCCTCGAATTCGAGGGGATTAAACCCCACCAAATGGTGGGGTTTAAAACAAAGTCGGGCAAATACCCGACTTTGAAATGCAGTTTAATCACATCGAATTCGATGTGATTAAAATGGCCGGATTCGACCAGTTAGCCTAATGTGGTGGGATTTCGCCACATTGGAATGGTTGTTTAGCTTGGTTAATAATTCTAATTTGGTGGAATTCCACCAAATTAGAATTCAAAAAAAGATGATGATTAGAGCCAAAATAATGACCGTTCAGGGTAAGGAGATAAACCTTATCACGCAGCAATCAGGCGATTACATCTGTCTTACCGATATGGCGAAAGGGATGGAAGTCGAACCTGGCGAGTACATCAGAAACTGGATGAGGAATGGTTCAACATTGGAGTTTTTAGGCGTTTGGGAGAAGGTCCACAACCCTGATTTTAATTTGGTGGAATTCCACCAAATTAAAAGTGAGTTCATAGCCAACACTTTCATCATGTCAGTCAAAAAGTGGGTGGAAAGAACCAATTCCATTGGAATAGAAGCACGGGCAGGCCGATACGGCGGCACCTACGCCCACAGCGACATCGCCATTCAATTTGCCACTTGGCTCAGTCCGGAATTCTACGTTTACCTGACCCAAGAATTCCAGCGCCTAAAAACCGACGAATCCACCCGCCTCGGCCTCGACTGGAACCTCAAGCGCCAGCTCGCCAAAGCCAATTGGTACATCCACACCGAGGCCGTGCGGGAGCACCTCGTGCCCATCATTGACTGGAACACCAAGCGGGAAGCCTACGCCCAAGCCAGTGAGGCCGATCTGCTCAACCTCTCTCTCTTCGGCATGACCGCCCGCGAGTGGAAGGCCGCCAACCCCGACCTCTCCGGCAACCTCAGAGACCATGCTACCACGGAGCAACTGCTCGTACTGGCCAACCTCCAATCGCTCAACGCCAAGCTGCTGGAGTGGGACAGCCCAAAGGAGCAGCGCCTCGAAATCCTGAACAAAACGGCACGGGAACAAATGGAAATCCTCGTGAATACACGAGCCGTCAGCAACCTCAAGCAATTGGAAGGTGGTGGAACAGGTTTTATAGAAGGCTGACAATCAGCTTTTTGCAAAAAAAAACAGCACCGAGAACCCCAGTGCTGCAAAAGCTTAATTTCACAAAAGCGTTTTCTTAATTCCTACCGAAGTTGTAGCTGAAACCCAGCGTGACGTTCGTCCCGAATTTTTGCCCAACTATCTTCGTGTCTTTGTCGTCGTTGTACCTGCCGTTGTCATCCTGGTCTTGGTAGAAAACGGATTCTTGGTTCAGGATGTCCCCAACCGTCAGCTTCAACTCACCAACCTCCCCGATGCGCTTCGTCAACTGCACGTCCAGCACGGTGCGGGGGTTCTCCCAAGTGTGCAGGTACTGGTCTTGACCCACCACCCAGATGCGGCGTCCGATGCGGTTCACGAGGGCCGTTGCACTGAACCCGTGCGTGCGGTTGTCGTAGTTCAGGCCGCCGTTGATGAGGTATGGCGACTGGCCGAACAACGGACGTTCCTTCGCACCCGGCAAAGTGCTGATGTCCACGTCAGAGTAGATGTAGGAAAGGTTGCCAAAGAAAGTGACATCGCGCAGCGCCGGGGCAATCCGCGTCAGCCGCAGGCGGTACTCCAACTCGGCACCGAGGTCAACGGCGCTCGGCACGTTGCGCCACTGGAAGTTGCGAGTGCCTGCGCCCTGTGCGTTGTTGTAAAACTGCTCGATGGGGTTGTCGAATTTTTTATAAAAAACCGAAACGGCAAAATACTGCGAGCCTTTGCGGTAGGTTTCGTAGCGAAGGTCGGCGTTCAAAATCGTGGTGCGTTTGAGGTCGGGGTTGCCGTCCACGCCAGCGAAGAGGAAGAAGTCGAAGAACGAGAAAGGCGCCAGTTCCCGGAAGTTGGGGCGGGCAACGGTCTTGGCCACCGAGGCGCGGATATTGGTGCTGTCGCTGAGGGCGTAAATCAAGTGGGCACTCGGCAGCACGTCCACGAAAGTCGTGTCGAGGATGACCGGCGTGGTGCTCAATACCTTGAACGAGCTCAGTTCTTGGTGGAAGCTCTCCACCCGTGCGCCGCCGATGAAGCGGAGGCGGCTCGTCAGCGCCTGCTCGAACATGCCGTAGCCAGCCGCCAGCGTCGAACCAGCGTCGTAGCTGTCCGAGCGGTCGGTGGTTTCCTTCATGCGGAAGCCTTGGTCGCCAATGTTTTTTGGGTCAAAAATCTGGTCAATCGGCAGCGAGTACAGTTCCTGCGGCGTCTGGAACGAGGAGATGAATCCGAACAAACGGGCGTCAAATTCCCGGTCCTTGATTTCGGACATGCCGCCCAATTTGAAAGTCCCCTTTTTGCTGCCCAAAAAATACGGCACGGCGAGGTCAACCCGCCCAGTGTAGAAGTTTTCGGCTTGCTCCGCAAAAAAGTTGCCCGCGTAGTTTGGCGATGGGTTGCCGAAAGGCACGACGGCTTGGTACGGGTCGGTTTCCCCAGCCTCAAAGTTTTTCAGGTACAGCATCCGGCGATACGACGGGATGGTGCGACCCAGACGGTTGTAGCCCAAGCCCCAAGTCAGCTTGATTTGCTTTTCGGTGAGCGCATGTTCGCCGAGCAACTGGCTGGAGAACATGGTGTTGCTGGTGTAAAACATCGAGTTGGAGTGCACGTAGCGAGCCTGCTCGATGTCCGTGCCTGTGCGCTCGAAAAGCTGGTCGTCGCTGGACACGGTGTAGGTGTTGTTCAATTGGATTTTGCTCCGGTCGGAGAGCTTGTAGGCAAGGTTAAATAAGCCGCCAACGGATACGTTGGTTTTATAAATACGGTCAATATAATTGTAGAGCTGCGACTGGTCCACGTTGAAGTCGCTGCGGTCACCTGTCACGATTTTTGGCGAGTTGCTGTACGTGAGCGCACCCACCATGCCCAGTTTCCCGAAGCTGCGCCCCCCCGAAAACTGGAGGCTCATGGACGGCCTCATGCTGCTCTCGTCGTTGATGGCCCAGTCGTTGGGGAACGCCTTTGCATACTTCGCCTGGTTGGTCGAGTTGACATTGAAACTGTCGCGGCTCACGCCTTCCAGTTCGGTGGGCAATGCCCTCGTTCCGTCGTCGTGACCGAGCCAGTCGGTGCTGCCGCCCTTGTAGGACTTGAAGTTCTTGAAGGTACTCTGCGAGTTGTAGCCTGTGCTAACGCTCAGGCTGGCAAAGCCCTCCTCTGGGATTTCTTTGGTGTTCAACTGCACGACGCCACCCGCCCACTCGCCCGGCAAGTCCGGCGTGGCGGTTTTGTAAATGATGAGGTTGTCGAGCAAATTGGAAGGAAAAATATCGAACGAAAACGCCCGCTTGTCCGGCTCGGTACTGGGTAGGCTGAGGCCGTTGATTAGCGCGGTGTTGTAGCGATCCGAGAGACCCCGGATGACCACGTAGCGGTTGTCCTGCACGCTGGCGCCGCTCACCCGTTTGAGCACGTCGCTGGTGTTGCGGTCAGGCGAGAGCTTCATTTGCTCCGCAGAAATGCCCGTCACCACGGCCACGCTTTTTTGCTGGAGCAACATCAGGTTCGCGTAGGAGTTGCGCTTGGCAGCTGCGGTAATCACGATTTCCGTCAGGGTTTCCGTCTCGGTACCAAGTACGAAGTCCATCTTGATGCTCTCGCCGTCCTTGATTTCCAGGTCGGTCACTTTTTGAGACTGGTAGCCGATGGAGCTGATTTCAAGCGTGTACTTGCCGGGGGCCAGTTTCAATTCAAACGAACCATCAATATCGGACACGGTGCCGGAGCCAGTTTCGACGACCAGCACCGATGCGCCTATGAGCGTCTCGTTGCTCGTCTCGTCGGTGATGATCCCGTAAATTCTGCCAGTTTGAGCTTGAAGTAAGCTCACCAGCATCGAAAAGAGGAGGAAAGTAAAGGTAATTTTTTGCGCTTTCATGTGAAATTGTGTTGTGAAATTAAGACTGCAAAGTTCCGATGGGATGCGCTGGGAAACGGGTTTTCAAGTTTAAGTTTAGGTTAAGCGGAGGTTATGTTTTTGCCCACATAATTTGTCATCGTGCAACGACCCGTCCACGCCTCGGTTGTCGCCGCCTTGTCATTGCCAAAGGCAAACTGCGGCGTCTCGCGTACCATGAGCCATGACGACATCGAGGCGTGGACGGGTCGTTGCACGATGACAAAAGCGGCGACAACCATGATGAGTACCGAGGTGCAGACAAACGTAGCGAGTGCCATTTTTGCCAATAAAAAAAGCCGCCCGGTACAGTACCGAGCGGCTTTTGCTAAATAATTGGTAGTATGAAAGTCTTTACTTTATCACCGAAATACGCACTACTTTCTGGCCCTCTTCTGAAAGCAAGCGCAGGAAGTAAACGCCCGTGTTCACGCTGCTGGCGTTCAATTCATAACGGTTGAAGCCAGCGTTGAACTCCCGGTTTGCGGAGCGAACCAACTTGCCGTTCACGTCGAGCAGTTGCACGGCTATTTCCATTTGGTTTTTAAGCATAAATTCTAAGTTGGCATTGCCGCTGGACGGGTTCGGGAACACCTTCAGGGCAGTCAGGCCAGCCACGTCCTTCGTGGCAGTCAGGCCGACGTTGGATGTCGTTTCGGACACACAGCCACGGGCCGAAGTCACGGTCAGCGTCACATCGGTTGGGCCAGTTGCACCCGAGTAGGTGTGGGTTGGATTCTCTTGGGTAGAAGTGTTGCCATCGCCGAAATCCCAGAAATAAGACGCTGCGCCCGCAGTTGTACCCGTGAAAGCCACCTCGTGGTCGTTGATGGTGAAGGAGATACCAGGCGTCAGGGCATAGTTGATGCTATTGGTATAGTCAGCATTACCTGGCGTCCACTCCGTCCAGCAATCCGTCCAGTCAGTATCGCCCATGGCGCCACGGTAAGTAGTGGCGGTGAAAAATGCGTCCATCACCGTCGGGCTGGTGAAGTCAACACCACTGAGCAATGGCGAGCCAGCCATTGGGCGGAAGTCGGGGTTGTTGCCAGCAAAGGCAAACGGGTTGGCCAGCATGAGGTTCGTCACCGTGGCCAAGCTGTCGTTGCCGGAGGCATCAAATTCCGTTTTGATGGCTGGCAGCGAAGCCACCACGGTCGTCGTGAGGTTTGCGCCAGCCTGGTTGGCCAAAGTGTTTGCCACAAACTCCACCTCACCGTTTACAGCGAAGCCATCCACCACGCAAGCACCATCGAGCAACAAGCCCGTTGGGAAACCACTAAAAGCCGAGTTGAAGATATCAATATACGAGCAGCGGCGAATGTGCAGCGCCCTACGGTAGTTGGAATTGGGTGTACCAGGTTGTCCGATGGGGCCGAGGATCGTCACGTTGCTAAAGTCGCCGTCGGTCTTTGGGCCATTGGTCGTGCCTTGTGCATCGTTATCGGTCTCAAAGCCGTTCGAGCCGCTCACGTCGGCGAGTTGTGGGTCGCTGACGCCGAGCAGCCACTGGTTTTTGCCTTGGTAGCCAAAATCCACGTCGAAGATATCGTCAATCGTGGCGTAAGCCACAAGCCACTTGCCGTTCACTGTGCCACCGAACCACTCGTAAGCGTCGTCGCCGCCGAAGCTGGTCTGCACGTGCTCGATGATGGTGCCGCTGCCCACGCCGCCCATGGTGAGGGAGTTCAGCTCGTTGTTCGGCTGGAACGGTACACCGGCAAATTCGATGCGCACGTAGCGCAGGATACCGGAATTGTCGGCAGCGTCGGTGCCACCGTAGAGTGCCTCAGAGCAACCGCCTTCGACCGTGGCTTCGCCACCGGGTACGTTGATGGGCGCATTGCCCAGCAAAACGATTCCGCCCCAGTCGCCGGGGGCACGCTGGCCTGCCGGTTTGTTGGAGGTGAAAACGATGGGTTGCGTGGCCGTGCCGTCGGCGATGATTTTGGCACCGCGCTTAATGATGAGCGCAGCAGCCTCGCCCCGCACGACCGTGCCTGGCTGGATGGTCAGCGTCACGCCGTCCTCCACGTAGAGGCAGCCGCCTTGCAGCACGTAAATATTGTTGTTCGTCCAGGTTGCGTTGGCCGTGATATCACTATCAATGATAAGCACTGTCGGAGCCTGTACGCCGCTCACGGTTTTACACTCCTGATCGGTGCAGCCGGGTGTTGTATTTGCCGTGAGGCAAACCGTGTACGTGCCTGCGGCGCTGTACGTGTGCGAAAGCGAAGGAGCCGTAGAAGTGCTGCCGTCGCCAAAATCCCAAATGAAGGTGTTGGCACCGGCGGAGGTGTTTTGGAACACAACGGTCGAGCCGTTCACCGTGAAATTGAAATCAGCGGTCGGGTTCGGGTTCACCGTCACTACCGTTGCATCGGAAGCGGAGACGCACCCGCGTGCGTTGGTCACGGTCACGGTGTAGCTGCCAGCGGTGGTCACGGTTATGCTCTCCGTGGTAGCGCCGTTGCTCCACAAGTAGGAAGCAAAACCAGCCGGAGCAGAAAGCACTACGTTGCCGCCAGAGCAGAAAGTAGTAGCACCGCCTGCGGTGATGGAAGGCTTGGTGATGTAATTAATGGGAGCAACGTCGTAGTTGGCATTAGTTGGGTTGAACTCGCACCAGCAGTCCGTCCAGTCGGTGTCGCCCATGGCGCCACGGTAGGTAGTCGGCGTGAAATAGGAATCCAGTGTTGGGCTGGTGAAGTTGGCACCACTCAGCAGTGGCGAACCTGCCATCGGGCGGAAGTCGGGGTTGCCCGTGAAGTTGAACGGATCGGCCAGCATCAGGTCAGCTACTGAGGCGAGACTGTCGTTGCCAGCAGTGCCAAACTGTGTGAAAATGGCTGGCAGCGAGGCGCCGACGGTCGTCGTCACGTTCTTGCCAGTCGTATTGGCCAAGGTATTGGCCACCAACTCCACTTCGCCGTTAGTGGTGAAGCCGTCAACCGTGCAAGCACCGTCGAGTAGCAGGCCAACGGGGAAGCCAGTCAGGGCCGAGTTGAAAATATCAAGGTACGAGCAGCGGCGGATATGTGCCGCCCGCTTGTAGTTTGAGTTCATCGTGCCCGCTTGACCGATAGGGCCGAGGATGGTCACGTTGCTAAAATGGGCGTCCGTTTTTGGTTCATTGGTCGTGCCTTGTGCGTCGTTGTCGGTCTCGAAACCGTTCGAACCGCTCACGTCCGCAATGGCGGGGTCACTGATGCCGAGCAGCCACTGGTGCTTGCCTTGGTGGCCAAAGTCAACGTCAAAGATATCATCCACCGTTGCGTAAGCGACAAGCCATTTGCCGTTCACCGTGCCACCGAACCACTCGTAGGCGTCGTCACCGCCGTAGCTGGTCTGCACGTGCTCGATGGTGGTGCCACTGCCTACCCCACCCATGGTGAGGGAGTTCAGTTCGTTGTTCGGTTGAAAAGGAATACCAGCGAACTCGATGCGCACGTAGCGCAGGGTGCCGGAGTTGTCGGCGGCGTCGGTGCCGCCGTAAAGTGCGAGGGAGCAGCCGCCTTCGACGGTGGCTTCACCGCCCGGCACGTTGATGGGCGCACGGCCGCAAAGGAGTATGCCACCCCAGTCGCCGGGAGCACGCTGGCCAACTGGCTTGCTGGAAGTGAAAACGATGGGCTGCTCGGGCGTGCCGTCGGCAATGAGCTTGGCGCCACGCGTGACGATGAGGGCAGCTTGGTCACCTTTAACAATAGTACCCGGCTCGATGGTCAGGGTAGCATTGTTGGTCACGTAGAGGCATCCGCCTTGCAGGAGGTAGATGTTGTTGTTCGTCCAGGTAGTGTTCGTGGTGATGTCAGCATTGACGACAACCTGTGCCGTCAGTCCCAACGAGGAGACGATTAGTGCAGTGATCAGAAGTAGAAACTTTTTCATGAAGCTGAAAATTGATTAAGAAATATGTGCGCTAGTAAGGGAGGGCTAGTTTTACGGGCATTGCGGAGCGAAAAACCTACCCTCAAAATGATGCGCAAAGGTGAGATGACAGCTTTAAGTGGATGTTAAGCCCGTTTGATGAAATTGTAAGAACGGGAGGCGTGGCCGTTAACTTGGTGTAAATTTTTGGGGCAACTATCACTACAATCCAATACAATCAGGATAATATACCCCACCAAAAAAAAATGCCCAGCAACTACTGTTGCCAGGCACCACACGTTTGAAAAAACTCGATTTGGGTAATTGAGTTATTGGGATATTGGGATATTGAGTTATTGGGCAATTGGTTCAATACCCCAATAACTCAATATCCCAATATCCCAATATCCCAATAACCCAATTGCCCAATAACCACCCTCAGTACCTCACGCCTTTTTCCTCCAAGCGCGTAATCTTGATTTCCGTCCGACGGTTCTCCTCATGGGTGGCATCGTCGCACTCCACGCCGTTTTCGCAGTCATTGACCAGTTGGGTTTCACCGTAGCCCTTGGCCGTTAGGCGGCGCTTGCTGATGCCCTTCGAAACGATGTACTTCACGGCGGCGTTGGCCCGTTCCTGCGAGAGCCACTCGTTGTAGCTGTCCGAGCCACGGGCGTCGGTGTGTGAGCCAAGCTCGATTTCGAGGGTCGGGTATTTTTTCATCAGCTCCACCAGTTGGTCGAGGTCTTCGGCAGCGTCCTTCCGGATGAAAAACTTGTTGTAGTCGTAGTAAACGTTCTCCAGCTTGATGACGGTGCCGACCTCCATGTCCGGCGTAATGGTCTCCAAAGTGGGAGCTTCTGGGGCGAGGTAAATGCCGAAGGTGGGAACGCCTTCGGCGCAATTAAACTCGTCCGCTTTCCAACGTTTTCCGCTCTTGGAAAAACCCATTTTTTGCACCAGCAACACATACTCACATCGGCAGTCGAGCGGGAAGGTGAAGCCGCCTTTGGCATCGGTGCTTATTTCCTGCACGTTGTTCGTGCATTTGTTCAACACCCTGACCATCGAGCCGGGCAGTGGCGATTCGTTGGCCTTGTTGCGCACCACGCCTGTGAAGTTCGTAACCTTGGCGGCTTCGATGGGCACGAGGTACTCCGGCGCTGCCAGCATCTCGGTGGACGTGGCCAGCAGCCGAGCCGACTGGTAGCCGTCCTTGCTCACCTCCACGTAATAGTTTTCGCCGGGCACCACGGGCACTTTCACCTCGCAGCTTTTTGCGATCGGCCCCTGCATGGAAAATCCTTCGGTGTAGAGTACGACGTAGTCTTGCTCAGGGTTGTAATTGTTGTCAATCGCACTCCAGGTTGAACCCTCAGCAAGGCGAACCTTTAGGTTGGCGTCTGGTATCCGCAAGCCCGTCGCTTTGTCCACCACACAGATGTTTGCCAGCACGGGGCGCACCCCGTTGAAGTCCCAGCGGTATATGTCGTCCTGGCCCTTGCCGCCGGGGCGGTTGGAGGTCAGGTAGCCCCTTGCCTCCATTTTGTCCGTTGTGAAGGCAAAATCATCGTGCGGGGAGTTGACGGGGGCGGGCAAATGCATCGCCTCGCTCGCCTCGAACTCAATCATCAGCACGGAGAAGATGTCCAGCCCGCCCATGCCCTTCCTCCCGTCGGAGGAAAAGTAGAGGTTGTTGCTGGCGGTCACGAACGGGAAAATCTCCTCACCCATCGAGTTGACATTTGGGCCGAGGTTGATGGGCATGCCCCAAGTTTCGCCTTCTTTTTTCACCGCATAAATGTCCATGCCACCGTAACCGCCCGGCCTGTTTGAAGCAAAGAACAGCAGGTTGCCATCGGCGGTCAGCGTGGGGTGGCAGCTGGAGAATTCATTGCTGTTGAACGGCAACGCCTGCACTTGCTCCCATCTGCCGCCCTCCAGTTTGGCCGAATAGGTTTTAAGGTCAATGACGCCATGGCTGTTCACGCCGCTCCCGTTGTTGCGGGAGAAAATCATGGTTTGGCCATCCGGCGTAAAAGTCGGCGCACCGTCGTGGTATTTGCCGTTGATTTCACCCCGCACCATGTCCGGTGAGAAGAAGCGGCCTTCGGCGTCTTCCTTCGCAAAATAGAGGTCGGAGTAGCGCCCCGTGACCAGGTCTTGGTCACAAACGAAGACGCGCTTGCCGCCCCTTGCCGAGGTGAACATCACACCGCTGCCGTAGGGCACCGCGCAGTAGTCGAGGTACTGCGTGTTGATGTCCGCCATGTTTTCAAGGGTATAAGCGCCAATTGGCGGTACCTGCATCTTCACGTTGACCGCCCGTTGCGCCCCAGCCCAACCGGTGGGCAGCAGCAGCGCAAATAGTATTTTCGATGATAGTTTCATTGTTGAATTGGTTGAATTGTTGGATTGCTATATTGTTGAATTGTTGGTTTGTCACGAATAACAATTCAACAATATGACAATAAGTAGTCAGGTTGATTTATTCGACACTTTCGGTTAGTTCCGGTCTTCGAGCG
>CAZDSU010000030.1:0-72912 GCA_964508135.1 uncultured Saprospiraceae bacterium
AACTCTCAGTTTTGAGCATTTTTTACCTCTTTTTAGGTTTTAAAACAGCCTCTTAATGGTTTGATGAATCATTTCGTTACCCAGTTGTCGCAAGTCTATTTCATCAGCTCTACCCCTCTTTAGTTCTGGCAAGTTTGCAACTTGCCAGCGCAGTCTCTTGCCAAAAGCAGTGTCTGTTTAGCCGTTTATGCCGAGCCTGGCAAGTTGCAAAATTGCCAGAACTTTAGTGCCGAAACCCCACCGCTACCTTTTCCGCCTTCCCCCGCTTGTACGCCTTCAGTTTTTGCTCCATTTCCGCCAGTTCCTTTTCGAGCCAGTCCTGGTCGGCGGAAGTGAGCTTGCCATTTTCGAGGAGGTCATCTACGGTGGAGAAGAAGCCTTCGACAGTGTGGCGGAGTGCTTCGGGCTTATCTGTTTGCTTTTTCATTTGCTGCTATTTTGTTGCTGCAATTTATGCTTTTTTTAGTTTTCTGCGGTATTCCAAAATCAAGTCAAGTACCCTGTCCACTTCCTCCATTCGGGAAACGCCTTTTGGCAATCCAATTTCTTCGTCGCTCCATTTGTCGTTTGTCAGCATGGATAAATACTGATTTAGTGCCCTGATTTTCTCAAGTAGGAGTTCCCGTTCTGTCATTTGTGCTTGTTTTAGGTGTTGAAGTTGCGAATCGGTTGAAAAATTTTGCTTACCCCACCACCTCCACTCGCTCCCGATAGCTCACAAAAACATCTTCCGGCGCAACGCCCAATTCCGCCAACTCCGACTCAATGTCCGCATCCGTGCGGTTCTGCCGCACCCAGACCTTGCCGTCCCGGATGTCGAAGTGAAAAATTGCGTAGTGGAGATAGCGGTCATCCTTCCAGCCCATGCGAACCAGTTGGTAGTGGTGGCCTCTTTCGTCGGAAATGACTTGGTGTTCGGCATCTTCCCAGTTGATGGGTTTGATGGATGCGTATTCCGCCAGTAGTTGCAGGATGATTTTTTGATATTTCAATGTCTTTCCCATTGCACGATTTTTTTGTTCAACTGGTCAAAAATAAGGAGATTTAATTGAAAATGCGACAAGGCTTCCTGAATGATGATGGTCTCAAACAAGCCTTGCCGTGCTTTTTGTGGAATTGCTAACCAGATTTCCCTTTCGATGCGCTCTCGTTGCAATGCCAGTTTGTAAACAAGCACTTGCCCCAAGGCTTCATAAAACTTGTTGATGCGGTCGTTTCTGCCAAACGTCTTGAGCAAGTGTTCAGCGAAGCGGCACTTGCGGCGAGCCTGCTACACACATCGTAAGTGCCGCTTCGCTGAACACTTTGCCCCTTCCTAAAAATTACCAAACTGGGTTCGAGCGATTTTTAAAAATGGTTTATATGCAGTTGTTACATCGTGAACAAGTATTTAGCATTCATTCATTGCCATCCTCCTCCTTCTTTTCCCGCTCCCGCCTTTCGAAAAAAGCATCCACTGGCTTCAGCCCGACATTGATGAGCAGCACCACCAGGGCGGCAATCAGCGCCTCCGCCAAGTAGCCAGCTGCGGCCATGCAGCCCAAGGCCGAACTGCACCAAATGGTGGCTGCCGTGGTCAAGCCTTGAACGTTGAGGCCCCGGTGCAAAATGACGCCCGCCCCGAGGAACCCAATTCCCGTGGCCACTTGCCCCACGATCCTTGTGGCGTCGCCGTTCCCACCAGCCGTCATTTCCAGCGATAGCAGCACAAAAATGGCAGAGCCAACCGCCACCAGCAGGTTGGTGCGCAAGCCTGCGCTTTTGTGCGCCAACTGCCGTTCCAACCCAACGAGGAAGCCGATGAGGAAGGCCGTGGCGAGGCGCAAGATGAAGTCGTTCAGTGTCATGTTTGATGATGAAGCTGTTTAGACTTTCCTCATTTGGCTAAAAAAGGCGCTTTTTTATCTAAAACAGGAAAGTCTAAGCAGCTTCGATAATTGAAGCGAACAATTTTTGATAAAGATAGGAAATTTGGGCATACTGGCTCAGTGCGAAAAACCCTGCTGATTGGACATTTATATCCTGCGCTATTAGGTTTTGTGTAAACCTCATTTCGCCCCTTCTCGCCGCCTTCGGCGGCTCGTCGGGGGAGAGGGCTTTTGGGGGCTTTGCCCCCAAACCCCTATTTGCACAAACCCTATTTTAAACCTTGGCCGATAGGTTAACGCTGCGACAATCAGGCCGTGCATTGAATCAGGCATTTGAGGCATAAAAAAATGACTTATGTTCCTGAATGACAGGAGAAAAATCAGCAAAAAAACAACCATAAATATTGTTCCTTTGATACGTTTACCGAAGGGTAGTGATTCAAAATGTAATCAATACATGGGGCAAACACTCATCAAACATTCAATTGGAAAGCAAGACCACTATAAAAATTGATAGCGGCACGGTGGTATCTGTGCGTGGCAGCGTGGTGGACATTTGTTTTGACCAGGGTCTGCCTTCGATTTACACCCTCCTGACGGCTGGGGACAACGACCAGATTGCCATCGAGGTGCAGTCGCAACTCAGCGTCAACCGGGTGCGGGGCATTGCCCTCACGCCCACTGAGGGCCTCGCACGGGGAATGATGGTGAAAAACACGGGCGGGCCATTGATGGCACCCGTGGGCAGGGGCTTGCTTTCGAGGATGTTCAACGTTTTTGGCAAGACCATTGACCACGATGCCCCGCTGACCGACGTTCAGTGGCGTTCCGTTCACCAACAGCCACCACCGTTGGGGCGCCGCTCCGCAAAGTCCGAAGTTTTTGAAACCGGCATCAAGGTCATTGATGTGCTTGCACCACTGGAACGGGGCGGCAAGGCTGGGCTTTTTGGTGGGGCGGGCGTCGGGAAAACGGTGCTGCTGACCGAGATGATCCACAACGTGGTGGGCCAACAAGACGGGGTCAGCATTTTTTGCGGCATCGGCGAACGGTGCCGGGAGGGGGAGGAACTTTACCGGAGCATGGAGGAAGCGGGCGTGCTGCCAAAAATGGCCATGGTATTTGGGCAAATGAACGAGCCACCAGGCAGTCGTTTCCGGGTGGGTTACACGGCACTCACCATGGCGGAATACTTTCGGGACGTCGAGCACCGGGATGTCTTGCTGCTGGTTGACAATATTTTCCGCTTCATCCAGGCGGGCATGGAGGTGTCGGGCATGATGGGTCAAATGCCGTCGAGGCTTGGCTACCAGCCCACCATGGCGTCCGATTTGGCGCAGTTGGAGGAGCGGATTTCCAACACGGACACGGGGGCCATCACGTCCATCCAGGCGGTGTACGTTCCCGCCGATGACCTGACCGACCCGGCGGCGGTGCATACTTTCTCGCAC
Source organism: uncultured Saprospiraceae bacterium (assembly GCA_964508135.1). Lineage (GTDB taxonomy): Bacteria > Bacteroidota > Bacteroidia > Chitinophagales > Saprospiraceae > UBA6168. Next base: position 3,320 of record CAZDSU010000030.1, read on the forward strand.
TTGTCCGCCTCCATCGTTTTGTCCAGAAAGCGGGCGAGCGAGGGGCTTTACCCATCCATTGACCCATTGCAGTCCAATTCCAAGATGGCCACGCCCGGCATCGTTGGGGAGCGGCATTACGCCATTGCGCAGGAAATCAGGCGGACGTTTGCCCAATACGAAGAATTGAAGGACATCATCGCCATGTTGGGCCTGGAGCAGTTGTCGCTCGAAGACCGCCGGGTGGTGGTACGTGCCCGCCAATTGGAGCGGTTCCTGACGCAGCCGTTTTTCTCTACCGAGCAATTCAGCGGGATTGCAGGCAAAATGGTGCCGCTCAAAGACGCCCTCGACGGCTGTGAGCGTATTTTGCAAGATGAGTTCAAGGGCTATTCCGAGCGGTCGTTCTATATGATTGGAACGATAGACGAGCTTAAAAAAATGTAGATAATTTCCAATGGAAAACGCCGACATACAATTGAAAATACTGCTACCTTTCATGGTCTTTGAAGAAAAACAAGGTGTCAAACGCATTGTGGCTGAGACCCCGCAAGGTTCGTTCGGGCTGCTGCCCAACCGCCTGGACTGCGTGGCGGCACTGGCTCCCGGGATTTTGACTTTTGAAACGGAAGCAGACGGGGAGGTATTTATTGCCATTGACGAAGGCGTGTTGGTGAAGGCAGGGCGTGAGGTGCTCGTCTCGGTCAGGAACGCCATCGGAGGCGCTGACCTGGGTGAACTGAAAAAAGCAGTGGAACTGGAATTTGTCAAAAAAGGAGAAGAGGAACAAGCGCTGCGCTCGACGCTTGCCAAATTGGAAAGCAATTTTGTACGGCGGTTTGCAGCGCTCAAATAACCACCTTCGTATGGACGACAACAACCGAAAAGCGACAACGAACCTGGGCCAGGAAGTCGGGGCGAAAGAAACCCTGAAGCTTCGGGCCAGAAAGAAAAGCAAACGCAGCGTTTGGTGGGGGCTGGGCATGTTCGGGCTGGTCGGCTGGTCGGTGGTGGTGCCGGCCCTGTTGGGTGCTTGGCTGGGGCATTGGATGGACAAAAACCATCCGGCCACCCACTCCTGGACGTTGACCTTGCTGATAACGGGTTTGGCGCTCGGTTGCTTCAACGCCTGGTTTTGGGTGCAAAAAGAAAACAAGGAAATTGATAAAGACTTGAAAGACGATGACAACTGATTTTTTTACATCGTTACTGGCCCTGTTGGTGGGCCTGCTGCTCGGAGGATTCTTTTTCGCAGGGCTGTGGTGGACCATCCAAAAAGGGCTGACCGCCAAGCACCCTGCGTTGTGGTTTTTGGGGAGCATCCTCGTGCGCACGGCGGTGGTGCTGGTCGGGGTTTACCTGGTTTCCGATGGAAAATGGGAGCGCATGTTGGCCTGTCTGGTGGGCTTTGTGCTGGCAAGGTTCCTCGTGATGCGTTATCGGCCGTTCAAGGATGTTCAACCTACCACCTCTAAAATCAACGAACCATGAGACTCAGCCCCGACGAGGTGATTTTTTGGCAAAACGGCTTTTTCAAGCTCAACGCCACCATCGTGTGGACATGGGTGCTCATGCTCATTTTGGTACTTGGTTCGAGGCTCGTCACCCGCAAGCTGTCGAGCGCCGTACACATTCCCCGCTGGCAGAACATACTGGAAATCATCGTGCTGGGCATCTTGCAGCAGCTCCAAGAAGTGGGGTTAAAGCACCCTGAGAAGCACATCGGATTTTTGGGCACGTTGTTCCTGTTCATCGCCATGGCCGCCCTTTGCACCGTTTTCCCCATCTACGAACCACCGACTGGCTCGCTTTCCACCACGGCTGCGCTGGCCATTTCGGTATTCATTGCGTCACCCATGTTTGGCATCCGGGAACAGGGGTTCGTGGGCTACCTGAAAACCTACCTGGAGCCGACGCCGCTGATGCTGCCGTTCAACCTCATCGGCGAGGTTTCCCGCACGCTCGCCATGGCCATCCGTCTGTTTGGCAACATGATGAGCGGCACCATGATTTTGGCCATTTTGTTGGCCATCACCCCACTGATTTTTCCGATAGTCATGAGCCTGCTCGGTCTGCTGACCGGCATGGTACAAGCCTATATTTTCAGCATCATTTCAACGGTTTACATCGCCGCAGCGATGCAATCGTCGGAAGGGTAAACCTCACCCCCGGCCCCTCTCCTATTAGGAGAGGGGAGTCCAGTTATCCCCTTCTCCTGCGAGGAGAGGGGGAGCGCTGCCCCTCTCCTCGCAGGAGAGGGGCTGGGGGTGAGGTTAAAGTCATCATTAAAAACAACTACCAAAATGGATAACACGACCATGATTGCCGTCATCTCCATCATCACTTCGGGACTCACCACCAGCCTGGGCTGCATCGGGCCAGCCCTCGCCGAGGGTCGTTCCGTTGCCACGGCGCTTGGCTCGCTGGCGCAACAGCCCGATGCGGCATCCACCATCACCCGGACGCTGTTCGTGGGTTTGGCCATGATAGAATCCATCGCCATTTACTGTTTTGTCATCTCGATGATTCTCATTTTCGCCAACCCGTTTTGGAACCATGTCATCGCCAATTAAAAAACACTGCCATGCTTATTGATTGGTTCACGGTCATTGCACAGGTCATCAATTTCCTGATACTGGTGTTCCTGCTGAAGCGGTTCCTGTACAAGCCCATCCTGAACGCCATTGACGAGCGGGAGAAGCGCATCGCTGCCCAGTTGCAGGAGGCAGAGGCGCAAAAAACGGAGGCGCAAAACGAGCATAAGAAGTTCCAGCAACTGAACGAGGATTTTGCCAAACGGACGGATGCAATGATGGCGGAAGCCGAAGAAAATGCCACCTTGGAACGCCAGCACCTGCTCGAAAATGCCCGGAAAGAGTACGAACAATTGCGGAGCGGCTTGCAGGAATCATTGAAGAGCGAACATGCCAACCTCGGACACGACCTGAAATCCCGTGCCCAGCGAGAGGTTTTTGAAATAGTGCGACGGGTGCTTTCCGACCTCGCAGGCACGAGCCTCGAAGCGCAGATTGCCCATGTTTTTGTTCAAAAACTACAATCAATCGGACCAGAGGAAAAAGTCAAACTGCTGTCGGCGCTCCACGCCAACGGCCGTCCCGTGATGGTGCGCAGTGCCTTTGACCTTGACGCCGGGGCACAAACGGAACTGGAAGATTCCGTGAAAAACTTGCTCGGAGCAGATATTCAGGTGCAGTTTGGCCAAGCCCCGGAAGAGGTGGGCGGCATTGAACTTTCGGCCAACGGCTTCAAAATCAACTGGACCATCGCCGACTACCTCGATTCGCTGGAAAAACGAATCAGCGAACTGCAGCTCGTGCAGCAAAACAACCCAGCCGAACTCCAACCCACTACCGATGGCAACTGACCCCCTGAAAGGATTGTACGACCAGGCTTTTTCGGAAATGAGCCAGGGACGTGAAAATTTCGTTCCGCAACTCGGCTTGCAGGAGGTGGGCACAGTGGCCGTGGTGCTGAACAGCATTGCCCGGGTGACGGGCCTGCCGGGCACCCGATTCGAGGAACTGCTCAAGTTTCCCGGCGATTTGTACGGCATCGCCTTCAACTTGGACGAGGACGAGATTGGGGTCGTCCTGTTAGGCGATTACTGGCACGTCCACGCTGGCGACAAGGTGGAGCGCACCGGTCGGGTCATGGACACCCCCGTTGGCGAGGGGCTGATTGGTCGGGTCGTTGACCCACTCGGCAAGCCGCTCGACGGCAAAGGCCGAGTGAACTTTCTCCAGCGGTTGCCCATCGAGCGCACCGCCCCGGCCATCATGGAACGGGACCCCGTCAATGCCCCGTTGCAAACTGGCGTAAAAGTGATTGACGCCCTCATCCCGGTTGGGCGTGGCCAGCGGGAACTGATTCTCGGCGACCGACAAACGGGCAAGACCGCCATTGCCATTGATGCCATCCTCAACCAGCACGACCAAAACGTGCTTTGCATTTACTGCGCTATTGGGCAGCGGGCGTCTTCGGTCGCCAAGGTCGTTGCCGAACTCAGCGAGAAAGGGGCAATGGCCTATACCATCGTTGTCGTTGCCGAAGGAAATGACCCGGCCGGGCTGAATTATATCGCACCGTATGCGGCCACCAGCATGGGCGAGTATTTTATGGAAAAAGGGCGTGATGTGCTGATCGTTTACGACGACCTCACGCAACATGCCCGCTCGTACCGTGAAATATCGCTGCTGCTGCGCCGCCCACCGGGCAGGGAGGCATTCCCTGGCGACATCTTCTACATCCATTCCCGGCTGCTCGAACGGGCCACCCACCTGCGGCAAGAACTTGGCGGCGGGTCGCTCACGGCACTGCCCATCATCGAAACCGAGGCGCAAAACATGGCCGCCTACATCCCGACTAATTTGATTTCCATCACCGATGGGCAGATTTACCTTTCGCCAACCCTGTTCGAGTTGGGTGTGCTGCCAGCCGTTGACATCGGAAAATCCGTTTCGAGGGTGGGAGACAAGGCGCAGTTGGCTGTGTACCGAACGGCCACGGGCAGCCTGAAGCTCGACCACGCACAGTTCGAGGAGTTGGAGAACTTCGCCCGATTTGGCACCCGCCTGGACGAACAGACCCGAAAAACGCTGGAACATGGCAGGCGCATCCGGGCGGCGCTGAAGCAGCCCGACCTTGCCCCGGTTTCCGTGCCCGACCAAATCATCCTGCTGATGGCGTTGACGAATAGCCTGCTGGACGAGGTGCCCATTTCAAAAATGAAGGAGGCAGAAACTCTGTTGCGGAGCGCCACCGCCGAACTGCCCAAGGATGTGTTGGAGGCGCTGCATTCGGACAGGGAATTGGGTGAAACGGACGCTGAGGTTGTCTTGCAGCTTTGTACGAAAATCCTTTTACCGTTAAAACAAGCCGCCCAATGAAGGAAACGCTAGAGAGCCTGGGACACAAGATTGAAATGGCCAAGGAACTTAAATCGGTCGTCCGCACGATGAAGGCGCTCTCGGTTTCCAGCATCACCCAGTACGAGCGGGCAGTCCAATCGCTCGAAGCCTATTCCCGCACCGTGCAGTTGGGCTTTTTTGTTTGCTCCGCAAAGGCCGGAGCGTTGAAAATGATGGGGGCAAACGAAGATGGGCGAACTGGTGCCATCGTGTTTGGTGCCGGACAGGGGCTGGTTGGCCAGTTCAACGACGTGCTTTGCCGCTTTGTGGCGGCTGACCTTGAAAAAGTGCTGGGCGAAAAAACGGTTTGGGCCATCGGGAGTTCGCTGCTGGGCCAGCTCGAAGATTTGGGCCTGCCGCCGACCCGCCAGTTCGAGGTGCCGAACACCGTGGAGGCGATTATCCCATTGGTCAGCAAAGTACTCTTCGAAATTGAGCAGGCCCTGGAGGAGGGCGAAGTTTCGGCCATTTACCTCTACAACAACCGCCCGCAACCTGGCTCGACATACAGCCCCAACAAGTTGCGCTTTTTTCCCATTGACGAAAGCTGGCTCCAGGAACTGACCACCAAGGAATGGCCAAGCAACAAGCTGCCCGAAGCCATCAATGGCAAGGAATTGACCTTGCAGGCGCTCATCCGGGAATACCTTTTCGTATCGTTGTTCCGGGCCTGCGCCGAGTCGTTGGCCAGTGAAAATGCCAGCCGCCTTGCCGCCATGCAACGTGCCGAGAAGAACATCAAGGACTTGCTCAATGAACTCAACCTCAACTACCACCAGTTGCGCCAGAGCAGTATTGACGAAGAGATGTTCGATGTCATTTTTGGTTCAGAGGCAATGAAAAAGTCGGCGCATTGAAGTCATTCCTTCACCTTCCCCCGCCGCTCCATCAACTCCCGCCAGGTCGTCAAAATAATCCCGTTTTCTTCGATGTATTTCTTCAAATCCGGCGACAGCATCGCCAGCATGTCCGCCCGGCGCAGCGGGCCGGAGTCGGAGATGTGCGGGAAGACCTCCGTGGTGGCCGAGCAATGCATGATGACCATGGTGACGCCAGGCTGCAACTGGCTGAACGACTCGATGTATTTGCGGGCATGAACGGCTTGCAATCGCTCGTCGGTCATGTCGTGGTCGGCGGGATACTGCCAGTTGTAGCTGAGGTTGTGCAGGTCGTCGAGGACGGGGAGGCCAGCGTCCCAGAGCATCTTGCCGATGGCATTGGTCTGTTCAGGCAGCATCCCCATTCCCTGCAACTGTTTGATAATCATGCTGTTGTGGCCACCGGGAAACATGACGGGGATTTTGTGCTTCATCCCAAATTGCAGGTAGCGCTCCAGAAATTCTGCCGTCCCAAAGGCCGAACCCATGTGCGTGTCGAAGTGTGTCGGCTCGAAGCCCATGCGCCGTGCACGTGCCAATTGGCTCTCGAATTCCCGCTCCACGTCGTCGGGTGTGGCGTGCTGCGCCAGTTCTTCGACACTGCGCCAGAGGCAGCCTTCCGTGTCCAACAGGTTGGGCGAGGCAGTGCCGGTGAGGGGCGGCCAGCGGTAGTCCTGCCACTCGGAAGTGAGGGTAAGGTGCAGCCCGGCATCGACCTTGGGATGTTCTTTCAGGTACCGCACGAAGCCGGGCACCCAGGGGCAGGGCATCATCACGCTGACGGAGGTTGCCACGCCCTCGTCCATTGCCCGGATGCCGCCGAGGTTGGAGTCGTAGCTCATGCCCATGTCGTCCACGTGCAGGATGACGACCTTGGCGTCGGCGGGGTAGCCGAGGCGGGCGGCGTAGGTTTGGGCGGTGAGTAAGTGGTTGAAAATGAGGAGGATGAGAAGTAAAACGTATTTTTTCATGATAAAAACTGTTAGTTTTATAATTCATTAAAGGACAAGCCAATCCTCCAAATCAAGCCTTCCCTCAAAAACTGACCATGAAGATAACCGCTGGTCTTGTAGCCCAATTGCGTGTGGAAGTAGATGGGTTTGTCACCGTTGAGCAGTCTAATATTTGCACCAAACCGGGCTGCACCACCCAAGCTTGCTTCGGTCAATTTCAAGCTTTCCCCGCCCAGTTCCAGTTCATCTTGGTTCCACAAATCGAGACTGGCATCGAACTGGAACGGGCGGTTCGACCAGATTTGGCTGTACCCCAATCCGCCGCCAAGGCTTTTCGCCAGTTTATTGTCGCCAATTCGGATTTCGCCAGTGATTAGATTTCGGTCGTTCCTCAGAAAATTGGTGACGACCAACTCGCTCCCGAAAGGATTCAAATTGAGGTCGAAATTTGGAAAGTATTGGTATCCTAATATTTTAATGAAAGGCATTTTTACACTTTTCTCGCCTTTTCCGATGTATTTCCAAGTGTAAAGAAATGAGGTGTACAAATTAATGGGATTGAGAATTTCTATCCATGCTCGACGCTTCAGGTATTTCAGGGTTAGTGGGTAGTCGTCCACGTCAGTAAAACCATGATACTGATTTATTTTTGTTAAATAATCGAGCATATCTCCTTTTATCTTGTCGTCGTAATCCGACCCTAAAATATAACCTGAGGTATTGTGGTTTGTACCTATAAAAAGTATGGTTTCATCAAATTCCATTTCACCTGCAAGCATCCATTTTTTCAGTATAATATTGGACATAACATTGCAGGATTCTGCACCCCCGTACTCAATTGATATATTCTCATGTCTTCCTATCACACGGGGTGTTTCAAGCCTTCCTTTTCTTGCTATCCCGTTACCTTTACCAAATGGTGGAGCGAGACTGATGTGATAAAAATTATCCTTATATCCATATTCTCGGTAATAAAAACCATGGCCAAAAGCTTCATGTTGAATAAGTGCAGTTAAGGCATCCAATTGAAAATCAAGGATTATGAATTTCGAGAAACGATAACCAATTCCCGCTATTTTTTTACCAGGTGTGTCTTCGGTAAATAGCTTTGGTTTTAGCACGTTATCTTTTGCATTGTGAATGACTTGATTAAGGGTAAACAAGCTTTCCCCATACGTCGAGTTGATGCCTGTTTTATCCCAGACCAAGTAGTTTTGAGCGAAAACAAAATGTACGGAAAAGATAAATAGGTAAGCAGTTAGCAGCGTTTTCATGGCTTATTTCTCAAGGTTCTCTGAAAAAAAGTAGCTGGAAGGCGCAGCAAATGCTTCACAGCGCCTTCCAACAAATCAAAACGCATCAAGCCTTCCTCGCCACCCGCCAAAGCACCCAGCACATGAAGGCAAAGAACGCAACCCCCAGCAGCATGAAGCCCGTCTCGCCCATCGCTGGTTTGAAGAAATGTTCTTCCAGGTTGATTGTCTTCAATTGCTCCGACATGCTCACAGAGAGTATGGCTACGATAACGCCCATTAGCGCACCGCCTGCCACGAGGCCCGTTGCAAACAGGTTGCCCTTGCCCAGTTCGTCGTCGCCTTCGGTCTTTTCGCCCTTGCGTCCCTTCATCCACTCAACGCCGCCCTTCACGGCACCGCCGATAAAGATGGGCAGCGTGGTGCTCAACGGCAGGTACACGCCCACCGCAAACGACAGCGACTTGATGCCGCACAGCTCCATCGTAACGGCCAGGAACACGCCCACCAGCACGAACTGCCAGTCGAGGTTGAACGAGAGCAAGCCCTTGATGAGCGTGGCCATCAGCGTCGCCTGCGGAGCGGCAAATTTTTCACCAATGGCGTGTTGGATGCCCTGCGCCAACATGTCGGGCGTGGGCGTGTCGAGGTATTTCACCGTCAAACCAATCACCACGCTGGAAACGATGGCCCCGATGAACAGCGCCATTTGCTGGTACTTGGGCGTAGCCCCGACGATGTAGCCAGTCTTCAAATCCTGGCTGGTGGCACCTGCGTTGGCGGCGGCGACGCAGATCATGCCGCCGACCACGAGCACCATTGGCTCGTAAGCCTGGCCCGTCCAGCCGAGGCCGATGAACACCAGCGCCGTGGCCATGATAGTGGCGATGGTCATGCCCGAAATCGGGTTGTTCGACGATCCGATGATGCCCACGATGCGACTGGAAACCGTTACGAAGAAAAAGCCGAACAGCACCACCAGCACGCCCAACATCAGTTTTGAAAAAATGCCTTCGCCGGGAATCATCGGCATCAGCGCCATGAGGATGACCAACGCAAGGCTGCCGAAGCCAACCACTTTCATCGAAAGGTCGTTTTCGGTGCGGGCCACTTCGCCGCCAGCCGCTTTTTCCTTGAGTGCGCCCATGCTTTCCTTGAAGGAGGAAACGATGGTTGGCAATGTTTTCAGCAGGGTGATGAACCCTCCCGCCGCCACTGCGCCGGCACCGATTTGCCGAACGTAGGCCCGGTAAACGGCGGTGGCCGTATCGGCAAAAGTATGCGTGGCGGGGTCCCAGCTACCGGGGCCGCCAGCTACGAGCAGGTCTTTCAGGTAGCCGAGTTTGAACAATTGTGCAGCAATGATGTCCGGCGGCACGAGCGTGGCCAACAGTGGGATGAGTGCCAACCAGGCCAACACACCACCAGCCACGAGTACCCCCGAAATCTTCGGGCCGATGATGTACCCAACGCCGAGGTATTCCGGCGTGATTTCAGCGCTGACGGTGGCTGCTGGGAAGTACTTGTTGGCCATTGCTGTACCGAAAGTTGGCACTTCCGAAATGACGTGGAAAATCTTTTGAAGTATGGCATAGCCGAAGGCAAAGCCAAGACCTTGGTAGGCCGTTTTGGCAAAATTGCCGCCCTTGTCACCAGCGATGAGCACGGCGGCGCATGCCGTGCCTTCCGGGTAGGGCAGGTTTTCGTGTTCCTTGACGATGAGCGAGCGCCGCAACGGTATCATCATCAGCGTGCCGAGGATGCCGCCGAGCACGGCCAGTGCGAAGATGGTCCAGTAGCGAAAATACTGGTCGCCCATCGCCGGGTCGCTGAGGAAGAGGAACGCTGGCAGCGTGAACACCACGCCCGCAGCGATGCTCTCGCCCGCCGAGCCGGTGGTCTGGATGATGTTGTTTTCGAGGATGGTCGTCCCGAAAAACTTTTGCCCCAGCGAAATGGCCAGCACGGCGATGGGGATGGAAGCACTGACCGTGAGGCCTGCCTTGAGCGCCAGATAGACCGTGCTCGCCCCGAAGATGATGCCGAAAATGGCCCCCAAAATGATGGCCCGAACCGTGAATTCCTTGACGCTTCCGTTCTCGGAAGCGATGTAGGGTTTGAACGCTTTCTTCATTGTTGGATTGGTGAATTGTTAAAATTGTTGGTTTGCCCGGCTAATGTATGTCAAATGATTTTTCCTGCGAAGAAAAGTGTGTCGGGCGCTTCGCAAACGGGGATTTCGTTTGCTGAAATAAAAATGGAGCGGCACGTGCCGCTCCATTTTTGTTGAAATCTTGGAACGATGAAAAAATAACTTCCCAATTTAACGTCGGGGAGGTTCCGAACCTCCCCGACGTTGTAGCCGGAAGATAAGGAAATTATTTTCTGACTGTTACCTAGATGGGAACAAAATCCCCAATTCCCAATCATTGCACAGCTATCTTAGCCTCCAGCTTGATTTTCAACTTCACGAAGTCGTCAATCATTTTGTCCTTCATGGTGCCGATGGTGCCAGACTTGTACTTCACCCCCCATTCGGTGCGGTTGATGGAAAATTCCGGTGTTTCCACTTTCACCTTGCCTCCTTCCACGCTCATGTTGAACGGGATGCGGATGGCCTTTGAAATGCCCTTCAGCGTTAGCGTACCAGCCACCAACTGCTTGGCACCGGAGGGGTCGCCGGTGAGTGGAAGTGTGCTCCCGAACTCAAAACTGCCTGTCGGGAACTTGCCCACCTCAAAAAAGTCGCTGTCCTTCAAGTGGCTTTCGAGGTCGGCTTTGTCGGTGCCTTCGAGGTCGGTGACGGCAAGCGAGTTCATGTCAATGACCATTTTGCCGCCAGTGATGTTGCCTTGAAAAACATTGAGTTCGCCGCTCTGGAGCTTGATGGTGCCTGAGTGCTGCGAGCCGGTTGACTTGGAGCCAATCCACTCGATGACGCTGGTCCCGGTGTTCAGGGTGTACAGTCCGGTAGCCGTTTCGGCAGTTTGAGTTGTTGGCGCTGTGGCCGTGACTGTTGCCTCGGTGGAAGGCGTGTTTTGACAGGCGGCAAAAAAGATGGCCACGAGCGAGAGAAGGAAAATAGCTTGCTTTTTCATCAAAAATGAATTGTGTTTTGAGTAGAAATGGTGAAAATGAAATGGAATTGGGCTAGCTCAAAAACCGTGCTTGGATTGGAAGAATTTGTCCAAAATTACTTTCCCGATAGGGGGATTCATTGTTCGCTTCATCTTAAAAAAAGCGGTCTTGTCGAATTAGCGTGAAAGCCAAGGGGGATTGGGGGCGACGCAGCCGCCCCCAAGTCTCTCTTCCCCCGAAGCGCTGCCGAAGGCGGCGATGAGGGGCAAAATTTGCATTATTTGCCTTAGAATTTAATTGGATTCAACGTAAACTGACATGAGCTAAAAAAGAATGACTTTCTGTATTTGCATGCAAATCAATCAGGTTGGTGTATTTTTCGCAGGTCTAAATTGCCTGCGCACTATTTGGTACGTTTTTGAAAAACTTTAGTGCCTATGAAAACGACCGCATTGCTCCTGTTTTTTGCTTTCGCAATTGCTGCGCCAGCCATTTCGCAGCAGTTTTCCTTTGGTTTCCAAATCATCGGGTTGTCCGTCCATTTGAAAAAAAGTAAGCATTCCCAACTTTTTAAGGGCAAAATCACGCATGACGGCAGGGTGGTCGTCAATGGTGGCGTGCTCTTCACCGCCCGCTACCACGTCAACGGTTTTTGGGGAATACAAGTCTCCCAGGCGCTGGTGGCAAGGGACTGCTCCGGGCGCTTTCTCGGCATGACGCACCTCGGCATTTTTGGTAAAAAGAACGAAATATGGGACTCCCCCAACAGCGTGGACGTGAGCTTCGGGCCCATGTTTTTTTACCGCCAAAACTGGGCGCTGCTGCCCGGCTACATGGACGAGGGCCTCTTCAAAATCAGCGAAAACCAACAGTGGATGACCAAGTTCGTCTGGCACGGCGGCATGGTCTCGTACCGCCGAAGGCTGGAGCCTAACCGCTACTTCCAGCTCGACATGTTGCCGGGCTTCCCGGAGTTGATTTCCATAGGGCCGGGGATGTCGTTTCAGCGGGGAGGTGGCTCGTAGGGGCGACCCTTGCGGTCACTCTATGAAATTTTCCACAGATTGTGCGGCAAGGCAGACCATTCTCCGTTTTTCCATAGCTTTGCCCCATGCAACACCAGACCATTTTTGCGCCCAAAGATTTCGACCCGGCAAAGCTCGACCGTGCCTTCCAGGACATCCCCTCCATCGAAGAAAAAAAGAAAAAAATCGAGCGGTGGCAAGCGCTTATTCAGACCGGGCGGCTGCTTTCCATGAAGGAGGAACAATTGCAGGACGAGTTCCTCAAAACCTTTTTCGGTGACGTGCTGGGCTATTCCTACGACATCTCCGCCGACACCTGCCAACTCGAAATCGAACGCTCCACCGAATTTGACAATAAAAAACCGGACGGGGTACTCGGCTTCTTCCACCGGGACGGAGAGGCGACCGTCAAAGCAGTCATCGAACTGAAGGGCAGTAAAATCAACCTCGACAAAAAACAAAACCGCAAGGATTTTCCAGGCACCCCTGTCGAGCAGGCATTTTCCTACGTGCCGAAAATGGGCGGCCAATGCCGCTGGGTCATCGTGTCGGATTTCGTAGAAATCCGCCTCTACCATGCCTCCGACATGCGGCGCTTCGAACGGTTTTTCATCCCCGACCTGCTCGTGAACGGCGACCTGAAAAGGTTTTTTTTCCTGCTGTACAAAGACCGTTTGTTTTGGCAAAACGGCGGGGTCTCACCCGTTGAAAGCCTGCTGGAAAACCGGCAGGCGACGCTGGAAAAAATCGAAGCCGATTTCTATGGCGACTACGCCGCCAAACGCCTCCTGCTGCTCAATGCGCTGCGCAGGGGCAACCCCACACGATCCGACGACGAATTGATGGGATGCACCCAACGCTTGCTCGACCGACTGATTTTCATCGCCTTCGTGCGCGACATGCCCATCGTCAAGGACGTTTTTGGAAACCTGGCCAGAAGTTACGACGAAAGTTTTTCCACCCACCCGCACCTTGCCTGGCAGTTGCTCAAAGACCTGTTCAGCGCCTTCGACAAGGGTTATTCCAAAAAAAGCAAAATCATTCCGCCTTTCAACGGCGGCTTGTTTCAACCCGACCACCTGCTCGAAAACCTTGCCCTTGCCGACGAAACGGTTTTCGAGATGATTGACTTCATGCGACGCTATGACTTCAAAAGCGAACTCGACGTGAACATCCTCGGGCACATCTTCGAGAAAAGTATCAGCGACATCGAGAAGATAAAAGCCGACCTCGCCGCTAGCAACGACTTGCCCGCCCCGCCACCCGACCAGGTCAACAAGAAAAAAAAGCAAGGCATTTTTTACACGCCCGAATACATCACCCACTACATCGTGGAGCAGGCTGTTGGCGGCTGGCTCGACGAGCGCCGCAGCGAAGTGCTCGCCTCGCTCGGCGTCGAAGAATTGGTGGAGCCTTCCACAGCCGACTACGCGACCATCACCGCCAGCGGCGGCGGCAACCCGCTCATCCTCCTGCACCGCATCTTCTGGAAGGAATACCAGGACCAACTTCGACGCATCAAGGTGCTCGACCCTGCATGCGGCAGTGGCGCTTTTCTCAACCAGGTGTTCAACCATCTCTACGTCGAATGGAAAATCTCAGAAGTTGAACTTGCCAAGCTGAATACCCCGACCACCACCCAAAGCGACCGCGTAAACGAAGGCATCTTCGCCTCCGGCAACGGCGGCTACGACGGTGACGGCTACCGGGATGCCGCCATCCGCAGGGGCATCGTCTCCAACAACCTTTACGGGGTGGACCTCAGTGCCGAGAGCGTCGAAATCACCAAGCTCTCCCTCTGGCTCAAAACCGCCAACAAATCCATTTCGCTGGCAAACCTGTCCGAAAACATCCGGCAGGGCAACTCGTTGATTGACGACCCGGCGGTGGATCCCCTCGCTTTTCGGTGGGAGGAAGGGTTCCAGGAAATCATGGCCGATGGCGGGTTCGACGTGGTGGTGGGCAACCCGCCGTACGTTTTCGGCAGGACTGGAAATATGAAGAAGGCAGGTCGTACCGCTATTTTTTGGAAAAATACGAGGTGGCGGAGTACCAGTTCGATATGTATGTTTTGTTCTGGGAGCGGGGCTTCAAGCTACTGAAGCCTGACGGCAAAATCGGCTACATCACGCCAAACACCTGGCTGAACAACCAAAAAACGACCAAGCTCCGCAAGTTCATCCTCGACAATGCCGACATCGAAAGCATGGCTGACTACTCTTCGGTGAAGGTGTTCGAGGATGCGGTCGTGCTGCCCGTCATCACCAACCTGTCGAGGCTGAAAACGCCCGCCAACGAGGTCAGCATCTACAGGCCCGGCGGCGACCTTCAGCCTGTGCTTTCCCACCGGATTTCACAGGATGTTTGGCGGAACGATGAGTTGTGCGTCATCAATTTTAACCTCAACGAAGGCGATTTTGTCATTTTGGAAAAAATGGAGCAAGCCGGTGGGAAAGTGGAAAGTTTTGCTGACGTAAGACGAGGCGTAATGCTTTACGAAACGGGCAAAGGCAAATCCGCCGCAAAAAGCGGAGGATGCGCAACGCCAAATCTATGAAGCGACGAGCAAATTGGATGAAACCTATCGCCCATTTTTGGAAGGCAAAGATGTTGATACTTACGTGTTGAAATATCAAAACCGTTGGGTGAAATACGGCCCCAATTTGGCCGCACCGAGAGACCCCGTTTTGTTCGAGGGCGCACGGCTGCTCGTCCGCCGCATCGTCGGCAAGCGCCTGATTGCCACCTACGTGGACGGCGATTTTGTCACCAGCCAACTGCTGCAAATCGTGAAGCCTTTCGAGGCGGCAGATGCAAAGTACCTGCTTGCCGTACTCAATTCGACGCTGGTTGCCTATTATTTTCGCAAGAAATACAATCGGCTGGACAAGACTTTTCCCGAAATCAGGATTTACGAGTTAGAGTCCATTCCCGTACCCCGCATCGCTCCCGCTGCCCAAGCTCCCTTCACCGACCAAGCCGACCTCCTGCTGCAAAAGCACCGGGAACTGCACGAAGGCACCAGTACTTTTCTGCGCCTGCTGCAAGCCAATTTTCCGCTCGCCACCGTGCCCAAAAAGCTGGAAGAATGGCATCGCCTCGAGTGGAAGGAATTCCTCGAAGAAATGACAAAAGCCAAAGCCCCGCTCAAGCCCTCGCAGCAGAAGGAATGGTTGGCGGTGTTCGAGGAGCAGCAAAAGGTCGCTGGCCATGCGCTCGCCGCCATTGAACAAGCCGACCGGGAACTCGACCGCATGGTGTACGCCCTGTACGAATTAACAGAAGCGGAGATAGCTTTGGTGGAGGGCAACTGATTTCCAGCGGACAGGCACGTTGGGGACAACGCATTCGCCCCAACGAAATCATTTCAACATTACCAATTTCTCCGTCCATCTCACACCGTTTTTTTCCATGCTCAAAAAATAAAATCCGGCCCGAATGGCCGAGGGGAGGGACAACTGCACCGTTGCGCCAGCCGAAACTACGTTGAGTGGCCAATGCTCTACGGCTTGGCCTGTGCTGCTTGCCAGCGAAAGGTTGGCTTGCCCAATGGTATGCATTTTAATCAAAACAGAACCCGAAGCTGGGTTGGAGAGCAGTTCGAAAAGAGGGCTGGGAGTGGGCGTTTCTGAAGCGGCATTGATGATGGCCAGTGGGCCTCGACGGTAAACCAATGCCCCGCCTGTCTGGTAAATCAGGTGAAAAGCGCCATTGGCAAAGCGCAAATCTGGGTATTTCTGGTTGCCGGGGGCTTGGGTGAGGTTCGTGGGTGGGTAGTCCATCAGCCCCGTTGCACCCGTTTCGGAGAATTTGTAAACAAGCTCACCGCCATTCCCGCCAAATCCGGTTTCTTCCCAAATGACGCAGAGCGTGTCGCCGTTGCCGGCAATGGAAGGGAAACTTTGAAGGCCGGTGGCATTGCTGGCCGGAAGGGGGAACTGCCAGCCCTTCGACATGGTGCCACTGTGCAGCGTAGCACTGTAGATGCGGCCTTGCCCGCTGGCGCCGCTCATCCAAACGGCGAGCAGGCTGTCGTTGGCGAGGCGCTGGAGCCGAGGCCCGCTGATGGGACAGGCGTCAACCATCCAGTCGGTTTCGTCCACGTCGGTGGCAGCGTCGAAAGTGGCGGCATGGTCGGTGCTGCGTGTTACCCAGACATCTCGCAGGTTGTTGTCGTTGTTCCGAAAAACGAGCCAGACGCTGTCGCCAGCAACCACCATATCGGAAGGGCAGCATTCACAGACGAACTCGCCATCGGCAGGCTCGCTGCCCACCACGGGCGGCAGGAAGCTCGCCCCGCCATCCTCTGAGCGGACGACGATGTAGCGGGCCTCGGTCTCGGTGGCCAGCTCCCGAATGACGCTCACGATGGGGTTGCCCGCCCCGTCAACAGCAATGGAGGCGAGGGTCGTCCAATCACCAGCGGGCGGGTCGAAGACGGAGGTTGGCGGCAGAAAAGTTTGCCCACCGTCCTCGGAGCGCAGCAGGTGTACGCCTGTATCGAAATTTTCAAAAACCACGAAAATCTTGTTGCCGGAAACGGCCAAGTCCAATCCGCCGAATCCGTAGATGTCGGGTGGGATGCCGCTGGTGCTCAGTTGGATGGGAGTTTCGAAGCTGTCGCCCGCTTTGCGGGAAAAATAGATTTTAGGACTACTGCCAGATTTGCCCCAAATGGCCACGACCTCGCCGTTTGGCAAGGTGGCCAACTTTGGGCTGGAAGCCCCAAATGTCGAGGCGGCCACCGGGATTGGTTCCGACCATGCAATGTCGGTTTGGGAAAGCAATGATGTGGCGTAAAAGACCAAAAACATTGCGGCAGCGGCAATTTTAAGGGGGTGTAAATTGGCGTTCAGCTTCATGGTGAATGAATTTATGAGTAAAAATTATTCGTAAATGTACTCAAAACATCCAATATCCGGGGTCACCGGGTCTCGCTCTGTTCCAATCAAATCGAAGGGGATACCGGGAAGCGGCAGTGCCATTTTCTCCGCCACGGAGAGTGTGTCGAGGCGGTAGTCATCTTCATTTGTGTCGGCGAAAAGTGCCTCTTGGGAAGTGGGGGTCAGGCAAGCTGTGCAATGGTCGAAGAAGTCGGGGAAGCCCGTCTCAGCATCCAACAACTCGTCCACCCGCACGATGCAATGGTCGAGGTCGTAGCGCAAGGAGAGTGGGTCGGTGCCTTGGTTGAAGTCGGTCATTGTGATTTCGTCCCGTTTTGAGCCGTAGATGATGCAGTTGGTAAAGCTGGCGTCGAGGCGGTAGATTCGGGCTTCTGCGCAAAGTGGGTCGTCGCAGGTACCATTGCCCATGTTGAGGGCGGAGGCGTCGGTGCCGTAGTTGGCGAGGGTGCAGTAAGTGAAGTTGTAGTCGCCGCCGTAGCCGAGTTGCACGGCATGGGTTCCATTGTTGAAAAATAGGCAGTTTTCTGCCTGCACAGTCGAGTGGATTGCATACAGCCCGACGCCGGAGGTGTTGAAAACCTGCACGTTTTTCATCGTAAGCTCCGCCGCCGAGTCCACGTAGATGCCGAACAGCGAGTTTTTGATGGTGGCATGCTCGATGACGTGGCCGCTGCTACCTGCTCCGAGAATGATGCCTGTCCACTGCCCGTCGGCATCGGCGAAGTCCTCCTCCAGTCGGTCGCCCTCAATGATGACGGGGTTTTCGGCGGTGCCTTGTACGTTCAGGTGGCCATTTTCCAAGAAAAAAAGCCTGCCTGAATTGTAGATTATCTGTTCGCCGTTTTGGTCTTCTGTCCTCGAAAGCCCGCCGTGAACGTGGATTCTGGCTCCGGCTAGAATGGTCAGCGTACAGTCGTCGAAGGCCACGATGCCGTAAAGAACGTAAGGCTTGGGGTCGTCCCAGATGACTTCTCCGCCACCACACGAGTAGAGCGTGATGCTGTCCTTCGACCAGCGGCTGGGGATGTAGTTGGCGTTTTGCCCCCAAGCTTCGAGCGTCACGTGCTGCACGTTGCCGTTGGTCTCGAAACGGATGGAATCGTAAACGAAGTACGGGCTGGACGACAGCGGTTCGTCGGGGTTAATCTTCACTTCCACGAACACGTAAATCGAATCTTTGGGGTAAATGACCACGTCCTCGTGCTCGTCGCCGGGGATGCCATCCACGTTCAGGTTGAACTTAGATTGCTGATTGCCAGCCAGTTGTATCTTGGAAATGCGGATGCTTTCGCTGTGCGGGTTATAGACCCGAATGAAGCGGGTGTCGGAGCCGAGTTCCGTAAAAACGGTATCAAAGTGGAGCGTGTCTACCGAAAACTCAAGCTTGTCACTGCTGGAGGTTGTGAATTTGTCCTCCTTGCGGCAGGATGTGAGCAGCAGCAAGAGCGTGATGGGCGAAACGAGTAACAAATATCTCATGAAAGGTGACTGGCGATTATTAATTAGTGGATAGGGGTGGGATTTTCTAACGATGAAAATTGGAAATTGATTTGAGGCGGGCAAAAATATGGGAAAATACAGGATTGCTATGAGGCAAAAAATCTATGAAAAAAGCATTAAAAAAAATTGACTATTTTAGAATACGGCATTAACTTGCGCTGAGTTTTTTTACCAGCATGAACCCCAAAACATAAATGCATTCAACCCTAGAAACCGCTCTCCCACATTATTTCTAGATAAGTCAAGGCTGCTCTTTTAGGTTGGCTTCCCTTCGTGGTGTAGCAAATTGTGACTCATGTCGCCTTAGCGTGAAAACAGGGGGCTTGGGGGCGGAACGCCCCCAAGAGCGCACTCCCCCTGGCGCAACCGCCGGAGGCGGCTGCGCCAGGGGGAAAGAGAATCGGGGGCGGCGCAGCCGCCCCCGAACCCCCTTAGCTTTCACGCTAAGGCGTCATGATCCCAAATTGTATTGTATTTTGTGCATACCGCCAACGCATGTGCTTTTCTTTGCAAAAGATTTTTATTCAATTCAAGTGGTCCGTAATCTCATCAACAAAAGGCTGAAAACCTGCATCAGTTCACTTTTGCATGACTTATTTGCCACCTTCATTTTCTAACATTCTCAAACTTATTTTCAAATGAAGACCAAACTTATCCCAACCATTTTTTTAACGGCCCTCATGCTGGCTGGCGCTATTCAACTTTCCGCTCAGATAAGCGGACAGGTCATCAACTTTCACTTCAACCGCTACAACAGCGCACCCAACGGGAGCAAAGTCACGGTGCACGATGGTGAAAACCTCGGCACCTTGCAATGGAAAGGCTGGACACCCGGCAACGAGTACCAGGCTTCTGCTGGCTTTGGTGTGGACGTGACCGGCACACCAGCGGATGGTTACCTGCCCTCCCGCTTGAGTTTTTACACGGGCGGTTCTGGCCTATTGGAGCGTATGACCATCCTGGAAAACGGCTACCTGGGCATCGGCCTCTCCAATCCAGCTGAATTGGTGGACATCAACGGCAATGTCATCGTGCGGGGAACCCGCCTCTCGCTCGGACTGGGCAGTAGCTTTGGCAACGGCGGCGAGGCAATGACCCACTCCAACACGGATTGTACTGGCGCACCGCTGCCGGATGAAGTGCTGACGCTCAACAACGGTGGCGGTTTCCCCGGTGGTGTGTACGTGGAAGGCAGCGGCGGTCTGCATGTGTGTTCCACCCTGGATGCCGAATGCCTGAAAGCTGAAAACAATGTGGTCTCGGAAAATGGAAACGTGGTGGCGCTCGGAGGGGCGGCCATCGCTACCCCATGTGTTCCGGGTGATGGCGATTTTATCGCTGAAGGTGCGAACGGGGACTTCATTGCAAGGCATGGGCATGTGATTGCCGAGGAGGGAAATGTGACCGCCCGCCAGAACATCACCTCCCAAGTGGGCAACATCACAGCCACTGCTGGCAACGTGACCGCCAATATTGACGTGATTGCCCAAACGGGAAATGTTGATGCCCAGGCAGGGAATGTCATCGCCAACGGGAACGTGACCGCCGAGACTGGCAATGTCACTGCCAATGTCGATGTGATTGCCCAAACGGGAAATGTTGACGCCCAGGCAGGAAGTGTCATCGCCAACGGAAATGTAACCGCCGAGACAGGCAACGTGGTAGCACAATTGGGGAATGTCACCGCCAACTTCGATGTAAGCGCCGGGCGCGATGTGCTTGCTGGCGACGACGTGTTCGTGGCCGACAACCTCGGCGTCGGGTTGAGCACCGACAACCTCGCCGTGTGGCCCGATGGCTACCGCCTCGCCGTGGCCGGCAACATCATGTGCGAGGAAGTACGGGTGGAATTGCAGGGTAGCTGGCCCGACTATGTGTTCAGTCCCGGCTACCAGCTGATGAGCTTGCCGGAACTCGAAAAGTCAATCCAGCAGAACGGCCACCTGCCCAACGTACCCTCCGCTACTGCGATGGAAGCCGACGGCCTAAAATTGGGCGAAATGCAGCGCATCATGATTGAAAAAATTGAGGAACTGACCCTCTACGTCATCCAGCAGCAGAAGGACCTGGAGGCGCTGAAGGCTGAGAACGAAAAAATGAAGCGTCAATTGGAAGCCGCTGTGGAGCAGAAGTGAGCTGTTGCCGAAGGCAACCCAATTTTACTGACACAATGTTTTTCACGTTCAAAAAAATCAAATCATGAATGCGATAAAAAAAGCAACTATCCTGCTCGTGCTGGTGCTGTGGGCCGTGGCCGGTTTATTTGGCCAAAAGCTCATCGAGTACCTGCCCGTCGCAGCCAAAAAGGGGCTGGACAAGGAGCAGTCCCACTACTACGAGGTGGCCAAGTCGTGGCGGTTTGCGACTGGCTCCCCCCGGTTGGCCAACGTTGACGTGCGCCAGTTCCTGAACGACACCGTTGTTTTCAATTTCAACAACGCCACCTTCACCGCGGTCAAGCAGCAGCGGCACACGCCATTTGACCTGGAGCGCAAGTCCTGGGTCGGCAAGTTCGTCGGCATGGGCGGCGAGGTACACGTGGTTTTCAAAGAGAACGAAATGGTCGGGTTCGTCCAGTTCGATGATTTTGCCTTCCTCATCCGGCCACTCGGCAAGGGCATCCACGCCGTGCTGGACTGGGACATGACGATGGACGACGGCTGCAAAACGCCCGACACCGAAAGTTTTGAGTTCCAGGGCGACACCGACGCTGCCAAGCGCAAGCAGTACGACCTCCCCGACCTTCGGCAAAAAGACCAGTCCAAGCTCCAGCCGGGACAGGCCGCCACGGGCGAATGCAACGTGCGGGTGCTCGTGGCCTACACTGACGACGTGGACGCCGCCGTGCCCGACGTGCTGATGGACATCGTGAACATGGTGAACCTTGCCAACACCGGCTACATCAACAGCAGCACCGGTGCCGATGCCTTTGAAATGAGCATGGAACTGGCCACTGCCTTCGAGGTGAACTATGCCGAAACGAACGACATTGGCGACGACCTCGATGCCTTTACCGACACAGGCGACGGCATCCTCGACGGCATCCACGCACAGCGCCAGCTTTGGGACGCCGACCAGTGCGTGCTGCTCACTACCACCGGCACGGGCCTCGGCTGGGTCTCCACCGACTACGAAGACCAGTTCTCCGTGACCGGGCAGGCCAATTTTTACTCCCACACCTTCCACCACGAGACGGGCCACAACGCCGGATGTACCCACGCCACCACGCAGGCCACGGAGCCTGGCACCTCGCCCTGGGCCGCTTGGGGCGAGCCGACTACCGGGTGCTTCCGCACCGTGATGGCCTACCAAGATGCCTGTGGCATGAACCCTTGTCCTCGGCAAAACATCTTTTCCGACGACGATGTGAACTCGTGGACCTGCGGCGGCACCAACTACACCCCCGGCGACGCCGACCACCGCAACCAGGACCGCCTCACCCAGTCGGCCCCGATTGTGGTGAACCACGAGGCCGTCAGCAACGACATCACCTTCACCGACGACTACAACTGGCAAACGCGGGAGGCGGTACACGTGGCCGCCAACAACACGCTGGCCTACGCCTCGGCCACCAACCAGTTCGAGTTCCACCCCAGTTCGATCGGCAGCTTCCGCGCCAGCAACCGCGTCACGCTCGGCAGGGGGTTCGTGGCGAGGAGCGGCTCGGCGTTCAGGGCCTACCTCGAAAGCTGCACCTCCATCGCACCGCTGACCGGGGGCGACACTGAAAGCCGTTCCGGCGGGCCTGTGGCCGAGGTTGGCAATGCCGACGGGTTCAGCCTACAAGTGCAGCCCAACCCGTTCTCCACGGTGGGGGACGTGGTGTACGAGGTTCCCGAAGCAGACAAGGTGGAAATCACGCTGTGGTCTGAAACGGGCCTGTTGGTACAGACCATCCTGGCAGCCCAACTGCACCCGGCTGGCAAGTTCAGCACACCGTTGCAACAGTTCGACATTCCACCAGGGTTTTACATTTTGAAAATGACCTTCGGTAAACAGCAGAAATTCCTGAAGGTAGTTCGTTCGTAAAAAAAGGCCGGGGCGCTCGCCTCGGCCTTTTTTCATTCTCCGCTTGCTGGATGGGACTGGCAGGTTGGGAGCGCTCGTGCTTCCGAATTCCATGCTGGAAAAGGGCAGCCATTTGGTCAAGTTTGATGCAGAATCGTTGCCAGAAAGTTTCTACTTTTTGGTGCTGGAAACTGCCGATAAAATACTCAAGGAAAAATTGGTGATTTCGAGGTAAGGCATCATTTTCCATAATCAAGAAAGGCCGTTGAAAACACTTCGACGGCCTTTCCTCATTTTTAAAGGCGCTCTATTTTTGCGCCACCGCCACCTTCTCTTGCCCATTGGGCTGAAAAAAACAGAACGATGCAGTAGCTTTGTTCCAACCTTCCAAGCTCCCTGCTCTGTCTTAGCAGTAAATCGTTCATTCAAAATCAAAAACTGTAGCCATGTATAAAATAATTTTCATTAGCACAATCTTGGTGTTCTCATGCCTCGGATGCCAGAAGGACCCCAATCCACCCATTAATTTTCCTGTTGACTTGCCAAACTGCAGGCTCTTGGGCTCAAGCCAGAAAGGCGAGTTCAGGTCTTATACTTACGAGTATGACGCTTCTGGTCGTTTGATAAAACAAATAGAAAAATGGAATGGTGTTGACAGGCTTTGGTACGTTTTGAATTATGATGGAGACAAGCTCATATCACGTGAGCACTGGTCAGAGTATCCAAATTCACCAATAGAAATGGTACGCCTTGACTCGTTGGTTTACAATGATATTGGGCAAATAATCGAGAAGCGGGAATTGTTGCCGAACGATAATTTTTCTACACATCTTATCTATTTTTACGAGTACGACTCAAATGAATTGCCCATAAAAAGCAGGACCTTTTACCCCACAAACAACGAGTTTTGGTCTTCCCACAAATACATTTGGGAAGATGGGAACATCACGAAAAAAGAAGATTACGAAGGCGAATTTGGACAACTTGAACACGAATGGTTTTATGAGCACGGCGATGCGCTGAATTACCAACTAATACTTGGGCTTATTCCTGAGCACCCCGAGTACCGTACCACAAACATGGTCAAGTCTTCAATGGCAAAAGATTATACCGGCCTGCTTGACTTGATTTGCAACCCATGCAAAACCAACTATAAAGTCAATGATGAGGGACTTCCGACATCCATTCATTATGAATGGGACGAACATCCAATTTTGTTGGAATGGGAATGTGAATAGGCATATCGGCGCAAAAGAATAAGAGGATTCCTGGAATGTTGTTATTAATCCTTTTTTAGGAACTGTGATTGTGGCAAATTAATCCAAGTTGTTGAATACCAACCAATTGTAGAATCCCTCATTTATCATTCCGCACAAACTGGTCGTCCGTTAGCGCCTCCAAAAACAATTTCAGTTCTATTTTTTCAGTAGCGGTTAGGTTCAGCGGGTTGGCCAGCGAGGTGTCCCGGTTGATAGCGTCGGGCACCACTTTGGCTGGGTCGTTGTAAAAATCAATCACCTCGTCAAGGCTGCGGAACATCCCATTGTGCATGTACGGGGCGGTGAGCGCCACATTGCGCAGGCCCGGCACCTTGAATTTGCCAAGGTCAGCGGGGTCGCGGGTAATGGCGAACCGGCCTTCGTCGTTCAGGTCTTTGTCATTGTAAAGTCCGACGTTTTTGAACTCATCGGCGGTAAAATCAGGCGTAAAGTGGCAGTCGAAACAGCGGGCCTTGTCCATGAACAGTTCCCGTCCCCTCACCGCTGCCTCGCTCATTCCGCCCGGCTCATCAAACATCCAGCGGTCGAATGGCGTGTTGGCGGTTTCGAGGGTAGAAACGAAGGTGGCCAGCGCCTTGGCGAGGTCTTCAGCGTTGGCCTTCCGGCCAAATATTTCCAAGAAAGCAGGCCCGTAAACTGGGTGGCTGCGCAGCCGCTGTTCCACTTGGGCAAGCGTCATACGCATTTCAACAGTGTCCTGGATGGGGATGAGCACTTGGTCTTCCAGCGCCACCACCCGCCCGTCAAAAAAGAAGTGGGAGCGGGCCGACATGTTGGTGATGCTGGGCGCATTGCGCTTGCCCAACCTGCCACCCACGCCCCGGCTGAATCGGGCAGTATCGGCAAAAGCAAATTCTGGGATATGGCAAGAGCGGCAGCTCACCGTGCTGTCGAGCGAGAGGATGGGGTCGGAAAAAAGCCGCTCGCCGAGTTGGGTGGCGTCCTTCGGCCCTGCGCCCGAAAAGGCCAGCAACAGCGCAACGGCAACAGTTACCGGCAGTAGGTAAAGTATTTTTTTCATTGAAAATAAGGTTGCTTGGCGGGTTGGGTTGCACAGGTTTAGGGTGGCAAAGTTCTGGTTTCTTTTTGGGAGGGACGATCTAAAAAATCCTTAAAATTGAAACGGGTTTCCGATGCCCAAGCCTCGAAAACCCGTCTTAACTCGGTCTGCAAGCCCGAGTTACTGCAAAACCACTTTCCCTTGTCCTACCGCTATGCCATTGGCAGTGATTTCGTAGAAATACAACCCTGGTGCAAGGCCATTTTTCTTGATTTTGCCAACACCATTTTTTATTTTTTCGCTTCGCAAAAAACGCCCAGTCAAATCGAACAGCCGCAGTTCAATTTCTTGGTTTTCAACGCCTTGCAATAGCACGACCGCCTCGTCTGCGAACGGATTGGGGTACACGGTGCAGTTGATTTTTTTGGGCAAAACAGGCGGTTGCACAGCTGATGTGATAAAATGCTCTCCTAGTTTGTGTACCGTCGAATTCGTGATGACCGGGTCGTTGAAGTCGAAGAAAATCGCCGCTTCGTTCTCGATGACCGTACCGAGTGGCAGCCCAGCTTTTTGCCCAATGCTGAACTTCACGAAACCGTGCGAACCTTGCTCGTTCACGTTGCTGTCTGGCAGTAGGATGTTCTCGAAGATGAACACCAGCGTGTCCTGGTGGATGTCAAGTTGGTACGGGTGGCTCGAAGCACCGGGCCGCAACGTAGCGATGTCGAGTGACGGGTCAATCACGTCTTGAATGACGACCAGGAAAGCCGTGTCCGTGCCCGTGTTCTGGAAGCGGATATGGTAGTCGAGCATTTGCCCCGGCTCGATGAGGTGCTCAGCGCCGTAGCCGAGCGGGTAGCCTTGTTTGTCGTTGGGGTCGTAGCTGCCGATGACGTCGTGGCAGTCAATCGAGACGAACGGCCCGTTGTCGTCCTCTGGGAATTGCGAAGCGAAGCCCGTGCTGAACGAGCCTGCCCCATTCGTCCCGCAACCCTCCACAAACTGCGATAGAACGGAGAAGCCGGGCTCGCCCGGCACCTGCTCGGCCAGCAGGTTGTAGGTCGAGCCGTTGGCGGCGAATGATACGGTGATGGATTCGCCCGCTCCGAGTTCAAAGTCAGACTGCAGCAGCATCACGCCGTCCTCCACCACGATGAAGCCCTGCGGCTCGTCCATGTCGCCTGTGCCCGTGTTGGTGATGGTGAAAATGACGCTGTCCGCCGTGCAGGTGGAGGTTATTTCGAGGAAGGCGCCTGACCAGTTCGGGTCAATGGGCGTGCAAAGCGAGTCTGGAAAGATATGCGCTTCGGCACAAAGCGTTTGCCCCAAAACCGCATCGCAGGAGACGTGGGCGGTAAAGTAGAAACTGCCACACTCGCCCGGTTCTACATCTCCCACGGGGAAGGAAAAACCGTTAATTGGCTCGGTGTGTGGGAACGGAGAGTCAATGAATTGGAGTAGCGAAATCGGGTCGAGCGTGATGATTACATGAGCATCTGTAGCAGTTTCAGAACTGTTGTTGCAGTAGTTCACATAGTAAATACTGTTGAGGCAGCGCCGCAGCAACGGTGTGCTGATGTCCACTTCCATCAGCGGACAACTGATGGTTTTCAGCCAATGAAAATCGGCGGTGTCCACATCCGTGGCATCTTCCAGGGTGAGGTTGATGGGGCTTCCGCAATCTGCCCAGTAGGCGGCTGGCGGGATGGCCTCCACGGTGTAGTCGTCCGGTGGCGCTTGCATGGCGTAGTTGCCGAGGCTGTCCGTGAAGTCGAAATACTCGTCGCCGTTGGTGGCGGTGGCACGAACCATCCAATTGGCAAGGGCGGGTTCGCCAGTGTCGTAGGTGCAATTGCCGTCTTCTTCGGAGGTAAGAGTGCCGATGATGGAGCCGCATTCTTGGGTGTCGCCGCTCACTACAATGGTATCCAAATAGCTGCATCCATTTGCGTCCGTGATAGTGACAGAATAGCTCCCAGTATCGGTAATGACAGGGTTCGCAAAGTTTGAGTTGAAATTGTTTGGGCCCGCCCAAATATAGGTGAATGGAAAGGTGCCACCACCACAAGTCAATAAAATAGTGGACTCCGAGTTGTTGCAGTTGATGGAATTGGAAACGGTTGGAGTGCAAACGAACGGAGGGGGGCCATTGATAATAAAACTATTATCCGCAACACAACCGTTCGCATCCATCACGGTGACGCCATAAAGCCCAGGTGATAAATTTTGCAAGGCTGGGCCAATTGCGCCATTTGTCCAGATATATGAATAGGGCGGTGTGCCACCAGAACAGGAGATGGACAAGCTGCCATCCGAAGCGCCGAAACAAGAGACATCAGTAACGGCAAAATTGCAAGCTATTGGCACTGGTACAGTTACCGTTATGCAACCATTCACGATTCCATTCGTGCAATTAGCATCGCCAACTCCAATAAGACAAAACACGGAATTTCCAAAATTACTACTCAAAGGAAAGGAAAAGGGTGTGGAGTTAATTGCAAGGGTCGTCTGAGCTAGTCCATTGATGGAGAACGATAATATCCAAGGAGCAGTACCCGTGAAATTGATGAGCACTTCAATGGATTCACCGGTGCAAATGGTGTAATTACCACCTGCCATGGTTGCTGTAGGCATCTCATGCCATGTAACAGGTGTGCCGACTGAAACCGACAGGCAAGGGTCAGTCAAGTCCACGTTGCCGGTGCCGTCGTCGTTGCCAACCACGGCGGAGATGTAGTAGGTGCTGCCATAGTTCATGTTGCTCCCGTTGAACCCGAATTCTGGTGTAGAACTTGTCGAAAGGATGGTGCCGAGGGAGTTGCCGGAGTTAGTGTGCAGGACGAATTGTAGGACATCGTTTCCATCTAATATTGCATCCCCATTGTAGGGTGCCACCGCATTTTCTGTCCCACAAAGCTCAATGGCAGAAGTAAGCATGGTTCCAGCATCCGAAGTGCATTGCCCAGTAACTTGCGTGAAGGCTACCGAAACCAATATCAAGCTGAAAATCAACCGAAAAATCATCGAGTTCATAGGTGATAAATTTAGTTCGTCAAGCGAAAACCGGGTGGCAAACGAACCGCTTCCAATTGCCCACTGGTTTTGACGCTACAAACATGCGAGCAATCATTTGCCTCGGCAACAACATTTTTTTCGATTTGTAGAAAATAATTTTTAGGTTAACTTGCGAAAAAATCAAGTTCTTACTTGACCTTTGAAGTCAGGATTGTAGATAACGACTTTTCCACCAGCCCATGCAAAATACCCTTGTTTTTGAAATTGTCGCCCATTTATCAAAAACCGAACAACGGGAAGTGCGCAACTTCCTCGCCTCGCCCTACTTCAACCTGCGCAGCGACGTGCAGTTGATCTTCGATTTATTGGCAAAGGAAGTAGCGCCGCCCAGCCGGGAGGTGACCTGGGAGCGGTGCTTCCCCGGTCTGCCGTTCGACGACCAGCAGCTTCGGCTGACCCTCAGCTACCTGCTAAAATTGCTGGAACAGTACCTTGTTCTGAAGGAAAAACAGAACGAACCACTTGCCGATTACCACCTGCTTTTGGCCGCCTACCGCCGCCGAAAGTTGCCCCGGCATTTTGAAAAAACGCAGCGGGCGGTTTCAAAATCGCTTGACAATCAGTCGCTTAGGCATCCGGCGTACTACTTTGAGAACTTCCTTGTGGAAAATCAGCAGTACCTCCACCTCCTTGAATCGGGGCGCACGAAGGAGCTGAATCTGCAAATCGTCGAAGACCAGCTAACTACCGCAGCACTCGCCTTGAAGCTGCGCCAAGCTTGCCTACTCCGCTCGCACCAGGCCGTTTTCAAGACCCCCTACCGCATAGATTTGTTGGATGAAATATTGGTGCTGGCCGAGCAGCCTCCTTATGCAGAGCAACCCGCCGTTCTCGTGTATCGGTTATGCTACGTGGCGTTGTTCAGTGGGCAGGACGACCCGCATTTTTCAGCGTTCAAGGCGGCGCTGTTCGAGCATGGCGGACGTTTCCCGAAGGAGGAAATCGGGTCGCTCTACTTGTTGGCCATCAATTTTTGCATCAAAAAAATCAACGCCAGTCAGCATGCCTACCTCCAGGAGGCGCTCGACCTCTACAAGCAGGGCCTCAAGTCAGCGCTGCTGTTGGAGGACGGCCAGCTTTCCCGCTTCGCCTACAACAACATCG
This sequence comes from uncultured Saprospiraceae bacterium, assembly GCA_964508135.1. Taxonomy (GTDB): domain Bacteria; phylum Bacteroidota; class Bacteroidia; order Chitinophagales; family Saprospiraceae; genus UBA6168. The sequence continues at coordinate 32,285 of CAZDSU010000030.1, forward strand.
TGGGCATCGCCCTGCGCCTACCCGATGAGTGGCAGTGGGCGGAGGAGTTCGTGGAAACTTACCGAAGCTACCTCGAACCGGGTGCGCAAGAGGCCGCCTTTAGTCTCAACTCCGCTCGGCTTGCCTTTGCCAAACGCCGCTACGACGATGCTTTGGAACATCTGCAACGTGCTGATTACAAGGATTTTATCAACGGTATGGCCGCTCGGATTTTGCAGTTGAAAATCTATTTTGAAAAACAAGAATTGGAGCTACTCGAAGCTCACTTGAAGACGCTCCGCATGTTTATCCGTCGTAACAAACGCATGAGTTATCACCACCAGAACTGGCTGAACATCGTCCATTTTACCCAAAAACTGTTGGAACTGAACCCCTTCGACGAAGCCGGACGGACGGCGCTACGGACAGCCATCGAAACGGAGGAGACGCTGACGGAAAAGGATTGGCTGTTGGCACAAATGAATTGACGCGGTACTATGGTTAAATCGGGTACGGTCTTTGCAAAATCCCCTGTTCATTCCTTTTTCCTTTTCCATTTCTACAAAAAACAATCGCAGGGCAAACACGCTGTTGAATCTCTTTCATCCCACGATGCAATTCCCCCTTGCAACTTGAGTCGGTAATCTGCTGTTTGTCAGTGGCTTATGTTTGGTTCAAGTTTGGTTTGTCGGCCATGCTGACAAGATGAATCCTAATGATTTTGTAAATTATGCCCATGAAAATGCGAACCCTGCTCACCGTTTTGTTGGCCAATTTGTTGCTGATGCCTTTTGGCGATGCGGCCAATCCCACTTCCTACTCAGGAGTCAATTTGAAAATCAGGATGTACCTCCAAGGTGCCCTGCTGGGGGTCAAACAACCTGAAACGCTCATGCGGGACGACCTGCGAGCCGCTGGCTTGATTCCGCTGCAAGAGCCTTACGCTTCGTTTAGCAATTACGACCATTACGGCGAAGTGGGTGGGCAGGAGGTCATTGAAAACCCGGAAGTTTTGAAGGTCACCGGCCCGGATGCCATCGTGGATTGGGTGTTCGTGGAGTTGCGCCACCCGGAATTCCAGAAAATCGTATTGTCAACCCGCGCTGCCCTGCTCCAGCGGGACGGCGACGTGGTGGACGTGGACGGTGTGTCGCCGCTGCACTTTGGGGACATCGAGCCAGGCAGCTACCTCGTGGCGGTTCGTCACCGCAACCACCTCGGCGTGATGGCCACGAAAGTGTTCGACCTTGAGGAAACCCCTCAACTGGTTGACTTCACCGACCCCAAAAATGGTTTTTTCGGCAACCACCCCATGGTGCAAATCATGGAAAAAATGGCGCTGTTTGCCGGAGATGTCAACCGGGACGGCGAGGTGCGGATCAAAGGCCCTGATAACGATAAGGACCGCATTTTCTTTACCGTCCTTTTGTCACCCGAAAACGTGGACGCCAACCACAATTTCATCCTCCACGGCTACAGCAACTTCGACGTTAACCTAGATGGACAGGTGAAGTACCAAGGGCCTACCTCCGATGGCTCGTACCTGGCTTTTGACATCGTTTTCTTCTGGCGCTACAACTGCCCGCAAATGGATAAGGACTGCCGCCTCGTGGAGCAATTGCCATGAGCATTAAGCATAAAAATAAACTATCAATAATCACCCACTCCCCGCTCTATTGAACGCATGAAAAAAATAATTTTGCACAAAACGACCCTGCTGTTGACGCTACTGCTGGCCACGGCTTTCAACCTCAGCGCCCACAACGGTGTCCTGGTTTCCCCCAAAATGTACCTGAAAGGTGCCCTCCAATCAAATGGCCTGATGCGCGACGAACTTCGTGCGAAGGGCCTCTTGCCCAGCACCGAGCCTTACTCGGCCTTGGCCAACTTCCAGCACTACGGCGATGGCGGCGGGGAGACCATCAGCAGCCCCGGCGTGTTCAGTGTCACCGGCCCAAATGCCATCGTGGACTGGGTGGTGGTGGAATTGCGGAGCGACAACTCGATTTCGACGCCGATAGCTACCCACGCTGCACTGCTCCAACGGGATGGAGACGTGGTGTCCGTGGACGGGGTTTCGGCGGTGAGGTTCCTGACTGTGGCGCCGGGCCAGTACCACGTGACGGTGAGGCACCGCAACCACCTCGGCGTGATGACTGCCGGGGCGCTCAATTTGACCAATATTGCGACCCTGGTTGACTTCTCCAATCCCGCAATGCCGCTTTATGGGACGACGCCCTGTGAAAACAACGGCACTACCCGGATGCTTTGGCTCGGCAATGCGAACCTCGACAAAAAAGTGATTCACCAAGGGCCTTACAACGACACTTTTACCTTGTTTTCTTCGGTGGTTTCTGCACCGGGCAATGTTAACAACAACCAGAATTACATGCTGGAGGGTTATCTAACGACGGATTACAACCTGGACGGATACTCGATTTTTAACGGCCCGAACAACGACCGTTCCTTCACTTTTATCCAAGCAGGCATAAGCTGCGGAGTCGTGAACTGTATTTTTGTGGAGCAAATTCCCTAGTGCTTTGTCATTTAAATAGTGTCGGGTAAAAGCAAGGGGCTTGGGGCGGCGCAGCCGCCCCAAAAGAACCTCTCCCCCGACGAGCCGCCGGAGGCGGCGAGAAGGGGCAAATACGATAGTTTTTTTGACCCGTCATTATTGATTTGACAAAGCACTAGTTGGGGAAAACAGTTTTCTTATTTGAAAACAACAGCCCTGCCAGCACAATTGTAGCTGACAGGGCTGTTGTTTTTGGGTGATTTTGTCTAATTCAGACTTTTGAAGGCAACTGTCAAAAGCCACGGACAGGCAGCGATGTTTGCAGATAGTGTAGTAAAAACGGGAAGAATTTTAGATAGGAGCTTTATTATGAAAAAAATTGGTGTAATTCGTGGCTTCAATTTCCTTTCACCAATAAAAATCTTGTGCAATGAACCACTCCCGTCGAAAATTCTTCCAATACGCCGGGGCAGCCGCTGCCGGTGCGCTCATCCTGCCCAATTGGGGCTGCAAATCAGATGGCACGACCAATGGCGAGGCCGCCAAGGAAGCCCCTGCCGTCACGGGCAGCCTCGCTCAATACGGCCTCCAACTTTGGAGCGTCCGTGACGACATGGCCAAGGACCCGAAGGGCACACTCAAGCAGGTGGCCAGCTTTGGCTACAAGCAAATCGAAAGCTTTGAAGGCGAAAAGGGCATGTATTGGGGGATGACCAACAAGGAATTCAAGGCGTACATGGACGAGCTTGGCATGACCATCGTTTCCAGTCATTGCGACGCAAAAAAGGACCTAGAGAAAAAAGCGGCCGAAGCTGCCGAAATCGGCATCAAGTACCTAATAACGCCCCATATTGGCGCACAAAAAACGTTGGCGGATTGGAAACCGATTGTGGAGAGCTTCAACAAGAATGGCGAAATCTGCAAAAAAGCGGGCATCCGTTACGCTTACCACAACCACGCCTATTCCTTTCAGCCAGTGGATGGACAACTGCCACAGGATTTCATGCTGGCAAATACCGACCCTGGCCTCGTGGATTTTGAATTGGACATTTATTGGGTGGTAACGGGTGGGAAAGACCCCATCGAGTACCTACAAAAATACCCGAACCGCTTCCGGCTTTGCCATGTCAAGGACCGCAGCAAAGCACTGCCTGCTACCGAAGAAGACGCTTCGTGCGTGCTTGGCACCGGTTCGATTGATTTCCCGAAAGTTCTGAAGATTGCCCAAGACAACGGGATGCAGTATTTCATCGTAGAGCACGAGCGCTGGGACGACTCCACGCCCTTGAAATGTGCCGAACTTGATGCCGCCTATCTGAGCAAGATGGTTTTTGCATGATAAGTTATGAGGTGATGGGTTTTGAGGACGAATGAAAACTCATCACCCATCACCCATCACTAAAAAGGATGTTCAACTTTCTTTTCCGCTGGAAAAAATACCCAGAGTTTTGGCAGGAGTACCTCCGGCATTTTGACCATTCTTGGTCTAAAAAGACGCCAATTGAGGAGGTCCGTTTCGTGGTGGTGGATACTGAGACTACCGGCTTGGAACCCAGCAAGGATAAGCTGCTCTCCATCGCCGCCGCTGCTGTCGTCAACAGGCAGTTGCTCCTCGAAGACAGCTTTGAGTGCTACGTGGCACAGCACGTGAACACTGGTGGGAATGCACCCGTACACGGCATTTTGCAAAAGGAAATGGAACAAGGGCTTACCGAAGCGGAGGCTTTGCGACAGTTTTTGGCCTTTTGCAAAGACGCCGTCATTGTGGGCCATCACATCGGTTTTGACAAGGCGATGCTCAACCAAGCGCTCAAAAACGCCGGGGCAGGCATGCTGAAAAACAAGTTCGTTGACACCGCCCGGCTGGCTGTTCGGGTGGAGCACCCGTTTGAGCGCTACAACGTCGTGTACCAGCCCGGCGAGTTTGGGCTTGACGCGCTCAGTAAGCGCTTCAACATCCCCGACCAAGAGCGCCACACGGCTGCTGGCGACGTTTACATCACCGCCATTCTTTTTCTGAAACTGCTGGCAAGGGTGCAAAAACGGGGCAACAGGACGTTAGGGGAGTTGCTTTCTTATGACGGCTGATGGCCAAAAAATTATCCACTAAAAAATAAACGAATCAAAGATGCAACGCCGTAGGTTCCTCACCAACTCCACCGTCATCCTTTCAGGCATCACGCTGAACGCATTTTTTTCTTGTAAAAATGCGGCGGTAAAACCCTCGGCCAATGCCTTGAACTTGGAAGAAATTACCATTGACCAACTCCAAAAAGGATACGCCAATGGCAAGTTCTCCATCGTGGACGTGGTGAAGGGCTACTTGAAAAGAATCGAGGAAATAGACAAGGCAGGGCCAGCGCTCAACGCCCTCATCGTCGTGAACCCGGATGCCTTGAAAATAGCGGAAGCGCTTGATAATGAGCGCCTTGCAGGCAAGTCACGAGGCCCGCTGCACGGCATCCCCGTGGTTTTGAAGGACAATATTGACAGCACGGACATGCCCAACACCGCTGGGTCGAGGGCGCTGACTGGTAGCATCCCACCACAGGACAGTACCGTAGCGGCGAAGCTCCGAGAAGCTGGGGCGGTCATTTTGGCGAAAGCCAACCTCAGCGAGTGGGCCAACTTCCGCTCAAGCCTTTCGTCGAGCGGGTGGAGCGGACTCGGCGGACAAACGAAAAACCCCTACGAACTCGACCGAAACCCCTGTGGCAGCAGCAGCGGTAGCGGGACGGCAGTGGCGGCCAGCCTCTGTGCCATTGCCATCGGAACGGAGACGAACGGCTCCATCGTTTGCCCCGCCAACAACTGCGGCATCGTCGGCATCAAGCCAACTGTGGGGCTGGTGAGCCGGGCGGGCATCATCCCGATTTCATTTTCGCAAGACACCGCCGGGCCAATGGCCCGCACCGTCCGGGACGCAGCCATCTGCCTCGGCGCATTGGTCGGGATAGATGAAAGGGACACCAAAACGCCGCTCAGCGAGGGGCATTTCCCAACTGACTACACCCCCTTTTTAAGAGCAGAAGGACTGCGAGGCAAGCGCATCGGATTGGACAAAAACTCGTTCGACTCCCACCCGAAAGTGGCCAAATTGATGGATGAAGCAGTGGACTTTCTAAAAGAAAATGGTGCGGAAGTGATTGATTTGGAGCAAGTTATACAGCCTGATGCGGAGGGTGCATCCTTTGAGGTGATGCTCTTTGAGTTCAAGGATGGACTGAACAAATACTTCGCTTCCTTGGGTGAAAATGCGCCCATCAAAAGCCTTGAAGCGCTTATCACTTTCAATGAAAAAGACAGCGTGGAAATGCAGTTCGACCAGGAATTGCTCCTAAAAGCGCAAGCCAAGGGCGACCTCCAAAGCAAGGAATACCAAGAAGCCCTGGCCAAAATGTGGCAAGGCACCCGGACGCTCGGCATTGACAAGGTGATGAACGAGCACCACCTCGACGCCATCATCGCCCCGACGGGAGCTCCCGCCTGGAAGACCGACCTCGTGGACGGCGACCATTACATGGGTGGCAGCAGCAGCCCGGCAGCCATCTCTGGCTACCCGAATATCAACGTGCCGATGGGCTTCGTGGAGGAACTTCCAGTGGGCATTTCGTTTTACGGACGGGCTTGGAGCGAGCCGGTCTTGCTGGAAATTGCCTATGCTTACGAGCAGGGGACGGGGCATCGGCGGGCGCCGAGGTATTTGTGAACCAACCCAATTTCAAATTAAAAAAAATCCCCAACTTACCCCTTCCCGGCATGTTTGTTGCTAAGGTTTAACCACATGGAAACCCCATGTGCTTACAGATCCACATCCCATTTTTCGACATAAATTCAGCTTCTTAAAAATTGAAAAAAAGCTAAAACAGGCCGTTTTAGCACCATAAAAGTTAAGGCTTTCACGAACAAAACTTGGCAAACGACACCCATTAAGTTTAGGCGCATTACAGCCAAGCCAGTGTTTTTTGATTTTGCTTCCAACTGAAAATTTTAGGTTCCCCTTTAGGGGTCAGGGGCAAAAGTCAGGGGCAGGCCGGACGCAGAAGCAGCGCCCATATTTGATTTTGTTTGATGAAAAACCTCCTTTACTTACTGACACTTTTTTGCATTTGTGCAACAGCAAACCCTATGACTGCACAGGTAGAACTGAAGCTCCAACTGGAAGCTGACGGCCAGACCTACACCGTCATTGCCCGCCCGCAAACCGACCTGTTGCCTCCCCTCGACAACATCACCCACAGCGCCCAAGTCGCTATCGTCGTGCCAACGGGCAGCTTCGAACTGGAGGGCCTGCAAAGCCACGCCGGGCAATGGCAATTGACCAACCTCGTCCAGCACCCCGTCGAAAACCCAGGTGCCGATTACGCCTTGTTCAGCCTCTCCGCCGCTACCGCCGATTTCGTGTACGAGGCAGGCCAGGCGATGCCGCTTTTTTCCTTTAAAAACAAAAAAGGCTGTACCGGTGCGCTCGAAATCATGCACCCAGTCACCGACCCCTTCCTGCCGCCCAACGCACTTGGCCTCAACGTCAAAAGCGAGTTCATCATTGAAGGAGTGGGTGTCGCCAACGCTGTGGTCGGCACGTACGACATCGGCTCTGCCGACTGTTTTCGGCTGTCCAATTGCCTGATTGTCAGTGAATTGGAATTGTTGCCCAATAATTTTTACCAGATTTCGATTGCTGCCGACCCGGCATTCATTGCGCCAGCGCCCATCGAAATGGTGCAGGTCGTCGTGAAAGTCCCAACCAATTTTTTCCAAATTCACGACCTCATAAACCTCCTGCCCGGCCAGTTCTCCTTCGGAAACCTCTCCCGTTTCGACGGCCCGGCGGAGGATGAAAACCACGACTACATCCAGTTTCGGCTCCATGCCAACGGTGCTGGACTGAACCTTCAAGTGGGCATGAAAATCCCGCTGCTCCAGTTCGCCAACGGCGGCAGTTGCCAGGGCGACTCGATTTTTTTGTTGAAAAACGATGACCCGTTCCTGCCTCCCAACTCGCAGGCCGCCAACCTCGGGCAGTCGGTCAAATTCTTTGGTAGCGATGCCAGCGTGCCAATCTGTGCGGGCATCCAGGCCGCTGCCCCCTGCATTGGCTGCCTTTTCGCCGATGGCCTCGTCACGCTCGACAGTGTGCAGTCAGGCAACCCCGTCGTTTGCCTGGGTGGCCAAAACGGCATGTTGCGGCTCTTCGCCCACGGCGCTCCCAACCTCGAATTTAGCATTGACGGCGGACAAAGCTGGTCTGCCAGCGGCTACTTCCCGGGCCTTGGCGTCGGCAACTACCTGCCACAGGTGCGGGGCACGAAGTTCGGTTGTCCCGTCAGCGCCATTGGCCAGCCCATCGAACTCATGCCCGGTGCGGTCATTGACCTCCAAATCGAACTCCCAGCCACGGCCTGCGAGGGCAGCGAGGTGCCGTTCAAAATCATATCGCCAAACCCATTGCCCGTCAACGCCAACTTCGCTTGGTCGGGGCCGCAGGGCTTTAACGTCAGCTTCGCTGACCCGGTTATTTTCAACATAAATAGCTATCAATCAGGTGTTTACAAGTTGTTGCTCACGGCACCCGGCTGCGACTCGACCTCGGCTTCGGCCAGTTTGCAGGTGAACCCGCTGCCTGTTGTGCCCGACTTGTTGAGCAACGGCCCGATTTGTTTTGGTGAAAAATTGCAGGTGCAAACCAGCGCCGACGGCACAAAATTCGAGTGGCACAGCCCACTCGGTCCCAGCGCCCTCACGTTGCCGGAACTGACCACCAACTCCCCCGAAACCTTCATCGAACCGATCAGTCCGGCCTATCTTTCCGGCAATTGGCAGGTACAGGTCACCGACCAAAACGGCTGCACGGCCATGAGCCAGCCGCTTGCCATCAACATCAAGCCAAGGCCGCAGGCTTTTGCCGAAACGACTGGCCCAGTTTGCCCCGGCGGACAAGCGCAACTGCTTTCCAATCCGTTGCCCGGTGCCACGTATGAATGGAAAATCTTGGGCGAATCGGCCACCTATTCCATGCAGCCCAATCCGCTGATTACCAATGTTTTAGCTCCGCAAACATTTCAACTGGTCGTCACACAGGATGGTTGCGTTTCGGTCGTTCCGGCCATGGCCACGGTCTCGCTCAGTCCGCAACCGAGCCTCAGCCCGACGAAGCAGTACACCCCCGCACCCGACTGTTCGCCACAGGCGCTCCAACTCACTGCCAATGCTGACGGCACGGGACTCAGCTTCATTTGGTCGGGGCCGAACGGCTTTGCTTCGCAAATGGACAATCCTGTGATCGCTGCCGCAACGGCTGCCGCCAACGGCAATTACCACCTCGAAGTCACCAATGTTTTTGGCTGCTCGGCCTCGCAGGAGGTGGCTGTCAGCAACATCCCAGACCCCGTGGCCATGCCCCTCGTCCAAAGCGCTGGCCCAGCCTGTCCCGGCGAAGATGTGCCGCTTTCGGTGCAGGCCTATGCTGGTTCGCAGGTAAGCTATCAGTGGTTCAAGGGAACGACGCCCATGACTGGACAAACTTCCAATACGCTGATTATCAATTCAATACAGCCAAGTGGGGAGGGTAGCTACAAGGTTCGAGTACAAGTGGACGGATGCACGGTGGAGTCCGCCAGCCAGCTCGTGGACGTGCTGGACAAGCCACAGCCCAACCCCGATTTTTACCTCAGCAACCCCTGCGAGGGGGGCACTTTGCAGTTTCTGTCCAACCAAAACGGCATCGTCAACTGGCACTGGACCGGTCCAGGTGGCTTCAGCTCCTACTCGCCGACCCCGGTCATTTACAATGCCGAGTTCAACGACATCGGGGCGTACCAGCTCACTGTAACTGGCGCCAACGGCTGCACCGCCAACGCCAGCCTCAATATTGACGGCATATTGCCCGTGCCTGCTGCGCCGCTCGTGGCCTCGAACAGTCCGGTATGCCCCGAAAGCGAAATCGTGCTGACGGTGCAAAACCCCACCACGATTGGTACGGTGGACTATGAATGGCAAAACGCCAACGGCGAGGCGGTTGGCACTGGGGCGGCAACGCTTTCCTTGCCGGTAAATGACCCGTTGGCTGTGCCGCCTTTTTTGGTAAAAACGATTGTGAACACCTGCCCTTCGACGCTTTCCGACCCCGTTCCCGTGCAGGTACTGCCTGCTCCCGTGGCCCTGGCTTGGAACGGCGGAGCCGTTTGTGAGGGTCAATTGGCGCAACTTTTCGCAGCCACACAGCCCAATGGCAGCTACGAATGGCGGATCATGGGACAGGCACAGGTAGTTTCCATCGAGCAAAACCCGAGCTTGCTGCTCACCGATTCGACTGATTTTCAATTGGTTGTGAAGACAAACGGTTGTGCTGCCGAAGCAGTCACTTCGACCACCGTAGCCGTGAACCCCGTCCCGGTGATCAGCGACTTGACGGGAAATTTGGCGGTTTGCGAAGGCAGTCCAGTCAGCTTGAGTGCCTCCAACGTAGTGCCGTTGCTCAACCCCGTACAGTTCACATGGACAGGCCCGAACGGGTATTCGTTCACAGGTTCAGCGGCTCCGGCGGGGCCTTTTGAGCTGGACTTTGCCGCTATTTCTCCCCCAAACGCAGGAGCGTACACCCTCACGCTGCAATCTGCTGAAGGCTGTGTTTCCGCTGCGCAAAGTGTGGCGCTGGAGGTCGGCACGATGCCGCAAACGCCAACAATCACCGTGGCCGATGCGGTGCTTTGCGAGAGCGAGCTACTTCAACTCGACGCCACGCCAAGCAATGGCAACAGCGTGAGTTACGGTTGGCACTTCAACGATGGAACGACAGACTTCCTTTTGGCTACGACGAGCTTCCCAACCTATTTCATACAAAACACAACTGCCTCAAATTCAGGTAATTACTTCGTAAAAACGACAGTGGACGGTTGCACGACGCAAGCCTCCAATCTCGCTCCGGTGCAGGTTATTGTCCTCGCCGCCAACGTGCAAGCTACCAACCCGACTACCTCGCTAACCCCCGCCTGTGAGGGTGATGACGTGCAGCTTTCGGCGACTTTTATTCCTGGTGCGACTTATCACTGGTACGGCCCGGCGGGCTTTTTCGCCAATGTGCCGAACCCGGTGCTGACCGACGCTGGGGCATTGCAAGCTGGAAAGTATTTGGCGATTATTGGGCAGCCGGAGTGCTCGGTGACGCAGGCCTTGGAGACCGAGGTGTACGTGGCGGAAGCGCCCGAAACGCCGATTTTGACGGGTGCAAATGAGGCATGCGAGGGCTTGGATGTATTGCTTTCAGTGACCAATTCAGCGGCAGGAGCGGTGTACGATTTTTATTTTGGGCAAAATGGGCAGCCGTTTCAAACTGGCGGCGGCTCAGTAGTTTTGGAGAATGTGGGAGCTGCTCAGGTGGGTAGCTATTTTGCTTCCGCTTCGCTAAACGGCTGTGAATCAGCGCTTTCTGCACAGTTCAACTTGCAAATTATCCCCTCGCAAACGGGCATTGCCTTCGCTGGCGACGACCAGACCATTTGCGAAGCGAATGAAATCCCGATGCTGCAAGCCACCCCGCCGACGGTCGGAGCTGGCCAATGGACGCCGCTGGATGGAGCCACGGTCGTACAGCCCGCCTCGGCCCACTCGACGGTGCTGGGCCTGCTGCCCGGAGAGAACCGCTTCGTCTGGACGCTGACCAACGGCATTTGCCCCGGCGTGGGCAGCGACACGGCGGTGATTTTTCTGGAAAACGTGAAGGCGGTGGAGGATTTTTACTCGCTGCCGCTCAACGATAGCTTGCTGAATATCAACCTGTTGCAAAATGATTTCACGCAGAACCTGCCCGAGTTTGAGTTTACCATTTTGGCGAAGCCGAGCAAAGGACAACTGCTCGAATCGGGCGACGGTGTGGTGACTTACATTCCGTACCCCAACGCTTTCGGCGAGGACGGTTTCCGCTACCGCCTCTGCTCCATGACCTGCCCCGATGTCTGCGACGAGGCCACCGTGCGCATCTCGCTGGACGGCTCGGTGGCTGCCACCGACTGCTTCCGCCCCAACCTCATCACCCCCGATGGCGATGGGCTGGACGACGTGTTTGTCATCCCTTGCGCCGCTGGTTGGCCGGGCAGTTCCATCCTGATTTTCAACCGATGGGGCGCTACGGTTTTTGAGTCCAGCGACTACCAAAACGACTGGGGCGGCACCTACGACGGGCAGCCGCTGCCGCCGGGGACGTACTTCTACCAGCTTCGGTTGAATGACGGTAAGGGGACGGTGTTGCAGGGGTACATGGCGGTGGAGTGAGAGGTAGTTGATTGTTGAAATTGCTGGATTGTTGAATTGTTGTGCGCACAGCGAGGCGGCACGAGCGGCGTGGACGGGTCGCTTCACGATGACAAAACGGGGCGTAGACGGGTCGCCTGCGGCGATGACAAAGCGGAGCACAGTGCAACTCACAGCGTGCCACAAAGCAGAACGACAACCAGGTAATTTTTTTTGGATAAAATATTGAAAATGAGATACTTGTACCTTATTTTTTTGCTTTGGTGCGGCAGATTGTTTGCGCAGCAGGAGCCGGTTTTTTCGCAGTTTTTTTACAATAAACTGCTGTCCAATCCGGGCGCTGCGGGGAGCACTGGACTGCCTTGCCTAACGGCCTTCCATCGCCAACAATGGGTGGGGTTGGATGGCGCACCCATCACGCAAGCATTGAGTTTCAACGCTCCGGTGCTAGCCAGCCGGGTGGGCGTTGGCTTGACGTTGGTGAATGACCGCATAGGTTTTTACAACTCCACCTATGCCCAAGTTGCCTACGCCTACCGGGTGGACTTGGCGGGTGGCAAACTCGGCATCGGCTTGCATGGTAGCATGACCCGTTACGAGGCCGATTTGTCGGAAGTGCGAACCATTTCTGGCTCCAATAAAACGCAGGAGGACATGATGGACTTCAGCTACCTGTTCAACATGGGGATGGGTTTCCATTTTGAAAACGAGCGGTTTTTCATTGGCGCAGCCATCCCGCAGGTGCTCGACCGGGGCCAGTCGAATGGGCAGGTGCGGCACGTTTTCGCCAATGCGGGGGCGGTGCTGGAACTCTCGCCCGCACTGCGGATGCGGGCTGCCGGGGCGGTTCGGGTGGTGGAAAATGCGCCGCCGAGCTTTGATGCACACCTCGGTTTTGGCTTCACGGAGGAGGCAAGGTTGTGGTTGGGCAGCACCTTGCGATTGAGCAACAATTACGATGGCCTCGGCGGCGATGCGCTGGTGGCGGTGGGACAATACCAAATCTCGGAGCGGATTCGGGCGGGCTTGGCTTACGATTACGGGCTTGGGGCTTTGCGGAGCGGCAATGCCGGGTCGTTTGAATTTTTGCTGGAATATGCGTTCGTGAAGGCTTCGGCTGCGCCGTTGATGCCTGCGCTTCGGCCACGGTATTTTTAATGGGATTTACCTGCTTATTGCTTTCCCAGAGATTAATTTTGAAATCCAATCTGCAACACCGCATACTCCTTCATCAGCCAGGTTTTGCCGACCTGCCTCGCCCCCTGCAAGATTAAGGGCTTTCGATTGGGGGCGTTTTTCCAATTGACCAACGACTCGTAAAGGGCTCTTTTCATTTTTTCTGACTATAACGGATTGTAGTGATGGCCGCCCCAGCGGGGGGAAATGTTGGTAGCAGCCAAACAAACCCCCAATTTCAGCCCCAGCGGGGCGTGATGTCCGCCCCGCTGGGGCTGAAATCAAAGGGAAAACGGAAGTTCTACCAATATTTTGCCCCGCTGGGGCAACGCTCATTGACCATCACTACAATCCGTTACAATCAGCATTTTTTAAGTTCGCTAGTTGAAACTATGCCCTTTAGGGCAAGAATTTATTTGCTACTCATTTCTAAATGATAGAAGGGCAAATGAAAGGCGGGCTGTCCCGTTCTTTAGTCCGCATCAGCGGATTTGCGAATTTCATTCGCCTTCAAACCTATGGATTTTCAATCCATAGTCGTTTAGTTTTTTTCAACAAAATTTGATGCGAACTTACATTTTTTCAAAGGAAAAAATGCGGATGGCAACACTTTTTTGAATGAAAAATGCGAATCCACTTCACAACCGATGCCCAAACCTTTCAAAAAACACCCTCGACATTAACTTGTGGTCGGTGTAGCCGACCTCATCGGCAGCCGTGAGTGCCGGGCCGGGGCGTAGCGCCTCTAAATTTACCTTTTAAATGGATTGCAGCGTGGTGGAAACAGTTGACAACTTTTCAAAAGTTGTCAACTGTCGGTTCACCCCACCGCCAGCCGCTCCCGCCACGACCACCATCAGGTGTACCTTGGTTGCCTATCTTTTCAACCAATTTTTCAAGTACCACTTCTTTTCCTTTTTTAAGTGCCCTACTGTCAGGGCATGTTCTACCGAGTGGTTGCCACACACAACCTTGAGGGTGTAAACCCCTGTGGCTAATCTCGACAGGTTCATGTCAATGGTGCCCCCCCAAGTCGGTAGGCAATGAACGGATTGGTACACGATTTCCCCACCTGCCGAGTGCACGTAAACGGTCACCGGATGTGGGACACTGCCCACACATGCCAAGTACACCATCCCGTCTTCAGCAGGTGGGTTCGGGAAGGGCTGGCCGATGAGGATGGGCTTTTCCTGGCTCTTCATAAGTGGTGGATGGTGAGTGAAACAGGAATCGGCGAGGCCGCAATTACCTCGCCCGGTTCCTGATGCCAATCAAGGCTCACATACGACTACGGATGTTGGCAATGGCCAACCCGGCGGAGCAAATCCTTTGTTGAACGGAAGCGATTCCTTTTATCGCTCCTGCATTTTACTTCGTCCAATCCTTTACTTCGATATTGTTGGCGTTGGCGGTCAAGGTGTTTTTAAACCCAATATGTCAAATCCTGTTTCCCTGACAATCAAAACACTGTCAGGGTGTCCAAGTGCTCGATATCCAGCCCGTATTCAATGAAATGGCCGTCCGGGTCCACGATTTCGTAATAGTAACCGTACTCGGTCGGTACGCCCTGTGGGTCGGGGAAACAACTGGCGGACAAGGTGCCAGCCATCGTGACGAAAGTCAGGCCGGGAAACTTTCTGGTCAACTCCAATGCGCAAAGATTGAGGTCGGAATGGATTTCATAAAAAAAGATAAACGCCTTGTATTCCCCACTCGTGTTGTCATTGTACAAATCCCTGATTTCAATGTGAACAATGGCCGAGTCGTTGGTTACATAATCGAGGTCAAGGTCCGTGACCAGTTCGGCCACTACGCCGGGCATACCTATCATGATGATGTCGAAGGGTTTGTCCGTGAGTTCGTGCCCGATTTCCAGCGTGAACGCTTTCGATTCAAAACCGGGCTTTTCTACTCTGACAAACACTTCGTCCCAGACATCCTTCAGGATGTAGGTGCCGTCGGTCGCCGTTTCAAAAATTAATTCCCGGTGCGTCCCGGTATTGTCGTCAGGGATGATGTAATCGGCGGTGACCACCACATCGTGGAGAGGGATGCCAGTCAAAGAATCCCGGATAGTGCCTGTGATGGTACCCTTTAAAGGCACGTCGAGGATTTCCTTTACTTTTTCACAACTGCCAAAGAGCAGCATTAGGGCAAAAGACAAGGCCAAAGCGGCGGTATATTTTTTCATGTTGATAATTTTTTGTAAAGAAATAACTAACGTGTTGGCCCTTCTCAAGGGCTAATCCACATCACTTTAGTTTCCTTGTTGTTGGAGGTTCTGTAGGCGCAGCTCCCGCAACCGTTTCCGCTCTTCCTTCCTGCGGAGTCGTTGCTTCTTCTTCTCCCCAAAGGCGTGCTTCGTATCGTCGTATTTGATAAATCCAGGGTCGGATTCTATGCTTTCCGATATGGCGGACTCAAGCTCGGATGGCTTTCTTATTTTCTCATATTGCCGTAAGGAGTTTTCCTTGGTTATTTCACTTGGATAAAAAGTATATGGCGTGATATAGATTACCCGCTCCACATACTCCGTCACTTTCTTTTTTCTTTTGAAGAAAAAACCCAGTACGGGTATTTTGCGCAAGCCAGGAAACCCAGCATCAATTTTGTTGTTTTGTTCCAATATGATTCCCCCGATAATGAGCGTTTCGCCATTTTTTAAATCAACCACTGTGTTTAACCCGGTCACTGCTCTTTTTAGTTCACCCTCGGTGGAGAATGGAAGAAAGGCTGATACCTCTCCGGCAATGGTTAAGTGAATAATATCGGCGTGGGTGGGCACGGCATTTATTTGCAAGGAAACACCTGCACTGATTTCCTCCAGGCGCTGCAAAATGACGCCGGAGTTGTTGTTTACTTCCGCCAATCTCACCTGGATGTTCTCCGTGATTTTGAGCGTGGCATCTCCACCGCTTTGTGCGACCAAGTGGGGATTGGTGATGACCTTCGCCTTGTTTTCACTGGCCAAAGCGGAGAGATTGAGCCTAAATTTAGGGCTGAGGTGCGACACCGCATTGTAAAGAAAATCCAGTCCATTGATGGCTCCGGTGGTGACCCGGCTACTGTTGAAATTGCCAAATTGGCCTTGCGTCAGGTCAAGGCTCCAGTCGAAATCAGTGCCGTGAAAATACTCCACCAACATAAATTCGATGCCCACCATTTTCTGCTCCACATCCAGCATTGAAATAGTTTGGAGTGCCAGGTCAACATCACGCTCCTCTCCTTTCAGTACAAGCTGATTGCCCTCCGGGAGGTCAAAAACGGCAACATTGGGGTTTACTTCCTTGAACTTCGCCATCACGGTAGTAGAAATCAGGTGCTGAATTTTATAGGTCCGCACTATTTCCTGCGCTTGCATGGTAGCAGTGGTACTCAAAAACAGGGCAATAAGTAGGATTAAGTTTTTCATTTTGAAAATTTTGAACAGGAAAAGGGGGCAACAGTCCTTTGGCGGAAGACTGTTGCCCAAATTCATGAGTCCCGGCTCTGTTTCAGCCCTTTATTTTTTTATCAATTTTGCGATGAACAGTACCACAAAAGCGCCGATGACGCTCGTGACGATGAGGCTGACCGTAGGGCTGCCAAGGTTTACGGAAACGCCTAACTTGCCGAGCAGCCAGCCGCCCACGAATGCGCCCACGATACCGAGCACGATGTTCCACAGCAGGCCGAAGCCGCCGCCTTTCCAGAGTTGTCCGGCCAACCAGCCAGCAATGGCACCGATGATGAGGATGTAGAGAAGTTCCATGATTCTAGTTTTGTTTTATGGCCTACCTAAAGCTTTTTATGAAAGCCTGCCGGTCAAGCCTGGTGAAAAAATGTTAGTTCACCTTGTCGAAAATGGCGCACACGTACCACTTCCCATCGGTGCCTTTCGCCGCACCAAAGCCTACTGCACCGACTTTTGACCCCACGTTGAAAAACGGCCGGAAGTGCGTGTTGCCCCTCGTCCAGCATTGCGGGTCCAAATCCATGCTGCAAGCCTCGCCAGACAAATTGCCGGTAAAACCAAATGCAGTGGCACGGTGCCAGTGTTCAACCATGGTATTGCCATTGTAGTTGGTGTCCTGCGTTTGAACATGGCCCAGATACCCGTACTTGGCCATGTGCTCGGCGTGGTATTGGGCAGCTTTCCGCAATTGT
Organism: uncultured Saprospiraceae bacterium; assembly: GCA_964508135.1. GTDB lineage: Bacteria > Bacteroidota > Bacteroidia > Chitinophagales > Saprospiraceae > UBA6168. The sequence continues at coordinate 49,350 of CAZDSU010000030.1, forward strand.
TCGTTTTCCACCAAATCGGTAAAATAGGGGGCAGATTGGCTGGTTTTGTAAAGTTGCTCCTGGCCCTTGTCGGTGAGTGTTGTGCTTCCGCTCAGGTCGGTAGCCCAGATTTGGCTGGCATTATTGGAGTTATACGCATTGTTTTTCCGATAATCCGGGTCTTGCCTGCAGAGGTTGGCAATTTTGAGCATGTGGCCCCTCACCTTTTGCATGTTTTTGGGAATCTTGATGTTTGGGTCTTTGATAAATTCTCCTTGGCTATTGGTTGAACCCATTTCCGTGTCGAGGCCAGTCTTTTCCACCAAAATTTGGGCGGTGGTTCCGGACGGGGCCGCAGGCGTATGGGAACTGACGGCGCTTGGGTTTCCATTCACTTCCACGTCACCGAGCACTAAATCACGGGGAGTGGTGTTTTTGCTATTGTGTTCCACCCTCACATACCTGCATATTTTATTGTTTACCGAAAATGTCTTACCCGAACTCACTGCACTTTGTTGGTAAGCGGCAAATGCATAATTACTCTGCATTTGAGCAAGGGTCATGGAATTTGACACAGGGGAATTGTTGAAAGGGATATCAGAGCCAAGCACATAAAAGTCCTTCAGGTTCCCTTGGCAACAATCGCCACGCTCCCGCACAAAGATATTGTCAATGTGGTAGTAAGCGCCCAAATCAATCTGCCACCAATTGTTCCCATTGGTGGTATGGGTGGCTGATATAGTAGCAGTGTTGCCGTCCACGGCATTGGCCGCTGATAAGTTAGCATTCGTGGTGCTTTGTTGCGGGTTGCTTGAATTGGGCGTCACTTTGGTCCGGGCCAGGTTTTCCTGACCGAAAGTGAAAATTGGGCTGCCAAACAGAACCCCCAGCAGTAGGGCAAAGGATAACGCTTGTTGTAAATGAAGTTTTGAAAAGAAGATTTTCATGTCGTTCAATGTTTTAATTGTTAGAAAATGAGGAAGTGGTTTGATAGGACAAAGATGAGGCGGCCCATGGGGTACAAAACCGACAACTTTGGGGTACAAAACCGACATTTTTGTAAAAAAACCTAATAAAATGAGAGGGCAGTTACGCAAGCCGACCGCCCATTGCATCGGTCGAACTGTTCTTTACTGTGCGGTTCTTTGTCGGAAAAAGGAGTTAAGAAGTCGGGGCAGGCCCTTACAAGCACGAAACCAAGAAACCTGCCCCGACAGCCTGGCTCATCGGCCAGTAATCATCCAGAGCTGGTGGTCACCCATTTTTATTGTAGTGCCATAGATTTCATTATTAGTGCTGCCGCCTACCGTCAGGTAGGTACCGTTATGCCTGAATTTGATTCGGAAAAGATCCTTACTCACCTCTTCGAAAAGGAGATCATCTTGAGAGCTAGTCCCTATTGCCCAGAAGGCATCATTGTTGCTACCTTTACAGCACATAAGAGAAGGTTGGAGATCGGTACCGAATTCAACCTGATAAGCTCCACCGCTCAATTTTTCCATAGTATGAGGAAATGTTGTTTGTGACCTCATTTCCACTTTTTTGTGAGCATCTCTTTGAACATCATCAAAGTACAAATATTGCTTGGAATATTTGTTCCAGAGGGCAAATCCTTGGTTTCCGTTTTCTACTTCCCATAGGGCGAAAGTGGTGGTATGTTTGGCTTCTTGAGCCTGCAGCCTCGTAGCTGCCAGTGAAACAAACAAGAGCAAGCAGAGGCTTGTCATTAACTTGAGTGCGGAGAAATTGAAAGATTTCATGATTGTGATTGTTGAGAATCGTCTAAAGAATAATTCACCAATCTGAATGATGCCTTATTTTTTACCCGATTCAAGGTGAAAAAATTATTGTCAACGGTGCAAAGATGAGGCGGCCCATGGGGTACAAAACCGACAACTTGGGGGTACAAAACCGACATTTTTGTAAAAAAACCTAATAAAATGAGAGGGCAGTTACGCAAGCCGACCGCCCATTGCATCGGTCGAAGTGTTCTTTACTGTGCGGTTCTTTGACGGAAAAAAAGAGGAAAGAATCCGGGGCAGGCCCATTCAAGCACGAAACCAGGAAACCTGCCCCGACAGCCTGGCTTACCTGCCAGTAATACTCCAGAGCTGGTGGTCACCCATTTTTATTGTAGTGCCATAGACTTCCTTACTACCTTGGCCGCCTACCGTCAGGTAGGTACCGTTATGCTTGAACTTGATTCGGAAAACATCCTTACGCACTTCTTCGAAAATGAGATCATCAGCACTGCCACCCCCTGTGTGAGGATAGACATCATTGTTGCCACCTTTACAACAAAGAAGAGAAACATCGGGGTTGGATCCGTCACCGTATTCAACCTGATAAGTCCCATTGCTCAATTTTTCCATTTCGTGATGAAAATTTGTCAATGGCACCATTTTAACCCATGGAGATCCTGTAGTTCTTAAAGTAAATTCTAGATATTCCTTGGAATGTATGTTCCAAAGGGCAAATTTTCCTTTTCCGTCTTCTACTTCCCATAGGGCTAAAGTGGTGGTATGTTTGGCTTCTTGAGCCTGCAGACTCGTTGCTGCCAGTGAAACAAACATGAGCAAGCAGAGGCTTGTCATTAACTTGAGTGCAAAAAAATGGTAAGATTTCATGATTGAAACTGTTGAGAATCGTCTAAAGAATAGTTCACCAATCTGAATGGTCACTTATTTTTTACCCGATTCAAGGTGAAAAAATTATTGTTAACGGTGCAAAGATGAGGTGTGCCATGGGGTACAAAACCGACAACTTGGGGGTACAAAACAGACATTTTGACCAGAAACCTAAGAAAACAGGGCGTTTTGAATCAGGAAAGGTACGCCGAAGGCAGTACGCCAAACCGGTCCTGGAACAGGCCGGAAAAATACTTTGTGCTGGAAAAGCCGACGGCAAAACCGACCTCCTTCACCGAGGAGTATTTGCCCTCGTGGAGGAAATCTTTTGCCCGTTGCAGGCGCATTTCCCGGAGGTAATTGTTGGGCGTCAGCCCGGTGAGTTGTTTAAGGCGACGGTCGAACTGGCGTTCGCTGAGGTGCACTTGGCCCGCCACCCAGTCAATTTTGAATTGAGCATCGGACAATGTTTTTGAAAAAACGGCCTCCACCTGTTCCAGCCATTCTGCATCGGCGGCGGCCATGCCGGGTTTTTCGGGCAGGCTTTTTTCATCCCCGTGGCCATTTTCGGCCAATGCCCTCACCCGTTCCCGGTAGTTGTGCAGCAGGTTTTTGATGCGGACTTGCAGTTCCTCCTCCACGAAGGGTTTGGTCAGGTAATCGTCCACGCCGATGCGGAGCGCCCGCAGTTTCACCCGCACGTCGGCACGGGCGGTGAGCATGATGACGGGAAGGTGGCGCAGGGTCTCGTGCGACTTTATTTTTTCCAGCAACTGGAAACCGTCCATCACGGGCATCATGAGGTCGGAGATGATGAGGTCGGGGAATTGGGAATTGGGGAATTGGGAAATTGGGGAATTGGTCAACAGATCCCATGCGGCCTTGCCGTTTTCGGCGGTGATGACGTGGTACTCGTCCTCCAGCAGCAACTGCATGTACGAGCGCAAATCGGGATTGTCTTCGACGATGAGGATGGTGGGTTTCAGTTCGGCAGTTCGACAGTCGGCAGTCGGCAGTTCAGCAGCCGGCAGTTCGGTCACAGACTTGCTGGGCTGCGGACTGATGACTGCGGACTGCGGACTGTCAACTTTCTTCACCGGAAAGTGGAAATAAAAAACGCTGCCCCTTCCCCATTCGCTCTCCGCCCAAATCTTCCCGCCCAGCAGTTCCGCCAGTTCGGCAGCCAGCGAAAGGCCGATGCCAGTGCCGCCCTGGGTTGGGGCTTCCAGCAGTTTGGACTGGTAAAAACGGTCGAAAATATGCGGCAAATCATCGGGGTGGATGCCGGGGCCTTGGTCGGTCACGCTGACAAGGAGGTTGCCGTCGGTTGCTTCCACTTTTAATTTTACGACAGTCCCTTGCGGGGAAAACTTGATGGCGTTCGAGAGGAAATTGTGGACGATTTTTTCAAACTTGTTCGCATCCAGCATGATGTTCAGGCCGGGGTCGGCTTGGTAATCGAACTGCATTTTGACCGATTCGCTGTCGCCGAAGGAACTGAACTGGGACACGATGGGCTGCAAAAAATCGTGGAGGTTCACGGCCTCCTCTTTCACCTCCAACCGCCCCGTCTCCAGTTTTGACAAATCCAAAATCTCGTTGACCAACTTGAGCAGGTGCTGGCTGTTGTTCCGCACAAATTCGAGCAGGTGCTGCTCCTTCTCCGGGCGGTCCCTTTCCCTTTTCAAAATGCTGTCCAGCGGCCCAATCATCAGCGACAGCGGGGTGCGCAGCTCGTGGCTCACGTTGGCGAAGAAGCGGGACTTGAGTTGTTCGAGGGATTTCAATTCTTCCGCCTGCTCCTTAATGGTCTCTGTCCGTCGGACGATTTCCATTTCAAGCTGCTGCTTTTGCTTTATTAGCTGGTTCGTTCGCATTATATAAAAAGTCGGTCCGCTGATGAGCAGAAAAGCACCGCAAAGCACCAGAAACCAGGTTTGCAGATAAAAAGGTTTTAGAACTTCGACTGCAATGGATAGTTCGTTGGTTGACCATTGTCCGTCGGCGCCTTGTCCTTTTACCCTTAAAAAATGTTTGCCATAAGGCAAGCGACTGAGCTGTATCGAGTTTTCCTTTTGGAAAGTCCAGTCTTTATCAATGCCTTCGATGCGGTAGGCATATTGGACATTTTCCAGATTAATGTATTCAAGCAAAGCAAATGCAATTCGGAAATAGCGGTCGCTGGGGAGCATGGTAATTTTCCGGGTAACCCGAAGGCTGGCAGTGCGTTCTATCAGTTTGTTTTGCTCGCCGTCAAATTGTTGAAATTCGGTAATAACCAAAGGCTGGCTGGCTGTTGACTGCTCTTTGGCGATGTCTTTTGGATGGAAGGTTGTAAGGCCATTGATACCCCCAAAATAAAGCCTACCATCCTTGCCTTGATAATGGGAAATCCGGTTGAATTCATGGCCGGAAACACCGTCTTTCTCCAGAAAGGCTTTTGATAGGAAGGTTGTTTTGTTGAATTGATTGATGCCGTAATTTGTGGGTAGCCAAAGATTGCCGGAATCATCTTCATAAACGGCATAAATCGTATTGTCCGAGAGGCCGTCCGCTGTGGTAATCCGAAGGTACGCTCCCGATTCGGGGTTCCATTTAAAAAGCCCCAAGCCATTTGACCCGAGCCAGAATGACCCATCGGCATCTATATGGGCGTGGTAAATTCCCGACTGCAAAAAATCGAACCCTTCTGGATGATAGGGCACGGAGAATTTCCTTTCCACGTCCAATTGATAAAGCCCATCATCTGTGCAAAGCCATACCCGTCCGGTCGCATCTTCAAAAAATTGATAGATACAACCACCCTTCGCACTTATGTTTTCCAATTTTGGCAATAAAGCAACCGAATTGTCAGCGCCGATATAGCCGATTACACCGTTATCTGTGCCAAACCACATCACGCCATTTTTATCTTCATAAAATGACCAGATGTTGACTTGCCCTTCATTGGTAATTTGATATGGAAAAAGTTGGAGGCTGTTATTTACAGGATTGTACCTGGTGATGCTGTTTTCCTGACCGGAACCAAACCAAATATTGCCCATTTCATCCGAAAGGATTCCATACTTGTAACCCCTTCCCCACGCTGCTTTTTCGGGTCCGATAATTTCAGTTTCATAAGCACCACCGTTAGTTTTAAAACGGCCCAACCAACCAGCCCCCCGGTCAATACAAGCCCATAAAGTATTTTGCTTATCCTGTGTAATTCCTCGGAAGGGTAAAATGTTTTCTTTTTCGGGATCATAAGCCAGGCTCCGAAAAGGGTTTGGGTTCAGTTCTATGACATACAACCCGAAAGTAGTCCCCACCCATGCTTTTCCCGCTTTGTCAAAAAACACTACGTTGGGATGGGCCAATTCTTTGTGGGTTGCCGCCAATTCCTGGCTCAAGCCCGAAGCGGGATGAAAGCCCAGGAAGCTGCCCTTGCCGTGCAACCAAAAATTACCTTTTTCGGGGTTCAACCAAAAGCCATACTGGTCCGCAATTAAGGGCAGGTCGAGGTTGACGGCCCCGCCAGGCAATGCCGAGTCCTCCAATAAAAAAGCATGTTCCATCCCCGATGGGTCAATTTTGAAAATCCTGCCCTTTTGGTTTTTTTCAAACCTTTTGTTCTCCCAATTTCTTGAAAGGTACCAAAGGTTGTCGCCCTTGTCTATCCCGGCAATAAAATTGTGTTGGAATGGGAATTCATGTTCATAGCGGTTCACAACCTTTCCCTTCAAGTCAATTTCAACGATTAAGTCCCGGAGCTTGTCATCCGTTTTGCTCGCATGGCACCAGATGGTATGGTGCTTGGAGAAGGACTCCACGGAGAGCGGATAAATGCCGAGGTCGTGCACTTCAAATCCATCAGCACTTGAATATACCCACAGCTTTTTTTGTTTGGTCACAAAAGCAAGTCGGCCCTCATCGGAGGCACAAAAACTGTTGATATCGGTAGGGGCAAAGGGGAGCTTGGTTTTGAATTTTTCCTCGAATGAGACAACTTGTTCCGTTACCGGATTAAAAATATCTATGGTCCTCACCTCCCGGGATGACCGGAAACCCGTGTTGATCAACCATAGCCAACCTTGGTCATCTTCCAAGATGTGGTTAACAGCATTGGTTTGTAAGCCGTTTTTTTCTTGTGTAAACCATTTGAAATGATAGCCATCAAATCGGTTCAGGCCATAGTTCGTGCCGATCCACATGAATCCTTCCCGATCTTGGTGGATACTCTGCACATCTGTATGCGAGAGCCCCTCTTCCATCCCGTAATTCGCTACTTGGAAAATATATTCCTGACCACTAAGCAGGGTATTCCATCCTGTTAGTAATAGAATGCACGCGCAAAAGCATCTAAATATTCTTGTACTCGCCAACCGACTAAGAATTATTTGAATGGCAATTTCAGGATAGGCGTCAAAGATAAGACCTTTAAATATAAACTCATTGCAGTTGCCCGCTTGTGCAGGAACAGAAGGCAAAGTATCGCAAGAAATTTTTTCCTGGCTTTAAAACAAATGCTACAAACTGGCGCAGCGGCTGCGGGCGGGCGGGCTTATGACATGGGGGCTTGGTGGTTAGGTGGGGGAATGCGGGGTCGTTTGAGCTGATGCTGGAATACAGTTTTGTGAAGGCGGCGGCGTTGGTGGCGGCTTTGAGGCCGAGGTATTTTTGATGGGGAGGAATCCTTGGGCGTTTTGAACAGCAAACAACTTCCAAGCTTTTCATAAAAACACCTTCGGCATGACTAAATCGGATGGCGTTCCAACAACCAGTCAAGACAAGCCTCCAGCCGGGTCGAAAGGTAATAAGGCAAGTTCATTAGGTAAAATACCTTTCCAGAAGGCGTAGATACTTTTTCAACGGAAAACATATTGGCATGAAAACGCACGGCAAAATGGTGGGGCGTCCTGTCCATGAACTGGTGCAGGGAGCGGAGTTTTCCCTCTTTGCCAGCTTTCACCTCCACTGGAATGAGCCGTGAACGATAGGGGAACGCCAAATCCACCTCTGCTTGGGCATCGCTCCGTTCCCTGACCCAAAAAATGGGCTTGTAGGATGGCAGGTATTGGGTCGAAATCACCTGTTGCGTCACCAAGTGCTGAATGACCTTGCCCCTGAACACTTGATTCAAGTCCTTTACGCCGAGCAAATCTTTTTGTATGCCAGCCTGATAGTTCATCAAGCCCGTGTCCAACAGTTGCAGCCGGGGCGATTTTTTCAGGTCTGGCAATGCGGGAAGCTCTACCGCCGTGGTTGGATATACGAGTTTGAGCAGCCCGGCCAGTTCGAGCGACCGCATTGCCTCCCCCACCTCACGGGACTGGTAGTTGGATTTTCCGAAGTTTTGGAATTTAATCCTACTGTCAGCTTCGAAAGGGGCAGTTTCAATGATATGACGGAGCACCCTCGCATCGGTTGGGTTGCGGGCATATTTGCCAACATCGTCCTTGAAGGACTGTACAAGGCTCTCATAAATGGGTATAAGCGAAGTGAAATCTTTTGTAGCAATATATGCGGACAACACTTCTGGCAGACCTCCCACAATGGCGAACTGGTGGAATAAATCCAGTAAATATGGATGTGCATATTCAGGCACCGGGAATTGCTGAAATGCTTCAAATGCAGGCCGGTTGGATGCCCTCAAAAATTCCTCAAAATTGACCGGGTGCAAATTAAGGAATTCCACCCTCCCTACCGGGAAGCTCCGTACATCTGAAAGGGCGTGTTCCAGCAATGACCCGGCAGCGATAACAAATAGGTCGGGGAGCTCTTCCTTAAAATAACGGAGGCTTTGGATAGCTTTAGGAGACTCCTGAATTTCGTCTATAAAAATTAAAACCTCGGACTGGCTGGATGCCACACCCTCCCGCAATAGAAGCGACTGCACAAGCATTTTTACATCGCCAAAAAGCTCAAACAAGTCGTGGTCTTGAGGCAACTCAAGATTCAGGTAAATATACTTGGAGAATCCCTGCCCAAATTGGTTGACCAAAGTGGTTTTGCCAACTTGCCTTGCACCCCTGATAATCAGCGGTTTACGATTGGCTTTGGACTTCCAATCTTCGAGTTGGCGGTACAGGTTTCTTTGTATCAAAATAATGGCTTGTAATGTTTTGTGGGCAAAATTAAAGTTATTTTGTCACAAAAAGCCACCATTTTACAAGTTAAATTGTAGCATTTTGGGGGTAAATTACTATTTGACCACTTCACTGCCAATGCTCTGGCCGTTCAAATAAAACCTTCGACCTATCCCTGTATTCGGTAAAGCCCTACCCGATAGCGATGCTATTTCAGTTCCACCACCACCACAGACGCCGCTGGCATTTTCACCGTCAGCACCCCGTTTTTCAGCGTAGCGCCCGTAAAATTGACGGGCTTCACCTTCTCCAGTGAGTCGAAGGTGTTGTGGTCTTGAACCTTGGCCGAGGCCAGCACCCGCCCGCTCACCGAACTGGCCGATGTTCCCCGCAAATTGATGGTCACTTCCTGCGCCTTGTTGGCGTCAATATTCGTCAGACTGACGTGGATCAGGCCGCTTTTATCCTTGGAAGCCGAGGCGGAAACGGCGGGCAATTTCTCCTTACCGAATTGATAATCAGCCGTTTGCAAAGTGATGGGCAGTAGCGTGGCGTCTTGGTGGACGCTGTACATTTCCATGACGTGGTAGGTCGGGGTGAGCAGCATCTTCGGGCCATCGGTGAGGATGACGGCTTGCAGCACGTTGACGATTTGGGCGATGTTGGCCATGCGTACCCGGTCGGCGTGGTTGTTGAAAATATTGAGCGTAGCGCCCGCCAGCATGGCGTCCCGCATCGTGTTTTGCTGGAAAAGGAAAGCGCCGTTGGTGCCGGGTTCCACGTCGTACCAGCCGCCCCATTCATCCACGATGAGGGCCACTTTCTTCTTCGGGTCGTACTTGTCCATGATGGTGGAGTGGCGAGTCACGAGTTCCTCCATCATCAGCGCCCGTTTCATCGTGGTGAAATATTGCTCCTCACTGAAGGCCGTGGCGGGGCCTTTGGCGCTCCAGTCAATGACCGAGTAGTGGTGCAGCGCCACGCCTTCGAGCATGTTGTGGGGGATGTCCCGCATGAGCACCTCGGTCCAGTGGTAGTCGCTGCTGTTGGCACCGGAGGCGATGCGGAACATGCCGCCGGAGTTCGACCAGTCGGACATGAAAGTGGCGTACTGCCTGTAAACATTGGCGTAAAACTCGGCGGTCATGTTGCCGCCACAGCCCCAAGCTTCGTTGCCGAGGCCCCAGTATTTCACTTTCCACGGTTTTTCACGGCCATTTTTCTTGCGCAATTCGGCCATCGGGTCGCCACCGGGGTGGGTGGTGTAGCGGGTCCACTCGATGACCTCCTGCACCGTGCCGCTGCCGACGTTGGCACTCAGATACGGCTCAGCGCCGAGCGATTCGCAGAGGTTGAGGAAGTCGTGGGTGCCGAAGCTGTTGTCCTCCGTCACGCCGCCCCACCAGACGTTGACCATCGAGGGGCGCTCGGCTTTCGGCCCGATGCCGTCCTTCCAGTGGTAGGTGTCGGCGAAGCAGCCACCCGGCCAGCGCAGGTTGGGGATTTTCATTTTGCGGAGCGCCTCCACCACGTCGTTGCGCACGCCCTCCTTGTTGGCGATGGGGCTGTTTTCACCGACGTAAATGCCACCATAAATACAGGCGCCGAGGTGCTCGGAGAAGTGGCCATAAATCTGGCGGTCAATGGTGTGCTGGCCGAGGTCTGCGTTGAGGGTGATGGTGGCTTGGGCGTGGACACCCATTGCGAAGCTGGTGAAAAGCAATGTGAGTAGTGTGTTCTTCATCGGTGGAAGTGCTTGTTTTAATAAATGATTGAGAAGGCCAAAGGACGCAATTCTTGGTATTTGGTCGGCATTTTCTGAGATAAAATTATATCCTCGATTCGATGATTGTCCTTGCTATTTGATGGGCGGATGCATTGGGGTTCAAAGATGCTGGTGGATTTTAGTGGCAATAGGGTTGGGTTCAAGCGCTGTTTGAAATTCGTAAGGTTCCCTTTGAAAAGGGTTAGCCAAAGGCTGAACAAGTCGGTTCATTTGCACTTGAATTTCATAATAAACTCACGTGCACGGATTTTAGGAACACCATCAAAGCGGAAGTATGGACAAGATTGAAACCTTGGAAGATTTTTACCGCCAGAAGTTCAACTGGCTGCCCGACAAATTCCACCGACAGGTCGGGCATTTCAACCTCTTCCGGCTGGAACCGCTGGTGCCTGGCAAGCCGTTCACCGTCCCCTACCGCCGCCGTGATTTCTACAAGGTCATGCTCGTGAAGGGTAACAGCGCCGTGCATTACGCCGACCGGGTCGTTGAGGTGAAGCGGCAGGCGCTTTGTTTTTCCAACCCTTTCATCCCGTACAAATGGGAGCATCTGGATGGCCAGCGGGAAGGCTGCTATTGCATTTTCAACCAGCATTTTTTTCACCAGTTCGGCGATATAAGGCAGTATTCGGTCTTTCAGCCCAATGGTGAGCATGTGTTTGAACTGACGGACGAGCAAGTGCCGCAAATCCAGCGCATCTATGAGCGCATGTTCGAGGAAATCAATTCTGATTATATCCATAAATATGACGTGCTGCGCAATCTGGTGTTTGAACTTTTGCACATTGCCATGAAAATGCAGCCCTCCACGAACTTCAACAAGCAGCAGATAAACGCCTCGCAGCGCATTTCGACGTTATTTCTGGAATTGTTGGAGCGGCAGTTTCCCATCGAGGAAAACCACCCAAAAGTGAGCCTGCGCTCAGCCTCCGATTTTGCGCAGCAACTGAACGTCCACGTCAACCACCTGAACAGGGCATTAAAAGATACGACCGAGAAAACGACTTCTCAAGTCATCGCCGAGCGGGTGCTGCAAGAAGCCAAAATCCTGCTGAAGCACAGCCAATGGAACGTGTCGGAAATCGCTTATGCGCTGGGCTTTACGGAGGTGACGCATTTCAACAATTTCTTTAAAAGCAGGTGGGGACTAGTCCGTTGAAGTTTAGGAATGGGTGATGTTTTAGTAAACAAAGAGGCGATGGAACGGGCGAGGAAACAGTGAGGCTCAATTCAGCCCCCGATACTCATTCGGCGAGCACCCCACCCGCTGTTTAAACAACCGGCTGAAATGCTGTGGGTACTGAGCTGGTTTCGGCGCAAATTGAGGTAGTTGGGACGTGGTACACGGTGGCGATGGAGACGCGCACGGGGCTGGTCCGACGGGGTGAACGCCAAATGGAGCCACGGCTTTTCGGTAGGCGTCCAACTTGAAATCTCTTTAGGATTGAGTGGAATCTTTCGGTTTCTTTGTTCCAAAAGCATATTTTTCCACCAACTCATGCGTAGAAATTGCCCCATTCATCCATGCCACAACATTATTATGCCTATCCTTAAAGTCTTGCTCTGAAGTCAACAATTTACCTCCAACAATTTGAGCAGACTCTAACCAATTGCCTTCGTGTATCATCCCTAAATCACTAACGTCAGATTCGTTTTCAATTTCACTAAAATACCCCATATTTACATTTCTCGCACTCATTTCAACATCAAGAAATGAGAAAAGCCTCTGCAAAAAATAGGCTCCAGACGTGTGGAAATGATATTTATCAACAACGGTGCTGAGGTATGGGAGTAACAACTTTTCGTCACATGATTTCTGGTAAACATGAGAGGAAAATACGAACATCTTATTTAAAACACAAATCGAATCAATGCATTGAAACAAGTATCGTAATTTATTGTACATCCATCCAGTTTTGCTTCCTTTGTTATAAAACGCAATGACCTTTTCAGCTATCTTCTTGGGATTTTTGTAAGCGGTAGTTCTGAAAGCGAAGACGCCCTTAAATATTGGAATTACTGGCTGGGGGTATCTGCTAATATCGTGAAGTAGTTCAAGTGATTGGTCTAACTCTTTAGAGTTTAGTGTCGATTTGACTTCTATTACAGCCCTGACTGATTCAATTTTTACAACGACAATATTGTTTTCCTTGAACAATGGGATGTAGTTGTGAGAATCGAAAATAATAATATCAATTTGACGGTTGCAACCTTCGATAAATCCGCTGGATATTGAAAATTTTGATGGCAAGTATCTCTGGAATAAGTTAATGAGTAGGTTTTCCCTATAACTTCCAATAACCCCTCCATGATTAATAAGAAGCTCCACTCGTTTACTCTTCTCAATTAGCTCATCAATAATTGAAGTGAAGAATCTTCTTCTTTTTCCCTGTTCAACTAATTCACTACAAGGCTTTAACTGGACTTTGTTTCCTTCTTTAGTAGGTGTTAATTTTTTATCAGAAATCAAAATCTTGATTAGAACATCAATTGATTCTTTTGGCAGTTTTAAATTTCTGCTTAAATGACTCAAAAGCTCGTTCTTTTCTAAGGAATCAGGGGTTGTTCCTGACACGTAATTTTTTATGTAATTGATGTACTCGAAAAATCGAAACCTTAAATCATCAAGGTTTTTCTCCAAAGCCCCTTGATACATTCCAAGGTAAAATGGTATTGGGTAGCCATGGAATTCATTTACTGGAATTTTGAAGTTTCCGTACTGACCTGAATAATTGCTTGGCCTAAGAGACTGTTTTAAAACCCCTAACGAGGCAGAAAATGTCAGATTTTGAGCGGCAGACGAAGGGAGATTTTCAAGGGATAGTGGTTCTTATCGCTTGAAAATTTGCCACAGTATGACGCCAAAAGATGGCGTTTTATGGCCGTCAAGGGGTTTTAAAACAGTCTCTAACATACAGCTCCTTTGAGATGTAATCTTCATCAACGCAAAGCTTTATCACCTCAAAATAGTCTTTACTCCCATCAATAAAGTCAAGATGCTTTTCAAGTTTCATTTCTTGTTTCATTTTCATTTCTCAACAATCGTAAAGCAAAATTATGCTATTCATCTCAAGCCACCAATCACCCTTTCATAAGCCTACACCTTCAAGAGCAATCTCCTAACCGCAAAATTGGCACACAAAACCGTAATGCGGGTAGGTTGTACTTGCAGGACAGCAACTATCTTTACACCTGTTTGATTTTCGTAACCTTCTGTTTGTTTTCAATAATTTTACCTAAAATTTGAGTTGTTTCTTTGCACCAAACCCCGAAACCCATTTTCACAGACTTCAACCATCACCATCATGGCAAACTTCACACTCAACATCAACGGCAAACAGCAACAAGTGGACGTTGACCCGTCCACTCCCATGCTCTGGATGCTGCGTGACCACCTCAACCTCGTCGGTACCAAGTACGGCTGCGGCATCGCCCAGTGCGGCGCCTGCACCATCGGCGAGCCGCCGTTCCCGCCCACCTTCGGGGCGCTGGCGAATGCGCTGTACAAGGCGACGGGGAAGCGGGTGTACCGTCAGCCGTTTTTGGGGGAGAACCATAATATTTGAAGATTGACCCTGCGGCATGAAGCCACTTGGTGATTTTGTTTATTTCCATTTCCAAATCATTTTTTAACTTGCCCCCAATTCTTAAAAGTCCATTTAGTTGAACAACTCATCATCATCATCATGGCAATCTTCAATCTAAACATCAACGGAAAAAAGCAGCAGGTGGACGTTGACCCCGCCACGCCCATGCTTTGGGTACTGCGTGACCATCTCAACCTCGTCGGCACCAAGTACAGTTGCGGCATCGCCCAGTGCGGCACCTGCACCATCCACCTCGGCGACGTGGCAATGCGCTCCTGCATGTTGCCAGTCTCACAGGTCGGCAACCAAGCCATCACCACCATCGAGGGCCTCTCTGAAAGCGGCGACCACCCGGTGCAAAAGGCATGGCTGGAGCACGACGTTGCGCAGTGCGGGTACTGCCAGTCCGGGCAAATCATGAACGCCGCTGCATTGCTGAAAGCCAATCCCAATCCCGGCGATGCCGAAATCGAAGCCGCCATGAACGGCAATATCTGCCGCTGCGCCACTTATGTTCGCATCAAGGCGGCGATTAAAACGGCGGCTGGTTGAACTGGAAATTAGAAATTAAGAAATTGGGAAATTATAGACACCCCCAATTTCTCAATTTCCAATTTCCCAATTTCTCAATTTCCAATCATCATCAACATGACAATCATAAAGACACATCTCGGTCGCCGTTCCTTCATCAAGACAACGGCCCTCGCCGGGGGCGGCTTCATGCTCGGCATCAGTTGGCTGGCCGCCTGCAAATCCGGCACGAAAGAAGAAATGCTCGCCATGCCCAAGGAATGGTTCAACATCAACGGCTTTTTGAAAATCGGCGAAAACGGCGTCGTCACCATCATGTCGCCGAACCCGGAAATCGGGCAGAACGTGAAGACCTCCATGCCCATGCTCGTGGCGGAGGAACTCGACGTGGACTGGAAAATGGTCATCGTGGAGCAGGCCCCGCTCAACACGGACATCTTCCAACGGCAGTTGGCGGGGGGCAGCCAGAGCATCCGGGAGGCATGGAAACCGCTGCGAATGGCAGGGGCCACTGCACGGCACATGCTCAAGGAAGCTGCGGCCCAAGCCTGGCAGGTACCCGTTGACGAAGTGACGACCGAAGCGGGCGTTTTGAAACATGAAAAAAGCGGCAAGTCGGCGGGCTACGGCGAGATGGCCTCGGCTGCCGCAAATATCGCCGTTCCGAAGGAAGTGAAACTGAAAGACCCAAAGGATTTCAAAATCATCGGGCAATCGAAGAAGAACGTGGACGGCCTGAAAATCGTGACCGGACAGCCGCTTTACGGCCTCGACTACCGCAGGGATGGGATGCTCATCGCCATGATTGCCCACCCGCCTACTTTCGGTATGAAGCTGAAATCGGTGGACAGCACGGCGGCCAAGGCCATGCCGGGCATCAAGGACGTGTTTACCATCAATGTTTACAACGAGGGCTACGAAAAGCAGTGGTGCGACACGGAGGCGTTCAACGAAAAGGTCGTGGTGGTGGGCAACACGACTTGGGAGGTGATGCAGGCAAAAAAGGCGTTGAAATTGGAGTGGGAACCTTTTACAGCCTTTTCCGAAAACGTTCAAGGCTGGGGTGGCCCACAAAAAGTAACGGTTCCAGCAGGCTTGGAGAACTCCAACGACCACCAGTCCAAAATGGCCGACCTCACGGCCAAGCCTGCCAATCTGCTTCGCAAGGACGGCGACCCGGAGGCCGCTTTCAAGCGGGCGGCAAAGGTCGTGGAGCGCACATACTCCGCCCCATTCCTCGCCCACAACACGATGGAGCCGATGAACTTCTTCGCCCATGTGACTGCCGACAAAGCGGAACTCGTCGGGCCGATTCAGACGCCGGAGTTCATGGAAAAAACAGTGGCCGCACGCCTTGGCTTGCCGCTCGAAAAAGTGGACATCCAGATGACCAGGCAGGGCGGCGGCTTCGGGCGGCGGCTCTACGGGCACTTCCTCGTGGAGGCAGCGGTCATTTCACAAAAAATGAATACTCCCGTCAAGCTCGTTTACACCCGTGAAGACGACATGACGGCGGGCGTCTATCGCCCGGCCTACCACGTCACCTACCGGGCCGGTCTCGATGCGGAGGGCAACCTCATCGCCTTCCAAATCCGGGGCGGTGGCACCAGCGACAGCCCCGTCCACGCCAACCGATTCCCTGCCGGTGCTGTGGACAATTACCTGGCGGAGGAATGGAGGCTGGACACCAATATCAGCACCGGGGCTTGGCGGGCGCCGGGGTCGAACTTCATCGCCGGGGCCGAGCAGTCCTTCCTCGACGAGGTGGCCGAGGCTGCCGGGAAGGACCCCATCGAGTTCCGCCTGGCGCTCTTTGACAAGGCCATGAAAAGCCCCGTCGGCAAGGACAACGACTACGACGCCGCCCGCTACGCTGGCGTTTTGAAGGAAGTGAAGGAAAAATCGGGCTGGGCGAACCCGCCCGCCAACGTCCACCGGGGCGTCTCCGCCTATTACTGCCACGATAGCTATGTGGCGCAGGTGCTGGACATCGTGGTGGAGGACGGCAAAACCGTCATCCAGAAAATCCATTGCGCCGTGGACTGCGGCATCGTGGTGAACCCCATCGCCGCCACCAATCTCGTGGAGGGTGGCATGGTGGATGGCATCGGCCACGCCCTGTATAGTGCCATGACCTTCAAGGATGGCACACCGGAGCAAAGCAATTTCGACAAGTACCGCCTCATCCGGCACTCGGAAGCGCCCAAGGCTATTGACGTGCATTTCGTGCAAAACGGCATTGACCCGACGGGCCTCGGCGAGCCGCTGAACCCACCCATCATCGGGGCGCTCGCCAATGCGCTGTACAAGGCGACGGGCAAGCGGGTGTACCGACAGCCGTTTCTGGGGGAGAAGGCGATGTTGGGGTAGTGGAAGCCCAATGAATTAGCGCAAAAGGCGACACCTCCTTGAGAGGGTGTCGCCTTTTTTTTATTCAATACCCTGCAAGAAATTTGGAAAATCACCTGCCATTTCAATTAGCTAAAGCTTGCCTTTACAAAATCCTTACACCCCACCCCTCCTTCTTTACACCCCCCTTATAAATCCTGCCGCAACTTTGCATCGTCAAATAAAAACAACCAAACCATTATGCTAACCATCATCCTACTCGCAGCCGGTGCCTCGTGCTTCTGGCTCTTTTTCAAGACCATTGATTTTTTTGAAAAGATATGATAACGCTATTCATCCTGTCCATCCTCGCCTTCGGCTATATCTGCTACGTGCTGCTGAAGCCGGAGAAATTTTAGTTGAATTGATTAAATTGGTTGAATTGGGCAGGCCCCAACCAATTCAACCAGTTCAACCAATTTCCAAATCCCTACTTTATGACTTCCGAACTCCTCGGCGTACTCGCCATTTACGCCCTTGCGATAGCTTTGGCCATTCCCTTCGGGAAATACATCGCCCGTGTGTATGCGGGTGAAAAGACATGGCTCGACCCCGTCTTCAACCCACTGGAACGGCTGTTTTTCAAACTCGGCGGCATTGACCCGACGCTGGAAATGAACTGGAAGCACCACTTGGCGGCGCTGCTGGGCATCAACCTGCTGTGGTTTCTGCTCGCCATGTTCGTGCTGATGAACCAGGGCTGGCTGCCCTGGAACCCCGATGGCAACCCGTCCATGTCGCCGCACTTGGCGTTCAACACGGCGGTGTCGTTCCTCGTCAACTGCAACTTGCAGCACTACTCCGGCGAGACCGGGATGAGCTACTTGGGGCAGGTGTTCTGCTTGATGTTCCTCCAGTTCGTCACAGCAGGAACGGGCATTGCAGCAGCGGCAGCCGTGTTCAATGCGATGCAGGAACGCTCTGCAACCCACTTCGGCAATTTTTACAACTACTTCCTGAAAAGCTGCACCCGCATCCTGTTGCCCGTGGCGTTCGTGGCGGCCATCGTGCTGGCTTTCAGCGGCACGCCGATGACCTTCGAGGGCAAGGACACGATGATTACGATGCAGGGCGATACCGTGCAGGTGAGCCGTGGCCCCGTGGCGGCCTTCGTTGCCATCAAACAAGCTGGCACGAACGGCGGCGGTTATTACGGTGTCAACTCGGCGCACCCGCTCGAAAACCCCGACTACATTACCAACGCCGTGGAGAATATCCTCATCCTCATTATCCCGATGGCGATGGTATTTGCCCTCGGTTTTTACCTCAACCGCCGCAAGCTTTCGTGGATGATTTTCGGGGTGATGACGCTCGGCTTTCTGCTGCTCTCTCTGCCCTCCATTTACAGCGAAATGCAGCCTGCACCCATCGCCAACGAGCTTGGCATTGAAGGCTCGGCGGGCAACATGGAGGGCAAGGAAATGCGCATCGACGCAGTGGCAAGTGCCTTTTGGGGCATCAGCACCACCGCCACTTCCAACGGATCGGTGAACTCGATGCACGACAGCCACACACCCCTCAGCGGTGCCATGCAACTGCTCGACATGATGATAAACTCGCTGTACGGCGGCGTGGGCGTGGGCTTCCTGAACTTCTATATTTTCATCATCCTCGCCGTGTTCATCAGCGGCTTGATGGTAGGGCGAACGCCAGAGTTTTTGGGCAAAAAAGTGGAGGCACGGGAGATGAAAATCGCCCTCATCATTGCGCTGCTGCACCCGTTCAT
Source organism: uncultured Saprospiraceae bacterium (assembly GCA_964508135.1). GTDB lineage: Bacteria > Bacteroidota > Bacteroidia > Chitinophagales > Saprospiraceae > UBA6168. The sequence goes on from CAZDSU010000030.1 coordinate 68,036, forward strand.
CATCCTCGTCGGCACGGCGCCGTCTGCCTTCATTTTTTCCATAACCCCGAAATCGGTCGGCTGAACAACCCCGGCAACCACGGCTTCTCGGAGATGCTCTACGAGTACACCTCCGCCGCCGCCAACAACGGCAGCGGCTTCGAGGGCTTGGGCGACAATACGCCCTGGTGGAACATTAGTACCGGCTTTGTGCTGTTGCTGGGGCGCTACCTGCCCATCATCGGGCCAGTGGCCATTGCGGGCATTTTGGCACACAAAAAATACATTCCCGAAAGCGCCGGGACACTGAAAACAGACACTGGCACCTATGGATTGATGGTCTTTGCCCTGCTGCTCGACAAAACCGGTACCATCACCATCGGCAACCGCAAGGCCACCCATTTTTACCCTGCTCCGGGCGTTGATTTGGCGAAAATGACCACTGCCGCCGTGCTCGGCTCGCAGGCGGACGATACGCCGGAGGGCAAGTCCATCGTGGAATTGGCGCAGGCGGGAGACCTATCAGGTTTCAAAAACCTGCCAAGTCTGACGAACGGTGCGACTTTCATCAAATTCACCGCAGAAACCCGTTCCTCTGGCGTGGATTTGCCCAGTGGCATCCGCATCCGCAAGGGTGCTTACGACGCCATCAAATTGCAGGTGGAAAAAGCAGGAAACCCCTTCCCCAACGAGGTGACAGAAGTTGTGAAAAAAATCTCAGGCAACGGCGGCACTCCGCTCGTAGTCATTGAAAATGAACAAGTTATGGGCACGGTCGAGTTGCAGGACATCATCAAGCCGGGCATCAGCGAACGATTTGACCGCCTTCGGAAAATGGGCGTGAAAACCGTGATGGTCACGGGTGACAACCCGCTCACCGCCAAGTTCATCGCTGAAAAAGCGGGTGTGGACGACTACATCGCCGAAGCCAAGCCGGAGGACAAGATGAACTACATCAAAGCCGAACAGCACAGTGGCAAGCTCGTGGCGATGATGGGCGACGGCACCAACGACGCCCCCGCCCTCGCCCAAGCTGACGTGGGCGTGGCGATGAACAGCGGTACCGCCGCCGCCAAGGAAGCGGGCAACATGGTGGACCTCGACAACGACCCGACCAAACTCATCGAAGTGGTGGAAATCGGGAAGCAGTTGCTGATGACCCGTGGCACACTTACCACGTTCAGTATCGCCAACGACGTGGCAAAGTATTTTGCCATCGTCCCGGCGCTGTTCATCACCAGCATCCCGGCACTCAATGCACTTACATATCATGCACTTGCACAGCCCGGAGAGCGCCATTTTATCGGCCATTATTTTCAATGCCATCTATCATCCCGATGCTCATCCCGCTGCTCATGCCGCTGGCTTTGAAGGGGGTGAAATACCGCCCCATCGGTGCCTCGGCATTGTTGCAACGCAACTTGTTGGTGTACGGGCTGGGAGGTGTGATTGTGCCTTTCGTGGGAATAAAACTGATTGACTTGGCGGTGAGTTTGGTGTTTTAATCGCCGTAATGTCCTTTCAGGCTGGCGATGAAAATGGTGTCCTTTTCAAACTTGTAAATCAGGCGATGTTCAGAAGTGATGCGCCTTGACCACCAGCCTTTCCAGCTATGTTTCAAGGGTTCTGGTTTTCCCAAGCCTTTGAAAGGAGTGCGGCTGATGTCTCGAATGAGTTGGTCAATCCGGTTGAAAATATCAGGGCTTTGTTCCGCCCATTCGACGAACTGTTCGTAGGCTTCGCCTTCAAATTGAATGGACTTCATTGGTGGGAAAGTTGGCGGACGAGGGTTTCGTATTCTTCGGGTGAGAAAGCAACGATGGTTTCCTTACGCTCGATGTTTTCGATAGAACGATCAATGCGAAGCTTGGCGGCTTCGGTGGTTTCTTTGGGTTTCACTGAAATGGTCACCTCAAAGTCCTTGCTGTCTCCGTTGAACAAGCTCTTGATTTTGTCCAACAATTCAGCAGTAAGTTCCGAACCTGAAATTTTTAAAGTTGCTTGAAGCATGACTGATTAATTTTCAACAAAAATAAAGTTTTTGCTTGATAAAGGTTGGTGAAAGTTGAAAGTCATTGATTAAGTAGTCAGGATGAATTATTCGACACTTTACGAACCTGACTTCTGGCTCCGGTCTTCGAGCGGCGGGGTTTTGAACCCCGCATTTTGGTTGCGGAAATGCGGGGTTCAAAACCCCGCCGCTCGAAGACCGGAACTAACCGAAAGTGTCGAATAAATCAACCTGACTACTTATCAATCTTTTATTAACCAAAATAAACTTCCTTAAAATGAAAGAACCACTTCTTCCCGCACTCAAAATGACCCTGCTCACGCTGATACTTTTCTCCGGCGTTTACACGCTGGCAGTTTGGGGCATCGCCCAATTTGCGCCGAATGGCGGCGAGGGCGAAATCATTACTCAGAACGGCAAAACTTACTACTCCAACGTCGGGCAGACGTTTACCGAGGACCGCTACTTTTGGTCACGCCCGTCGGCGGTGAACTACAATGCCGCAGGTTCTGGGGGCAGCAATAAAGCTGCCTCGAACCCCGACTATGTGGCGACCGTGCAGGCGAGGATTGACACGTTTCTGACGCACAATCCCGGCATTGAGAAGGCGGAAATCCCCGTTGACATCGTGACGGCATCGGGCAGCGGCCTTGACCCGCATATCTCGCCAAAGGCGGCGCAGTTGCAGGTGCAGCGCATTGCCCGTGTGCGGAATTTGCCGCCAGAAAAAGTGCAGACACTTGTTGCGGAGCATACCGAAAAACCGTTAATGGGCTTGTTCGGACCAGGGCGGGTGCATGTGTTGAAACTGAATATTGCCTTGGATAATTTAAAATAAAACCACTGGTTCACAACGTCGGGGAGGTTTAAAACCTCCCCGACGTTTACCAACACAATTCATTATGAAAAATATTCTCGCCCTACTGATTTTGGCTACTGTTTATTCAAAAGCAAATGCCCAGAGCGACTCCACTTCGCTCACGTTTTCCGGCTACGCCGAAACCTACTACGCCTACGATTTTGGCGAGCCAGACCACCACAACCGTCCCGGGTTCATCTACTCGCACAACCGCAGCAATGAGGTGAACCTGAACTTTGGCTTCCTCAAAGCTGCATACGCCTCCTCGAATGTGCGGGCGAACCTGGCACTGGGTGCCGGCACGTACATGAATGCCAACCTCGCCGCCGAACCAGGTGTTTTGCGCAATATTTTCGAGGCAAATGCTGGCGTTAAGCTCTCGAAAACATCATAAACTTGGATGGATGCGGGCATCTTCGGTTCGCATATCGGCTTCGAGAGCGCCATCAGCAAGGACTGCTGGACGCTGACCCGGAGCATCCTCGAAGCGGGAATCAACGTGGTGAGCGCCGTGAACATCCAGCACATCGAGAGCCTGAACGAGAACGTGCGCAGCATCACGGGCGTGGAAGTGCAGGAGCGGGTGCCCGACTGGGTGCTGGCCCAGGCGGACGAGGTAGTGAACATTGACCTGACTTCCGACGAACTAATTACCCGCCTGAAAGAAGGCAAAATCTACGCCCCTGACAAGGTGGAAACGGCGCTCCGCAATTTTTTCAAGGCCGAACATATCCTGCAACTGCGAGAGCTGGCACTAAAAGAAGTTGCAACGCAAGTGGAGCGCAAGGTGGAAACGGAGATTCCCCGCAATGCCAGACTGCGCATTGAGCGGTTCCTCGCCTGCATCAGCAGCAACGAAAAAACGGCGAGGACGGTCATCCGAAAAACCGCCCGGTTGGCCAATTATTACAACAGCAAATGGTACGTGCTATACGTGCAAACACCCCGTGAAAGCCCCGACAAGATACCGCTCGACAAGCAGCGGCATTTGATCAACAACTTCAAAATGGCGACGGAAATAGGTGCTGAAATCATCCGATTAACCGACCATAATGTATCAAAAGCAATATTTGAAGAAGCCGAAAAAAGGCAAGTTACGACCGTGTGCATCGGCAAGCCGCATATCAATTTGTTTAGGATTATCCTGGCAACCAATCTTTTTAATCAATTATTGAGGAAGCTTTCCAGTTCGGATATCGACCTTATTATTTTATCGTGATGAAAATAAAGACCAAACTGACGCTGGGTGTGGGGCTGCTTTTTCTGCTGATTGTTTTATTGGCGACCATCGGTGTCCGGCAGATATGGAAATTGTCGGATGAGACTAAAAGTATCTTAAAGGCCAATTATAATACGCTGGATTATGTGCGGCACATGTTCACTGCTTTGGACAATATGCAGGCTGACCAAATCGATACCGCCTCTGTTTCCACATTTAGGGAAAATTTGTTGAAACAGGCTGTAAATATTACGGAGGCTGGAGAAAAAGACGCCACGGAACGGCTGAATGTCCATTTTGAACAATTATTGAAAACTCCTGAAAATAAAACGCTCCCGGCGGAAATAAGGAACGACTTGAACGAAATAATGCATCTCAATATAAGTGCTATCTTGCAAAAAAGTAAATCGGCAGAAACAACGGCAGACAAGGCAATAATATGGATTGGAATTACAGGTGCTTTATGCTTTATCATCGCTTTTATTTTAATGGTAAATATGCCCGGGCAATATTGCAGACCCCATTCGTGAATTGACGGAAAACATACGCCAGATTGCAGGAAGAAAATATGACCAGCGAGTGCATTTTAAATCAGGTAGCGAGTTTGGCGATTTGGCGGAAGCATTCAACACGGTGGCCGCCAAATTGCAGGAGTACGAGAGCAGCAATTTGTCCAAAATTTTGAATGAGAAAAAGCGCATCGAAATACTTATCAACAATATGCAGGAGCCGATAATTGGATTAGACGAAAATAGGTACTGAACGATTAAGGTATGGAGTAACTTAGCGTCAAATTTTTTTCCAATGCC
>CAZDSU010000031.1:0-72279 GCA_964508135.1 uncultured Saprospiraceae bacterium
AAAACCGACGCTAAACTCCCAAATATGGGTTACTTCGATGATGCTGTTCAGGCAAGCTGTAGGGGCCACAATATACTCAGGGTTGTAGCATGATTCCCAGCCGTTTGCATAATCTGGCACCAACGTGAAACTGGCATCGAGGCAGCAGCCGGGTATGTTGACCCACTCGCAGCACTGGAGGGTGTCGCCGGGAAACACTTCGTAGCTGTAGCACACGTTGTAGTTGCCGGGGTCGGGAAACTGGTGGGTTATCCAAACGGAATTGAACACGCCATTGGTGCCATCGCCAAAGTCCACGGCAACCGGGAGGTTGTTGCTGTTCATGCCAAAAAGCAAGGTGGCAGTCCAGGTGCATGGTTCCACGGAAATCACATTGATGACATTCCCAGGGCATACGCAGGCTGCTGGCAATGCAACCTCAATAGGGTAGCAACAGGTAACGTTCCCAACTTCGAGACCCGGAACAGCATAGGTCAGGCAAACCTCATAGGTGCCCGCCTGGCCGTAGGTATGCACAGCCTGGTTTGCCGAAGTTTGAATTGCCGGGCTTCCGTCGCCAAAAGTAATCACGTAAGGGGTGCCGATATTGCTGACGTCTATGGTGATGGTAGTCTCCAGGTCACAGTTCTCGATGACTTCGGCCGTCACGATATCCGCTTGGCAGAAGGTGTCCGCCAATACATAGATGAAGGTTGTGCAGGTATGCGTTCCAAGGTCGTCGGTTACGGCATGATAGATGTTGAACCCTGGCCCATAGGTGCTCGGTATCTCCCAGCACATAATGGGATTGGTTCCGGTACCTACGGTTGGCTGTGGCGGCAGTCCCCAATTGATGATCGTCCACGTCTGGGGCAGAAAATCGTCATTTGCTTGTACGCAAATTTCATAGTTGCCATTAGGTAGGATGGTCGCCGAAGTCACGAGAAATCCGCAGTCAGCAACCATTGCCATGTTGCACGGGTCGTAGTCACAGGTGGTAGGTACTTCATTCCCCGTCAGGCTGGCTGTGTTGCTGGTCTTGGCCAACAAATGCCAAAAGAAGGGGATTCCTGGAAAGTAGTTGAAGGCGTTGGCCTGCATGGCAAAAATGAGCATGAACGCTGGTAAGGTTCTTCGCAAAAGCTTGTTTGCCATTGCTGTCGGGTGTCTGGAACAAGGCCAATCGTCATTTTCTGATAGGCCAGTGGGAGTGGGGTGTTTGAGTGAGAATTCACTAGAATTTGCTTTCATAATACGTGTTTATTTAAAAGGTTACAGAATCAAATTGAAAAAAGGAGGGCAGTGGGGATTGAACTCCCAAAGCATTGATTTGTGCCTATTTATCCCACGAAGCCTTCGTCAAAATTCTCACATCACTAAATCCGAAAGAACAAAAATCAACCCAATCTGAAGCATCAGCCGAAGCCATGTCGGATTGGTCAAGCGGAATGACAACTGGTTCATTGTTACAAAGAACCATCGTACGGTTGGCATCAGCGAAGCTTGCATGGCCATACATGAAGTTGGAGCATAGCAGTAACACTATGAGAGATGTCTTCACTCTCATATGACAAAATATGATTTAAATGTTGCAGAATGCACCTCAACAAATACAATAAGGTACATGGGCAACTGATGTTAAATACAACGGTTGTCTAAAAATCTTTAATTGGGTAAGCTATAAAATAAGGGACAAAAACTATTGGGCTATAAAATTGGACAGGACAAAGGTGCGAAACTAAACGATCAAATAAAAGGGACAAAACCGGACAAAACCGGACATGGTTTGCCAAAATCAAATCTTGGCTCCAATTGATACACCTTGCCTAGCGGGCAAGCCAAATTGACGGTAAATGACTTCTTGTTCTTTTGACGTGATCAGCCTTTGGGGCAACTCGATTCCAGCGATTTTAAGCCATCTTCTCAGGGTTCGTTCACTGATTTGGAATTCCTCGGCTATTTGTCGCCGAGTCTTGACTGGTTGGATAAGCAGGGTTTTCATAAAAAATAATTTTTGTGTGATATTTGTGTGATAAATGAATAACAAGGACAAAACCTAAGGCTTCAGTTCTATGCAAAGAAAGCTATAATTTTGAAACAAATCAGTCTCAAGTTTTTTCCATCCAAAATAATTTTACTGCTGGTAGTAGTCGTCAAACGACAATAATATTTCTTTATGTTTCTGAAACTGAGTTATTTAACTTCGCTACCATTCAATCTGCTGGCAAGCTTTGGTTGCTTTTGCCACAACCACTGTTAACAACAACACAGTTGTTGATAAAAGCAACCCATAACCCACAGTTCTTACGGAATTGTCAATTGATGCTGTTGCATTTACAATTGGTCCGAATAATGGCCGATAGAGGACAAAGCCATAGGTGCCGACCTAGTCATTATGAACAAGTTGGCACAAAAGCTGAATATTATTGCCTTCGCATCCTGCCTTCTCTTTTCACTGATTTTCAATCCTTTCCAACCAATTCCCAAATATCTCGCAGCAAGGATGTCCTGGTATGCACCAACTCGCCGAGTCGAGGTGCATCCCTCCTTTTAGCGTAGCGAAGTGAAGATTCTTTGTGCCCAGGCTCCGCAGTTTTTCCTCGAAAACTACCGAGTTTTGATACTCCGCTATCCCGTCTTGGTCCCCGTGAATGAGCAGGGTGGGAATTTGCACCTCGGATTCGAGGTAGTGAATTGGATTGGCAAGGTCGAACACCTCGGGATTTTTCATGCGGGTCAACATCAGCAATGGAGGGGAAGGCCACATGACCCTCAAGTCAAGTGGTGTGGCAAATAGCGCCAGCGCAGAGAAGATGTCCGGCGAAAGCCCAACCCCGGCCAGCAGCCTGCGGTCGAACATGGCCAGCGCACAGAGGTTGCCGCCTGCGGAATTGCCGCAGAGCAGGATTTTTTTGTGCGACAAGCCTTGTTCCGATAGGGTATCCACCACCGTTTTTATGGCCAAGCCGGTATCTGTCCTCAACTCCCGAATGTCGCACTGCGGGATTCGCCGATGGGACACAAAAAAAGCATGGTAACCCTGCTCGGTAAGCCATTGGGCATTTGCCACAAACATCTCAGGCCGACCGTGCTGCCACCCACTACCGTGGATGTAGATGACGACATGTTGCTTCGAAGGACTATTGTCCAAGGGTTGAAAATAGAGCAGGTATTGCCGGAAGTGGCTGCCGTATTTGATTTTGCGTGGTTCAGGCAGCGGCTTGACCATTTTCCGCAATTTCAGCAACCAAAATGGTAGCCTTAGGCCTTCATAAACGAAGTTGCCGGGCGGAACGACGAGGTACAGTGCCAGATAACCCATTGCAATGCCCACCAGTATTTTCATGAATAGAAGCATGTCGCAAGGTATTAAGGTTTGGCAAAAGCTGACCCGCAAGGGACAGCATTTACGTTATTTGGGTAGGAGCGCTTATCTTCGGCGAAGAATTTTGTGCTTGGGTAGTTTTTGTGTCTACGAGTTTGAGGGGTACTGATTTTTTCAACTGCTTTCGAATCGTTTTCACAAACCGCTGAAAAGGCGCTTGATTGTTAACATAGCACCTAATAGGTTTTGTGCAAACAGGGGTTTGGGGCGGAACGCCCCAAAAGCCCCTCTCCCCCGACGAGCCGCCGAAGGCGGCGAGGAGGGGCATGATTCGATTTGTACAAAACCACAAAACTTATTACTGCGAACTATAATTGATTTTTCATGTCAAACAAAGGGATAAACATTCATTTTCACTACCATTCTGTTTGCAAATGGGGCGTTTTTTTTGCTGGGATGGCACTCTCAGTGCTGCTTTTTCAGGGCTGCATGATTCGTGGCAACGGCTACTCTTTCCAAGGCATCAGCATACCGCCGGATGTAAACACCTTTTACATCGAGCTGTTCGAGAACCAAGCGCCAAGCTCAACCCCCACCCTGCCCCGTGACCTCACGGAAAGGCTGAAAGACAAAATCAGAACTGAATCGAGGCTCAAATACAACGATGAAGAGCCGGACGTTGAGTTCACGGGCGCCATCACCGACTTCCGGATAAGCGCCGAAGCACCCAAGGCGGGCGAACAGATTGGCTTCAACAAGCTCACGATTTCCGTGCAAGTGAATTTTGTCAACAACAAGGATGAAAAGGCCAACTGGAAGCAGCAGTTTTCCTTCGAGGATTTTTTTGGGGCAAACGACAACCTGCTCGACGTGCAGGAAACGCTCATTGAAAACATCAGCAAAGAACTCGTGGACCGAATTTTCAACCGGGCATTCACCAATTGGTGAGAGCGGTGAGAGCGGTGAGAGCGGTAAGCGGGTGAGAGCGGTGAGCATTTGAGGGATTGTGGGAGATACACTACATTTGGCATTGGCATTGGCATTTTCATTTTAATCAAAACAAACAAGAAACAACTAGATGGATTTAATCACCAATATTTTTCGGGGATTACTCGGCTGCGCCGTCATGCTGGGCATTCTCTACCTGATAAGCAGCAGCAGGAAAACCATCAACTGGCGAATCGTTGTTGGAGGAATCTTACTTCAATTGACACTTGGCATTTTGGTACTGAAGGTGGAAATCGTTACCATGATTTTTGACTGGGTGGCTAGTTTTTTTGTCAACGTGCTTTCCTACACAAATGCTGGCATTGAGTTTTTGCTAACCCCATTCGGAATGCAGGAAGTGGACGGTGCGCTGAACAATTTCGTTTTCAAAGTGCTGCCAACCATCGTTTTCTTTTCGGCCCTGTCTTCCCTTTTTTACTACCTCGGCATCCTCCAAATCATCACAAAAGGCATCGCATGGGTGATGAGCAAGACCATGAAACTCACTGGCGCAGAAAGCCTCGCCGCTGCAGCCAACGTTTTTATTGGCCAAACTGAGGCCCCGCTTGTGATTCGACCTTACCTCGCAAGCATGTCCCGATCGGAAATCATGTGCTTGATGGTGGGTGGTTTTGCGACCATTGCTGGTAGCGTTTTTGCGGCCTACGTGGGCTTCCTCGGCGGTGACGACCCCGTCGCCCAGCAGGTGTTCGCACGTCACCTTCTCACAGCGTCCATCATGTCGGCACCAGCGGCCATCGTTGCAGCAAAGATGATATTGCCCGAAACCAAGGAAATCACCTTGGAAGAACAAAAGCTGGATGTGCCGAATGAGCAGTCCGGTTCCAACATTCTCGATGCCATCACGCTTGGCGCCACAGACGGATTTCGGTTGGCCGTGAATGTGGGCATCATGCTCCTAGTTTTCACAGCACTGATTGCCATGATAAACTCCATGTTGATTGGGATTGGCGGCGCTACCAACTTGAATCCAGTAATTTCCGATGCCACCAGTGGCAGGTTCTCTGGTCTCACGTTGGAGTATTTGTTGGGGTTGATGTTCGCTCCATTGGCGTGGGTCATGGGCGTCCCCACCCAAGATTCCATGATAGTAGGTCAATTGCTGGGCATGAAAACGGCCATCAACGAGTTTTATGCTTACGCAAAATTGCCTGAACTCAAAAGCATGATGTCCGAGAAATCAGTCATTATCACCACCTATGCACTTTGTGGCTTCGCAAATTTCGCCTCCATTGGCATCCAAATAGGCGGCATCAGCGCACTGGCCCCATCCCAACGCAAAAACCTGACGGAACTGGGCATGAAAGCAATGATTGGAGGCACAATAGCAAGTTTTCTGACGGCTTGTATCGCAGGGATATTTGTATGAGGCAGGGTTTGAGAGAGTGAGGGTTTGAGGGTTTGAGAGGGCTGGGCGTAGTGTCGGCGTGACTTTGAGACTAATGTCGTCTACTTAAGACCCCGAAAGGGGTTGAACGTGAATAGCCCCGTATGAAATCGAAGATTCACGAAAGTAAATGCGAGGATTTGGAGGATGATATGCGTTGAAACCCCGAAGGGGTTTAATGCCATAACTCGTTGAAATTCAACCCCTTCGGGGTTTCCACGTCTTTGCTTCACCTTCCCCGGATTTCATCCGGGGCTATTCAAATTTGACCACTTCGTGGTCTGCCTATCCTTAAGTTGACGACATTAGACTTTGAGTCACGCCGACACTTTCAACCCTTTTGGCCCACCAACCCGGAAAAGATTTCCAGGCACTAAAAAAGCCGCAACCATATCTGGCTGCGGCTTTTTTTATGCTTTGCTAAACGCTACCGTTTCGACATGGTAGCGCTGAAAATTAGTTGCGTTTCTTGTCCTTTCTGTCCGATTCAACCTTCATGTCACTGACTTGGCGAGTCTTGAAGTCAATGCCAGGTTCCTGATGGCGTTCTGCACTGACATCCGTCCTACGGTTGAGCTGGTGGTCAGTTTCTGGGCAGTAAACCTCGTCCGTACAGTTGTTGATGGGCTTCTGCTCACCATATTGCTCGGTGTAGATGCGCTCCTTGGCAATCCCTTTCTTAATCAGGTAATTTTTTGCCGAGTTCGCCCGGTTGGTGGACAACCTATCGTTGTATTTGTCAGTGCCCCTTGAGTCCGTGTTGCCACCGAGGCGAACCTGTAGCGATGGGTATTTATTCATAGTAACCACCAGGTTGTCAAGTGTGGGCTGTGCATCCCGTTTACGGATGTAGTACTTGTCGAAATCAAAGAATATCGGCTCCAATATGACGATGTTGGGCATTTTTAGCCCCACTTTTACCCGAACCTCACCATCTATGCAATCTATTCTGTAATTTTTTAAAACGACTGTGTTGTCATAGTAAGGATTCTTGCTCGCTGTGATTTCGTAATCGTGGTCGCAGTCTATCTGCGTGGTAGCTTCCCCATTGCCATCGCCCGTCAGTGTGATGACCTTATTGGTGGTTTTATCCAAAATCTTGATGTCGGCCAATGGAATCTTTTTACCGGATGGGTCTTCCACCACTTCAACTATGAGCTTGGAGTAGTACTTGTCCTTTTCCAGCGGAATGACATAAGGAGGTTTTGCAGTGATTTCGGAGGCAGCCACTTCACGTTTATCCGTCTTGTAGTCGCCTTTTGTGGTGACTATCGTATACTTCGTGCCGGTGCGCACCTGAACCGTGACCTGCCCTTGCATGTCGGTCATGAGGCTGTTTTTCTGCGCCACGGGGCCTCCATAAATCTTGTCCAGCATGTTGCCGTACTCGGTTGGTGTCATATCTACAGAAGCACCGGAGAGGTGTTCGTTGGTTTCCTTGTCCACCACCACGATGATGGCGTCAACGATGGGAGGTGTATATTTCCAGTAGTAGATATCATCAGCTCCCTGTGCGTCCGAGTGACCCCTGTCGCTGGCGATATAGCCTTCCGTTCCACCGTTCATGGAAACGAAATTGACATCGTCGCCACTTTGGTTGAATGGGGCACCAAGGTTGCCAACCATTTCCCACTGTCCACCACCGTTCATGCCAGCAACCCAAATATCGAGGCCGCCAGTGCCACCTGCCCTGTCGGAAGAAAAGAACAAGTTGTTGCTTTCATCCAGATAGGGAAACAGTTCATTGGCGGTGGTATTTACGCCAGCGCCAAGGTTGGTAGGGATGCTCCAAACACCATTCTCCAATTTTGACCAGTACAAGTCCATGCTGTTCTCGGTGGAGCCTGGACGGTTGGAAGCGAACACCAACAGGTTCCCATCCTTGGACAGCGCTGGGTGGCAAGTTGACCAATCGTCGCTATTGAATGGGAGTTCCGTCACGTTTACCCATTTGCCTCCATCAAGGTCGGCTGAATAAAGTTTCAGGTCTATCACGTCCGCCGCATTCTTGCCATCCGTATTGTTGCGGGTGAAAATCATTTTGTTGCCAGCTGGGTTGAATGCGGCACAGCCATCGTTGTACTTGCCATTCACATTGCCAGTAACCGAAACCGGTTCACCGAATGTGCCGTCTGCCTTTTTTTCGGCATATTTCAAATCGGTGTAATCACCAGCATTTTGAGAAGGACACTTCAAGAAGCGGTTGCTCTTGGAAGATGTGAAAATCACCCCATTACCAAATGGAACTGGGCTGAAATCGAGCTGAGTTGTGTTGATTTCCTTGATGTTTTTCAACTCAAATCCCTGCTGAGCCACGAGTTGAAAACTCATGGCAAGGGCTAAAAGGAGAAACAAGGGTTTTATATTTTTCATCGTTATTCTATTTTGAAAATTGATTTTTCCAGTAAAACCATTTGTACCAATTCCAAACGATTGCACTGTTTTCAGGCAATTGGCTGCATTTGCAAAAGCACCTCCCAGCCAATGCGCTGCGGTTTCTCATTAAAAATAGCGCAAGCTTTTGATTGTGCAATCTTCGCAGGGGAAGGTGTAGCCAGCCATCAATTCAAAACTGCCAGTGGTCGCATCTTTCAACGCCGACGTTGTGAAGTCAATCGCAGCTCCAAGGCGGAACCCATTTTTGAACTGGTAAACCAATAGGCCACTAATCGCATCCTCATAGCGGTACATGGCGCCCACCATTAATGCATCATAGAACATGACATTCAGGTTTGCATCAAAGTCAAACGGTGAGTTTGGGTTATAGCGCACCTGCACGTTGGGCAGCAGCTCTACGTTTTGACTGAGTGGAAGTGTCAAGCCACCCTGAAAGAACCAAGTATTCACTTTTTGGCTGAATTCATCCTTTTCGTTGTACAACGAGTTGGCGAGCATACGTGGCAACGATGCACCGAGGTAGAACTTCCTATTATTGAAATAGACACCCGGGCCTACGTTAAACGTGGATTTGGATTCGGTACCGTCGCCAATTCTTGGGTCATTTCCAGCCACCGCTGCATTGACTTCGTCCCAATCAGAGCGGGCGTTCTCGATGCGGGCCCCTATTCCAAGGGCAAGTACATTGTTGCTATTGAAACGGATGCGATAGGCGTAGTCGGCACCAACAGTCAGTACTTTATCCAAGCCGATTTTATCCGTCAAGATGTTCAAACCGATGCCACTGGTGAGTTTTGCAAAGGGCATGTGGCCGTATAGGTTGATGTTTTTTGGCGAACCGTCAATGCCCGACCACCATTGGTTGCGGTAGATAAGGCCCGCATCCAAAACCTCTTTCGAACCTGCGTAAGCAGGGTTGAAGTTTAGCTGGTTGAAAAGGTTGAAGGTGTAAATCGCCTCACTCTGCGCCCATGCGGAGGCAGTAACGAAGGTAATTAGTAAGGTATATAGAAGCTTTTTCATGTTTACTAAATTTTTGGTTGGTGATGGATTTCAATGGATAGCGAGCGGTTGTCCTTTTAGGGACAACCGCTCACCAACCTGGTGCTATCGAACCACTTTAATATAACCAGCCTTTGGTTTATTGCCACTGTCCTTGTCAGCCTCGAACAAGTAGAAATAGGTAGCCGCAGGTACTGCTTTCTTGTCACTGCCATAAGTACCATCCCATCCTTCTTCATTGTAGTAAGGTTCAAATGATGCCACCTCGTCTCCCCAACGATTGAAAATCCGCAAACGAGTTGGGGAAGGGTCACCAGTTTTCGTCGGTATGCAAGTAATGACAAGAATGTCATTTATCCCGTCTCCATCCGGTGTGAGAACGTTCGGCACTATTCCCTCCAAAAGATAGGAAATGGACACGGTTGCTTGGTCACAGGACTCGGGACAATCAACGGAGCATATTTCATAAGTGAAACTATCGTCGCAATCAACTGGGTCATTTGAGGGTGAGTACGTGAAAGTACCGTCCTCGTTGAGGTCCAATGTTCCACTGGTAGTTGATGAAACCAAAGTTACTATCACTTGATCTGGAGCCACATCGTTGTCCGTCACGTTGCCATTTATAGTGGTATACGTATTGCTGGTGAACTCGTCGGCAATAGCATCAGGTACGGCGGGAACAGTGACTGCAACTCCAGTGGAGCCAGCCGAACAACCATCAACAGTCACTTCAACGCTGTAGACACCTGACATCGGTGGAGTGACCACAAAGTTGGGGTCATTGGTCGTGCCGATTGACACGCCATCTTTGAACCACTCGTAGCTGACGGTGCCAGTGTAAAGCGTTGTTGTCAATATCAATTGGTCGCCTACGCAAACCACAAGTGAAGATGGTGTGAGCACCGGTGGGTCTATTTCTTGAACCGTAATGTTGATTTGCTGCGGCTCTGCCTCGCATCCGTCGCTCGATTCGGCGGTGATGGTGGCTGATGTTGTGCTGTTGGCCACAATCGTGAAAGTAATTGTGGTGGCAGTCGTCACCGTACCGCTGGTATCGAAGTCGGGACTGTCATAGTTCCAGTCAACGCTCGAAGCTCCGTTCGGGTCAACTTCAAATGAAACCACCACATTTGAACCAGCGCACACGGTTTCGTTTCCACTGATGATGGTGATGATTGGTTTCGGATTTACCTCAACTACCACGTTGGCCGTGTCGGAACAGTCGCCTAGATTTACGATTAGGGTGTAAATACCTGCACCGAGTTGGCTAATGTCATTCACCGTTGCCGGGAATGGACCTTGGCTCGGCACTGGCCCACCTGGAACATTAAAATTGTTCGGGCCCGTCCACGTGTAGGTCACGTTGCCGAGACCAGGAGTGCCAGTTCCATTCAGCGCTACGTCCACACCTTCGCAGTAGGTGCCGCCGCCTGTCACCGTCAGGATTGCTGGCGATGGGTTGACTGTAACCTGAATACAAGTTGGAGGAATATTGACACATCCATTGGTAGATTCCAATTTTAGGCAATACTCACCACCATCATTTGTTGCCACTTGCCCCAAATCCAAGGTGACTGTGCTCCCGCTGGCCACTGTGCCAGTTTGGCCAGGGATTGGCACGTTGTTTTGGCACCAAGTATAGGTGATGTTTGAGTTGTCGGAAATGGATACTTGAGCAATCAAAACCACCTCCTCTCCTACGCAGAATGTTCCACCGCCAGAGATGGAGTTGTTGACAACAATTGGAACTGGATTAACAGTAACTGTGATGCAAGCTGTGTCAGGGCAGTTGCTGTTCAGTGGAGCGATGAGGCAATACTCACCTGATACTGGGTTCGGGACCACCGCTGGAAATGGCCCGGCACAAGGAGCCGTACCAACGAAGGTGAAGCCGTTGGGGCCGTTCCAAGCATAAGTTATTGTGCCAGAGCAGGGAAGCGAATTGGTGCCATTCAGCATCAGGGTTTCGTTTGCGCAAACCGGGGTGTTTGCCGTTACCGACAAATCGGCGCTTGGCTCGAACGTGACAGTAACACATGCCTGACTGGACACGCAACCATCGAATGATTCCAGGGAACAGCAGATGGTACCAGACTGGGTGACTGGCAAGCAAATGGTTTCATTTGTACTGGTCTGGCCGGTGACCTGAGTGCCGTCCGGTAGGGTACAGGTGTAGAAGAACCCAACGACATCAGGATTGGTGTTGGTGAAACAAACATCCGCCGTCTCGCCCGCACAGTAAGTCCCACCACCCGATACAATCGAAATCACAGGATTTGGATTCAATGATACATTGAAAGTATCAGGCTCTGAGGTACATCCATCGGCAGATATCCTCAAGATATAAGGGCCTGCGCCGTAGTCCTGCATTGGTAAAATGATGTCGCAGAATGGTGCGTTGCCACTGGCACTGCCTGTAATAATTTCGCCGGTTGGCGTAGACCAAATGTAGGAAAATGAACCAATATTAATTGTGGTCGCTTGCCCACAAATTTCCAGCGTATCAAGTCCACAAAGCGTGGTGTCATTGTTCAACACCATCACTTCAGGAAGTGGTATGATTTCAACAGTAACTGTTTCGCTATCGGAGCAGCCACTTGAGTCCGCAACAACTTCCAGGACATAGATACCAGGCAAATTGGAAGAACTGCTTCCTGGGAATGGCCCTGCTGGCACTGTTGTTCCAGCGCCAATCACTGTTCCGTTCGGGTCAGTCCAAGTGTAGCTGACAGAATCGGCAGAACCTTCGCCTGAGCCATTTAGTGTCACAGGGGCATCAAAACAATATGAACCTCCGCCCACGACGGCCGTTATTCTCACTCCTGCAAGTACAGTCACTTCTACCTGAATACTGGAACTGCAACCACTGGTTGAATTAACATCCAGTGTCCACGTGCCACCGTGCATCAGGTTTGCTTCGCTGATAATGGCAGTCAACGGCTCGAAGCTACCAACGGTGAATGGCCCAAGAACGATGCCGTTCGGCCCGCTCCAAGTATAGGTCAAATCACCTGCATCCACTGTGTTTGTTGCAGTAAGTACCACGCTGTTGAATTCGCAGTAGGTGCTGTCAGGCGTCGGGGCAATGAGGTTCAAGCCTGGAAGCACATTCAACGATACAGTTGCGGTTGCTGTGCAACTATTTGCGTCAATGGTTTCGAAAATGGTATAAGTGCCCGAGTTGGCAGCAGTAACGTTGTTGATAGTCACGGTGCTTGGTGTAGCAGCGGGAGTTATGCCCTGCGACAAGATGTTGCCGTTAGGGTCAGTCCAAATAAAGATGATTGGGCCAACACCGAGCGTACTGTTTGTGGCCGTCAAGGTCACGTCCTGTCCAACGCAGACATCACCGCCACCGGTGACGGTGAGATTGGGGGCTGGCAACACGCTGATGGTCACAGATTGTGGAGCTGAAGGGCATCCACCCAATGTAAGCGTATAGATACCGGCATCTGCTGGCGTAAGGTTCGGAATTGTAAAATCATAAGGCCCACTCAGTAGTGCGGGGCCAGTGAAAGGCAGTGACGCATTCGGTCCAGTCCAAGTATAAGTGACCGGACCTGAGCCAAGGTTAGCATTTTGGGCAGTAAAGGTTACGGAAGTGCCCTCGCAGAATGAACCATTCGGACTGATTGCGCTGATCAGCGGTGGGGTATTTACCACTAGGTCAAATTCAACCGAATCACTAGCGCAAGTACCAACGGCACAAACAAGGGTGTAAATCCCCTCAAATGAATTGTTGATATTGTTCAGGTTCAGTGTAATTGGATCAGTTCCATTGACGTTTTGCGAAACGTTGAAGCCGTTCGGCCCGGTCCAGGTGCAACTCATGGTGGAAAAACCAGTAGCTGAGTTTGTAGCTGTCAGCGTCACGTCATCACCTTCGCAATAGCTGTTGTTGCCGGTAATTGAAGATACTACTGGAGTTACGTTGACAGTAATTGTGGTAGAAATGGGAGCGGACACGCATCCTTCAACGGAGGTTAGCACCAAACTGTAGCTTCCAGCATCAGCAACTTGAACGTTCTGAAGTACCAGTGTAACTATACCGCCACCGGCTACCGTTCCTGTTGCCATGTTTGCCGGGACTCCTGGGCCGCTCCATGCATAGTCGAGCGTCGTAAATCCTGAAATGGTTTGAACTTCCAAGGTTACGGGTTCCCCAGCACAATAAGTACCGCCTCCAGTTATGATAAGTGCGACAGGATTTGGGTTGACAGTGACATTGTACGTCAATGTGTCTGCACAACCTGCTGGTGAAGTGGTAGCTATAACTTGGAAAGTACCTGTATTGGTCGTAGTGGCAGCGCCAATGGTAGCTGTGCTTGTTGCCGTTGAATCTATTGTTTCCACAAAATTGAAACTGGGTGGACCCGACCATGTATAAGTCAAGTCTCCGGTTCCCAGAACCGAATTGGTGGCAGTCATGGTCAATTCCTGCCCTTCGCAAAAAACACCGCCACCTGTACCCGTTAAAACTGGAGTGTTGATTGTGTCACAAACGCAACTCGAGTCAATTTTGACGATGAACGTAGTATCGATTGGATACTCAACGAAAGTCCATTCATCAATATATTTTTCATTTCCTTCATTAAAATCATACACGTAAGGAATGTTTGTTTCCTTGGGGTGGCCAGGTGTACCGTTACCACTTATCGCAGCAGGATCATTAGGAAAGATATCTGAGTGGTCGAAATAAAACAAGTCGTCAGGTTGGTTGGGGATAGGAGTTAGCCGCTTGAAAGTAACCCCACCAATATTACCTTCCACATCCGTTAGCGCGATGTGTACTTGGCCATATTGAATATTTCCAGTAACGCCAAACTGAAAAGCAGGGTTGACAGGGACTGCCGCTCCGTTCAACCAACCATTCCAATAGATGGAATCCAAACCAGGGTTCAAAACACCTTGTAATACCGTGTCCATTGGGTCAGACTCAGAATATCCATTGTTGTTCAAGTCGAGTTCCAACGTTACACTGCCACCAATATTTGTATTGAAAACAAAAAAACCGCCTTTTCCAAACTGGATGGAACCGGGACTGCAGTTTAGGCCATTTGCGTTTACCCCGATAAAAATTATTGGCGCCACCAGAGAAAAATCTTGAATTGGTGTATTAAGCCAAGTGGTATGAGAAACTGGAGGACTTGGCGGGATTGTAGGCGGATAAGGTGGCCCACTTGGGGTTGGAGGGTGGTTGTAGAAAACATCGGACACCAAGGCTGAACTGGGCATGTTAGAGTCCGGTATGTTGAAGAATATCTTGTTGTTTATCAACCTAAAAGGAGGGCTTAAGTAGTCAGCAGCTTGTGGCTCAAAGAGATATAAGTTGCTTGGCGACCAAGTTCCTGGTTGGTGGCTCCTTTGGAAAGCACTTTCAAGTTTTGATTTGTAGGCAGGTTGACCTAACCCATCAACCAATCCCAAGGAGTTGGAGGATATCGGGAAGCGGAATGGATCGGCATCCTTTACATCAACCTGATAAAGGTACCCGTCGTTCGTCAACACGTAAAAAGTGGGTGAGGTGAGGTGGCCATTGCCACGGATAAGGGTAATGTATTCGTTGGAGTATACCCGTCCTTCGTGCATAATGGCATTGGGTTGGTTACCCGCAACTCCCTCGGTAATCGTGATGTCCCAAGCCAAAATCGCCCTCTTATAGGCTTGTGCTTGGTTCGCCGGCGTCCAAGGGAAGTTGTTGGCTATATTCGTGAAATTTGCGGACAAGGCATTGGTAGTGGTGTAACCAAAAACTACCGTCCAAACACCCGCTTGACCAGTTGGTACTTGGACAACAGCAGGCACATAGCCGGTCCCTCCACCTGTGGGGCCTGCCAACTCCTGAGTAAGGCTTTCAATCATTCCCACCTTGGAACTTAGTGGGAATGGGTTCGTGAAGGTGGTGTGGAGCGTTCCATCTGGACGATAGACCCTGATGTAACCAACCCCCTCTGGAAATCCAAGGTGGCTGGCACCAAGATTGATGAACTCGTCTTCATTGGCGAAAACTTTCATTTGTTGGGGGTCTCTGGTGTCAAGGAACATCCTCGTGCCAGGGTAGCCAACGAAGTCTTTTGAGCCTTCGGCCCAAATCAAGGTAGTCGCCGAAACAGCCAATACCAAAACCATTAGCGCTCGAATGGAAAGCTGCCTGAAGAAGCTTGTAAGTTGCATAGGTGTTTGATTAAGTAGCGAAACTTTCATGTTTCAGAAGTTTAATGAGAAGAAACTTGAGTAATGACATGCAAGAAATTTCGCTTTGGAGCGAAATTTCTGTTGTTAAAAGTTGAACGGAAGTAATGCAGGATTGTTTCTTCCTGTCAATAGTTCCAGCCGTACAACCCCTTGGATACGAAATTCTTTTTGTGTGTATTTTCCCGTAGATTGGATGATTTTTGGTTTCAATGTGGGATGGATTCCCTTGGTAAGTTTGTCAGCCAGATTTAGGAGCAGGGCTACTGGCAAATGATTTCTTGTGAAAAGTGTTGGTTGTTTTTGTTTTGTCATCTGAATAGGGAATCAATTTTTTATCGGCCAAAAGTATTCAACAAGATTAATATTCTATAATTTTTTCTTGTTTTTTTGTCACTCGGTATTGATTTCCAATTGTTTAGGTTGATTTTGGAGGAATCAAGCTTCAATCTCCCTTTTCACGAGTTCGAGAATGGACAGCGACAGTACGATTTCCTCTTCTTCCTTGTCCAATTTTACCAAATGCTGAAATGCCCTCACATTCCCCTTTTGTTTCCTTTGTGGGTTCGACATGCTCCCAACTAGCTTGTTGTTCACTAAAACAGGCAACACCAAGTTGTCCTCATTCTTGCTGATTTGAGCCAATTGCTTATTGCCTTTCTGGTCGACCAAAAAGCCTTGTTGGTTCAAAACGCCGACCAAATGCTCCCCCACCACCATTTCCACCTCACCGTTCTTGATTCGGTAAATGAACTCTTGATTGCTCGTCCGCGCATAGAGCAGCCCATTTTCTTTTCTGCTCACGTATTTTTTGTAGGCCCAGGCAATCACTGGCTCGTGGTAAATTGTGGTCAGCACGCCTTTTGAGGTTTTGACCAAACCGTTTTTGATGGATTTTTTGATTTGGTTGAAAGACAATTGTTCCATCTCCTCTGCCGTCCAAGGCACCAAGTCAGCTACCAATGGAGCCAACTCGGCTCTAATTTTATTCAGGTCGGCCTGGATTTTAGTCCTTCCCGGCCTGTAGTTCTGAAGGGTCTTCATCAGCACCGCGATGCCAATCATGCCCAGAGCCAAAATCAAGAACAACGATAATGCGATACCTGCCATTTTCTTTTTTTAAGGTCAATTCTAAGACTTATTCGGGTTTCAGCCAACCCATTTCGACGTAAATGAAAAAAGCCCTGCCGAAAATGGCAAGGCTTCCTATTTTTTGCGTGAATTTTAACCCAAATAGGACTTCAAGGCATTTCGATTGTAAGACTTTCGAAGCCGCCTGATGGCCCTCTCTTTGATTTGCCTGACCCGCTCACGGGTCAAGCAATATAAATCGCCAATTTCTTCCAAGGTCAGTGCCTTGTGGCCGTTCAGACCATAATAGGCCGAAAGCACTTCAATTTCACGTGGTGCCAAAATGGACAACCCCGCTTGCACTTCATCCTTCAGCGACTGGTCCATGAGTGCGTCGTCTGGACGCTCGCCGTCGTTGTCAGCGATGAGGTCGAGCATGGTCGAATCGCTGTCTTCGCCGCCTATCGGAGCATCTACCGACACGTGGCGGATACTGCCCTTGAGCATGTTCGACACCTCCTTGGTAGTCAATTCCAGAATCTCGGCAAGTTCCTCGTCCGAAGGTTCCCGCTCATATTCCTGTACGAACGAAATGAACGCCTCGTTAACCTTATTATAGGAGCCAACCTTGTTCAGCGGTAGCCGCACTATGCGTGAATACTCCACGATTGCCTGGAGAATGGACTGTCGAATCCACCAAACAGCGTATGATATGAACTTGAACCCCTTGGTCTCATCGAAGCGCCGTGCTGCTTTCATCAAGCCTACGTTCCCCTCATTGATGAGGTCGCTTAACGAGAGACCCTGGTTTTGGTATTGCTTTGCTACGGAAACCACAAAGCGCAGGTTAGCCTCGGTCAGCCGTTCGAGTGCGGCTTGGTCACCTGTGCGGATTCTGCGGGCGAGGTCAGCCTCTTCCTCCGCATTGAGCAAGTCTATCTTGCCAATATCGTTCAGATACTTGTCAAGGGCAAGACTTTCTCTGGTCGTAATCTTATTTGTAATCTTTAATTGGCGCATAACCAGTTGTTTTTTGGTTTGAGGTCAATGGATGTGTAGTCTATTTTTATTTGCATTGGGAACGATTCTTTTTTGTGAAAACGTAACTTCTTGCGTTTGTGATATTAAAAATTACGCCAAACTAAACAAAAAAGTTGCCACATCTGTGAAAGATTGTCTTGACTTTTCAAAAAAAAGAAATTATAAGTCCACGGATGTTCAACAACCAATCGTCTTGCGTAGTTCTCCTTTTTCGACACTACTTTTGAAATATCCAACCATTCAGGTTTCTGCTACAAAAATAGCAAAACTCAAAAAATTATTTCGCCTTAGTGCATCCTGTCGCCACGAAGTTCCAGTTGTCCAATGATTTCTGCCTCACGCTCAAGGTACGCTTGCCAACGAGATTTGACCATTTCCTCCGGAAAATAAGCCTTGGCAAGGTCAATGAACAGTCGGTAATGCCCAGCTTCCGACACCATGAACTTGTGGTAGAACTCTCTCAAATCTTCCTCGTTCAGGTTTAAGGAAAGCAACCTGAAGCGCTCACAACTACGTGCTTCGATAAGCGCACAAATCAACAACCGCTCCAAAAGCCGGTCTTCCCGGCTGCCCCCTTTTTTCTCAAATTTCATCAATTCGTTAACGTAATCGTCCTTGCGTTGGTAGCCCAATTTGAGGTTGCGGCGCTCCAGTTCTAGCAGCACCAACCTGAAATGCCCCCACTCCTCCGTGACAATTGGGGCAATGCTTTTTACCAATTCTTCTTTGTCAGGATACATTTGAATCAGCGAAATGCAGGACGTTGCAGCCTTTTGCTCGCAATAGGCATGATCGGTTAGAATCTCCGCAAGGTCCATCTCCGCAAGGTCAACCCATCGAGGGTCGGTCGGTAACTTCAAGCCTAGCATCTGCTTCTTGTTTATTTTAGTTTTGACAACATCGCAGCCAAACAGTTGAAATGCCGGATGAAAAAATCGGTTTCAAAAATTTCAAACTGCTCCTGTACCAAGCTCCACCTGACAAGCACCTTGTCCACCTCACTGCTCCGAAGCAGCTTTTCTTCCCGAATGCCCAGCGCGTACCTGCCCTTGAAAACAAAAGTACCATGAGCGGCGAGCCACTGCCCATTGCTTGGCAAGGTGTTGAACAACCTAACCGTTTCTCCACTCAACAATTGCACTTCCAATAGCTCATTTTGGAGCAAGGTTCCGAATATCTGGGGCGCTTTGTCGGAGGCCACTGCAATCTCCAAGTTCAGCTGCTTCACCCCACCCTCGAAAGCAGCCAAGTAGGCTGTGCATTCAATGAAATCACGCTTTCCGAACTGCTGCTCGACCGCCACATCGGTATGGGTGAAAAATCTCGTAGGTGCCGTTTCCCAACGAAATTTTTTGGCCAGCGGGTCAACTCCCTGAAAGCCCGCCTCACATGGCAGCTTAGGAGGCAAAAGTAGGATGCCGTTGGCAATATCGTTAGCGAGATGGCCGTCCGTTGATATTAATTTTTCCGAATTAGGTATCGCCGGGGTTGTTTTGAAGGGGTGGTCGTGTTTCCATTTCTTGAGCTTTCGAGCATAGCTTGGTTGGGGCAGGTTGCCTATTTTTTGTAAAAAAGCGGTCCGAAGTTTTGTCTCCTCTAACTGGGTTTCCAGTTGCCGGATTTTATGTTCCGTTCCTTCGAGTTGCTCCTTCAACCGAATGACAGAATTGCTTGAATTGTCTCCCAAAGCAATTTGAAGGTCTATCATTTCCACCCGGTTTTTGATCAGTAGCAGGGCCAGCTCCCGCTCCAATTGCTTGGACTCCGCTATCCGCAGTTCATTTTCATCGGCATCCTTTTTTGGCACTTGAAATTTGGCATCGCCCGAATTTGCTGTGATTGAATCCACTTGAAAGTACCGCCAATTCCCATTCGCATCCACCACAATCTTTCGCCCTGACTCATTGGTAATCACCTCTTGGGCGACCACCCAACAAGGCGTTAAAACAAAAATAAGTACAAATACAAACAGCTTATTTTTCAAGTCAAATCGTATTTTTTTCAAAAAATGCGTCTTCCGTAGCCCAAAATTAAGACATCTTTACCGGATGGTTTAAGTGATTATGTGATTGGGTTATTGGGTTATTGAGTGATTATTAGGGCATCCATATTAAAAGTTGAGAAAAGCCTACCCATCAATAACCCAATACCCCAATAACTCAATACCCCAATAACCCAATAACCCAATAACCCAATAACCGCATTTCCAGCATGAATTTTCTTTTCGAAATCGGCTTTCTGCCCATCAGCCTTTGGGACGTGCTAGACGTGGCCATCGTTGGCTACCTGATTTATCGGGTTTACCTGCTACTTCGGGGCAGCATTGCCTTCAATATTTTCATCGGCATCGTCATCATTTACCTGTTGTGGTGGCTAGTGGGCATGTTGAAAATGGACATGCTTTCCATGATTCTCAGCCAGTTCGTCAACGTCGGTTTTATCATCATCATCATCATTTTTCAGCCAGAAGTGCGGCGCTTTTTGCTCATGCTCGGCAACACCACGCTGGGTCGCCGCTCCGAGGTCATGCTGCGGTGGTTCACCCGCAATTTGGGCAAAAACATCGTGAACGAAGCCGCCAATTTCGAGATAAAACAAGCTCTCATGCGCATGGCCAAGGACAAAACCGGAGCGCTTTTGGTCTTTTCGAACAGCTTCGAAATGGAGGGCATCGGCCACGCTGGCGTGCAACTCGACGCCAAAATCAGCCAGTCGTTGCTACTCAGCATTTTCCAAAAAGAAAGCCCGCTTCACGACGGCGCCGTGCTGATTGGAAAGGGCAAAATTCAAGCAGCCAGTTGCATTTTGCCCGTGTCTGATAGCTCCGCATTGCCAGAACATACTGGCCTCCGGCACCGTGCCGCACTCGGTATCACGGAGCGCAGCAATGCAACGGCCTTCGTCGTTTCGGAGGAAACGGGCAACATCAGTTATGCTGCCAACGGCAAAATCGAGTTCAAACTCAATGAGGGCCGATTGTCGGAATTGCTCGTTTCCCTACAAATCTAGCAGGCAGTTTTTTTCTTGTGAAACAAGGTTACCTCCCTATCTTTGGCGACGAAATTTCGATTTTCAACCACGCTTTTCCTCAAAAAACAATTCAACAATTTCAACAATCAAACCATCATCTAAAATGAAATCCACCCAGGAATACATCGAAAAGAACAAGCAGCGCTTCCTCGACGAACTGCTCGTACTGCTCCGAATCCCGTCCATCAGCGCCGACCCGAAGTACAAGGACGATGTGCTTCGCACCGCCGAATTTGTAGCGCAAAGCCTGCGTGATGCTGGCTGCGACCTCGTGGAAATCTGCCCGACCTCGCACAAAAAGGACGGCAAGGCCAAGGAAGGCTACCCCGTCATTTACGCCGAAAAAATCATTGACAAAAAACTGCCGACCGTGCTCGTCTATGGCCACTACGACGTGCAGCCCCCCGACCCGCTCGACCTGTGGACTTCGCCACCGTTTGAACCGGTCATCAAAAAGACGAAGGTTCACCCACAGGGCGCCATCTTCGCCCGTGGGTCTTGCGACGACAAGGGCCAAACCTACATGCACGTCAAGGCATTTGAGGCGATGGTGAAAACGGGCAACCTGCCCTGCAACATCAAGTTCTGCGTGGAGGGCGAAGAGGAAGTCGGCTCGCCGAGCTTCCGGCCTTTTGTCGAAAAAAACAAGAAGAAACTGGCCTGCGACGTGGTGCTCTGCTCCGACACTTCCATCATCGCCAACGACGTGCCGAGCGTCACCACCGGGGTGCGTGGCCTCGCCTATCTGGAGGTGGAAGTGACCGGCCCAAGCCGTGACCTCCACTCTGGCGTCTACGGCGGCGGCGTGGCCAACCCCATCAATGTGTTGGCTGGCATGATTGACAAATTGATTGACAAAAACGGCAAAATCACTATCCCCGGCTTTTACGACAGTGTGCTGAACGAAAGCAAAAAAGACCGGGTGTCGATGAACAAAGCACCGTTCATTCTGGACGACTACAAATCAGACCTTGGCATCGCCGAAGTGGCGGGTGAGAAGGACTACACGACCATCGAGCGCACCAGCATACGCCCTGCGCTTGATTGCAATGGCATCTGGGGCGGCTACACGGGCGAGGGTTCAAAGACGGTTTTGCCCTCAAAAGCTTTTGCCAAAATCTCCATGCGCCTCGTGCCGCACCAGCGCTGCGAGCAAGTGTACGACCAGTTCGAGGCGCATTTCAAGTCACTTGCACCGCCAACTGTGCAGGTAAAAGTGACCCGAATGCACGGCGGCGAACCAGGCGTCACGCCCACAGACACACCAGAATACAAAGCTGCTCACATGGCCATGGCCAAGACCTTCGGCAAGGAGCCAATCCCGAAACGGGAGGGCGGCTACATCCCCATCGTGTCGCTGTTCAAGGATGTGCTGAACGTGGACAGCGTGCTGATGGGCTTCGGCCTCAATAGCGACGCCATCCACTCACCCAATGAGCATTACGGGCTGTTCAACTTCTACAAGGGCATCGAAACGATACCTTATTATTATGCTTTTTACCGGGAGTTGAAGGCTTAGCCCATTGTGGTCGCCCAATTTATTGGGCTGACCGAATACGAAAACGGTCAGCCCAATAAATTGGGCGACCACAACATTCATGGTTGTCCAGTTTCACAAATACATCGCTTCGCAAAACCTGCTTCCCCCGGGCGCAAAAACGCTCGTGGCCACCAGCGGCGGCGTGGACTCGGTGATACTTTGCCACCTGTTCAGCCGGGCTGGGCTACCATTTGCGGTGGCACACTGCAACTTTCAGTTACGGGGAATGGAGGCGGACGAGGATGAGTTTTTTGTAAAAAAACTGGCCGAGGAATTCCGGGTCGAATATTTTTCCATCCGTTTTGACACCCAAATTTTTGCGGAACAAAATAAGCTTTCCATCCAAGTGGCAGCCCGCCAACTTCGTTACGATTGGCTGGAGAAAATCCGGCAACAAGCTGGTTGTCAGCATATTGCGACAGCGCACCATTTGGACGATTCCATCGAAACATTGCTGTACAATTTTGCCAAAGGTTGTGGCCTGCGGGGACTTCATGGCATTTTGTCGAGGAACGGCAACGTCGTCCGGCCACTGTTGTTTGCCACCAAAAAGGAAATCCTCGAATTCGCATCGGAGGAGGGAATCGAGTACCGGGAGGACACCTCCAACCTCTCCGACAAGTACAATCGCAACTTGGTGCGCCACCACGTCGTGCCGGTTTTTGAGCAAATAAACCCCGCTTTCCAAAAAGTGGCCGGTGAGAACATTGAACGGCTGAGGGAAGCCGAGCAGCTCTACGATTTTGCCCTGCAAAAAATCACGGACGAAGTGGTAGAAAAAGGCTCCCATGAGTGGCGCATTGACCTCCAAAAACTCCGCTCCTGTCCTGCCCCAGCTAGCGTGTTGTTTGAGCTATTAAAACCGCACGGCTTCAACAACGACCAGGTCAAAAACATTTTGCAAAGCGCTGAAAGTCAACCCGGTAGCATTTTCGATGCCCCCCCCGCTCGGTTATTGGTTGACCGCTTTTTATTGATTTTATCGCTGGGGGAAAACGTTGGCGGAGAAGTGGAAATCAGCGCCATTTCAGCGGAGCCTATCGAATTGCCAGATGGAGTAAGGCTGACCCTCTCCTTTCCTGCCGAGCCACCCCCAACCCTCGCTGCTGGAGCCAACACAGCTTGGCTGGACGGTGACAAGTTGCGATTTCCACTCAAACTGCGACACTGGCAAGCAGGCGATTGGTTTTGCCCGCTTGGGATGGGTGGCAAGCGCCAAAAACTACAGGATTTCTTCTCCAACAACAAGCTGTCAAGGTTTGAAAAGGACAAGGTATGGCTGCTGGAATCTGGCGGGAATATTGCTTGGGTGATGGGCTTGAGGTTGGACGACCGCTACAAGGTCACCAATGCGACAAAAACTTTACTTTTGATGGAATACTCACCTACCTGAGCCTCTGGTTGCCAACTTTCCAGGCTGCGACCTGTTTACTCGCATCCGTGCCGCCGAACATCTGTGGTACATTCATTTTCTAAAACTCCCTGCATGAAAAAAAGTACATTTACCATTTTGCTCGCCTTTCTGTTCCTTGTTCAGGGCATCGCCCAGCAGGTAGAGCAGCAACAGCGCTCCCTCATCACCAAACGCACCGCTGACTGGTGCCCATACTGTGGCACTTGGGGTTGGAGCTTCTTCCAGGGCGCAATTGAACAGAACGAAGACAAGGCAATACTGATGGCGGCCCACTACGACGGTGGTCTCGCCAACGCCGCCGCCGAAGAAATCACGGATAATTTTGGCGGCTTCTACCAACCTAAATTCTTCCTGAACGAAACCCAACTTGGCGTCACCTCTGGCAACGTAACAGCCAAGCTCGATTACCTGAAACCGCTGGTAGATTCGATTTTCGAAGTAGCACCTGTCGCCAACAGTGGCTTCGATTTGACCTACGAAAACGGCGAACTCCAGGCCGCCGCCAAGGTCAAGTTTTTTCAGGCTGCGCAGGGCGAATACTACCTCGGCCTTTACTTGCTCGAAGACAATGTGACGGCCTACCAAGCCAGTATCGGCAACAATGCAGTACACAAGCGCCTGTTCCGATTCTCTTTTACCGAAGCAACTTTTGGCCTTTTGATTGCCAGCGGCGATGTGGCCGCCGGGCAGGAATTCAGCCTAAACTTCGCACTACCCATCGGCGACCCAACCGGACACGACTACGAGGTGGCGGGTATTATTTGGAAAAAAGAGGGGGACAAATATTTGCCAGTGAATGTTTGGAGCACCAAGGAAATTGGGTTTGTTTCTGAAACGATTTTAAATGCAGCGCCTGAAAACGCACTGCTTGTCGCACCCTCCGTGGCCTCCGATTTCATGAGGGTTTATGTGAGGCTCATTGAAAACCAGCCTGCTGCATTGCTCGAAGCTTATGACCTGAATGGCCGAAAAGTGGCTGCGCTGTTCGCTGGCGCCGTTAAGGCTGGTGAAACAAGGTTTGAACTGAACAGGGAAACGGTAGGCGGCGCAGGGCTTTATTTCCTCCGGCTGAAAACTGGGAACGTCGTGATTACGAAGAAGGTTATTTTTCTGTAAACTGTTGAACATCCCGTAAATTGATAAAAAAACGCTGTTAGAGCTTCGAAGCTCTAACAGCGTTTTTTTATCAATTTACGGGATGTTCAACAACTTGTGCGTCTGGATGCTCAATCTCCACTTTGGGTTTTTCAAGCAAAAATCAATGGCTGCACGGGTGTTCTCCTGCACCGCTGGCCCATCCATCGGTTGGATGTAAAAATTCGCAAAGTCCAATTCTTCAAACAAGGCTGGCATGGCTGCGGGCTGCGGGAACACGAGTTTTAGCTCATCGCCCTTGGTGAGCACGAGCGGAGCGCCCGCTTTTGGGCTGACGCAAATCCAATCGAGGCCAGCGGGTGCGGCCTGCGTACCGTTGGTCTCCACACCCACCTCAAAGCCGGCCCGGTGGAATGCTTCAATCAATGTTTCGTCCAATTGCAGCAGCGGCTCGCCGCCCGTGCAGACCACGTAGGGCTTGCCCTTCGACAAGTCGCCCCAGAGCGAGGCGGCTTTTTCCACCAACGCTTCGGCTGTGTACTGACCGCCATTCACGCCGTCCATTCCCCAAAAGTCGGTGTCGCAAAACTGGCAGATGGCCTTGTGGCGGTCTTCCTCACGTCCCGTCCAGAGGTTGCAGCCCGTGAAGCGGCAGAACACAGCGGGCCGCCCGGTGTGCGCCCCCTCTCCTTGGAGGGTGTAGTAGAGTTCTTTTATTTTGTAGGACATGCGGAATAATGGAGAATTGAAAAATGAGAATTTGCGGCTACCACATTCCCAGTTCTTCCTTTTTCAATTCTCAAATTAAGTGCTAACAGGTCAGTGTGAGAACGTGGTAATTGAAAAAAAACTCCTTTTTGAGGGTCTTGGTTGCCAGGATTTGAAGGCCATTTGCCTCCAGCATCAGGCGATAGTCGTCGAGGTCGAACTGGTGCGGGTGCAAAATATCGCCAGGCAACAATTGAAACAAGTGCTTGAAAAACAACCAGTTGTGTGCATCCACGGAGAGTACCAACTTGCCACCGGGGCGAGTGGCCTGTCGCAATTTTTTCAAACAAAGCTCCAAGTCTGCTACGTGGTTGATGGCGTTGAGGCAAAACACGACGTCAAACTTTTGCGTAGCCTCCAACTGCTCCAACGGCGTCTCGACAAAACGGGCATTGCGGAGCGAACCATCCGAAAAATGCGGAAAAATTGGGCGGTATTTGCCCAGCAACGGGTCAATGGCCGTCAACTGGTTTTCAGGAAAAACTAGGAAGATGCCCGCTGGGCCGCAGCCCGCATCGAGGATGCTGGCCTCGGTCGGCACTTCCATTTCAATTTTTCGCAAGAAATCCTTCCAGTAATTGCGCTTCCAATCGAGGTAATCGGGCAGTGATTTGCCCTTCAGGTAGTGTTGCCACCACTTTGCCTCGAAGTATTGGGCTATTTTCCATCGGAGTTTCATGGGGCAAAGTTAGAAGAATGATGAATGATGAACGATGAATGCTGAACATTGGATGGGAAGCCGCCAGATTCCAATATATTTGCAACCGTCCAAAAGCCAATTCATCATTCATCATTCATCATTAAAAAAACCATGCTTTTCGCAATCGGCACAAAAGTAAAATTCCTGCACACAGACGACGAAGGCGAGGTGAAGTCTTTGCTTGAAGGGGGCATGGTCAATGTTTACCTGCCTAAATACGACATGGAAATCCCGGCGCACACTGATGACCTGATGCGGGCTGAGATGTTCTCGAAGCACCCGGTGAAGGCGAAGGTGGTAGAAGGCAAAAAGGAGGTACAAGCGCCTGCCCCACCTCCCCAAATTGCGGTGGAGTCACAGTACACCGTGCTGAAAAGCCTGGGCATCCAATTGGCCTTCGAGCCGATGGAAACCAAACAGGAAGTACCCGAAAAATACGCACTGTACCTGCTGAACGACACCCGCTACGATGTGGTGTTCGAGCTGCGGTTGCTGCTGAACAGCCGGGGGCCGCAGAACTGGAGCAGCAACTTGAAGTCAGTGAGCTACCAGCTCCTCGGCGATTTCCTCTACGACGACTTGAACGAAGCGCCTGAGTTTGAGATAAAATGCCAGTGGGTGACCACCGAAGGGCTATCGGAACCTGTACACAAGTCGCTGAGAATCAAGCCTAAATCGTTTTTTGGCAACCTCAGGACGGCCCCGTTCATCAACAAGCCCGTGCATTGGTACCGCCTGTTTGAAAAGCTGGAAGAGGCAAATGAGCCAAGCAGCGAAGATCTGGAAAGCTACACCAAGCGCCACGCAAAGCCGGTTGCGAAGCAAAATACTTCCACGAGCAGGTACTACCACTTGCAGGACACGAACGAATTGGCGGCCTTCAACCCAGAGATTGACCTGCACATCGAGAAGCTGACGGACAACTGGCGCAAGCTGACCAACAGCGATATCATGAAGATTCAACTCTCTCATTTTGAGGCGTTTATCTCCAAGGCCGCCCGACTGGGCGTGGAGCGG
Organism: uncultured Saprospiraceae bacterium; assembly: GCA_964508135.1. Taxonomy (GTDB): domain Bacteria; phylum Bacteroidota; class Bacteroidia; order Chitinophagales; family Saprospiraceae; genus UBA6168. Next base: position 26,967 of record CAZDSU010000031.1, read on the forward strand.
GTCTTTGTGATTCATGGCGTTGGAGAGGGTAAATTGCGGGACGCCATTGCCACCAGCCTGATGCAAAACCCCGACATCAACACCTTTAAAAATGAGTTCCACCCCCGCTACGGATGGGGCGCCACGGAGGTGATTTTTTGAAAAACGAACCAGTTCCACAAACCAATTTACTCGTCCACACCGTCTTTCCAATTCGTAAGTTATCTGGCATTTTGCTGATTTCACGGGGAGTTTTAGGTTAAAGTCCCTCAGAGGGATTACTTTTAGCAATCAAATCCAGTGCATTTATTTTTCTGATAAACACTATCCAACAATTCAGTATCAATTCACCTGACGATATGAATATTTTTTTCTTCCCAAATATTAAGTTGCAGCGGGTTGTGATTCTTGCTTTTTTACTTGCTGCCAGCACCATGACCGCCCAGGTCATGGAAATCACCGATGCCACCACGCCGCCCATCACCCCAGCAAACCTGATTTCCAACATCTTTCTTGGCGACGGCGTGGAAGTGACCAACGTGACCTTCGAGGGCGACCCGCTGGCGGTGGGTTATTTCAAAAACGGCAACAGCGCCGTGGGCATTGACCGGGGCATCCTGATGACCAGTGGCCGTGCCGCCTCGGTCAACTGCAACAGTGGCCCATTGGGCGCCGACTGCAACGGCACGCAGTTCAGTTCCACCGACAACGCCAGCTCAGCCAACGACCCCGACCTGAGCGCCATCGCCGCTGGTGGATTGAGCGTTTTTGATGTGGCAAAATTCACCATCACCTTCATCCCAACCAGCGACACGCTGCGGTTCAAGTACGTGTTCGCTTCCGAGGAGTACCCGGAGTATGCTTGCAGCCCCTTCAACGACGTGTTCGGCTTTTTCATCAGTGGCCCCGGCATCACGGGGCCGTTCCAAAACAACGGCATCAACATCGCCCAAATACCCGGCACCAATATCGCCGTCACCATCAACAACGTTCACCCCGCAAACGGGGCGGGCTGCCCGCCAACCTATGCCCAATTTTACAACGACAACACCAGCAACAACGGGCAACCCGTGTACGATGGCTACCTCAGCGTTTTCATCGCAGAAGTGGTGGTGATACCCTGCGAAACCTACACCATCAAGCTCTCCGTCTCCGACGTGGGCGACCCAGTTTTCGACACGGGCGTTTTTTTGGAGGCAAAATCTTTCGGGACAGGCTCCCTGAAAGTGGAAACAGCCACCGTCAGCCTTGATGGAACCATCACCGAAGACTGCGCCAGCGGCTCCATCAGCTTCACTTACCCAGGCCCCGTGGAGAGCGACTTTCTGCTCGACTACACCATCATCGGCACGGCGCAAAACGGCGTGGACTACCTGCTCATCCCCCCCGGTTTATTCATCCCGACCGGTGACAGCACCCTCACCATCCCCATCGTGGCGCTCGAAGACGGTATCACCGAGGGCATGGAAACCATCGGAATTGACATCCAACGGGACATTTGCAACCGGGACACGTTCTGGATTTTTATTCGGGACAATGAAATCGTACCGCCCGACTTGGGGCCGGATTCCACGATTTGCCTTGGCGATTCGCTTCAACTGGACGGCACATTGCCCATCCCACTGCCAATTCCGCCTTCATTTACAAACAGCCAGGACTACGCCGTAACCAGCGCTGGCCCGACGTATTCATCGATACAAGTAGCTGGCGTCCAGCCAATTACGCTCGGCCCCGGCATCATCCAGTCGGTTTGCATCAACGTGGACCACAACTGGGTGGACGACGTTGACCTCTTTCTGCTCTCGCCCGGCGGGCAGTTCATCGAACTCAGCTCCGACAACGGCTCCAACTGCGACGACTACACCAACGTCTGCTTCACCCCGGGCGCCACCAACAATATCGGGGCGGGCTTCCCGTGGACACCCTGCACGTCGGGTGGTCAGCCTCCATTTGCCAACGGCACCTATGCCCCAGAAGGCGTCTGGTCCGACCTCTGGGACGGCGACTACCCCACCAACGGCACCTGGCAATTGCTCGCAGTTGACGACCAATTGGGCTTCAACGGAACCATCCTTGATTGGACGATCACCTTCGAGCCGCTCTACCAAATCTACTACGAGTGGACGCCGACCACTGGCCTGAGCTGCACCGACTGCCCGAACCCCATCGCCATTCCCACGCAGACCACTACCTACCACCTCACCGCCTCCGACACCTACGGGTGCACGGTCGAGGACAGCATCACCATCACCGTCAACGACGTGCTGCCCGCCCCGAACATCAACTGCACCGACGTCACCAACAACAGCATCACCTTCACCTGGGACCCGCTTGCTGGCGCAATGGGCTACATGGTGAGCATCAACGGCGGGCCGTTCACGCCCACCGCCAGCACCACCGAAATCGTGAACGGGCTAACCCTGAGCACCGACGTGAACATTCAAGTTTATGGCATCGGCGAATGCGACGGGCAGACTGGCACGGCCATGTGCTCCACACCCGATTGCACGGCCCCGTCTCTGGCAGTGGCCAGCCAAACCAATGTCACCTGCAATGGCGACACCGACGGTACCGTGACGCTGCAAGCATCCGGCGGTGCCGGCGATTATGTTTACACCTTCAATGGCGTCAACAACACCACGGGCATCTACACGGGCATTGCCGCAGGCACCTACACCGCCACGGTTTTGGACTCCTGGGCTTGCCCAAACAATATCCAAGTCACGGTTTTTGCGCCGCAAGCGCTTGATGTACAGCCGATTATCGTCAACATCGTCAGTTGCAATGGCATCGGGGATGCCGTGGTCGCTGCCACGGTCACAGGCGGCACAGCGCCATTCGATTTTGTTTGGAACAATGGGCAAACGGATTCCGTGGCCATCAACCTCGGCGCTGGCCCCCAAACCGTGAACGTGACGGACGCCAATGGCTGTAGCTTCAGCGCTTCCATTAGCCTCATCGAGCCACCGTTGCTCACCCTCACCACGGCCACCGACAGCGCCGACTGTTTTGGCACTGCCACCGGGGGGGCGCTCGTGCTCATTGCCGGAGGCACCAGCCCGTTCGACATCCAGTGGGACGGCGCAGCCGGGAACGCCACCACTGCCCTCGTCAACAACCTTTCGGCGGGCAATTACACCGTCACCGTGACTGATTTTAATGGTTGCTTCGCAACGGCAACGGCCACCGTGCAACAGCCAGCGTCCATTTTGCCAAGCATCACACCAACAGACCCACTTTGCAATGGCGGTTCGTCAGGCACCGCAACTGCTACCGCAACAGGCGGCGCTGGAGGCTACCAGTTCTTCTGGAGCAATGGCGACTTTGGAACCTTGGCCGACACCCTGAGCGCTACGAACTACACCGTCACCGTGTCGGACGTCAACAGTTGCACCGCCACGCAGACTTTCACGCTGACCGACCCGCCGGGCATCAACCTGCAACTCACACCCATCAATGTGCTTTGTTTTGGGGGAAACAATGGCAGCATCACCACCACCGCCAGCGGTGGCACCGCGCCACTCAGCTACCTGTGGAGCACCGGGAGCACCAGTCCCAACCTACCCAGCCTCACTGCCAACAACTACTGCCTGACCGTGACCGACGGCATGGGCTGCACGACGACTGCCTGCACTCCCATCACGCAGCCAGCGGCGCTGCAACTCTCCACCGTGCCGACCAATGCAGGCTGCAACGGCGGCAGCGCCGGAGCGATTGACCTGACGGTGACGGGCGGCACGGGGCAGTTGCAGTATATTTGGAACAGTGGCCAAACCAGCCAAGACCTCACGGGTTTGGCCGCAGGCCCCTACGCCGTCACCGTGACGGATGCCAACGGCTGCACGGCCACCATTTCTCAAAACATCTCGGAGACGGACGCCGTGGTGGTTCAGTTGGCACAAACGGCAGTGACCTGCTTTGGTGGCAACAATGGCAGCATCTCGACCACCGTGTCAGGCGGGACAGGCAATTTCACGTTCAACTGGACAGGGCCGAACGGCTTCACCTCCACGCAGCAAAACCCGAACGGCCTCGTGGCGGGCAACTACACCGTGACGGCGCAAGACCCGAACGGCTGCTCCGCCGTGCAGAGCATCATGGTCGCACAACCCGCTTCGGCAGCAGCGGTGGCCATTGGCCAGCCAGCCGTGATTTGTTTTGGGGCAAACAATGGCACAGCCACGGCAACAGCCAGCGGTGGCAGCGGTTCGTACACTTACCTGTGGAGCAACGCCCAATCCAGCGCCGTTGCAAACAATTTGGCAGCCGGGGCATACACCGTCACCGCCACGGATGCCAGCGGATGCACGGCCACGGCCAGCGTCAACATTGCGCAGCAAGCCCAACTGCTCGTGAACCTGACGCAGACGGCTCCCAACTGTTTCAACGGAACCAACGGCACGGCCACCGTCAGCAGCGTGACACAAGCCGGTGCGAGCGTTCCGCTCAATACCTTGACTTTCAATTGGGGAAATGGGCAAAGCAGCGCAACTGCCAGCAACCTCACAGGCGGGCAAACCTACACGGTGACGGTCAGCAATGCGCTGGGCTGCACCGGCACTGCCACCATCACGGTGGACAATCCATCGGCGGTGGTCGCCACGATTGTTTCCACCCAAAACGTGAAATGTGCGGCGGGGCGTGATGGCTCGGCGACGGTGACGGCGACGGGCGGCACTTCGCCGTTCAGCTACCTGTGGAGCTTGAACGCCGAATCGCAGACCACGGCGACGGCGATTGACCTGCCGTCCGGTACGTTCAGCGTGACGGTGACGGATGCGAACGGCTGCACGGCCATTGCGCAAGCGACCCTCGACGAGCCAGCGGTGCTGACCGTCAATTTTGAAAACGATAGAATCAAATGCCACGGCGAAGCGAACGGTGCCACAGAGGCCACGCCAGCGGGTGGCACTGCGCCGTTCAGTTATCTTTGGTCAAACGGCCAAACCAGCCCTAAAATCAGCGACCTGGCTGCTGGTACTTACGCCCTGACGCTTACCGATGCCAACGGCTGTTCGGTGGAGGAGCAGACCGAAATTTTGCAGCCGAGCGACTCACTGGACGCCAGCCTAGAAATAGATTATGTGACCTGCTTCGGCTTCAAGGACGGGCGGATTGCGGCCACGCCGACGGGCGGAACGCCACCCTACCGCTTCAGTTTGGACGGGGAAAACTTCGTGGGCAACTCGGTGTTCATTGCATTGCCGTTTGGTTTGTACGACCTCACGGTGCAGGATGCCAACGGTTGCGAATGGCTCCAGGAACAGATTTACATCGGGCAGCCCGACGAACTGACGGTGAGCCTCGGCCCCGACACATTGGTACTTTACAACTCGACACTGGTGCTCGACCCGGTCATCGGGAACTTGGCCAACCCCGGCACGGCGCTCTACGAGTGGCAATCAAACAACCCGCAGTTGCAGCCGACAGACCCGACTAGCCGCATCGGGGAGTTCGTGGTGGTAAGCCCGGCCAGCGTGACCTTCACCCTCACGGACGAGAACGGCTGCACGGCGGAGGACCGTATCAACATCTTCGTGCAGGAACTACGGGACATCCAAGTGCCGACTGGCTTTGCGCCCGGCACTGGTGGCCACAGCCTGAACGACCTGCTGCATGTACACGGCAGCTCGGAAATGGTGACGGAAATCCACCTGTTCCGGGTCTTCGACCGGTGGGGCGAACTGCTGTACGAGGCAGCCAACTTCCCCATCAACGACCCCGTGACGGGTTGGGACGGAACATTCAAAGGCAAGGACATGCCTGCTGGCGTGTACGTCTGGTACCTGGAAGTGGATTTTGTGGATGGGGTGCGGGAGGTTTATAAGGGGGAGACGACGTTGGTGCGGTAGGGGTCATCCAGCAGACAAAAAAAGGCAGAGCGGCAGTCGCTGCTCTGCCTTTTTTGTCTGCTGAAACAATCCGCTAGAGCAGGTCTCCAACCTGCTCTTCTTTATTCCAACTCAGTCATAGGAAATGGGCACGGGACTGAGTCCGATGCTAGCGGATATAAAAATTAAAGAAATGAAAATATTAATAAGGGTATTATTAATTGTACTTGGAATTGGGGTAGTAGGTTTTGTTGTGTATTTTTTATCAATATTACATGTATTTGGAGCATTCGACAAATACTATAATGAAAATGAATTGATAAGTCACTTTAATGAGAAGCAAGATGAATTTAATGACCTTATTAGTTTTTTCGAGTCAGTGGTACCAGAAGATAAAGAAATTGAAATTGAGTTTGAAGATAAAAATACACTTTCCAGATTTGGGGTAATTTCCATTGATACAGCTTTAAAAAGTAGAACTCCTCTGTATTTAGAATGGGATTTGAATATCGATAAAGATATACCAAATTCAATAATAACTGCAATTAAATGGAATAGACAAACTTTTGAAACGCTGAAAAGTAAACTTGATAAAGCAGGTTGTATTCAAATTGAGAGTGGTAATCCTGTCAAAATAGGATTCCAGAGAAGTGGAATGGGAATGTACTCTTATTATTTATTTAGATCAGATAGTTTAGATAGCAACTTAAATGAACAAAAAAAGCGAAACGATTTGAATTTTTTTAGTGACACAACTGCATGGGAATATGACGGAGGAGCAATGGACTAATAAAAGACCGCCAACCAGTTGTTACAAGTGTTCCACTGCAAGTTTAAACTTCTATCTCAGTATCTTAAAAAAAGCACAAGTTCGAGCAAGAGTTGAGCGAAGCGGCTCTTGCGCAATGTGCAGCAGACCCACCGCAAGAGTCGCTTCGCTCAACTCTTGCTCGAACTTGTGCTTTTCGCAAATTACGCAGGTGCTGCTGATATGGAGAGGTAGGGGACTTGTCACAACACGCAATTATCGTTCAACAGGCAAAAAGGCAGAGCGACGACTGCCGCTCTGCCTTTTTGGTACCGTATCCCGCTGGGTAATATCCTCCACAGCATTCAAACACTGTGGTCTGGAGACCAGTGCAAGCATTACAAAACTCGAAACCGCACGGGCAGCGTCACCACCACGTTGACGGGATTGCCGCCAAGCATGGCAGGCTGCCAGTCCGGCATGTCCAGCACGGCATCCAGCACGGCTTTGGAGCAGCCCTCACAGGCTTCTTTTTTCGTTTCCACCCGATTGATGGCTGTAACTTGTCCTTTCTTGTTGATGACAAAGGTCACGTATTCCAAGCCATCGCTGCCGTCGGCCAAGTCGGCTTCTGGGTATTTCACTGCCTTTTCCGCCCATGCTGCCAAGGCATTATTGGAGCACCGCTGCGGGTTTTTCGCCGTCAGGCATTCGGCAGAAAACAAAGGCGGGCGTTCCGTTTGCGATATGGTATATATCACGGGCGTGTCCTTCACCTTTAGCTTTGGGGGGGCAACCGGCTTTTTGTTTTTGGCGGCATCGGTAGCCTTGGCTTTTTCAAATGCCACGTCGTCCTCCACATAATTGTAGGAGAAGTCGTAATGGTCGTCTTCACCCGAAGGCATGTCCGAAGCCATGTGGCTGGTAGTATCAACGGCGTTTTCCATGGCAGTACCATCGCCGTCGGGTTTCTTATCAGCATTGCAGGCACCAAATATCCATACGCTTAGCAGGGAAATTAACAGTACCAATTTAAACGATTGCTTTTTCATGATTTTTCATTTTTAAAGTTGATGAACAATGGAAGTGTTTTTCATTATGACAACGGGTGTGGGCGGCACATGTTCAATTCCCAAATAAAATACAATGCGTTTGGTTGAAACCACCAATTCCCTCCCGCTTTCACCCGCTCAATTACTTGTATGAATCTTCGATTTCTCCATTCTCCATTTTCCATTAAAACCCTACCTTTCGCCCATGAAAATCCTCCACACCTCCGACTGGCACCTTGGCCAAAAGTTCATCTCCCGTGACCGGGAGGAGGAGCATCGCCTCGCCTTGGACTGGCTGGCGCAAGTCATTGAAAACGAGGGCATTGAGCTGCTCATCGTGGCGGGTGATGTGTTTGACATCGGGAATCCGCCGAACTATGCGAGGGCGTTGTACTACGGGTTTTTGAAGAAAATCATTCGCACCCAGTGCCGCCACGTGGTGGTGACGGGCGGCAACCACGACTCCCCGCAGATGCTAGATGCCCCCAAGGAACTGCTCCAACTCCTCGACGTGCACGTGGTCGGTGCTGCCACGGAAGACACGACGGGCGAAATTATCGTTTTGAAAAACAGCAAGGGCGAACCAGAGGCGGTAGTTGCCGCTGTGCCGTTCCTGCGTGACCAAGACCTGCGCCGTTCGGCCTCTGGCGAGGGCGGACAGGAGCGGATTGAACGAATTAAGGAAGGAATTTTGGCGCACTACGAGGCAGTGGGCAAGGCGGCGGAACCATTTGCGAAGCTGAAAATACCGATGATTGTCACCGCTCACCTCTGTGTGACCGGGGCGGAGTCCAGCGACAAACAGGACAATATTTACCTCGGCAACCTCGAAAACATCAGGGCGGACCAGTTCCCGGCGGTGTTTGGGTACGTGGCGCTGGGGCATATCCATCGGCCACAGGCGATTAGCGGGATGAAGCAGGTGCGCTACTGTGGGTCGTTGATTCCGTTGAGTTTCAGTGAGACGAAGGACGAGAAGTCGGTGACGCTGGTGGAGTTCAACAAAGATAAATTGCAGACCATCAGCCTGTTGACTGTGCCTGTAGGGCGGCGGCTCAAGTCGGTGGAGGGCAGTTTCGAGGAGGTGCAGGAGAAGCTGGAGGCGCTGAACGAGCGCTACAAAGACCAGCTCGCCCCGTGGGTGGAGGTGCTCGTGGAAACGGATACCGTCATCCCAAATCTGAACGGGCTGCTCCACGATTTCACGAAGGACATGCACTTGGAAATCTTGAAGCTAAAGGTGAAGAACCAGCACCTGCCGCTGGACATGCAGGTGGAAAACGAGGAACTGGAGGACTTGCGCCCGGTGGATGTTTTTCGCAAAAAGTGCGAAAGCGCTGGGAGGGCACCGGAAGATGTGGAGGAGTTGGTGGCGACTTTTCGGGAGTTGGAAACTTGGATGAGCGAGAGAAGTGAGCGGGTGAGAGGGTGAGCAGGTGAGCAGCGGCCTTGCGAATGCCGTATGGAAACTGAAACATCAAGTTCACGTTTTGGTTTGCGTCGCTTTTGTCATGGCCGAAGGCCACCTCTGCAGTTTGCCTTCGGCAATGACAATGCTGTGCAGAGGTGGCCTTCGGCCATGACAAAAGTGAAACATAGTGTGGCGCACAGCGCAAATTTGAAATTGAGAAATCATGCAACAACAATTCAATACCAAAAACAACGACATTTTCATTTGGGTGAAGGACAAACTGGTGCCACGAACAGAGGCGAAAGTCTCCGTTTTCGACAGTGCGGTGCAGGGCGGCGACGCTGTTTGGGAGGGAATACGGGTCTATGATGGCCGCATTTTTTGCCTTGATAGGCACTTGGAGCGGATGCAAAATTCGGCACATGCACTGGCTTTTGCCAATGTCCCGACCAACGAATTCATCACGGATGCCATCATGCAGACGCTGGCGGCCAACGGGATGCGGGACGGTGCTCACATCCGGCTGACGCTGACGAGGGGTGAGAAAACGACCTCCGGCATGGATCCCCGGCTCAACCAGTTCGGTTGCACGCTCATCGTACTGGCGGAGTGGAAGCCGCCCGTTTACCCACCAGAAATCAAGCTCATTACCTCCTCCATCCGCCGGAACAACCCGATGTTTTTGGACTCGAAAATCCACCACAACAACCTGTTGAACAACATTTTGGCGAAGATAGAAGCCAACTACGCCGGGGCCGACGAGGCCATCATGCTCGACTCAAACGGCTTCGTGGCGGAGACAAATAGCGTCAACATTTTCTGCATCCGAAACGGGCAGGTGCTTTCCCCCACCCCCGACGCTTGCCTGCCGGGCATCACGAGGGGGCTGGTCATTGAGATTTGTCGGGAAAATGGGATTCCAGTGCAGGAGCGGAACCTTTCGCTTACGGAGTTTTACACTGCCGATGAGGTGTTTTGCACGGGCACGATGGGCGAGCTAACGAGGGTTTCGGAGATTGACGGCAGGATAATCTTCAACAAGTCCCACTTGGAGGTATTGGCCGAAATACAGGGATATTTCAGGAAACTGACCCAGGAATGGGGAGTGATGATTGACCCCTAACCCCTGAAGGGGAACCTAAATTGGGAAGTTCCCAGTGAAATCAAATTATCGAAGCTCCGATGCCTTTGCGTCCGTGGGTTCCCCTTTAGGGGTCAGGGGCAGTCACGCTCCAATGAAAACTGGTTTCCTTTTCTCCAAAAAAGCGGCGACGCCCTCCCGGTAGTCGGCTGTATTCCCAGCGATGGTTTGGTATTTGTCCTCGGCCTCCAATTGCTCGGAAAGAATATTTTCGAAGGTCATGTTGAGCAGGCGCTTGGTGTAGCCGAGGCCCTTGGTGGGCATTTGGGCGAGGTGCTGCGCAATGGCGAGGGCTGCCTCATCGAAGCCTTCGTCAGGTAAAGTCTTGTAAATCATGCCCATCGCTTCGGCGTCCTTGGCCGATACTTTTTCCCCCAACATCATCAGCGCAGCGGCTTTTTGGATTCCAATGAGTCGGGGCAAGAAGTAGGTGCCGCCGCTGTCCGGTATCAGCCCAATCTTGCTGAATGCCTGGATGAACAAGGTGGATTCCTTGGCGACCGTGATGTCGCAGGCGAGGGCGATGTTTGCGCCAGCCCCAGCAGCGACGCCGTTCACGCCGCACACGATGGGCTTCTCGATGCCCCGCAACCGTTCGATGATGGGGTTGTAATGTTCGCCCAAAATGGTCTTGAAGCTGGGGGCGCTGGTTGGGTCGCTCACTTCCTGGAGGTCTTGGCCAGCACAGAACGCCTTGCCCTCCCCTGTCAGGTAGATGGCCCGGACGCTATGGTCGTGGGCACATTCGTCGAGGGCTGCCTGTAGTTCGAGGGCCATCGCCCGGTTGAAGGAATTGAAGACGTTGGGGCGGTTGAGGCGGATGATGCCGACGGCGTCGGTGATGTTGAAAAGGATATTCGTCATGGATGCCTAGTGGACTCTAAAATGAAAAGATGAGGTAAGTATTTCTTGCCATTGCGATTTTATACCTGCCTCAAAACTAAGAAATCTGGAATTGTTGGTGGCAAAATTGGCAGGGAAAGCAGTAAATTTTCGAGGCTGCGTTAAAGACGTTGCAATGGAATTAAAAAAAAGGTGACCCTTTTATTCAAAGAGTCACCTTTAACTTGAAGTAGGAGTTCACACCTATTCATTACCACCCAGGTATGCTTGTACGCCGATTCCAAGGCCGATGTTGCTACTACCGTCAAGATCGCCAAAACCCTTGTCATAGGCGAGCAATGCTTCGATAGCCACGTGGTCGTTGAGGAAGAATGCCAAACCAGGTCCAATGGTAAGTAGTGAACCTTTTGATTCTAATTCGAACCCACCGTCTTCAAACTTGAAACTTGCATAACCAAACTGGGCATGAACGAACAACTTGATGCCGCCTGGGCCAATGTAGTACCTTCCGAAGGGAGCAATGCCAAAGCCTGTGTTCTTATGGTCTCCCTGCTTGGCGGAACTCACTTGTAGAGTCGCACCCACAGCAAGGTTATCAATAATAAAGAAACCAAGCATCGGATTAAGCTCAATAGTGACTAAGTTGTCGTCGCTTCCATCAATCATTTCGACGTCAAATCCGGCAGTTCCGCCGAGCATCAGGTTTCCAGCTCCTGTTTGAGCAAAAGTGAATGTGGCGCAAAGCAACATTGTAATGATTAGGACTAAATTTTTTGATTTCATGACTTAATAAATTAGTGAAGAATAAGGTTATCGAGACTAAGGTAAAGCGTTTACTGCTTAGTTTGTCTATCATTGATGAAAATCACTCCTAATTTATAGAAGTCGAAAACCTTGAGACTGGGATTTGGCGATTTTAATTGCCTGACAATCAAGCGATTAACAACTGAAAACACCAATCGGATTGGCAATGCTAAACCCCATTTTCTACAATTGTAGTAGGTACTAAGCAATCTTGTTTCAATAAATTTTCCTTCCCGTTTCAGACGCACCAAGTTTTCAATCCCCTGCTCCGTTTTCCGAAGGAAAACATCCACTGGCTCCAACCCGATATGCTCCAATGGATTGTCAATATGCATGATAGGCACTTGCTGCCGTGCGAGTTCCATGCCGAAGAGCGTGTCCTCGTGGCCGTACTGCCGCAGCGTTTCATCGAATTGGATTTCGAGAAACAACTGCCTGGGAATCAGGAAGTTATTGGTCATAAAACTGTGATAAGGCGATCGGCTTCGCTCGGCGGCGGTGCGCTGTTCCCGTTCCCGACCATAGTGCCAATGGAAATAGAGCCTTGCATCCGTAGGTGGCTGGTTGGCGTAGCTGCGGCCACCGTAAATCAGTTTGTCAGGCGCACATTTTTGGAGGTAGTTCTCAATAAAATCTCCGCCGGTCACCCGGCTATCGCAGTCCATGAACAGCAGGTACTCAAAGCGGGCTGCCTTGCCAAGGGCGTTGCGGATGGCCGAGCGGCCAAGATTTTGCGGCAATTCCTTGTATATCAGGTTGCTGTATTTCCAAAGTTCCTGGTTCTTTTGCCTAAATTCGGGCGTTGAACCATCATCGAAACAGATGATTTCATAAGCCATTCCAGCTGCCTCGCACTGACGGTTCAGGTCACTGACCAACGGCCTGACATCGAAATTGAAGATGGGAAGGAGGATGGATAGCATTTTTAGAGATTTCAGACTTTAGACAAACGTGAGGTCTGGATTACAAAACAGGCTTTTGTTGGGTTAAATTGGCGTAATTATCCAGACTGTGCCTTGAATTGAGAGGGCGGGTTATCAAACCCGCTTGTTCGGAACAGGCGGGTTTGATAACCCGCCCTCTCGAAAGAAGGCTGCTATAACTGTTTATACACCCTCTTTTGCGAAAAGTCTGATTATCAATGAATTAGAAAGGTTTTAATCCAGACCTCACGTTAGACAAAAGACTTTAGACAGCAGGAAAGAAAGTAAAAATATCAGTACATCCTCAAAAATCTAACTGCTTATTCAAAATGGCGCAATGAAAATCAGATCCGTCTATTGTCTATTGTCTATTGTCTATTGTCTAAATTCCAAAAAAGACCTTTCAAAGAAAACTGAAAGTAGCAATAACTGTTACCTTTACGCCCGCAAAAATGCACAAATCAATGACGTCAACCGTAAAAATAGATTTCCTCCTCAACGACCCCACGCTGAAGCCAGCACTTCGCAACATCGCAGAGAAAGTTTTCAATGGGGAACGCATCACCCCTGACGAAGGGTTGTTGCTATACCAAGAAGGCAGCCTTGGGTTTGTTGGCGCACTTGCCAACCATATCCGGGAGCGCAAGCATGGCGGCAACACCTATTTCAATCGTAACTTCCATATCGAGCCGACCAATATTTGTGTTTACGACTGTAAATTCTGCTCCTACTCCCGCATGATAAAGAAGCGGGAAGAAGGGTGGGAATACACGATGGACGACATGATGGACATCGTGAAAAAATACGATGACCAGCCAGTGACGGAGGTGCATATCGTGGGCGGTGTGCTGCCGCAATACGACATGCAGTTCTACGCCGATTTTTTCAGGAAAATAAAAGAACACCGCCCAGACCTGCACGTGAAAGCATTGACGCCCGTCGAGTACCACTACATTTTCAAAAAAGCCAAAATCGGCTACGCCGAAGGAATGAAACTGATGATGGAAGCAGGTCTGGACTCCATTCCTGGCGGCGGTGCGGAGATTTTTCACCCGGACATCCGCCAGCAGATAGCCGCCGATAAATGCACAGGCGAGCAATGGCTGGCCATTCACGAGGAGTGGCACAAGCTCGGTGGGCGCTCAAACGCTACCATGCTCTACGGCCATATCGAGGGATTTGAGCACCGTATCCATCACATGGAGGAGCTTCGCAAATTGCAGGACAGGACGGGTGGATTCCAGACTTTCATCCCGCTTAAGTTCCGCAACCAGGACAACCAAATGTCGCACCTCGAAGAGGTGAACGTCGTGGAAGACCTGCGCAACTATGCCGTCGCCCGCATCTACCTCGACAACTTCGACCACGTAAAAGCCTACTGGCCAATGATCAGCCGCAACATCGCCCAACTCTCGCTATCCTACGGCGTGGACGATATTGACGGCACCATTGACGACACCACGAAGATTTACTCAATGGCTGGCTCCGAGGAGCAAAACCCGGCGATGAGCACTCGTGATTTGGTGCAGCTCATCAAGGCCGTTGGCAAAAAGCCGATTGAACGGGATACCTTGTATAATGTGGTGAAGGACTACACAAACGAGGTGTTTGAGGAGGAGACGGAATTCAATGGGTATGTATCACTGCCTGTGTTGAACTGATTGTAGCCGCCCAATTTATTGGGCAGGCCGATGGCGAATTGAAATCAACCTTAACCAAAACTCAGAACGGCCTACCCAATAAATTGGGTGGCCACAAAACATGACTAAATTAAAAGTCACCGCCGTCAGCTACCTAAACACCAAACCGTTGCTGTACGGTCTGGTAAAAAGCGGCCTCAGCGAAGAACTCGACCTGCATCTCGATATCCCGTCCGACTGTGCCCGTAAGCTAGCCAGCGGCGAGGCTGATTTTGGGTTAATTCCCGTGGCGGCTATCCCTGAAATCGCCACGCCGCACATCATTTCCGACTACTGCATTGGCACGGTGGGTGAGGTAAAAACAGTCTGCATATTCAGTGAAGTGCCGCTTGAAGCGGTGGCTACGCTGTATCTCGACTTCCATTCCCGAACATCGGTGGAGTTGGTGAAAATCCTTTTGAAAGAACATTGGCAACTCTCTCCTACCCTGCTGCCCGCCACGCCAGGTTTTGAGGATAAAATTGGTGGCGATACCGCTGCACTAATCATCGGTGACCGAGCGATGGACCACTTGGGAAAACATGCCTACACCTACGACCTTGGCGAGGCATGGCTGGCACATACCGGGCTACCGTTCGTTTTTGCAGCTTGGGTGAGCAACCGACCCTTGCCACTCGAGTTCGTGGCGAGGTTCAACGAGGCGATGAAAATCGGCATTGAATCCATACCTCAGTTGATGTTCATCCTACCACAGCAGCACCCCGGCTTTGATCTGGAAAAATATTTCACCGAAAACATCAGCTACCAATTGGATGCTGCCAAGCGGAAGGCATTAGCGCTCTTCCTCCAACAATTGCCGGATGCCAAGCAGCCCGTTTTTGAAGCAGAAACCGCCATGCAAGGCTGATTTGGGCATTTTCCTGTCGGCTTTGGGGTAAAAAATCCGACGACCCAGACACTTGGTGTCTTTTTCACACTACATTTGCCGCTCAAAACAAAACCTAATGCTAATCATCGCAGACGGAGGAGCATCAAAAGCCGATTGGATAGTCGTTAAGGACAACGGCGAACAGCAAGCCATCACCACCACCGGCTTCAACCCCAACTACGTTTCTGGCGAATGCATCTCCGAAATCATACGGCACGAATTGGTGGAAAAGCTACCCTTTGAAATCATCGGGAAAGTATTCTACTACGGTACTGGGTGTTGGGACCCCGGTCGCAAGCAAATCGTGGTGGACGCCATCAAACGGGAATTGCCGAAGGCAGAAATCTTCGGAAGCCACGACATTCTGGCGGCTGCCCGTGCCACTTGTGGCCACCAGCCTGGCATCGCCTGCATCCTCGGCACTGGCTCCAATTCTGTGCTCTTTGATGGCGAGCAAGTGGTGGACAACGTGACAAACCTTGGCTTCCTGCTCGGCGATGAAGGCAGCGGTGCCCAAATTGGGAAGATGTTCCTGCAAGCATTTTTTTACCGGGAAATGCCAGTTGAATTGCAACCCCTCATCGAACACGAATGCCCAAATGGCCGTAAAGACATCCTCGACAAAGTGTATGCAGGCGGTATTCCGGCGGCATACCTTGCCTCATTCACCCAACTTTTCACGGGGTATCAAGAGCACCCGTTCGTCAGGGCTTTGGTGAAAAAAAGTTTCAATGAGTTCCTGACCCGGCATGTTTGCAAGTACAAAGGCCATGAGACGCTGCCGGTCAGCTTTGTGGGTTCGGTCAGCTATCATTTTCAAGGCATCTTGAAGGAGGCACTGGAAGAACTTGGGCTTCACCCTGGTGTTTTCGTAAAAAAACCGATTGGAAACTTGGTGAAATACCACTTGGAAGCAAAGTAATCCAGAAAGGATTTCTGGGATACAACCAAAACGCAATGAGTAAAAACATAAAAAGAATCGCAGTTTACACCTCTGGTGGCGACGCACCCGGCATGAACGCTGGCGTACGGGCAGTAGTGCGAACCTGTGCCTACCACGACATCGAGGTTTACGGTATCATCGGCGGCTACGAGGGCATGATGGACGGCAACATGAGCAGGCTCGAAACCCGGGACGTGGGCAACATCATCCAACGGGGCGGCACCTTCCTCAAGACGGCCCGCAGCGAACGCTTCATGACCCATGAAGGCAGGAAACTGGCGGCGGCAGCGCTCAAGAGGCATAAAATCGAGGGGCTGGTGGCACTTGGCGGCAATGGCACCTTCACGGGGGCTGAGATTTTTCACAAAGAACACGGCATCCCCATTGTCGGTGTGCCGTGTACCATTGACAACGACCTATATGGTACGGACTACACCATCGGCTTCGACACGGCGCTGAATACCGCAGTGGAAGCAGTGGACAAGATCCGGGACACGGCAGAGTCGCACGACCGCTTGTTTTTTATCGAGGTGATGGGCCGCAATTCTGGGTTCCTTGCCCTGCACACCGCCATCGCATCAGGAGCAACACTGGTGCTGCTGCCAGAGCAGGAAACCACTTACGAGGAATTGGCAAACGTCCTGCGTACTTCCGCAAAGCGCAAAAAACTGTTCAGCCTCATCATCGTTGCAGAAGGCAACACCTTGGGGAAAACGGAGGAAATCGCAGAGGAACTCAAAGCTAGGGTCGGTGCTTACGACACCCGAGTGGCAGTCATCGGCCACCTGCAGCGGGGCGGCTCACCCTCTGGCGCCGACCGATTGCTGGCCAGCCGACTTGGCTCCAATGCGGTCGTTGCACTGATGGATGGCCACAAAAGCGTAATGGTGGGCATTGACAACAACCTCATCAAATACACCCCGCTGGGCATCGCCGTGCGCAACCAAAAGGAGATAAACATGGATATGTTGCGGTTAGCGGAGATACTTGCTTTGTAGTCATTGAGGTTCAAGTGTCACTGGAGAACTTGGCTTCAATGACCGATGGCTAATGAAAAACAATACCAACGGAATCAAGCCATGCGGCAAACGGTAAACCATTTGGTACGCCCATTCGTGGAGGCTGCCAAGCGGAAAGTCCCAGAAGAAATTGCCGGTAATCCTTGCAAATGAAGTGAGCAGCCCCCAGATGGCGGCGTAGAGGAGCACCCATTTCGACCCTTTTGGGGGCAAAAAAATGCCGATGGCCACTACAAAATCCAACCAACCCGCCACTGTCAGCCAATTCATGGCAAAAGTCTCGGAGCAATGAAGTGTCTGCATGGTCATGCTCGTGAAAACACCAGGGCGGGGATAATACCCGACTGCGTAGAGGCCGTGGCACATAAAGGTAAGCGCAGTGGCCCATTTCATGGCCCTGACCAAGTGGGGCGAAAACACTCCCTTGTTATAGTATAGAATCAAGAAGGCCGGTGTGCAGAATTGCAGCGTATATTCTAAGAACTGACCAGCATGAAAGAAAAACTCTTTCATGTACAGTAGCGCCAAAAGCACCTGCCCGGCCATGCCCAACCAAATTGGCCAGCGAACCCACCTAGGCATTCTTTCATAGAAAAGACAAGCCACGGCGCACAGCGCATAAAAAATGCCGATGCCAACCATCCATTGCTGAATCGTTTCGTCAACAGCAAGGTTGGTGACGTACTCGTGCCAAGTCCAAGGCGAGATTGATTCAATAATCGGCTGCATCAGCTGGTCGTCCCAGAGTAGTTCCCGATAAGGTGCATCCCAGAAGATGTGCTGGTAGGCCCGGCCAGCGAAGACGCTGGCAGCAGCAATTTTTAATGAATGATGAATGATGAATGATGAATGATGAACTTTCAAGGCGTTGATTTTCATCTATTTGAGTATTAATCCGTATCGAATTTTGGCCACTTGCAAAAGTAACCTCATTTTGCCGAACCATTTTTTCATGGAATTGATTTTATGCCGTAATGACGCCCGATTCATCATTCACCATTTATCATTCATCATTTCTTAACGCCATGAATCTAGAACAATTAAAACAGGAAATCACGTTCAAGACCGCCCGCAGCTCCGGCCCCGGCGGCCAGAACGTGAACAAGGTGGAAACGAAGGTGGAGCTTCGTTTCGATGTGGCAAACTCCCGCTTCTTGGACGACACGGAAAAGCAAATGGTGCTTACCAACCTCGCCAACCGCATCAATGCCGATGGCATCTTGCTCCTGACCAACCAAACCACCCGGTCGCAGTTGGACAATAAAGAGTCGGCCATTTCGGATTTCGAGAAGCTGATGGTGCAAGCGACAACTCCACCCAAGAAGCGCAAAAAAGTAAAGCCACTCACCGCCGACCGGGAGAAGCGGCTTTCCACAAAAAAACGGGATTCCGAAAAAAAATCACTCCGTTCAAAGGTCTCTTTTCAAAAGGAAAGAGACCTTTGCTTTTTTAACGAGGCAGCCGACAGAACCTTCCGTTCCCCGCTTTGTTCTTTTGGCTAAAAACACAGAAGCATGTTTTCGACAGCAGCAGCAATCTTTATGACAGAACCTTCCACCTCCAATCATTCCAAATTCAGACTGAACACCATTGAGGAAGCCGTCGAGGACATTCGCAACGGCAAGGTCATCATCGTAGTGGACGACGAAGACCGGGAGAACGAGGGTGATTTCATCTGCGCCGCTGAGTGCATCACCCCGGAAATCATCAACTTCATGGCCACGCATGGCCGGGGGCTGATCTGCACCCCCATCGAAGAAGGCCGTGCCGAGGAGCTTGGCCTGAAAATGATGGTGCCAGAAAACACGGCACTCCACGAGACTGCGTTCACCGTCTCCATTGACCTCATTGGCCAAGGCTGCACGACGGGCATCAGCGCCTACGACCGTGCCACGGGCATCCGAGCGCTCGTGAACCCCGCCTCCAAACCGGAGGACTTCGCCCGCCCTGGCCATATTTTTCCCCTTCGGGCAAAATCCGGTGGCGTACTGCGCCGCACAGGCCACACCGAAGCCAGCATTGACCTTGCCCGCATGGCTGGCTTCCGACCGGTCGGTGTTTTGGTGGAAATCCTAAACGAAGACGGCACCATGGCCCGCTTGCCCGAACTGGTGAAAATCGCCGAAAAGTTCAACCTGAAAATCATAAGCATCAAAGACCTTGTAGCCTATCGGATGGAGACCGAGCGGCTCATCAAGCGGGCGTTTTCAATGCCATTCAAAAACCGCTTTGGGGAGTTCGAGCTCATCGCCTACTCGCAGGTGCCGAGCGGCGACACGCACCTTGCCATCATCAAGGGCATTTGGCAGCCGGACGAGCCAGTAATGGTGCGGGTACATTCCAGCATGGAAGGCAACGACCTCCTGAGCATCCTCCTCGACGACTCCGGCTATCGCATGGACAAGTCGCTGGAAGCTATCGCCAAGGTAGGCAAAGGCGCCCTCGTCATCATGCGCCATGGTGAAAAAGACCTGCCGCTAATGGCTTGCCTTCAGCAAATGC
This sequence comes from uncultured Saprospiraceae bacterium, assembly GCA_964508135.1. Classification (GTDB taxonomy): domain Bacteria; phylum Bacteroidota; class Bacteroidia; order Chitinophagales; family Saprospiraceae; genus UBA6168. Next base: position 46,731 of record CAZDSU010000031.1, read on the forward strand.
TCAACAACTCCGACAAATCGCCGAAGCCCTACCGTGGCCGCCGCAACCATGAAGTGGAGCAACGGGACTACGGCATTGGTGCACAGATACTCCGGGACCTTGGTATCTCGAAAATCCGTTTGCTGACCAACAACACCACTCGCCGGGTCGGTATGATTGGGTTTGGGTTGGAGATTGTGGAGGTGGTGGGATGGACGAATTGAGGGTTGAGATATTGAGGGTCAAAACCAGCGGGTTTGATAACCCGCCCTCTCGTTGCTGGTCCTCAGTTGGGTTTTGTTTTAACCCGAATTAACGTATTTTTGAGAAAAAATTTGATGTATGAGTACAGCCGTGCTTGAAAAAATACCGGAGACGAAAATCGCTGAAACTGAGGTGCCGGAGTACCTCATTTATGAGATGTACATGGGTCAGCCCATTTACTATCGGGGGTATGAGGAGGTTTTGGCTGGCACAAAAACATTTGAACAAATTATGGGGGATAGTTCACTACAAGGATGGTTAAAAACTTGGCTTGGCCATATTTTCATCAATTTGCTTTACGAAAAAGGCTACGAAATAATTGTCGGCGAGCTTGGTATCACATTTAAAAAAGGTGATTGGCGAGCGGCAGACGTTGCCATTTTTAAAGTAACGAACCTGGAACTCAACAATCAATACGTTAAAGCCGTCCCTGAATTTATTTTTGAAATTGACACTAAAGCCAACACCAAGCAAGTTGGGGGCTATATGAAATATGTGAGCGACAAGACCAACCAATATCTTGCGCATGGCGTAAAAAAAGTCTTTTGGATTTTCACCAACGCTGGTGCTGTCATGGAGGCTAAAGAAAAAGACAACTTCCAAGTCAGCAGCTGGGACAAAGACCTTGTAATCATGGAGGGCGTCAGCGTCAACATCGCCCAGATGATTGAAAATCGGCGGAAGAAACCTGCTTGACGTTCATTCATCATTCCACTTTTTATCACTCATAATTTCCACCCGTGCACCTCAGCGAAATCCTCAACCACCTTGGCGAAGACCGCCAGAAATACTTCAACGCCGTTTCGCCGCCCATCATCCAGAGCAGCAACTTTGCTTTCGACGACTTGGAGCAGTTCCGCCAGGATATTTCGGACGAGTTGAACAACCATATCTACACCCGTGGAAATAACCCGACGGTGGAAATCCTGCGAAAAAAGCTGGCTGCCCTGGAAGGTGCAGAAGATGCCCTCGTGGTGTCGAGCGGGGCGGGCGCCACGGCGATGGCCATGTTGGCCAACCTAAAGTCGGGAGACCACGTCATCTGCGTGAAGAACCCGTACTCATGGACGAAGAACCTGCTGCTCAATTTCCTGCCCCGTTTTGGCGTCAGCCACAGCTTCGTGGATGCCACGGACATGGCGAACATCGAGGCGGCCATCCAACCTAACACGACCTTCCTGTACCTGGAAAGCCCGAACACGATGACTTTTGAGTTGCAGGATCTGCGGGCTTGTGCGGCGCTGGCGAAGCGCCACGGCATTGTCACGATGATAGACAACAGCAAGTGCACCCCGCTCTTCCAGCGGCCCATCGAATATGGGATTGACATCGTGATGCACACCGGCACGAAGTACCTCAACGGCCACAGCGACGTGGTGAACGGCGTGATTTGCGGCACCTCAGAAATGATTCGGAAGATTTTCCAGACGGAGATAATGACCCTCGGCAACATCGTCAGTCCGCACGATGCCTGGCTGATTATCAGGGGGTTGCGTACGTTGGAGCTACGGGTGAAGCGCAGCTACGAGAGCGCCACGAAGATTGCCAATTGGCTAGAAAGTCACCCAAAAGTGGAGCGTGTGCTTTTCCCGTTTTTGCCATCTTTTCCTCAGTTTGATCTGGCGCAAAAACAGATGACGGGCTGTGGTGGCCTCCTCACCATCTTCCTGAAAACGGACTCGATGGAACGGGTCGAGGCGTTTTTCAACCGCCTGAAACGCTTCCTGTTTGCCGTTTCGTGGGGCGGTCACGAGTCGCTGCTGGTGCCGATGGCGGCATTTTACAACGTTCCGGGTCGGGACAATCCGCCCTACCCTTTCACGCTGGTGCGGCTGTACATCGGACTGGAAGACCCAGACTGGTTGATGGAGGATTTGGCGCAGGCGCTGGAGGTGGTGTGAATTTTTTGCCCAAAATTATTTGAGCCGGAACAGCTTGACTACTCGCAATTTACCTTCGTCATTCATTTTAAGAAAAAGGGAATCAGTGGTGAGGTTGAGTATCTGCACCGATTTTTCAGTGGAAGCCTCGTTGATGGTATCCATGGTGTAAAGCAAACCGCCACTGACTGAAAAGATGCCAGCTTCCCGGTAGTTGAGGGTACTTCGGAAGTGGTAGTAGCCTTTTTCAAAAAACTCAAACCCAATCTCGGATGGAGGCACCGGTATCGGCATACCATCCTCCATGAGGGAAGCCGCCTGCCATTTTCCAAGCAACTTTTTCTCTTGAATATTCGCACATGCACCCAGCAAAAGGAGCAACAACAATATCAAACTCAATCCTTTCATGTTTGCCAATTTTCGCCACAACACTAACCGTGGAACACCGGGTACAGGGCCAAGAATGAAAAAGACCCCGCCAAAAAGCCAAGCAGCGCCAGCCAGGCAATATTCTTCATGTACCAAATAAAATCAATGCGCTCCATGCCCATGGCAGCCACACCGGCTGCCGAACCGATGATGAGCATACTGCCACCGGTTCCTGCGGTGAAGGCTATCAACTGCCAAAGCTTGTCATCAATCGGGAATTGGTCCATTGGGTACATGCCCATGACGGCGGCCACGAGGGGTACGTTGTCAATGATGGCTGAAAGCACGCCAAGCAGGATGACCACGATATCCGTGTTCGGTACGGCATGTTGCAAGCTCTCTGCCATCGTCATGAGCAAGCCAACGGGGTGGCCATCGGCGTGTGTTGACGCAATCACAGACTCCAAGGCGGCCACTGCCAACAATATGCCGAGGAAGAACAAGATGCTCGACATTTCAATCTTGGTAAGTGCATGGCGAGCACTGTACAAGTGCTTCCTCTCCTCATAAAATTCGTCGCCGGGATGGATGAACTCGGATGCGAACCAAACAACAGCCAGCGAAATCATCATGCCCATGTAAGGTGGCAAATGGGTTATTTGCTTAAAAATTGGCACAAAAATCAGCCCACCGATGCCCAAAATCAGCATGATTTTGCTGCTTAAAAGCTGCTGCCGTTCCTCGCTTGCGGCAACGTCTCCACTGCCAGGTTGCACGTTCCCTCGGAATTGCGGCATGAACGTGGCAATGAGGAGTGGTAGGCAGAGGCACAAAATAGACGGGATAAAAACATCGGTCATCAAACCCTCGGTAGTGATTTTTTTACCAATCCAGAGCATGGTGGTAGTCACGTCCCCAATGGGCGACCATGCCCCGCCAGCATTGGCGGCTATGACAACAAAGCTCACAAACCAAATCCGCTCCATGCGGTCGGGCACCAGTTTGCGGAGCAACGAAATCATCACGATGGTGGTCGTCAGGTTATCGAGCACCGAAGACAAGAAAAATGCGATGATACTAATCAACCAAAGCAGTTTGGTCTTTTTGGTTGTGCGGATTCGGTTTGTAATAACCGAAAAGCCACGGTGAAGGTCAATCAATTCTACGATTACCATGGCGCCGATGAGGAAAAACAGGATTTCGGCGATTTTGCCAACATGGTGGAGCAGCACACCCTCCATCTCACCGGCTTGGTGCTCGGCGTTGACCACGCCGAGGCCACTCAACGATACGATTGCCCAAAGCAAAGCACCGGTCAAGATAGCCGGTATGGTTTTGTCCAACTTCAGGGGATGCTCCAGAACGATGGCTGTGTAGCCGATAATAAAAATGACGATGATGGTGGCAATCATGGCTGCAAAAATTGAAATTTCTAAGGTTCAACAAGTGTTTTGCTTCCTCAAATCGCTTTGCCGGAAGCGAATAACCGAGGCGAATTTAGGCTAATCTGCAATCCCTCCAATTTTATTATGTTTTTTTTTGCGCAGGCTTAATGCTTGCTCAAAATTGAAGCCTGAAAACCGCCTTTTCAGGTTGGATGAAAAGTAAAGCATGGTTAGGACATTTGATTTTTGGGTGCATAACGCTGGCGGGCAAAAGCCAAAATTGACGGTTACTTGCCCTAAAAATACCCAGCAGCGTGGCATTTTAGGGTTACATTTGCCAAAAAACAAACACAAACGTACCTCCTAATCGCAATGTCAAACAGCTACTCCCGCCCAATTTTCGCCGCCGTTATACTTGGCTTGGCCGTTTTTGGTTACAACTATTTTCACCAAAAAAAACTGGCACCAAAAAAAACTGGCACCTCCGGTGCATACGAGGCGCTCAATTTCCTGGGCAGCGCCCGCATTTATCCTTTTGAAAAAATGCCCGGCACCGCCTTCTTCCAGGCATGGCGTTTTTTGGAACAAATGGAGCCTGCCGAATCCGTAGCGCGCAGCACCGACCCGTGGCAGACACTTGGCCCGCACAACCGTGCAGGCCGCACCCTCAAGCTCACCTTTAACCCGCAAAACCCGAACACGATGTACGCTGGCTCGGCCAGTGGCGGCCTCTGGCGCAGCTACACCGGAGGGGTTGGCAATACGGCTTGGCACCAAGTGCCCACGGGCTTTCCGGTTCCGGCGGTCGGTGCCATTGCCTACCCACCGAATGACTCGATGACCATCTACATCGGCACGGGCGAGGTGTACAACCATCAAGCTGCTGGCACGGGCGGTGCCTACCGCAACACCCGTGGCAGCTATGGCATCGGCATCCTGCGAAGCGAGGACGGAGGCGACACTTGGTCGAAGAGCCTCGACTTTACCCAAGACCAGAACAAGGGCGTGTGGGACGTGGAGGTAGCACCTTCCAACTCCGCCATCGTGTACGCCGCCACTTCTGACGGGGTGTACAAAAGCACGAACGGCGGCGACTCCTGGACGCTGGCACACACGGTCGTGCTGGCCAACGACCTTGTCGTTCACCCCACCAACCCCGATGTGGTGGTGGTCGGCTGCGGCAACCAAAGCTCGCCCGGTTACGGCATTTACCGCACCAGCAATGGCGGTGCGAATTGGACGAAAATCACCGCAGGGCTGCCCAGCGTTTTCAACGGAAAAATCATGCTTGACCGCTCTCCAAGCGCGCCAGAGGTGGTTTATGCCAGCATTGGCAATGGCCTCAGCTCGTCAGAAGGCGCCAGTTGGCTCTGCCGCTCGAATGATTTTGGTGCAACTTGGACCACTCAGACAACTACTGATTACTCGAAATGGCAAGGCTGGTATTCGCACGACGTGGCCGTCAGCCCGACCAACCCGAACGAACTGGTCGTTGTCGGCATTGACGTTTGGCGGTCGAGCGATGGCGGACAGACCATTGTCCAAAAAAGCCAAAGTTCAAACGGGGGCATCGGCTTCGTGAATGCGCCCATCGGGGGGCCGGACGGGGGGCCAGAGTTTGTTCACTCCGACGTCCACGACGCCATTTGGCACCCAACCCTGCCCGGCGTTTTCTATGTGGCGGACGACGGGGGCGTACACCGCTCCACCAACGGTGGCGAAACCTTTCAAAGTGCCAGCGGGCGGATGCAAACGGCACAGTTTTACAACGGTTTTTCCAACTCAGCCACCAACGAGTTTTTCTGCATGGGCGGTTTGCAGGACAACGGCACCATACGACTGAACCCCGACGTTGACCCCCTGACGGGAAGCACCGTCACTTGGCGAAGGTTGTTCGGTGGCGACGGCAGTTGGAGCGCCATCAACCAGCAGGACGACCAGAACAGCTACCTCTCCTGGCAGACGCTGAACATGCTGAAATCGGACGATGGCGGCAACAGCTACTTCTACCTCGACCCGCCTGTACAAAACCCGATTGCCTTCGTTGCGCCATTTGCCTTGGCACCTTCCGACGGTGACGTGATCTACGCTGGCTCGGCCCTCGTGGCCAAGTCAACCGATGGCGGGGCTACTTGGACAGCGACCAACAACGGCCAGCCACTCGACGGCCACCCGATGTTGAGCATCGCCATTTCCAGCCAAAATCCCGATGTGGCCTACATTGCGTCAGCGCCCTACAACGGCAACCCAGGCCATGTTTTCGTTACGCAAAACGGCGGAGACAGTTGGCAAAACGTGAGCGCCGGGCTGCCCAACCGCTTTGTGCTCGACCTTGAAGTGGACCCGACGGACGATGCAATCGCCTTCGCAGCGATTGGCGGCTACGGCTCCGGCCATTTGTACCGTACCATCAACCACGGCGCCACTTGGGAAGACATTAGCAGCGGGCTGCCCGACCTGCCGACCAGTGCCATTTCCGTTGACCCGCTTTTCCCCAACAACCTCTACGTTGGCAACGACCTCGGCGTGTTTTCGTCCGTGGATTTTGGGGCCACTTGGCAAACTTATCTGGATGGGCTGCCAGAGGCGGTGATGGTTTTTGACTTGAAAATTTCGCCCGCCAACCGCAAGCTACGAGCCGCCACGCACGGGAGTGGCGTGTACCAGCGAGCTTTGCTCGAAACGCCCTTCGTGAGTGCTGGCGAGGAGGTTTTTGGTAAAAAAATCGAATTGGATGTTTACCCAAACCCAGCTTCCACCAAGTCAACGCTACACTATCAACTGCTTGATAAACAATTGGTTACTATCGAAATTTTGGACAATTCGGGCAGGCTTTTCAAGACGGTTTTGTGGGAATCGCAGTTGGAGGGCGAGCACAAGGTCGGGCTGCCAATTGGCGAGCTTTCATCGGGGATTTATTACTGCCGCTTGAAAACGGAAGGCGATTTTGCGGTGAAAAAATTGGTGGTAAAAAAATAATCAAACTACAAGCCGCTGATTCAACCTGCCAAAATCAGCGAAAAAATTACCTGTTGGCGGTAGGCTGAACTTGACACAAGTTGGCTTGAATTTGGAGTTTTGGGGGTGTTTAGGATAATTTTACACGCTGATTTCAAAACTCGCTTATCCAAAAAATTATGACCCGGCTTTTGACACTTCTGCTACTGATACTGCTTGTTGGTGCTCACCACCCACCTTCCGATCTGGAATTTTACCAAACCAAGGCATTGCCTGGCGACGGCGTTTACTCCTTGCTGCGCCGCTATAACCTCGACCGGAACTCCTGCAATATTTCCAAGTTTTACGCCATTAACGACCTCAAGAACGGTGCAAGCCTAAAGGTTGGGACGGCTTATTGGTTGCCCATTTTCATTTATGCTTTTGATGGAAAAACCATCCGAACCTCAGTAGGCATCAAGGACTGGCAGACGGCCAAAACCATCGAAACGTTCAACGATTCCATGTTGAAAGACGGCTACCGAAAGGAGTCGTTCAAGAAGGACAAGCAGCTCTGGGTGCCCTATCACCTGCTCAACTGCCCCGCCGTGGATGTAAAAAAAGGGACACTCAACGACACCGCCTCCAACGGGGAGGTCAATCTCGCCATCGAACCATCCGGCAATCGCCGCTATCCCATTTTTGGAAAAAAATATGAGCATGTTCCGCTGAAGGACAACGCTTTGGCTGGCAAAGTTTTTTTTATCGAAAGCGGCCATGGCGGCCCCGACCCAGGTGCGATGGCCAAGGTGGGAAAGAATACGGTCTGCGAAGATGAGTACGCTTACGATGTGGCGCTGCGGGTCGTGCGAAAACTTACCGAACACGGTGCCACGGCATACATGATTACCCGGGACCGCAACGACGGAATCCGGGACAACGAGTTCTTGGTTTGTGACAAAGATGAAGTGGTGTGGGGGAATGAGGCCATCTTCCGGGGGCAACGCACCCGCCTTTTTCAGCGATCGGACGTGATCAACCAACTGTACGAAAAGCACAAGAAGCAAGGCGTGAAAGATGTGGACCAAAAGCTAATCGTTATCCACGTGGACTCCCGGGGCAAAGGGCAACAAACCGACCTGTTTTTTTATTACCACCCAGACGATAAGCAGGGCAAAACTTTGGCAACTACCATGCACGACAGCATGGAAAAAAACTACAAAAAAGTCAATAAAAAAAGGGGCTATAAAGGCACTGTGACTGCACGTGACCTCCACATGCTGCGAGAAACCAAGGTGCCGGCGGCATATATCGAACTGGGAAACATCAAACATGCTACCGACCAAAAACGACTGTTCCTCGCCTCCAACCGACAGCTTATTGCCGACTGGCTGTTTGATGGGATGAAGTGAATTGAATTGAAAATGGAGAATTGAAAATAGGGCGGTGCCCCAAATGTAATGCTAATGCCCGCTTTGTTTTAAGCAAGGGGTCTGGGGCGGCGCAGCCGCCCCAGCGAACACTTTCCTCCCCACTGCGGCGCCTCCGGCGCCGCAGTGGGGAGGGAGGAGGCTTTTGGGGGCTTCGCCCCCAAACCCCCATGCCCAAGATTGGCAGCATTACATTTGATACACCGCCGAAAATTGAAAATGCGGGCCTCCGAATTTTCAATTTTCAATTCTCCATTATTTCCTCTTGCTTCGCAAAATTTGGGTCGAAATCCTTCAAGCGGGCGATCATGGCTAACATGAGGTAGAACACGACGGAGGTGGGCAACAAGGTGATGGCCTCCTGCGGGTAGCTTGCCAGTGCGAGCAAGAACACGGTGATGGTTAGACCGAGGTACAGTGTCTTGATGGTCGGGTCTTTCACCCTAAAATAATATCGGATGCTGGTGCGCATGGCCGTGAAGAGAAGTCCCATGTAAATCAACAGCCCCACCCAGCCCGTTTCAACGGCCAGTCGGACGTAGAGGCTATCGTGCGCAAAACCGGCCAACCAACTGTCCGGCGTGAAGCGCTTGCCCCAGTATCCAGTGCTTCCGAGGCCGGCCCCCACTGGGTGCGACAGGATGTACGGCTGAATCTTCGCCTGGTTTTTCATCCTGACCTCGATGGTGTCATTGCTCTCTCCCCGGAAGGCTGACTGTATCCGCCAGATGACGGCACTGTTGGTTGATTTCATGATGAAGCCAGCGCCAATCATGAAGAAAATAAGTGCGGCTAAAATGGTCTGCCGTTTGAAAGTAAGCACCATGTACAGGATGACCCCCATCGGCAGCATCACAAACGGCGTCCGAGAACCTGCATAGGCCATGCCCAGCAACATGGAAACAGCCGCTACCAAAAGTGCAATCCGTCGCCAGATTTTGAATGGGCCTGCGGCCAAAACAAGGCACAACATGCTCATGTATCCCATCAAAATTCCAAAAGTAGTGGGATCGGAAAAGAAAGAGAAGACCCGCATCCTATCCCACTGAAATATCAGCATGAAACGCTCTTCGTCTGCATTGAGCCAGGTGATTTCAGCTTGACTGAACCCTATCCATTCTTGTTTCAGGGAATACAAAGCGGAAACAAACCCAAGGAAAAGTATCAATTTCAGTGTGTTGACAATGCGACGGTAGGTACTGAAAGCATAACAGGCGATGAAATACAGCGCTAAAAGCAGGGCGACCGTCCGCACCGTGTACACCCACGCAAGCCTCGACCCAGCCCACGGGTTGAGCACCTCCAGCAGGTTGTAGTAAATCCAAGCAAAAATGAAGAAGCTGATAGGGTTTTTTGCGAAGCTAAAATCCCTTTCCTTGATGAGGCGAGCCAGCATTCCAACGAGCATTAGCACCAACATGCCATCAAGGGCGGTGCCAATTGGGGCATCTGTAAACTTGGCTACCAAGCCCAAAAAAAAGGCAGCAAAGAGCATGACGATAATCCCAAAATTCAGGTCAACGAACACACCCACCACTACCGGAATAGCCAAAATAACTGCCACGAACAGTACGGCGAGTTTGAGCGGCAACATGGACAAAACAAAAGCCAACCCTACCGCAAAGAGCGCCAACAGCGCATATCCAAACGGGTTGTTCAACTTCTGGTACATCACCTGCCGTACCATCCAGTCTTTGATTCCAGAAAATATAGATATGGTGTAATTCATTTTCTCAATAGTCCGAGGGGACGATACTGTTTCAAAATTAGCACAAAATCATTGATAATTAGCGCTTTGCAATAGCCGGAGGGGATGTCCAATAGCCTAAAGTGGGGGAAAAGTAGCCTGGCTGGAAAGAGCCGAAAGGAAGATGGGAAAAAAGAATGGGAACTGGTTCCACCCTTGCGGGCTTAGCCAAGCTCCCGATTCCTAACCCATTCAAATATTTTTTGAAATTCAGAAAAACAGCACTTTCAGCAAGCAAGCCATCAAGAGCAGGAAGCACATGGTCGTTGCCACAAATTCCAGCATTTTTTCTTTCCCGGAAAGAACGATATCTGGTTCCTGATTAACTTGTTTAGCGTTGTTCTCCATGAATCGTTAAGTTCTTATTTTAAGATTTTTTTGCCCAACTTCACAAAGATAGGTGGTATCAAATCCTTAGCAAAATCTTTGGTGGATTGTAGTGCATTAAATTTACGCATGCCAGCATCCACGGTTAATCCTTTCCTGTCCCTGAAAAGTGTGGTATGGTCTTCCAGCCCTTGGTTTATCTCGCTTGATGGCCGCCCGTTGGTGTAGTAGTAAAGCGCCAAAGACTTCCTGCTACGGTCTGGGGGGCACGTCAGCGGGTTGGGCAGGCCGTGGTACGAGAAGTCGGTGGTGGTGAACATTGCCATGGTGTTGAACCGTGGTGGGATCTTGCTCACGCAACGGGTCATGTCCCTGTTCCACAGTTCAAAGTGGCCGCCGTACTCGTCTTCCCAATCTTTGTTGAGGTAAACCAGCACGTTCAGTCGGCGATCCAGTCCGGTTTGGCGGTGCTTGTTGAAGTCGGCATGTATCTTCAGGAAGCCGCCGGGCTTGGTTTGGTGGAACCCGCCACCTTCAAAGTAGGGGTCAGGCGTTAGGGTCTCTTCGATGCTCGTCAGTTCCTGCAAGAACAGCAGGAACGGCTCTGAATTGAGAAAATGGGCAAATGCCTTGGACACAGGCCCAAATCGGCGTTCGCCACGAGAGGCTAACTTGATTTCGTTCGGAGTTTGGTATTTGATGTCGTCCTTGCCTTCGAGGTTTGGAAACTCCTCCAGCATGGCATCAAGCACATCGGGATTGAAAAAATCCTCGAAATGAATATTGGGAAATGGGTCACCGCTTGCGTACTTGGCCTTGAAATCCGCGGCAACGGCCTGTAGGTCTTGGTACTTTTCACTTAGGAAATCCTTCGTGTCAGGCACGAATAATTTTTCCGTAAATGCATTGAGTGTCTGAGTCATAATGTTGTTCTTTATTCAATGGAATTAATAAAATGCCAATACCTGAACGCCGGAGAATCAATTAATTTATTGACAATCAAATCGTTGCGGTAATTTGTAGCGTATTATTATGCTAGGTTAATACACTTTTTCCGCTCCGACGAGATGCTGGTCAACAATCTCCCAAAATTGCTTTACCCGCTCGGTCCAGGTGTTTTGTTTTGCGGTCAAAACTCTTTGTTCGATTAACTCCGAAGAATTCTCAGCAATGGCCCTGTCAATAGCCTGCACAAAGTCTTCATCCTTCTCCACAATGTAAACAACGTCAGCAAAACTACGAATATCTTCTGAAAAATTAGTGGCTACCACTGGTTTTCCAGCCGCCAGGTACTCGTTGATTTTCAGGGGGTAGATGCTTGCCGTGAGCTTGTTTTTCAAGAATGGGATAATCGTCACGTCAAAATGCTGCAAGAAAGCAGGCAACTCACTTATGTGTTTGCCGCCGGTTAAGATGACGTTCGACATTTTGTCAAGTCCATGCTTTTTGTAGCAATCCGAGTTTATAGGCCCCACCATCACCAGCGTTTTGTCCGGGTGCTGCTCCGCAATTTGCCTGAAAAGCGGATAGTCCAACCTGTATTCGTTGATATTCCCGGTAAACCCAATGATTTTCCCTTTCACCCCTTCCAGTTCCTTGGGCCTGGGCAACGGGTTTCCCAGCGCCTTTTCAAAAATCGTGATGTCCACCGCATTGTGGAGCACGTAGGTGTTGGGGTTCAAGTGCCTTTTCAGGCGCTGTAGGTTTTTCGAGGTCACGAATGCAATGTCCGAATTGCGGATGGCCTCCTCCTCTACCCTAGCGCCGTGCCTAGCGGTGTATTCCTCCTCGGTCATGTCGTCAATGCACTGGTACATGTTCAGCTTGGCACCAAGTTCCTTCGGCAACGCCCCGGCGTAGTAGGGGTTGAAGCAGTTCAGGTACACAAAATTCTGGATGTTATAATCTTTGATTACCTGGCGTATCGTGTTGACAATGATTCGGTTGTTGTACTCGAACCATTTGTCGTAGCTCTTTCCCGGGTTCATCCAGTTGATGGGCACGGTGAGCGGCGGCTGCACGGCAATGACCTCTGGCAGCTCTGGGATGGTTTCGTAGCGCATCCTGTTCAGCAGCATGTCCTGCCGCCTGGCCTTCACCATCGGCTGGTTCCATCCTTTGACAAAATCCTTGACCGTGTAGGGGTGATTGATGTAGAAAACACGGTTGTGCTTCGCAAATTCCCTCGTAAAAGAAAGCGAAACCGATGAGTACGCATTGTCCCATGGGAAAAGGGTAAAATAGATGATGTCGAGGTCAGAGTGCATATTCCATCGCCATTTGTAGGGGGGCGAGTCTCTTTTGAAATTTGGAAATTGAGAAATTAGAAATTTGCAGCAGCATTTAAGCCGCCTTTTCCAACAGCACAAACTCCTTTGTCACCAAAAAATCGAGCGGAAAAAACCGCAGGTTTGTATTTTTGAAAGGCTCGAATTTGTTGACGAAGCTATGGCTTTTTCGGTAAACGGGCTTCAAGCCTGAACCTTCCAGGGCATTCATCAACTTGCTGTTTGTCAGGTGGTTAAGTCCTTTGTACGCTTGCAGCAAATCGCTCTCTTCCTCACCGACTATCTGCCGGTTGTTCTTTTCAATCATTTTCAGCAGCACACCTTCCGGTAAAAACTGGCACCACGGAATGCCCACTACGTGCTGCACGTGCGAGGCATAAGGACTGCGCCAAGGCGGGTAGGAGACGTAAATGCCGCCGTTGTTCGCCAGGTTTTTGTTCAGCGACTGAAATATCCTCTTCAAAATGGGCAACTGGATATGTTCCGCCACGTCATTCAGCACAATGAAGTCGTACTTTTCGTCGAGCGGCTGGTCGAGCACGTTCCGCACCTCAAAGTTGACGTTGTGCACCTTGTGACGGTCCTTCAGGTCATTGGCAATCTTGATGTGGTGGCGGTCAATATCTATTCCCAGCACCTGGCACTTGAAATTCGTGGCATACCACAAGCTCATGCCTCCCATGCCGCACCCAAAGTCGAGCACCTTTTTGCCGTCCATGTTGAATTTTTCACGAATGAGCTTTTTGTCCACATGCAAGTGAGCAGCATGTTCGTCCTTAAAATTTGATTCGGCATAGGCCAAACCCTCTTCGTACATTGCTTGAGTCATCATAATTTGTCTTTGGCTTTCAATCAATTTTGTTGGACAAACAATCGTTGTCCTTTTGAATCGAGGGGGCTAATTTATTTCAACTAGGTCTTAATTGAGTCTGTTAGTCTTCATCTGATATTCTCAACCTCTTGCTCTAGAAGTTCAATTGAAGTTACTGGTTCCTTAGGCCCTTGCATTTGTTGCTTCGTAAAATTTATGATTTTTCCATAAAAGTCAACCATGTGAAAAAACGGTTTTAAAGGATTGATTTTCAAAGTTTTATGCAAATAAGCCTGCATGAATAAAAAGGTGACAGCGTAAGCTGCCAAAGTGCCTATCGCTGCTCCTTTCACGCCCATTTGTGGTATCAGCAGCCAATTGAGGAGGGCAGTGAGTAGCAAGCTGAACAGGGTGTAAATGAAGTTGACCTTCGGTTTTCCAATGGAATCCAACACTGTACCGAACTGAACGGCATAAGGAAGAAACAAGCCAAACAGAATGGTAATCCTGAGCAGGTTTGCCGCTTCGGCGTAGGCTTTCCCTGCGGTCAGGAAAATCAGCCAATCGGCCAGTAGCAGGACAAGGATGATGCACGGAACCATGAAGGCCAGTATGGCGCCAACGGCTTTTTCGTACAATTGCTTAACAGCACCGTTGCCCTCCTGCACCCTGCGGGAACTTTGGGGAAACACCATGGAAGCCATGCTGGCAGTTGGCACATCCGTCAGGTTGGTGATGCGGATGGCTGCGTCGTAGATGGCCACCGCTGCCATGCCCCCCCCAGGCATCATACCCAGTAGCAGCTTGTCAACCGTCTTGTAAAGCTGTGTGCTGATGTTGGTGCCGAAAACAAACTTGCCGTAGGCAAAAAGCTTCTTCACCCACTCCCAATCTATTTTCCGGCTGAACCGTGCGTATTTTCTGGCAAAAAGCCAAGCAACCAAAGCGGAAACCAAGGCTGCCACCACTTGCACGAGTGCTAGATCGGCAAGGTGAACCGGTTTTTTTTCAATGAACAGATAAAGGATAAACCCAAAAAGTACCCCGCCTTTTGCGAAGTTGCTCCAAAAAATCCCCTTGAAGTCAAGATTCGCCTGTTGGATATAATTGCATTGGTAAAACGGTATCAGCGCAGCGGTGGTCAGGCAGTATATCTTGAACAAGATGGAAAGCTCCTGTGCTTCAAAAATCTTCGCCGCCAATGGCGACAAAGCCAAGCAGATGAGCACAATCAGCAAAGTTAGCATCCCGTTCAGCACGAAGGAGGCAGTGGTAATTCTTCCGGCCTCGTCACCTTCCCCCACGGAGAGGTGCTTGACCAATGCGTTTTGAAGCAACCCAATCCGCCCTACCTCAATGACTGATACAATGGACAAAAACAGCACCCAAACGCCAAAAACTCCCTGCTCAGGTATCGCCCTGTACAGCAGTACTGCACCGCCGAAGCCGAAAAGCATGGAGGTTGCTTTTTCCGACAGGGTGTAAAAACCTGATTTTAGCCAGTATGAATTCTCCATTGAATGGGCTATGAAAGACAAAAGACCTTAGACAATAGACTTTAGACAATAGACTTTAGAAAGGGCGTCGGTAATCATAAAGTGCTGGTTTTCAACGTCTCGTGTTTATGCCTGTCTATTGTCTAAAGTCTTTTGTCTCAAGTCTACTGTCTTTAAATATTCTTCAAATCAACCATGTTGAGGATACCGCCGAGCAGTTTGCCATTCAAGCCGCGCAAGAACTCCAGCGTATCCTTGTCTTCGTTGCCAATGGGCGAATCAGCGGACATCACCGCGATAACCTTGTCAGCAAAGGGCATAAGCTCCCTTGCATCCGAAAACTTGTTCATGGCGGCTGCCTCCATGAAGATGAAGTCGTACTTTTTGCTGTACTGTTCAATCACCTTCTTGAAGTTCTTGCCAGCAAGCACCTCGGCTGGGCTTTGGCTGCCTCCTTTGTTGGCAACGATATCAATGCTTTTCAGGGTGGCATCGTTTGCAGCAGCCGTTTCTGGCGACGAAAGCTGGCCATAGCCGTTTTCAATGCCCAAGCCTGTTTTCTGCTGCGGCCCGTCCGTGCTTATCTCGAAGAACGACTTGGTCTTGTATCCAGACAGCGTGTTGTTCTTGAAATTGGTGTCAATTATCAATATCTTCTTGTCGTTCAAGCTGAGTGCGTATGCCAGCAAAACAACGAGAAATGACTTTCCTTCTTGCGGCTTGGGGCTGGTAAATAAGATACACTTGGCCCCTGAACTTTCTATTGCCGTCCTTATTTTTCGGATATTTTCCTTGAAAACTTCTAGTTCCGGCTTGTTGTGCATGGACAAGAAAAGGTTGTGCAGGTTCATGTTCCTGACTTTCACTTTGTTCACATGGCCCACCAATGGCAGTTTTGTAATCCGTTGAAATTGTGACGGTGACTGGAGGCTGGAGTCAATGAACGCCAGCAAAAATAGGATGATACTGGCAATAGAGCCACCCGCAACACCTGCAAATGCTGCAAAAACAGCCCGATGCTTCGATTCTGGTTCGAACGGGTATTCCGCATTTTCAATAACGCTCAGTGGGTTTTCTGAACCTTCCTTGTAGTTTTTGGCGGCTTCGTATTTGTCACGTGCAGAGGTATATTCTTTGTCAATGCGTTCTTTTTCCGCTTCGAGCGATGCTAGCTTGTTGTCATTGATAGTTAGCGAGGTTGCTTTACCGTTTAGCCTATTTATTTCTCTTTGATAGGAAGTGAAGGATTGTTTTGCAAGTTCAAGGTCAAGCTCTTTTTGGATTTTATCTTTTAGCAATTGAATGGCGTGGTCACCAAGTTTGGCTTTGAGGTCCTTGTCCACCGGAATGTCTTTTTGAATCAAGTCCGATTGTTTTTTTCGAAGCCCCTCAATTCGTTTGTCCAATGCAGCGGTATTGCGACCATCTGCGAACTCCTCTACCCGTTTATCCTGGAGTTTCTTGATTTCATTGTCAAGTTCATTGATGTCACTTCTATACAAAATGTTGTTGGAATAGTCGGGACCCAATTCCTTACGATAGCGCATAACCTGTTTTTCGAGCGAAGCAATATTCAGCTCCAAAGCAGGAATTTGCAGCCTGCTCTCCTCAAGTTTCAATTCAAGGTCTTGAATATGCGAGACCACCCCCTCCCGCTGGCTGGTCACATCCACCAAGCCGTTGGCGTTTTTATAGTTGTCAATTTTGATGGTAATCGTGTCAAGCTCTGCCTTGCGAACCCTGAACTGCTCCACAGCGAATTTAAGGGCTTTGTTTTCTTTCTCAGATAGGTCGTCTTCGTGCATCGCAAAAAACTTCTTGACAAAAGTGTTAACCACAAAGTAGGAAAGTTCCGGGCTTTCGGACTCAAACTCAACGCTGAGGTAGTCGGTCTCTCCTATCCGCTTGATTTCGAGCTTTTTCCACAGCGCTTCAAAGTCGTAACCGTATGCTTCGGCCAGGCGGTTGTTGCTGAGTTCCGTTTGCGGTTTAGTGTTCAATATCGTATCCGTGAAGCTGGCTTTCAACTTCATTACAACATTGTTCAACTCAGTTTCCGTCAAGTTAACCTCCTCGGCATCAGGCTCTCGGAAGGCCCGCTCGTTGGTCTTGTTGGCTTGCAGGTCATGCAGCAGCAAAGTGTCCGTCAGCAGCTTGATGCTGGTACGGCTCTTCATCTTCTCAATGAGGCTGTTGAAACTGCTCTCGATTTGGAACTGCTGGATGAACGGGTTCTCTAACTGCAGGCTGACGCCCTTGTAGTCAATGATGCCAGTGGAAATCACGGCCTTGGACTTGTAAGCAGAAGGAAGTTTTCCGATGAAGAACCAAGTGGCTGTGGAAGCGAGTAAAATGACGGAAAGAAGAAGCCATTTTCTCTTTAATAGTATGTTAATGAGATACCCTAAGTCCATAGTGGTTGTTGTGTAAGTTTTCTCTAAAAAATACCAAGGGATGTAGCTTAGAATATTGGCTGTTCAAAGCTTTTCTAAATACAAAAATAAGTCACATAGTGAACAAGCCTAAGGGAAATAGTATGGAAGTTAGTCGATTGGTCTATTCGATTGTTTTCTCATTTTTTGCGAATAGTAGTGCAAAGATAGGGCGATTGTGCAACAATGTAAAGCACATACGGCCAAGCGGTTTTATTTTTTTTTTGGTCATGCGTTAAACACAAAAAAGCGGCAACCCTCATGATTGCCGCTCAATGACAGAGATTATCTTAGTCGAAACCAAAAGTCTTCTCTGTTCTCCCTCTCATTTTCTTAGGCTAAATGGGTATTGACTATTCGGTAGGCAGGGCTTTTTCAGGTAAAAAAGCGTGATTTTTTAGGATTGGTAGCGAGGCATTCGGAGCCATTTGCAGTCAGGGCAATACCCCTCCTACATCTGCCTGCGAATGCCCGGCAATCAATCCTGAATTATTGCTTGGAGAAACGGTCAAGGCCAATCTTCCAGTCGCTACCGGCGAGGTACACCAAGTAACTTCCCGGCACCAAGTCGGATACCTGCAGTTTCTGGGTGTTTTTGCCATTGGCCAAGTTCATTTGCGAAGCCATTACCTGCTTGCCAGTTGCATCCACGATTT
Source organism: uncultured Saprospiraceae bacterium (assembly GCA_964508135.1). Classification (GTDB taxonomy): domain Bacteria; phylum Bacteroidota; class Bacteroidia; order Chitinophagales; family Saprospiraceae; genus UBA6168. The sequence goes on from CAZDSU010000031.1 coordinate 64,732, forward strand.
GGATGGTGGCGTCGCCTGCCTCGCCTGCCCAGTCAACTTTTACGTTGACAAAATCACTGGCAGGGTTCGGGAAGATGCTGTAGCTCGTAAGCCCAACTTCTTCTTTTGCAGACAGCACAGCGTTCGGGTCGCAGTTGCAGACCGGGCTGCCATAGATGCCACCGTAAGCCTCGCCACCTGCACCAAGGATGGTCAGTGCGTTGCCGATGTTGGCGTTCTGGCTGTTGGGCGGCATGAACTCGTCAGAGAGGTTGTCCACCAACGTGATAGCGCCATTGCAGCCATAAGCATTCTGGAAACTGAAAAGTGGCATTTCGACTCCGGCTACGTAATCTGGGAATGCTATTCCCTGGATAAGCAAGCCAAAGGAGATGTAGTCGAAATCAGGCGACTCAGATGGCGAATTGTTGCGGGCATTCGCTTCCCAGTGCATGCCTGTCAGATGGTCTTCGATGTCAACCGGGTCGAAGTTGTTGGTTGGCACTTTGATGGTGACTTGGCCTGTACCCGTGATGTTTTGAGGATTTGTGTAGGTTGCTACCGGGATGATGGAAACCGTGTAGCGCTCAGTTTCTTGGTCAAAGGCAAGCTTGAACTGAACTTGTGCGATGGAAGTGGAAGAAAGGAACAGCAGGACTGCTGCACACAGAGTGTTTACTTTGTTCATTGTTCTAGTTTTTATGTTCTTTTTAAAAAATGGTTTTATCAACCTAATTATGCTTGCGGGAGGAGAAAAGCCAGCCTGTGGGGGATATTTTGTTGCCTTTTTGGCGGAGGGAATCTTCTAAATTAGTGTTCAAAATTAGTGCTTTATTTTCACTTGTGCAAACTTCTTTTGAACATTTATATTAGTCGAAAACCGTGCCGGTTTATGGCTTTTAAAGAAAAGAAACCTAATTTTTAATTGCTAATATTTATTAATTATCAACAATAAAAAATTGATTTTCAGTGGGTATATTTAGCATTTATCACTTATCCCTACTCTTGTGTTTCTTAAGAAAAGCAGACGATTTGCCTACGGTAAACACCAATGGAATCAACCGTAATGCCAAAAATAAATTGCTTTATCCCTGGGTTTTCAGCAAACCGTCCACTTTCGTCTTAAACCATTTTTCACCATTAAATGCAAGGAAACGCAGCATTACCATAATAACCCCGATATTTCCTTGCAATTAATGTGAACTTATCGTACCTACCAATCAGCTTATGGCAGCTGTTCGTAGATGATGTAATTGATAACATTGGAGGCATTGCCTGGGTGGAGCAGCACGTTGAAGAATATCATATTGTCAACGTCGTTGCCAGAACCCTGGTAAATATACCTTCCGTCGAGGTCAGTGTCACTTGTCTTGTAGCCATGACCGATAAAGTTGAAGCTCTGGTTCGTGTTGTCTGGGTCTAGGAAAACATCGAAGAAGATGAAGTCCCTATCAGCCCCACTGCCTTGATACAATACCCTTCTGTCCATGTTGGCATTGCCAGCCCAAAGCGCCTTGTAGTTGCCTATCGTCTTCTGGGCATGAGTACCATAAGTCGCTGTGTTCGGGCTAGTGAAGTCAATGAACGGAGCAGTGTCCTTGTCCCTCGTCATGGTAATTGTTTGTCCTGACATTACGCCAAGGTGGTTGCGATGGCGCACTGCAATGTAGTAGTCGTCTGTTTTCGCTTTGAACACAACCGGGCTTACTCCATCGAGGTCAACGATGTCCCCATCCCTTTGTATCAAGGCGGCACGAGTCAACAACCTGCTTGATGGAGTTGATTTGCTCCGCAATTCCAAGAACACCCAGTCCACGATTGCATCCGAGCCAGTCACGTCGAGGACGCTCGCCTGGATTTGCTCGCCACCACTGCCAAGGTGGATGAACGGTTTGGTGCCGTTGGGCATTGTCAGGTCCGTGTAAGGCTCCGTCAGTGGGATGTACCTGTTGCCGTCATCGTCCAGCGTGGTGCGAAGTTTGTCGTTCATCAAGCCAGTTGAAGAAACGAACGAACCTTGCAAGAACGCCTTCAAACGAACGAAAGAAAATGGGTCTGGATCCATGAAGTCTGGTGTACCGTCCAAGTCCGTATCGTCGTCCAGCACGTCGCCGTTGTTGTTTGTATCTTCGTCAATGGTCAGGATGCCGTCGTTGTCATCGTCCGGGTTGCGTGGGTCAGACTCGCCTGGGTCAACCTGCCCGTTGAGGTTTGCATCCTCTTGGTTGTCGGTCAAGCTATCCTCGTCCGTATCGTTGCTGACAGGGTCGGTTTCGCCTTCATCAACCAGGCCGTTTTGGTTTGCGTCTTCAAGGCCATCGGCCAAGCCATCATCGTCCGTGTCAGTGTCAAGCGGATTGGAATCAATGTCAGCGTTGTATTCTCCATCCCCACCAGTTTCCACGTTGTCGGTAATTCCGTCACCGTCACTGTCGCTATTCGGGTCGAAGTCGGCAACATCGTCGTCGTCGCTCACACCGTCGTTGTCATCGTCGGCATCCAAGCTGTTTATCGCTCCATCTTCGTCAAAGTCGCATACGCCAACTTCGTGGTTTGGCAAACACGGGTTGTTGTCGTCCACATCAAAGAGCGGGTTGTCTTGCGGAGCATTTGCGATATAGCCATCACCGTCTACATCCGTACCTGTGCAGACGAAGTTGTTCGGGTCAGGGTCGCATGAGTTGAGCGGGTCGGAGCCAGCGGCGGTTTCGTCAATATTTGTTATTCCGTCATTGTCTGAGTCGTTGCTTGGGTTGCAGTCGTCCAAGTCGTTGGCGTCGGCCACACCGTCATTGTCATCATCCGTGTCGGTGGAATTGACAATTCCGTCTCCATCGCAGTCACAGGTTCCGAAGGTACTGTTCGGGTCGCACTTGTCAAGTGGGTTACTGCCGTCCTGGCATTCCGTCAGGTCAGCAATTCCATCGCTGTCGCTGTCACTGCTCGAATCATAATCGTTGATGTCCTGGTCGTCGTTGACGCAGTCGTTGTCGTCGTCAGGGTCCACGCTGTTCACGAGGCCGTCCTGGTCAAAGTCGCAAACGCCAACCGTGTTGTTCGGTACGCACGGATTGTTGTCATCCGGGTCATCCGCACCTGAGAAACCGTCACCATCGTCGTCCGGGTGCAAGCAAGCAGCCGCGTTCGGGTTCGGGTCACAGGCATCGAGCGGATCGCTGCCAGCCGTCGTTTCGTCAATATTTGTGATGCCGTCATTGTCGGTGTCGTTGTTCGGGTTGCAATCATCCACATCTGCCGTGTCGGCCACGCCGTCGTTGTCGTCGTCGGTGTCGGTACCGTTGACAATGCCGTCCCCATCGCAATCACATTCTGCCGTGCCGTTGTGCGGGTCACATGCGTTCAATGGATCGGTACCGCTTTGGCACTCCACAAGGTCGGCATCACCGTCGCCGTCGGTATCGCTCTGTGGGTCGTAGTCGGCCACGTCTTCCGTGTCGTTGACGCAGTCGCCATCATCGTCGGCATCCTCGCTGTTGACCTGACCGTCCTGGTCAAAGTCGCACACACCTACCGTATGGTTCGGCACGCAGGCGTCGTTGTCGTCCGGGTCAAAAAGCGGGTCGTTTGCCCCAAAATCTGGGCTGTAACCATCGTCGTCAGTATCTGCAGTCGTGTCGCAATCGGGCGCAGTAGGCGTTGGGTCGCAATGGTCAAGCGGGTCGCTGCCTTGCTGGCATTCCGCCAAGTCGGCATAGCCGTCGTTGTCGCTGTCGCTTTGCGCATTGTAGTCGTCAACGTCGTCGGCGTCGTTCACGCAGTCAGCGTCGTCGTCAGCGTCAATGCTGTTTACCTGGCCATCGTTGTCGAAGTCGCAAACACCCACCGTAACGCTCGGCACACATGGGTTTGCGTCATCTGGGTCAAAGGTAGGGTTGTCACCCATGACATCAGCGAAGTAGCCGTCACCATCCACATCTACTTGGCCGTTGCAAAGCGGGCCTACGGGTGATGGGCTGCAAGGATTGAGTGCGTCTGTACCACCCTGGCATTCGGCCAGGTCTGAAAGACCGTCCTGGTCCGTGTCGCTGGCAGGGTCAAATTGGTCGGCATCAACATCGTCGTCGAGGCAGTCGTTGTCATCGTCAGGGTCAATGTCGTTGATTTGACCATCACCGTCGAAGTCGCAGGATGCAAACGTGGCGTTCGGGTCGCAGACGTTGAGCGGATCGCTTTCACCAGCATCAACATGGCCGTTAAAGTTTGTGTCCTCCACGCCGTCATGAATCCCGTCGTTGTCAGTGTCGTTGTCAACCGGATTAGTTTCACCCACGTTCACCAACCCGTTTTGGTTTTTGTCTTCAACACCATCCATGATGCCATCGTCGTCCGTGTCCGTATCGAGTGGGTTGGTATCAATGCCTGCGTTGTAGCCACCGTCACCATGCGTTTCAATGACATCCGATATTCCGTCACCATCGGAATCGCTATTCGGGTTGTATGGGTTAACATCCTGTGCATCATCTACCCCATCCTTGTCATCATCATTGTCAATGCTGTTGATGAGACCATCGTTGTCGAAGTCACATGTACCGGCTGCTACACTTGGCACACATGGATTTGAGCCATTAGGGTCAAACAATGGGCTGTTGACAGGGTAATTTTCAAAATATCCATCACCATCCAAATCAACTGCAGGACATGCTGGGCTGTTGACATTCGGGTCGCATCCATTGAGCGGGTTTGAACTTGAATTTGTCTCTGACAAGTCGGCAAGCCCATCTCCATCCGAATCGCTGTTGGGATTGAACGGGTCAACATCTGACACGTCAACCACACCATCACCATCGTCGTCGTTGTCAACATTATTGGCAGTGCCATCCCCATCAAAATCACAGGCGGCAAGCGTGTTGTTCGGGTCGCAATGGTCGAGCGGATTGGTCCCGTTTGTCACCTCATTGAAGTCATTCAGGCCATCAGTATCCGTATCGGCATGAATGGTACTGGTCTCCGAACCGTCCTGTGTACCGCTATGGTTGGCATCTTCTGTGCCATCGGCCAGGCCGTCATCATCCGTATCGGAATCTAGCGGATTGCTGTCAACACCGGCGTTGTATTGTGCGTCCCCTTGTGTTTCCACATTGTCGGCAATACCGTCACTGTCCGAGTCGCTGTTAGGGTTGTAATCATCCACGTCATTTGCGTCAGACACACCGTCGTTGTCGTCATCGGTATCAATATTGTTCGTGCTTCCATCTTGGTCAAAGTCACAGGCACCAACAGTAACATCCGGTACGCAAGGATTGGCATCATTCGGGTCATAAAGTGCATCGGTAGCTGGGAAGTTTGATGCATATCCGTCTCCGTCGTTATCGTTTGGCTGGCAGTTAGGTGCCGATGAACTTGGGTCGCACGGGTTGAGCGGGTTGGAGCCGAGCGTTTGCTCGGCACCGTCACCGAGGCCGTCGCCGTCGGAATCGCTGTTGACGTTGAAGTCGTCCTCATCATCAGCGTCATTTACCCCATCGCCGTCGTCGTCCAGGTCAACGTTGTTTGCTTGGCCATCGCCATCGAAATCGCAAGTGGGGCTAGTGGCAATCGGGTCACAGCGGTCGAGCGGATCGCTTTCGCCAATGTCCAAAACACCGTTTTTGTTGATATCCTCCGCACCGTCGGTGAGGCCGTCGTCGTCAGAGTCGGCATCGAGCGGATTCATTTCGCCTGGGTCTTGGTCGCCGTTGTGGTTGGCATCTTCTTTACCATCTTCCACGCCGTCGTTGTCGGAGTCTTTGCTGAGTGGGTTGGTGTCAATGCCAGCGTTGTACTGTCCATCGCCTCCAGTTTCCACGTTATCGCTGATGCCGTCCGCGTCACTGTCGCTATCAATGTTACAGTCATCAACGTCGTTGTTGTCTTTGACGCCGTCGTTGTCGTCGTCATTGTCGGTGCTGTTTATATTGCCATCGCCATCGAAGTCGCAAAGCCCAATTGCGCAATTTGGCAAACAAGGATTGGCATCGTCCGGGTCGTACTGTGGGTTGTCCGGCGTAAAATTGGCATAGTAACCGTCGTTGTCGTCGTCAGTACCACTGCATGCGACATTGTTGATATCCGGGCTACATGGGTCGAGTGGGTCGCTATCACCTTCACTTGGGTCGTACACGCCGTTACCACCAGTTTCGTCGTTGTCGGTCAGGCCGTCATCGTCCGAGTCGGAATTAGGGTCGTAGGCATCCACATCATCTGGATCGGCCACACCGTCGTTGTCGTCGTCGAAATCCTGGCCGTTCACAACGCCGTCCTGGTCAAAATCACATAGGGCGCTGGTATAGTCAGGCACACATGAATTGAAATCGTCTGGGTCAAAATCCGGGTGGGTTGGCGGATAGTCCCCAACATAGCCATCCGCATCGTTGTCGGCTCCTACACAGGGCGAAAGGTGCGTGTACGGGCTGCACTTGTCCTTCGGGTCAGATTCGCCCTGGTTCACGACGCCGTTTTTGTTGCTGTCCTCAATGCCATCATCAATTCCGTCACCGTCCGTGTCTTTTACCAGCGGGTTGGTCTCCGTGGCTGCTTCATAGTCTCCGTTTTTGTTTTTGTCCTCTGTACCGTCCTTGATTCCGTCACCGTCGGTATCCGGGTTGAGTGGGTGCGTGTCAACGCCGCTGTTGTAAACGCCATCTCCACCAGTCTCGATTACATTGCTGAGGCCGTCGTTGTCACTGTCATTGTTTGGGTTGTAGTCGTCTGTATCCTGAGCATCGGCAACGCCGTCGTTGTCGTCGTCGAGGTCATTCTGGTTTGGACTGCCATCACCATCAAAATCACAGGTGGGTGATGCCACCGATGGCACACAAGCGTTGTTGTCGTTGATGTCATAGGTTGGATCACCTTGTGGCACATCGGAGAAGTACCCGTCGTTGTCGAGGTCAACGTTGTCGCAGTTGCCACCATTGGAGAATGGCGAGCATGGGTCGAGCGGGTCGCTCTCACCAGCATCCACCATGCCATTGTGGTTTATATCCTCGTCACCGTCCGCCAGCGTATCTCCGTCTGTGTTCGGGTTGTTTGGGTCGGTCTCGTTGAGGTCTTGGTTGCCATCGTGGTCGAGGTCCTCGGTACCGTCCTTGATACCGTCATCGTCCGTGTCATCGTCGAGCGGATTGGTGTCAATACCTACATTGAATTCTCCATCGCCCCCAGTCTCCACATTGTCCGTAATGCCATCATCGTCGCTATCGCTGTTTGGGTCGAAAGGGCCCACGTCGCTGAAGTCGTCAACGCCATCGCCGTCGTCGTCAAGGTCATTGATGTTGGTGATTCCATCACCGTCAAAATCACAGTTGGCCAAGGTGTTGCTCGGACTGCAATATTCAAGCGGGTTGCTCTCACCATTGTCGAGCACACAGTTGTGGTTGGCATCTTCAACACCGTCTTTGAGTCCATCACCATCGGTATCCGCCAGCAATGGGCCGGTTTCATCGGCTTCTTTTTGGCCATTGTGGTTTTTATCCTCACAACCATCTTTCAGTCCGTCGTTGTCGGTGTCGTCGTTTAATTTGGCGTAGTTAAAATTCATCTAAGTCAAAGAATATCAGTTAGTTATAC
>CAZDSU010000032.1:0-71869 GCA_964508135.1 uncultured Saprospiraceae bacterium
AGTAGTCACCCATGAACAGCCCGATTTTCAGTTGGTCGGTCTGCTCGATTTGGCCGGAGACGTAGTTCCAAAGTTTGACCTCGCTCCAGTTGTTCTTCAGGTTGGAGCAGTTGGTATCCGCCCCGATATTGCACCACTCACCGATAACGGAATTCCCTAGGTAGCCTTCGTGGCCCTTGCTGGAGTGGCCGAACATCACGATGTTTTTGACCTCTCCGCCCACCACGCAGTACGGGCCAATGGCTGTTGGGCCGTAGATTTTTGCGCCCATTTTTACAACGCCCTCTTCACCGAGCGAAAAAGGCCCTCGGATGAGTGCGCCTTCCATGACTTCCGCATCCTTGCCGATGTAGATTGGGCCTTTGGTAGCGTTCAAGGTAGCGCCCTCCACCCTTGCCCCTGGCTCCAAGAAAATTGAGCCTTCACCGATGATTTGGTTTGTATTACTGATGGGCTGGGATGTCCTTCCCGTGGTGAGCAACTTAAAATCCAAAACGATGGCTTTTTCGTTCAGCAGGAAAATGTCCCAGAGACGGTTCATTTTCAGGACTGGGGCTTCCTTTATTTCAAAGCTGTTGAGGTCATCAATGTCGTCGTACATTAAGCGGTTGAACTGGTCTCGGTCGAGGACGGCAGCTATCAGCTCCCCGTCGAGCAGCATGGCACCGCCGTTTTCCATCTGTGAAATCAACGAAACGATTTCGTGCGTTGGCAACACCGAGCCGTTAATAAGATAGTTGACTTCGGAAATGATGATGTCGTAGCGTTCGGAGAGGTAGTCTTGGGTGATGTAGGATGCCTTGCCGTTCATCCATTTTTCCCAACGTTCCCGATTGGTCATTGCCCCTAACCTGATCTCGCAAACTGGGCGTGTGAAAGTGAAGGGGAGCAGGTGGTCCCTGGTTTCGTTGTCGAAAAGAATGAGATTTTTCATCAAAAATAAGCTTGGGTCGGCAGGCGGCTTAGTTCAGTGTGCCCATATTTTTCTAGCATTTGCTAGGCGAGGCAATATTACAAAAAAAGCCTCAACGCTGGTTGAGGCTTTTTAGTTGAAGAATGCGGTACACGAATTATTCAGCTTCAGGTTTGTTGAATTTCGTGTTCGCAAAACGTTTTTTGAACTTGTCGATACGACCTGCCGTGTCAACAAATTTCATTTTGCCGGTAAAGAACGGGTGCGAGGCAGCGGAGATTTCCAACTTCACGAGCGGGTATTCGTTGCCATCTTCCCAAGTTATCATGTCCTTTGTATGGGCGCAAGAGTAGGTAATCCAAGATTCATCACAGGAGAAATCCTTGAACACAACTTTGCGGTAATTCTTTGGATGGATATCACTTTTCATGTCTGAATTATTTCTATTTTTAAATTAGCGGGCAAAGATAGTCCTTTTTCCTTTTTTGCAAAACCATAGGCCAAAGACATTTAAAAAATATTTCTTCTTGTCCAATCTTCAACTTTGGCAGTTTGATTAAAGTATGCGAAAACCATTACTGAAACCGTCTATCTGCCTTCGCTGGAAACTTGGGCTGAGTCTTACTGTGGCTACCTTAGCAACGGCATTAACGGTGTTCGAAAGCCGCTGATAATCAACTAGATGTAGTTCCAAACGAAATTTCCCAGGATTTTTTTTATAAAAACAACTACACATGATTTGGTTTTTACAAAAAGCATTATCTTAGCACGATAAAAATTAGAGAGAGCGTGTTTTCGCCGGGCTTGCAAGCATTTTTGCGCAAGCCCGGTTTTTTTTGGGTAGTAGGTCATCGGAAAAGTTAGCCCTTTAAGATTGTTAGGGCTTCCTTTTCGAGCGATGTGACTTCGACCCTAGTCTTTTAAATTTTCATTGATTTGCATTTTTAGTTTTCAGAAATGCGCTACATTTGGGCGCCTCAAAAGGCTGATAAATTTTGAAGCATTAGGAGGTCAATCATTTCAATTCACTACAAAGTTTTTTGATTTTCCAGACTTTTTTGAAAATGCCACTGGAAATACTAAGACATTTTGGCAAGATGTAATGCAATGGATATTTTCAAGAAGGCCTTCCTGCAAAAATCTTCACTATTTAGTAAAGAACATTTTACAAAACATAGCTAAATTTTTATGAACCTACCAGCAGACTTAAAATACACCAAAGACCACGAATGGATACGTGTTGAAGGTGGAAATATTGCCGTTATCGGCATTACGGATTTTGCCCAAAGTGAGCTTGGCGAAATCGTTTACGTAGAAGTTGAAACTGTTGGCGAATCTTTGGCCAAAGAGGACATTTTCGGAACAGTGGAGGCGGTGAAAACTACATCGGACTTGTTCATGCCTGTCTCGGGCAAGGTCATTGAATTCAACTCGGAAATTGACGAGAACGGTGGTGATGACCCCACGCTTGTCAACTCAGACCCTTACGGTACTGGTTGGATTATCAAGGTTGAATTGAGTGACAAATCCGAATTGGATGCCTTGCTTGACGCAACTGCCTATGGTGAACTTGTTGGCTGATTTTGGAAAAAATCAATCGCTTACACCAAAGTGTCAAGAAGTTGCATCTAAACAATATAAGTTGTTTGAATTGAAGCCTTTTATCCCAGCAGGTCTGTGGGCATGTATTATTTTCGTGCTTTCGACCATCCCAAGTATTCAAATGCCAGGAACATTCATTGCCCCCGACAAATTGGGGCACTTGGTAGTTTACGGCATTCTCAATTGGCTGATATTTAGGGCTTTAGCTAAACGACAAACCTTTACAACTAAGAATGCCATCTTGGCAACCTTATTCGTGACTGGTTTCGGGATAGCAATGGAATTTGTTCAGTGGGCTTTCTTTCCCAACCGATTCTTCGAGGTTTGGGATATGCTAGCTAACTTTACCGGCGCTTTACTAAGTTATTTTGCATTTACATTTTACTTCACTAAAAAATAACCAATATGGATTTCGAAGTTAGTGGATCACTCGTTGTGCTCATTTCAATGCTGATTGTGGTACTGACTGTTGCCCTCATTATCATCGTAAAGGGTGTTTACAAGAAGCGTTCTGAGAGCAATCTCACCGCAAAACATGCCGGTACTACCTTCGGTTCTCCTTTGGAAGGGCGCAACAAATACCCAGAGGTGGACACCTTTAGCTTGGGTGGCACCTTCAAGAATTACGGTATTCTTGCTTCAGTTATTCTTATGATTCTTGCCTTCAGTTGGACCCAATACGAGAAGGTTATTGATGTATCGGGTTTACTCGGCACGCTGGATGAGGAGATTGAAATGGAAACGCCTCGTACTGCGGAACCTCCGCCACCACCACCACCACCTCCTCCTCCTGTCATACAGGAAGTTCCCGACGATATTTCTGTAGAGACGGTGATTCAACAAGATCAATCAATTGAAGAAGAGAGTCAGGTGGTTGCGCCCCCAGTAATCGAAAAAGCTGCACCACCACCACCACCACCACCTCCTCCAAAAGAAGAGGAAGAAGAAATCTTCAAAGTCGTGGAAGACCAACCGGCCTTCCCAGGCTGTGAGAATGTCTCTGATAAAGCCGAGAAGAAGAAATGTGCTGAAACCAAAATGCTTCAGTTTATTTACAGCAACATCAAGTATCCACCGATAGCACGTGAAAACGGTGTGGAAGGCACAGTGTATGTTAAGTTTGTCGTTGAAAAGGATGGCAGCATCTCAGCGCCCGAAATAGTACGTGACATCGGTGCTGGCTGTGGAGATGAGGCACTTCGGGTTGTCAAGATGATGCCCAAGTGGGAGCCAGGCAAGCAGCGGGGTCGTGCAGTACGGGTACAGTTCAACTTGCCTGTGAAGTACAAACTCGAATAATTCTACAAACAATAACCTATCAAAAGGGCGATTGGCTACGGCTAATCGCCCTTTTTCAGTTGAAGAATGGTCAACCAGACGCAAAAAATTCTGAACAAAATCCTTTGGGAAGGCAAAAGCAAATGGTTGCTACTTGGCGCAGCCCTTGGCACTTTCATTGGGTTGTTCCTGCTTTTGAGCACCTTACAGTTCTATTTCGATGTACAAAAATTACTTCGAGGAGATGCAAATCCAGGTGACCAATATGTCCAAATCAACAAGAAAGTCAACCTGTTCAATACGCTTGGTGTCAAAACTGGGTTTACTGAAACTGACATCGAGGAATTGAAGTCGCAGCCTTTCATTGAGTCTGTTGGGAAATTTACGGCAAATGATTTTCGGGCAGGAGCTTCCAGTGACATGTTGGGTTTTTACACCGAGTTGTTTTTTGAGACCGTGCCGAATGAGTTTCTTGATGTAAATGAGCCATCCTTCCGTTGGTCGGAAGGGCAAAACCAAGTGCCTGTGCTAATTTCTAGAGACTACTTGGCGCTTTACAATTTCGGCTTTGCTCCAAGTCAAGGGCTACCGCAGGTTACGCCCTCAACGGTTGGCAAACTAAACATGGAAATCACCATTAGCGGCCAAGGCCGAAAGCAATCGTTCAATGGAAAGATTGTCGGATTTAGCGATCGCATCAATTCAATACTCGTTCCACCCGATTTCATGGCTTGGGCCAATGCCAATTTTGGCGGCGAGCCGGGGCTAACTTCAAGGTTGATTTTGAAGGTGCAAAACCCACTTTCAAAAGATTTTCAGTCATTTTTGAAAGAAAAAAATTACGAAGTCAGCGCCGGAAGGCTTATTGGAAGCCAGTTTGGGGTTTTGCTGAAAGTGGTGCTTTCCGTACTTTGGGCAATGGGCTTGCTGATTTTGGCACTTTCCATGCTCGTTTTTGCCCTGAATTTTCAATTGTTGATTGCGCAAAGCAGACCAGAAATCCGTCTGTTACTTGAAACAGGCCACTACCCATCACAGGTCAGCGGCCTACTTTCAAAGCGGTTTTCAATCCAATTTGGTGTGGTTCTATTTTTGGTGTTCGTTGCCCTTTTTGCTTTGCGCTTTTGGCAAGTTGGCTACTTTGAGGAACAAGGTTTTGAAATCAAGCCCGGATTGGACATCCTTGTTTGGATGATTGGACTTGCATTCTGTGCCGTACTGCTTTTACTCAACATTGCCAACATCCGTCGGTCGGTCTCACGATTGACCTAAAAAACGACCCGTTTTCCATGGTACTCGGATGTACCAACGGCCTCGTGTACCTTCTTCAAGTTATCCTTCATCACTTTTCCTGCCGCCAAAATAGTGATTTTGCCCTCGGCAATAGCTTTCATTTTGCGCAAAACCATAGCTCCTTCAAGCGCAGTATCATGGCCCCCAGATGTCAGAACACGCTGAATATCAGTGATTTGCGTGAGCAAAGCAATGGCTTTGATAGGGTCTGGTGTATCGTCAATCGCCTTGTGGAACGTGACCAAAAGCGGCCTTGCAAATGCGGCCAGTTCCCTCGTTTTCCTCAAATTCACTTCATTTTTTTCATCCAAAATCCCAAACACCACCCCTGCCACACCAGCTATTTTGAAGAACTCAATCGAGCATTTCATCACTACAATTTCTGCATCTGAATAAACGAAATTGCCGCCCCGAGGACGTACCATCGCCATAATTGGAATTTTCAGGGCGGAAACGCAGGCGAGGGTCAATTCTTCTGAAGGCGTCACACCGCCGACACTCAAATCTCCGCAAAGCTCGATTCGATTTGCACCACATTTTTCCGCCAAAATGGCATCCTCCAGGGTCTCCACACAGGCTTCCAAAATCAAGTTGGTTGTGCTCATTTTAACGATTTTTTTACGCCGAACTTGCTGCAAATCAAACACTTAGCTGGGTCGTGGCCACGAGCCGGGCAGTGTTCACGCCCAAAGAAAATGATTTGCAAATGCAGCTTGTTCCAAGTGTTTTCAGGGAACAGCGCCTTTAGGTCTCGCTCCGTATTTTCCACGTTTTTACCATCGCTAAGTCCCCAGCGTTCAGCCAGCCGATGAATGTGCGTGTCAACTGGGAAGGCTGGAACACCAAACCCTTGCGACATCACGACCGAAGCCGTTTTGTGGCCAACGCCCGGTAGGGCTTCCAGCGCCACCCAATCCTGTGGTACCCGCCCATCATGTTTTTCAAGTAAAATCTTCGAGAGGTCAAAAATGGCCTGGGACTTCCGGGGCGAGAGGCCGCAGGGCCTGATGATTTCCTTGATTTCCTCAACCTCCAACTTCACCATGTCCCTCGGATTGTCAGCTTTGGCAAACAACGCTGGCGTCACCTGGTTGACCCGCACATCGGTACACTGGGCAGAGAGCACCACCGCCACCAGCAACGTGTAGTTGTCCTCGTGCCGCAACGGAACCGGCGTCTCCGGGTACAGTTCATCAAGGATTTCGGCGATGGCAGCTGCCTTTTTCCGAAGGGCAGGTGGGTATTTTTTTATGCTGGACGTGGGTTTTCCCATCTTTATTTTTTGATAAAAATCTGCGAATGTACATGTTCGCCGCATGTCAATTGCAAAGTAAACACGCCCGGCGCTAAGTCCGAAACGTCCACTTGATTTTGGCCAGTCAGGATATCCTGCTGCACAACGTTTTGACCGTAAGCATTTGACAACCAAGCAGTTGCGGGTTCTTTTTCATTCAAGGTTATTTGCAAAAACTCCGTCACTGGGTTTGGCCAAGCTTCGATTTTAATACTGGAAACTACTTCCTGGCTGGCCGATGGCATGTCGGTCGTCGTCACGTCGTCCACACAAAAATAGGTTGGCGTGTTGATGCCAAAATCTCCGACATCTGAAGAACTGAGGGTGAACTCCAGATAGTCCACGTTGCCGAGCGGCGACAAGTCAAGATAGGTCCAGTCGTTCACGATGTAGTCCTCGCTGTTGTTGGCAGAGCGGTAGTCGGCGAGGTAAAACTCGACGCTGTCGGTGCCAAGCTGCCCGTTCAGGTACTTTCGGACGGTAACTTTGAAAAAATCGGGGTCGTTGCCGCTCTCGCCCCCGAATTTTTTTGCGAAGCCATCACCCTCCAACATGCTCAGGTAAGCATAGGTGCTGTTCGTGAGGTACATCCCCTGCACCACGCCGCCGACGGCATTGCCGGACAGGTTCATCACCTCGCTGCCGTAAATATAGGTCACGGCATAAGTGGCCGAACCACCCACACCGCCTCCGGCAATGGCGCTGTACTGGTTCAGGTAGCCGGGCGTTGTTACGTCCGTCGTGGCGGAAATGGCCCAACCTGACCATGAATCAAAGGTCGCATCATAGAAATTCGGCAGATCAACATTGCCACTGTTGAAGATGTTAGTGGCACCAGCATTATTGCCAAAACTTCCAACCGCCACATTTAAGTTTTCAAAATCGGCAACCGTTTGTGCCGTGAGTAGGGTAGTGAACATCAAGAAAATGAAGGTGTTGAGTGATTTCATGTTTGCTATTTTTAGTTGAAATGATTGATTATCAATGTTTTGTAAAAGTTGTGAACATGCCAACTTTGAAATTTCTGCCTGGCATTGGCCTGCGCTCGATGACCCGGTAATTGGTATCCCAGCAGTTTTCGATTTGAAAGAAAATGCGGGTAGGCCATCCGCCGATTGGCCGCTCGAAGTCAACCAAAACCGTCCCGATTTGAAACCCCGGCAAACTCCCCAAGTCCGTCCGCACCGACCCTGTGAAGTGGTGCCGATAACTGTATCCTAAGCCATTCAATTGGATTTCACCAGCCACAAAGCCTTGATTTTCAGGCACATAATCCAGTTGCTGCCCAACTTCGGTTTTTGGGATTTCGATGGCTTTTTGGTGGGTGGAACGGGTGTAATCGTAGCCAGCATCCAATTTGAGTTGCCATTTTTTGCGCTGCAAAGCCCAGTGCAGGCGGCTCTCCACGCCCCGGCTCCACACCTCGGCGATGTTCGATGCCGACCAAAACGGCTGCCCCTCCGTCGGGTGCCAGCGTAGCCAATTTTCAATGTTTCGGTTAAAAACGGCTGCCGTGAAACTGGCTCCCGACTGTTTTTTTTTCTTTGAAAAATGGAAGTTTATCTCCTCGCTCCAGCCCGATTCGGCGAGCAGGTCAGGGTTGCCGCCGGGCATCCAGTGCAAGTCGTTGAGGGTGGGCAGCCGGTAGTTTCGGCCGATTTTTGCGCCGATTTTCAGCCAGTTTTGGATGTTCCGTTCCAAGCCAAGCGAAGGCGTAATTGGTACCAGTTTGCCATCCACCAATTCGCAACGCCCGTCAAGCTGGGCGCTCCACTGGCCTTGAGTTAAGCGCAGCGAAGCAAAAACGGCAGATTGGCGGCGCTCCGCAGCACTTTGGTAGTTTTTGATGAATGCTTTTGTAAACGTTTGATTGCCAGCGATTTGCAGCGTGATTTTGTCGAAAAAATACCGCTGCCATTCTGCCTCGCTGATGCTAGTCCAGAAATGGCTGGGTGCATCCAGTCCAATTTGCCCATCTTGGTATCGGATGCCTTCTCGGAAGAGGGCGCTCCTCACCTGAATCGAATTACTTCCGTAGTTGAGTTTCCAATTCAACGCCGTGCGCAGCACTTCGTCGGACTGGTTGGCTTCGCTACGGGTTTGGGTGGTGGTGGGCGGAATTTCCCGGTAGGCCCGTTGCAGCCATGTCTGCCATCCGAGTTGCTGTTTGCCCGAAGGGCGCCAATAAAACTCCTGCAACAGCCCACCTTGCCACTGTGCGGCGTTTGTTTGGTGCTTGTCGGGCAGGCCGGGCGAGGGTTCAAAAATGAAGTCGTTTTTCGCTTTTTGGTGAAAAATGCGGGTGGCGGTGGCCCATTTTTGGTTGGCAAATTTAGCACTGGCC
The DNA here is from genome assembly GCA_964508135.1 of uncultured Saprospiraceae bacterium. Lineage (GTDB taxonomy): Bacteria > Bacteroidota > Bacteroidia > Chitinophagales > Saprospiraceae > UBA6168. The sequence goes on from CAZDSU010000032.1 coordinate 8,725, forward strand.
TCACCGCTCCACCAACCGAAGCTGCCAATCCCAGTGCTCATTTTGACTTGCTTTTTGGTGTCGAAATCTGGCCTATTTTCCATTAGAACTGCACCACCGACGGACCCGCTTCCCCAAACGGCGCTGTTGCCGCCATGCTGCAAGCTGATTTCATCAGAAAAACTGGTGGGGAGCAACGACCAATCGAGCAGCCCAAGCATCGGGCTTTGCACCTGGAAGCCGTTCCAAAGCACTGCCGTCTGGCTGGCACTTGCGCCCCGGATGGAGGTAGTGGCGAGGCTGCCGGAACCATAGCTTTTAAGATAAATACCAGTTTGGTTTTGTAAAAAATCCGCAACGCTTTGTCCAATTTGCCGAGAAAGGGCTGTATCCGACCATTTTTCACAGAAGCTACCGGGCTGTTCGTTTCGAAGCGAAGTGGCATTTACCTCTACTGTCGGCAGGAGCACAAGCGTGTCACTTTGGGCAAATGAAAGCATTTGCGCAAGCAGGAAAAAAAGCAAAAATGGTGCAGCGGATTTTACCAAAACAACCTGCCGAATGATGGGCTGAAGGAAGGACAGGTTGGAAACGGGAGAGGCTGTAAAGCCTTGATATTCAAGCCGTTGGCGACGGATTGCGACGTTTCTTCCCCGGCTTTTCCTCCGAAAGCCCGATTGAGAAAATACGCAACGGCAGGTCTTCTGACTCGTTCCTTTTTTTGGCGCCTTCCCGGTTGTGATTGGGTGATTGAGTTATTGAGATATTGGGTTATTGGGATATTGGGTTATTCGGGATGCTGATTCGCCACTGAATATCCCAGTAACCCAATAACCCAATATCCCAATAACTCAATCACATCCAGTGGCCTTTTGCCAAAAAAAATCAATGGAACTTACAGCAGCGGGGACTGTCCCGGATTTTCACCGGATTCCCTTTTCAGACTTGCGGCATTGCCACAAATCACCGTAGCGGCGCAAAGGTAATAATTAGTTCGACAGTTCGGCGGTTGTCGGTGCGCAGTCAAAAGTCAGAGAGTGGAACAACAGCGTTGGCTGCCAACTGCCCACTGCCGAACTAATTTTATGCACCTTGTCTGATGGCGTCAACTGGGTCCATTCGGGAGGCTTGCATAGCGGGGATTACCCCTGCCAGGATTCCGACAATAATTGAGATTAACATGCCCCAGCTTATATTTCCGAGGTCGAGGTACACCGGGAAGGGTAGACTTTTTTCAAGAGCAGCCAGCAGGATATAGACAAAAATAAGCCCCAAGATGCCACCAACGATGCACAAAATCACGGATTCTATGAGGAATTCGAGGAGGATTACCCCGTTTTTTGCGCCCAGAGCTTTCTTGATGCCAATGATGTTCGTGCGTTCTTTCACCGAAACGAACATGATGTTGGCCACACTCACCATTCCTACAATTATTGCAAACATACCGATGACGATGCCTACCAAATTCAGGACCCCGAAGACATTGCCAAGCAGTTTGGCAATGATGGACATGGTATTGAGCGAAAAATTGTCTTCCTCCTTTGGTTTGAGGTGACGTTCCTGGCGGAGTGTCCCGGTCAGGTCGTCCTTCATTTTTTCAATGTCAATGCCGTCGGCAGCCTTGACGTTAAGCGATGCACCGAACGGATTGTCCACTTTCAGGTTGGCCAATTTCTTACCGAGTTCGTAAGAAATGATAACCCCATTGTCAAAATCCATGACCTTGAGCAGGTCTTTTCCCGACCTTTTGAACACGCCAATTACCTCCATATCCCTCCCGCTTATCCTTATTTTCCTGCCAATTGGCTCTATGGAACCGAACAACTCCTCGGCCACTTTTGAGCCAATGAGCACCTTGTTGGCACCTTGCTGGTATTCGGCGGGGGTGTAGTATCGCCCTTTTTCGTATTCGGGTCTGAAGATTTCGTCCATATCGTAAGTGACGGCGACGCAAAACGCACCTTCGACGGAGTTGGAGCGGTATTTCAAGGTTTTCATGCCAATAAAAACATGAAGTGAGGCTGCCCCAACGGTTTCTGCTTTGGTTTTTATTGCCTCAAAATCATGATAGTCAATATTGGGTCGGCGCTGGTACTTCCAGTAGTTGGTGTGTGGGTCTTCTGTCCACGACATTTTGCTCACGTAAACCACGTCATCGCCCAATTTGTCGAGGCTGCCCATCACGTTGTCTTGCATCGAGTTCACTGCCGCCTGGATGGCGATGATGCAAAATATGCCGATGGTGATGCCCAAGAGAGACAGGAAACTTCGCAGTTTATTGCCAGACAACTGGCTCCATGCCTGCATGGCGCTTTCTGAAAATACACGTAGGAAGATGCGCATGACGGAAGAAATTTTTGCGAAAGTTACGCTTAAAAATAGGCTCGAAGTTGGGGGTTTGGTTTTTGAAACTTTAAAACGATTCGATAAAGCGGTATTTTTTATCCATGAAGGCAAAATATCGCTGGACATCCGCTCAAAAATATTGAATTCCTATGGTGTTTTACGTTTGGTTTTGGATTTCGCTTCGCAATATTTTTACTATTCAGCCTGCTAAAAGTGCTCAAAATACCTACTTTCGCAGCCCTGAAAATCAACCTTTTTACCAATTTTTTCTTTTGAAAAGAATCACCGCCACTCAACTTTTCCAGCTTGAACCCGACCGGGTGCTCCTCGACGTGCGCACCCCGACTGAGTACGCCCAAGGCCACGTTCCAGGTGCGCTCAACCTGCCGTTGTTCAGTGATGAGGAACGGGCAGAGGTGGGTACGCTGTACAAACAGGTCAGCCCGGAGCGGGCATTCTTGCGGGGCTTGGACATTGCTGGCGCAAAAATGTCGTGGTACGTGCGAGAGGCAATGCGACTTGCTCCAGAGAAAAAAGTCGCCATTCACTGCTGGCGAGGAGGGCAACGCAGCGGTAGCTTGGCCACGCTGCTATCATTTGCAGGCTTCGATGTGGAGGTTTTGCAAGGTGGGTACAAGGCATACAGACATCATGTGTTGGAGCATTTTTCGCTTCGCAAAAGCAAGTTCGTGGTGCTGGGCGGCAAGACCGGAAGCGGCAAAACGGAAATCTTGAAGCAGCTCGCCGCCCTTGGTGAGCAGGTCATTGACCTCGAAAAACTGGCCAACCACAAGGGTTCTGCCTTCGGAGCATTGGGCGAGGAGCCGCAGCCGAGGGTCGAGCAATTTGAAAACAACCTGTTCGCTGAGTTGGAAAAGATGGACCACCATCACCGCATCTGGGTGGAAAACGAAAGCCGGAGCATTGGCCGGGTAGCCATTCCCGCAGGTTTTTTTGAGCAGTTCAAGGCAGCACCAATCGTGCTGCTGGAGGTACCATTTGACGAGCGGATTCGGCACCTGGTAGAAGGGTACGCCACTTTTCCGAAGGAAGAATTGATAGAATCATTGGTGAAAATCACCAAACGAATGGGCGGTAACAACGTGAAGGAAGCCCTCGAAGCATTTGAAGCTGGCAAGGTGGAAGCGGCAACCGCTGTCGCCCTGAATTACTACGACAAGACCTACTCCCACTCAACCGGACAAGGCAATTTTTCGGAAACGATACTATTGGAGGTGTCAAAGTTGGATGCCTTGGACATCGCCAGCCAATTAATCATTTTGGCAAATGAACACGGAATTTGAAATGGAAGAAATAAAACTCACGCAATACAGCCACGGCGCAGGCTGCGGCTGCAAAATAGCGCCAAAGGTACTTGACCAAATACTCAACGGATTGGGCGAGCAAGCCTATTTCCCCAATCTTTTGGTCGGCAACGAGGGTCGTGACGACGCTGCTGTGATGGACATCGGAGGTGGGCAGGCACTCATCAGCACCACCGATTTTTTCATGCCCATCGTGGACGATGCCTTTGATTTTGGACGAATTGCGGCTGCCAATTCCATCAGCGATGTGTACGCCATGGGTGGCAAGCCCTTGATGGCCGTGGCCGTGCTTGGTTGGCCGGTGGAGAAATTGCCCATCGAGTTGGCATCCCGAGTGCTGGAAGGTGGACGCAGCATTTGCCGGGAGGCAGGAATTCCGCTGGCCGGCGGCCACAGTATTGACTCGCCGGAGCCGATTTTTGGCCTTGCCGTAACTGGGATTGTGAGCCACGAATTTTTGAAAAAGAATAATACCGCCGAAGTTGGCGACTGGCTTTTTTTGACCAAGCCATTGGGTGTCGGAGTGCTTACCACGGCGCAAAAAAGAGGCGCATTAAGCCTTGAACACCAGCCACTTATGATTGAAAGCATGGCAAAGCTGAACAGGGTGGGGGAGTCACTCGCAACACTTCCGGGCGTGACGGCGATGACGGACGTTACCGGCTTTGGTCTGCTCGGTCACCTCGTAGAAATGGCCGACGGCAGCGGCCTGAGCGCCGAGATTTTTTACGAAAAACTGCCCGTGCTGGAAGGGGTGCGTGGCTACATCGCCCAGCGAATTTTCCCCGACGCAACTACCCGCAACTGGAGCAGCTTTGGTGAGAAAATCAGCTTCGGCCAAGGCGTAAACGTGTTGGAAGCCTTCACCTTGTTGCCTGACCCACAGACGAACGGTGGTCTGCTTTTTACCGTAAAAAATGAAATCCTTGAGGATGTAAAGTCGCTGCTGACCGCAAATGGTTTGGGTCAGTTCGTGGAACCAATCGGTAGGATAGTGGAGCGGGGGGAAAAGGTTGTTTCTGTGCTGCAATAATTCAATAAATTGATTTTCAACTAGTTAGAAATGGCGGGCCTCGAAAAATTTCGGAACAAAGTCTTTCAGAAAGACGTGATGCAAGTGCTCGCTGACTTGCCCGATAATTCGTTGGACATGGTTTACGGCGACCCGGACTATGGTGTGGGAATCAATTACCACGGCAAAACTTACCTGACCAAGTGGAACGATTATGTGGATTGGTACATCGAGTTGACGAGGGAGTGCATGAGGGTGCTCAAACCGACGGGCAACCTTTTCATGATGAACTATCCCAAGCAAAACGCCTACCTACGGGTGAAATTCTTGGACGAAAATGCTTATGACGTACAGGAATATGCCTGGATTTATAATACTAACGTCGGCCACAGCCCCCGTCGCTTCACCACGGCCCACCGCTCCATCCTCCATGCTACCAAGTCGAAGGACAACCATTTTTTTAAGGACCAAGTAGCTGAACCGTACCAAAATCCGACGGACAAACGCATCCAACAACGCATAGCCGATGGCCATGTTGGGCGGATGCCGTACAGTTGGTTTTATTTTGATTTAGTGAAAAATGTGAGCAAGGACAAGACCTTCCATGCTTGCCAAATCCCGCTTGGACTGGTGGAAATGTTGATAAAATCGTGTACCAAGGAGCAGGACGATGTGTTCGTGCTGTTCGGAGGCAGTGGCTCGGAGTTGGTGCTTTGTCAGCAGCTCCACCGAAATTTTATCAGTTGCGAGCTGCACCCGGAGTACCACCAAATGATTGCGGAGCGGCTAGGAAACAATGGCGAGATTGGAGAAGAACATAAAATTGGGAAACGGAAAAAGTAGTTGGCAGTTCGGCAGTTAGCAGTCAGTTCGACAGTTGTTTAGCAGAGACTGCTGAAAAATAGAAAGAGGAGATAGCTTATCAAAGTCACCTCCTCTCTTGTTTCTGGCTTGACACTGACTAATCAACTGTCGAACTGACTGCCAACTGCCCCCTGCCGAACTGCCAACTCAATCGTAGCACCCTGGCCTGCGGCCACCACGCTTCCGGCTGCCCATCAGTCCAGTGTCGAGGAAATTATAAGAGGCAGTGACGCCAAGGATAAAATACCAATCTTTTTTGGCCGAATCGCCCCGTTGAGTGCCAGTGGGGACAATGACGGGTTCTCCGTTTTCGGTGAGTTCGCCAGTGCGGTTGCCGAGGGCAGCGGCCAGTTCTCCATTACCAGACAACAGTTCGGGGTAGGAAACGTAGGCACCGCTTACGTCGTCAAGGTAGTCGGTGAAAGTGGGCCGAGCGCCCAGTTCAAGTCCGAGGTTGATACGGTCGGTGAGGGCATATTTTACGCCAACACCGAAGGGAATGGCGAAAGCAAATCGCTTGTAGGGTGAATCAAATCCAGCCATGCCTTGGCCTTCGGTGCCGAGGGGTTGCAGTTCCTCCCAATTGCCGAGGTAGCGGGCCTTCGGGTTGAACTTGGACCCAGCAATTCCAGCGAAAACATAAGGCGAAAATGGCCGAGCCAATCCGTAAGGCTGGTAGCCGAGGATATTGAACTCGCCGATGAGCGCAAATTCCAAGATGCTGGAACGGAAACTCAGGTTGCGGTCGTGGACAAAGTCGTCGTTGCGCACGTTGGCATCTTGGCCGGATACCCTGGCCCAGTTGAACCCGAGGCGGGCGGCAAACAAATGGTTGAAGTTTTGGCGGACAAAAATGCCAGCTGCAGGTTTGGTTTCTTTCAGATAAAGATTGCCGGAGTTGTTGGACAAATCGCCGATGTAATTGGCACCGCCCAATAAGATGCCTGCCTCCAGGTGTTGGGCTGAAACTGCGAATGGCAGCAAGGCATAAGCGAGGATTTGAAGGAAGTTTTTCATAAAATTTGTGGATGAGTTATGAGGTAGTCAGTTTGAAAAATGACTTAACGAAAATATTTGTCTAAAACTTGCGCCATCTGCGCCTGAATTTCAAGCGCAGCAGCACGTGCTTTTTCGGCGAAGTCCTCGCCGTTGCTAGCAAAGATGATGCCCCGGGAGGAATTTACCAGCAATCCAACCTCACTATTCAGGCCGTATTCGCAGACTTTTTCCAACTCGCCGCCCTGCGCACCGATGCCGGGAACAAGCAGGAAGTTGTCGGGTGCTACTCGCCGGATTTCCTTGAACTTTTCGGGGTGAGTAGCGCCGGTGACAAACATCAGGTTTGATGAATTGCCCCAAGTCTGCGCTTTTTTCATCACTTTTTCGAACAATGGCTCGCCGTTTTCTTGCTCCGAAAACTGGAAGTCATAGCTGCCCTTGTTCGATGTCAGTGCCAATAGGATGACCCATTTGCCCTCGAATTCGAGGAAGGGCTTTACGCTATCTTCGCCCATGTATGGTGCAACGGTCACGGAGTCGAAGTTCATTTGTTTGAAAAAGGCCTGAGCGTATTGCGTGGACGTGTTGCCAATATCGCCCCGCTTTGCATCGGCGATGGTAAAAATATTTTCGGGGATGAGCGACATGGTTTTTTCCAGCGTCTGCCAGCCTCGCCAGCCCTGCGATTCGTAAAAAGCGAGGTTGGGCTTGTAGGCCACGCAAAGGTCGTGGGTCGCTTCGATGATTTGGCGGTTGAACTCGTAAACTGGGTCATCAAACCTGAGCAAGTGCGGCGGAAGCTTGGAAAGTTCGCTATCCAATCCAATGCAGAGGAAAGATTTTTTTGCAAGAATTTGCTCAAAAAGCTGTTGTCGGGTCATGGCTCAACGCTGATATTGCTGCTATTTTTTAATGGTTTGGTTGACTTGTTGGATAAAGTCGAGCACTTCCTCTCGACCCGTTCGATGTTCTGCGGAGGTGATGAACTCCTGCGGCATGGTTTCCCAAGTTTCCAAGAGCGCTGCCCGGAAGGCGGCGAGTCTCCGTTCCAATTGGGCTTTGGATAGGCGGTCACACTTGGTGTAGGCGATGGCGAACGGAACTTGGTTCTCGCCCAAAAAACCCAAGAACTCAAGGTCGTTTTTCCTCGGTTCGATGTTTGAATCAATCAGCACAAAGCAGCAAACTAGCGCCTCCCGCTTCAGCAGGAAGTTCTCAATCATCGGCCCAAAGCCTGCCCTGATTTTCTTGCCCGCCTTGGCGTAGCCGTAACCGGGAAGGTCCACCAAGTGCCAGTTTTCATTGATGAGAAAGAAGTTGATGGTTTGGGTTTTGCCCGGCGTGTTGGAGACGTGCGCCAAACCCTTTCGCCCGGTGAGCATATTGATGAGGGACGATTTGCCTACGTTGGAACGGCCAATGAAGGCATATTCCGGGAGTTTGGTCGTTGGGCAATCTTCTATTGTAACGAAACTCCCACTGTAATCTGCTGTTGTTATTTCCATGAGCCTCAAAGATGCAGAGAAACAATTTTTCAGTTGTCTTTTTAGAGCGAAAAGGCCCAACTTTGCCCAAAATAAATGAATTGAATGGTCAAAACAGTCAATGAAAATCGGTTTTACTTTGTTTTGCTCGCTGTGTTTGTCTTGGTTGGCGGCATTTATTTGAGCCAATCCAATAAGGCTGATGCTATTTATTACTTTAGTGAAAACAGGACTCCCTTCCTTAACGGAGCATTCATATTCATAAACTATCTCGGTGAGGCGTATGTCTATTTTTTGATTGGAATCACTGCACTTGCAGTTCGGGTTCGCTATTCCCTAATGGTAGCTATTACGGGTCTAAGTGTGATGGCCACTAGTTTTGGGCTAAAAACCCTATTTGCCATAGACCGCCCATCGGCCTTTTTTGCCAAGCAAAATCTTTTGGAAAAAATCAGACTGATTGATGGAATTGAATTGCACAACGGCGCAACTAGCTTTCCTTCGGGGCATACCATGTCGGCATTTGCGCTTTACACCCTGCTAATTTTCTTGCTCCCCTCCCAAAAACGGTATGCGCTCTCGCTCTTCACAATTGCCCTTTTGGTAGGCGTTTCAAGGATTTACTTGGTGCAGCATTTTCCGCCTGATGTCTATGCGGGAGGAATAATAGGGGTCGCCCTGGCTATGGTAATTTATTCGGTGCAAAGCCGGTTAGAAGCTAATCATGAAGGTTGGCTGGACAAACCACTTTTTAGGGTGAGCTAGATTCGAATATCTGAAAATCAAGGCAATTCAATTTCCAGTTTCCAGTTCCCAATTTCAATTCTTGTTCTTAAACGCCGGGTCGTTCTCCAACGGCTCGTACTCGTACTCCATTTGCTTTTTGGATAAAATGCGGCGGTAGCGCTCCGGGTGCAGGCGCAAATCCCTCAAAAGGTAATCCATGTTCTTGATGGTCGTCTCCAAGTTGGAGGCAAATTCCTTGTTGTTGAGTAGCATTGGGATGGCGCCGTCGCCCGATTTTAGGCTTTGGAGCAGGGTGCTTAGGTCGGCGATGGCCTTGTCGCTATTCGCTAGGGTGGATTGCAGTTTTTGCATTGTGACCTTGGTTTCACCAACAAGTTGCTGCACGTCTGCATCTTTCAGGTCCTTTGACACGTCCTCGGCATTTGCTAGAATGTTCTTGATTTGCTGGTTGCTCTCCTTGAGGTTGGAGGTTATGGACTCAATGTTTCTGATGCTTCTTTCAATGGAGCCAGCGGAATTTTCCATCACCTTGTCCAATCGGTCGGTGGAACGGTGCAAGTTCGCCAGCGTAAGGCGCACATCTTGGACGCTCTGGTTAATTTCCTCACTGTTCTTTAAGCGGTACGAAAGTGTATCGAGCATGTCTTTCAGACCTGCATTGAGTTGGTCAATGTAGAGCCTGACCTCGTCCGGTGTTACCATTGAAGCCAACAAGCCCTTCGTAAAACCTTTGAGGTAATCGCCATCCTTGACGCAATCGCCATTGGAACAAGCACCTTGAAATATAAGGTCAATATGCGTTCCACCCATCGGCCCATCGGAGACGATGGTTGCGATGGTCGTTTTCGGCACCTTTGTGCCACTGTCAAGGTGAAGTTCAGCGGTGATGACGTTAGGGTTGTCATCGCTTTGGAAAATATCCGACACCAAGCCCACTTGTAGCCCATTTATCAAGATGGGCGTTGAAACTCGAAGCCCATCCACCCGCTGATAGTTGGCGTACACCACCAAGTTCTTTTTCAGAATATTGAAGCCCTTCAAGAACTTGTAGCCCCAAATGGCCATTGCCACCGTGATGATGGAGAAAATTGCGATCTTAATTTCTTTACGCATTTTGTAAGGATTTGGGGGTTTGAGGGTTTGAGTGTTAGAGTGTTAGAGGGGTTGGGCTGGGTTTAATTGCTAGAGCCTTCATTTTATCCGAGTGCCATTTTGGTAAGTGACCACAAAAGCATCACTAAAACCGATGGCTCGCAGCTTTGTTTTGGCGGCGGTTGCCTCTTCTTGGGTGGCGAAATTAACTACTTGGTATTTAAACAGGTTATTTTCTTCGATGACTTGTATCAAATATTCCACCCTGACCCATTTGCCCGTGTTCACGTCAAGCAGCTTTGGAGAGGCTGCCAATTGCACACGGAATTGAATATCAGCGTTTTGTACAATTGGTTTTTCCGTTTTTGGCGCTGATTCGGAGATAGGATTGTCAACCAAAATTTTTGATGGGGCGCTTGGTACCTCAGTCTTTTTCTTTAGTGAAACAACCATTTCAGTCGGTGGCTTTGCCTCCTGTTTTGTCTCCTTTTTAGGTTCCAGCTTTGGTTCTTCTACCCAGGGTTGCGGCTTCGGCTTTTCAGGCTTTGTGTTCGTGTTCGTTTGAGGCAGCATGCTTTCTTGTTTTACGGGTTTTACGAATACCGATTCACCTAGTGATGGCCCTGTACTGGCAGCAATCCCTTCCTCAGAATATGGTTCCGCAGAAACATCTTCAGCCGACTGCTCAGAATCGAGGAGGGTGAGCGGGGCAGGGGCGCCTCCTTCCATCTCTTGCTTATAGTCGCTAAACGCTATCAACAGCGAATTTGCAATTGCTTTTTGTCCAGCCTTTGCCCTCAAAAAAGATTCCTCGGTGGAGTTGGTCAAAAAGCCCGTTTCGACCAACACGCTTGGCATTGTGGCGTATTTGAGCACAATAAAACCAGCTTGCTTCACGCCCCGGTTTTTGCGCTTGGCCACTATGTTGGTGTGCTGCTGCACCTTGTCGGCAAAGCTAAGGCTCTGCTGCAAAAAGGCATTTTGGAACATCGAAAACATGATGTGTGCCTCTGGCGAGTTGGGGTCGTAGCCATCGTAGTTTTTTTCGTAGTCCTCTTCCAAAAGTATGGCTTCGTTCTCCCTTTTAGCCACAGCCAAGTTGGCCTCGGTTGCGTGGAGGCCAAGCACGTAGGTCTCTGTGCCCATCGTCTTGCTGGCGTTCACGATGGCGTTGCAATGGATGGAAATGAACAGGTCGGCCTTGTTTCGGGTGGCGATGGCCGCCCGTTCATTGAGCGGAATGAAAACGTCGCTGGAACGGGTCATTATCACCTTCACGTCCGGGAAGTTCTGCCTGATGGCTTCCGTCAGGTATTTTCCAACAGCCAGGCAGACGTGCTTTTCCTTGGTGTTGCCGCCACCGTGGCAACCTGGGTCGTGGCCGCCGTGGCCGGGGTCAATGACCACTGTTTTTACTTCGTAGCTGCCCTTCCGGCGTGAAATGGTCAGCTCGGGTGCGCCCACCGTGTCGGCTTCGGGGAGTAGCGTCAGAAAGTCTGTGCTGTTTGGTGCAGCTTTGATAATTTTGCCCGCCTCCCCGCCATTGGTGGGGATGTTAAGTTTTGGCAAACTCCAAGAGGAGCAAAACAGCATCAACGTTGGAAGGAAAATGATAGCCTTCATTTTGAAGATAAATAAGGTTCTCGGTGGAGCAAGGAAAATGGAAATCATGAAATTGGGAAATTGAGCCCCAAGCATTGCCGCCCAATTTCTTAATTTCTCAATTTCCTAATTTCAATTTCAACTCCGCAACTTTGAGTTTGCTGGGTATTTTATTCCACATTCCCGGCTTTCAAACAAACTTCAATCCAAAGATTTGCCCGCAAAGTTAGTCATAATTCTTTCTTTTATAATGCTTGGCGCAATTGCAATGCAAGCACAGGTGCAACCTGCGCAGCGCCAAACACCCGATTCCCTCCGGCTAGCGCCATCAAACCTAGGGCAACCTCCCCAACCCAACTTTGGCCAGCCTACCCAGCCGCCCAGCGCCAACCTCGACAGCATCACCCTCTCCCCGGATGCTCTTGACGACCAGATTGACTACACCGCAGCGGATTCCATGTATTTTGACATCAAAAACAAGCAGATACACCTGTACGGGCAGGCTGAGGTCAAATTCCAAACGATGACCATTCAGGCGAACTACATCCTGATTGATTGGAAAGGAAACACCATGTCCGCAGAAGGCAAGCGGCTGGCGAATGGGGAATGGCTTGGCAAACCGCATTTCACCGAAGGTGACCAAGACTTCACGACCAGCAGCATGCGGTACAATTACAAAACCTACAAAGGCATTATCTACGACTCGCAAACGAAGCAGGAAGGGATGAACATTTTGGGCCAAAAGGGCAAGTTTTTCGGTACGGGCAACGACACGACGAAGCACAACATAATTTACAACAAAAACGCCGATTTCACTACCTGCGACCTGGACCACCCACATTTCAGTATTCGCAGCAACAAGCAAAAAATCGTGCAGGACAAGGTGGCGGTGGTCGGCCCCTGCAACCTCATCATTGGCGACATACCCACGCCGCTGTGGTTGCCGTTCGGGTTTTTTCCGTTGAAATTGGGCGTGCGCACCGGGCTGATTTTCCCCCAAAACTACGAGTACTCCGAGGCTTGGGGCTTCGGGTTGGAACGGGTCGGGTACTACTTGCCCATCAACGACAATATGGACCTCCAGCTCACGGGCGATATTTACCTCAAGGGCACGTTCCGCCTTCATGCGCTTTCAAACTACAAAAAACGCTACAAGTACAGTGGCAGGGCAAACCTTGACTTTGCCTACCAACGAACGGAGGACGCCGAAGGTGGAATCAGCCATGAGCCTTCTGGCAGCCTGCAATGGTCGCACACACAGGACGCCAAGGCACACCCGTACCGCAACCTCGGTGGAAGCATCAACATCCAAACGGGTAACTACCAAAAATCCAACCGCACGGACGCTGCCGCACGCCTCAACAGCTCGCTCAGTTCCAACATGAGCTTCCGGCAGCGTTTCGACAAGCCATTTGACCTGAGCGCCTCGTTTAGTCACTCGCAGAACACGAACACACGCAACGTAACCATCAGCTTCCCAACGGTCAATTTCCAGACACAAAACCTGTATCCTTTTAAAAGAAAGGTGAAAACGGGCGGCGAAAAATGGTTCGAGCGGATACAGATGCGTTACACCTCGGAGGCTAGGAACCAGTTCACGGCAAAGGACAGCACCCTGTTCAAGCAGTCAACGCTGGACAGTGCCAAGTTCGGCCTACGGCACAATGTGACAACTAGTACCAGCTTTAACTTCCTCAAATTCTTCAACATTTCACCCAGTGCCAGCTACAAAGAAGTGTGGTATTTCAAAACGCAGAACAAAACCTTTGACCCGAACTTGACCATACAAATGGATACCACTTGGAACGATGACTCCACAGACTTCATCGTGACCAACGACACGACGAAGTTTGGCAATATCGTCACCGATGAAATGTGGCGGTTCAAGCCACTTCGCCAGTTCAACGCTGGAGCGAGCATGAGCACCAAGGTCTTCGGTACCATCCTGTTCAAAAAGGGAAAACTGCGGGGCCTGCGCCATGTGATGACGCCCACGGTCGGCTTCAACTATACGCCCGACTTCACCGATCCGGACTGGGGCTATTTCAAAACGGTAAAAAAAGACCTGCGAAACGACGAACTGCTACGGTACAGCATCTACGAAAACAACCGGATAAGCGGGTTTGAGCAACCCTCCACGGGCGGCAAGCAGATGGCGCTGAATTACGGGTTCAGCAACCTTTTCGAAGCGAAGGTCTTCTCCAAACGGGACTCGACGCTGAAGAACGTCAAGTTGTTCAACTCCATTTCTGTCAACGGCAGCTACAACCTTGCGGCGGACTCCCTGCAATGGAGCGTGGTGAGCATCGGTGGAAACACCAATTTCTTCAACAGCTTAACCTCCTTCAGATTTGGCGTGGTGCTCGACCCCTACGACTTCAACCGAAGTACTGGAGGCCGAGTGAATCAGCTCAACCTAAACACCAACGGGAAACTGCTCCACCTCACCTCGTGGAACATGAGCCTGAACACCAACATCACGGTGGAGCGATTGCGTGACCTCATCAAGGGCGAGGACACCGACAAAAAACCAATCAGCCAATCCTCCCGTCCAGAAGATGACACCGAGCCTTCGCTCGACAACGTGCAAGGACCGGAGGACTTCCTGAGCCTCTTTGAAAACTTCAGCATCCGCCACGATTTTACGGTGGGGCAGCGATACTACTCCAAAGCAGGGAAGGACTCCATTGCCATCACAACGCATACCATCTCCAGCCGTGGCTCCATCAAGCTGACGCCAAACTGGAACATCTATGTCGGCAACTTCGGCTATGACTTCCAATCAAAGAAAATTACTTACCCTGACTTTTCCTTCGCCCGTGATCTCCATTGTTGGGAGATGGGCGTGTCCTGGCAGCCGCAGTTCGGCTCCTACAGCTTCTTCATCCGTGTGAAGCCTGGGAAACTGGATTTCATCAATATTCCTTACCGGAAGGGGTTGCAGGATAGTCGAGGATTTGGTGGGTTTTGAGTTCGTCGGTTTAATTTCCCCTTAATTATTGTGCGGTCTCTTCCTTCCTTCCTTACCTATCAATCCAATCCACCTTCTCATGCGTCTGCACAGGACCGCACCCGACTTTTTGCAAGAGGAACAACAAGAGGATTGCGCCGATGACATAGAGTAGCCAACTAGGTTTGTTGGATGGCGCAGGCCCGCTTGGCGGCTGGTTTGGCTGGTGGTGTTGTGGTGTGGACATACTGCGAAAGTAGCGGATTAGCCACGAAAGACGTGACAAATTTGCAAAATCTCCTTTTGGTGCTCTCACTCAAACCCTCCTTCTCTCAAATCCTCAAACCCTATTTCTTAAAAGGCAACCCATTCACCGCCCTTCCGATTTGGTACCCCATGCGTACGCCTTCGTCCGCATCCATGCGGAAGTGGACACCAAGGGGGATGCGGGAGTAGGCGTTTTCCTCCGCCATTTCATAGAAGCTGTCAAAGCTGCGGGGCATCCCAAAGAATTCCGTGCGGTTTTCATGGGTATGGTCGGTCATACTGTAATTATAGCCAAAGATATTGGATAGCACCTCTGCCGCTGCCCCTCCAAATGTAGAGTGGCCAGATGGGTAGGCAGGGAAACTGGGCGTACTGGTCAAGTAGTGTACCTGCCAATTTGGGTCAATATTGCGTTGGATATAGCTTACCGGGCGCTCAACATTGTAAACGTACTTGGAATACCAGCAAGCCACACTTGCATCGTTCAGGGCGATGGACACCTTGGCGTAGGCGTAGAGTGCAAGCTCAAGGCTGGCGTCTTCTTTTTCCAGCACTTGGGTGGTGATGGCAATCCAGCGGGCAGCAGGGCTAAGTGCCATGCCAGTCACATCGTCGCTCCAAAACTGGGCAATCCATTTGTTTTCAAAGTCCAACTCGTTCACGGTCAGGTAAACTTCCTGTGCTTGGTTGTAGAAAAGTGAATTGGGGGATTCGCTGAATGCAACCGGTGGCTTGGCCAGCTTGTCATCCTGCGTGATGGCAAAGGTGCGGGCCTGCCCCCAGTATGGGAAAAGGGCTTTCCCGTAATCGGGAGCCGTGGGTTGCCAGAGGCCGGGGCCTTGCGGCGGCACGTAGGAGCTTGGCCGGGGATTCAAGTATATCTCGTGACCAAACGGGTCAGTAGTTGACCACTCCCAAATGGCCTCGGCCACTTCGATGCCCCGTTGCTTAGAGCGCTCGAAGACATCCTTGCCCGCCTTGGCCCGGAAGGTCTCGTTGAAGTCTTCCTCCAATGTCAAAACTTGGAACTGGAGTTCGGCTTGCTGTGCTGGCATCAAGATATTGCCGGGAACGAAATGCTTGAAAAGGGTAGCGTACACGGAATTTACCACCGTCGGCCAATGGTAGGTCTTTGAATAATCCGCTTTTTGCATGTCGAGGCCCGTGAACACGCTTTCCAGCGATTGGTACTCTGGCATGCTGATCAGGGCCGCTTCGTAAGCGCCAATGTTGATATATGCCAAAGCACGTGGACAAGGCCCAGGTCGAAACCCTTGGGCGTACCGGTCGAGTTCGGTGTAGAGCTTCATCCATGCGAGCGGCACGGCGGCGTCCTCGTTGGCGGCCAGGTTTTCGGCTTTTGTTATTTGGTTGTCGTCATTTTGGCAAGCGGGAAGCAGAAATACCAAAAGGATTGCAAAGGCGGCAAATTTGCCGAAGGCAGAAAGTACTGATTTGTTCATAGGTCTGTTGTTGAGCTGAGTTGTTTTGAACTCGGTAAAATTCGCTCAAATTTAGTGGAAATACATGGCATGCTCGCCCTAATTTTTTTACGACCCAAGAAATACCGAGATACTGGTATCCAGAAAGCGTACCTTTTTTTCATACCTTTGTCCCTGCTGTGCGACGGCAATCCCACCAGGACATATTACCCCTGCTTTTTTCTGCGGTGAACAAAAGCAGTCTTTTTCTGAAACAAGGCGAAGTTAACTTTCAATGCGGTGCGTGTTGCGCAAATCGTTGATAATCAGTAATTTGGTAAGAAATAACACCCGCTTCAAGTGCTTCCAGCCAACCACACCTAAGACCTCCCACACCACCCGGACACAGCGATTTTTTTGAACAACCTACACTGCTGAACAACCAATATGACCGTTTTTACCCGAAGTCTTTTTTCCCTTTGGACATGCTTGCTTATCAGCATCGCCCAGTTGTTTGCCGATGCCAATCCGCCGATACTGACCAATCCCTCTGCTTGCGGCCTTGGACTTTTCATTACGGAGGCAGGCTGCGGGCCAGCTAATGAGTTTCAGGTGAATGTGGCCACTGCGCCCGGCACCAGCCTCGGCTCCGATGTTTACCTCAAGGAACTTCGCTTCATCATCAGCCACGAATGGGCCGCTGACCTCGATATTTACCTAAAATCACCCGCTGGCGTTATGGTAGAAGTCACGACTGACAACGGCGACACCTTCGACCACTACGGCAATCCCAACGATGGTACTTGCGGGGAGTACACTGCGTTTCGTACCCACACTTCTGTGGGCGCTTGCAATCTTGTCAATGTGATGGACGGCGCTGCCCCCTTCATCGGCGCTTATTTGCCGGAGGGCAATTTCAGCGACTTCAACGACGGCAGCTCGCCACTCGGCCTTTGGACATTAATGGTCTGCGACGATGGCACTGGCAACTTGGGGCACTTGGAGTTCGTGGAATTGGTCTTTGAAACCACGGCTTGCCTGCCACCTACGCAAGTGACGATCTTGGAATCCGATTCAACTTCGGCTAAATTGACTTGGGTAAAAGGTTCCACTTGCAGCGACGTGGTTTTTGAATTTGGCCCAATCGGGTTCGTACCCGGCACGGATGGCCAACCCGGAGTTGGTGGCACAGTCAGTACTGGCAGTTGCCCAATGTACCTGCTCTCTGGACTTGCTCCCAATTCCACTTACGAAGTTTATTTGAGGGAAAACTGTGGCCCCGGCGTCTATTCCATCAACTCCTGCTCGGTGATTGTCACCACTTCTTGCTCGCCACCCCCCGCCACCATCGTCGAAAACTTCAACAGCCAAGCGCTTTGTGTGCAGTCGTGCGGAGTTACCTGCCCCATCGTCGGCACTTGGCGAAACGCATCCAACGACAATTTTGATTGGCTGGTAAACACCGACACCACCATCACCGAAAATACCGGGCCCAACGGCGACAACCCCGGCGATGGCAACTACGTGTATTTGGAAGCCTCCGGCAACGCCTGCACCAATGGCAAAAGAGCGGTGCTCGTCTCCAACTGCATCCAAGTAGTGGCCAATGCCGACTCCTGCGACCTTTCGTTCGACTACCATTTTTTTGGGGTTCATATCGGTGGCATGTCATTGGAGGTGAGCGTGAACGGTGGTACTACTTGGACTACACTTTGGAACATCTCTGGGAACAAGGGCAACAAATGGCGTCGAAAGTTCATTGACCTCGACACCTACGATGGTATGACGGCACAGTTCAGGTTTGTCGGAAGGGGCGGCAACGGCAAGTTCGCCGACCTCGCCCTCGACAACATTGCGTTCTACGGTTCCATTGACCTCGGATTCCCCGACTATGTTTACTTCCGTGATGCTGACGGGGATGGCTACGGGAATCCCGACCTCTTCATCGCATCTTGTCAGCCCGCCTCCTTTCCCGGCTATGTGCCAAACGGCGACGATTGCAACGACCAGGAATTTTTTCAAAACGTTGGCGAAATGGAAATCCTCTGCGATGATTTTGATTCCAATTGCAATGGGTTTGACGATGAATATTTCGTGACACCCGTCTCCACGGTGAGCAGCGTTATTTGTAGCGGCGCAATGGGTTTTGTTGCTGCGCAACCCGTCAATTTTGGAGAAATAAACTGGTACGAAACGCCAACTGGCGGAAGCTCGGTTGGTGTGGGCGACACGCTGTTCCCAAGCCCTGCCTTGCTGGTCAACAACAGCCTGGATACCTTGGAGTTGGTTTTTTACGCCGAGGAAAACACCGTGGCGGGCTGCGTATCCAATGAGCGCACCGCTGCTACCATTACGATATTACCAAGCCCCAAACTCTTCACCACCGACACGCCCGGCAACTGCGCTGGCCAGGCATTTGACTTAAATACCATCAACGTAACGGACGAGAACGGCCTGAATGGGAGCCTTTTTTACTACGACCAATTGCCCTTCATGCCCGGCGACGAAGTCGGCCCATTGGTGACGCCGACGGCCACAACCAACTACTACATCGTGTCGGAGGCAATCAACGGTTGCCGTGATACTCTGGCCGTGACCTACACATTGCAGCCAGGCCCCATCGCCCATATACCCGATGCTCCGACGCTCTGCCGAAATTCCTCCAAGCAGATTTCCGTACAAAACATTGGGGATGGCACGCCGCCACTTCAATACAGTTGGAACACAGGGCAAACGACGGACACGATTTCCATTTTCAGCGACAACAACCTCGGTACGGTGAACACCTACGCCGTGACCATCAGCGATGCCAACGGCTGCTCCAGCGCTGACACCCTGGCAGTGACCACCATCATCAACATCAGCCAAATCATCACTGCCAGCAGCCCGGTCACTACCTGCAACGGTAGCGACGGTAGCATCAACCTGACACCGCTGGACGGCACGCCGCCGTTCACATACGAATGGGCTGGCCCGACAATCCCAAGCCAGCAGGGCGGTTTGATGCTGACGGGTTTGGCGCAAGGTTCCTACGCCTTCACGGTGACGGACGGCTCGCCAGAACAGTGCAGGGTGGTGGTGCCCGTGGTGGTGGTGAACGGGCCAGCGGCCAGCGTGGAAGTGGACGACGTTCAGCCTGTGAGCTGCCACGGTGGCAGCGACGGTTGCATAGCGCTTGACATCATCGGTGGGCCAAACACAACCGTATCTTGGAGCAACGGCATGAGTGGTGCGAACATTTGCGGCCTTGCCGCCGCCGAATACACGGCCACCGTAACAGAGGGCAGTTGCCAAAACATCATCACGATTCCAGTCGGTCAGCCGGAGGCCATGCTGGTGAAGCCGGAGACAAGGCATGTTCGTTGTTTTGGGGGAAATGATGGGGAAATTGGGCTGACCATTTTCGGCGGAACGCCGCCCATGAGTTACCAATGGAGCACCAATTCCACGTTGCCTTCCATCTCAGGCCTCACCGCTGGGTTTTACGACCTCACCGTGACGGATGCCAATGGCTGCACGGTGGTGCTGTCTCAAATACCCGTCGTGCAACCGACGCAAATTTCGCTGGCTTCGCTGGGTTTCCAGCAGCCCACTTGTTTTGGGAAAAATGATGGCAGCATCAGCATCACTGTGGGTGGGGGAGTGCCGCCCTACGTTTATACCTGGAGCAATGGCGGGTCGGGGGCTTCGCTGTCAAATATTGCCGCAGGCAGCTACACGGTTCATGTTAGAGACCAGAACAACTGCTTCTTCAACCAAACCGTCAACCTAGCCCAGCCGCAGCCCATTGCCATTACGCCCACCGATATTCATCCACCTGATTGTGCTGGCCAGATGAACGGCAGCATAGGCATCAGCGTGGCGGGCGGAGATGGCAACTACCTATTTGATTGGAGCAATGGTTCCGCTTCGCAAAACCTCACGGGCATTGGCAACGGCAGCTACTCGGTCACGGTTACCGACGGTTTTGGCTGTGTGGCGACCTCCGCATTTGGGCCGATTTCCTCGCCAGCGGCACTGACGGCGGGCATAACTCAAGCCGCTCCATTTTGCATTGGCCGGGATGAAAACTGCTTGACAGCTTTCGTGGCAAGTGGGGGGCAGTCTCCGTTTTCGTTTAACTGGAGCACTGACCATTCTGGGCCGCAACTTTGTGGGCTTTCCTACGGCGAGTACACCGTGACCATCACAGATGCCAATGGTTGCGAGAGCATCCATACCACCACTATTGACTCTGTGCAGGTGCTCACGCTGGGCTATCAGGCGTTTCCGCCCCTCTGTCACGGGCAGGCTGGGCAACTGGCCATCACCGTGGCTGGTGGCACGGAACCTTATCAGGTGGTTTGGAGCGATGGGCAAACAGGCCTTGTCGCTTCAAATTTGCTGGCGCAAAACTATGCAGCAACCGTCACCGATGCCACGGGCTGCGTCAACGCACTTAACATCATCCCATTGCTGGAACCCTTGCCGTTGTTGGTTTCTTTGGATGATGTTGAAGACATCGCTTGTCACAACGGCAACGAAGGCACGATTGAAATCAGCGCCATGGGCGGCACGTTGCCCTACCATTTTCAGTGGTCAAATGGTGCATTCAGCGAGGACGTGGCAGGTCTTTCCGAAGGGAGTTACAGCGTAACCATCACTGACGACAACAATTGCACCGCCATTTTGGAAGGCATATTTGTGGATGCCCCAGAGCGGCTTGAACCGAGTTCCAGCCTTGGCTTGCCAAGCGGCAATTGCCAATCCGTGCAGATTGATAACGTCTGTGTCAGCGTCAACGGCGGAGTAGCCCCCTTCCAATTCGCTTGGGACACTGGCGACTCCACCAACTGCCTCATCAACCCGCTCCCCGGCGACTACCACGTGACGATTACGGACCACGCCGGTTGCACCATCGAATTCATGTCCGTGAAAGTGCCACCGGAGTACACCTCGGTCACCGTACAGCAGGTGCCCACTGGTAACGAAGTCATTTGCTTCGGAGCTTCAACTGGGCAACTCAGTGTGCTCATTCAGGGCGGCGCAGCGCCCTACCAGTACAACTGGAGCAATAGCCTGCACGGACTGGCCAGCGGGCAAACCCTGCTGAACGAAAACCTTCCGATAGGGCAGTACAGCGTCACCATCACCGACAACACGGGCTGCACCGCCGTTTCTTCCACATTGCCCATTTCCACTTTTGGTGCCGTAAACCCAACCATCGCAGGCAACCAAGTGATGCACGTCCGCTGCAAGGGTGGCGCCGATGGCGCCATTCCGCTCCAAGTGAGCGGCGGCCTGGTGCCGTACAGTTTTTATTGGGAAAATGCGGCGGGCGATTCTATTTACAATGCCCAAAACATCAGCGGGTTGGCCGCTGGAGCCTACTTTGTCACGGTGACCGACCAGCTTGGCTGCACGGGACAAGCCTCCACCTTGTTGCTCGAACCAATGACCCAATTTGTGCTCAATTCGGGACTCGTGCAAGATGTCGCTTGTTTCGGCGACATGACCGGCAGCATCTTCGCCTTGCCGCTGGGCGGCGACCTTCCGTATCATTTTCTTTGGAGCAACATGGCCGTCGAACAGGGAATAACGAACCTGACAGCGGGCGTTTATTCCGTTACCGTCACCGACAACAACGGGTGTGAGCAAACGGATACCTACGTTGTCAGCGGTCCGGATGCCCCCATCTTGGTGACGGTGCTCGACTCCGCTGGGGTGACCTGCTTCGGTGGCAGCGATGGCTTCATTGACATTGCCGTTTTGGGTGGTACGCCCGGCTATGTTTTCAATTGGAACGCCATTTCTGGGATGCAAAACTTGGCCGATGCTCCCGCCGGAAACTATACGCTCATGGTTTTTGACAACATGGGCTGCCCGTTCACCGCCCAATTTAGCCTCGGCTCACCGCCGCCACTTCAACTCAGCGTGAGCGTCACCAACCAGACGCAATTGGTGCCTCCCAACGGTTCGGCCACTGCCAATGCTTCGGGCGGCACACCTCCGTTTGAATATTTTTGGAGCAATAGCTTGACTGGACAAACCATCACCGACCTGCCGATGGGCCACTACGGCGTGACCGCCGTGGATGCCAATGGTTGCGAGATTTCAGATTGGGTTTTTGTGGACTTTACTTCTGAAACTATTGACAATCAGTGGGTTGTGTCGTTTGTTTTGTTCCCGAACCCGACGAGTGGGCCGGTGAATTTGCAGTGCACGACGTTGGCTGGTCAGGCCGTTGACCTTCGGGTTTTCAACCAAATTGGGCAACTTGTTTTAGCAGAAAACACAGTGCCGTTGCAGGGTGACCGCCTTCTCTTCGACCTCCAACATCAGCCGCCGGGCATCTATCAAGTGGTGGCTTTGAGTGCAGATGGGATTGTTTTTGAGGGTAAAATATTGGTGCAGCGTTGAGCGGGAAATTGAGAAATTAGGAAATTGAGAAATTGGTTGGGATACAACTTTTTTCAGCTTTGCCACCTCTCTTGTTTCAACTTTTGTGCTGCGCAAACCAAGGGTTGTTCGCAACTCAAAACTCACAGCCCGCAATTTGAATAAATGAATTCCATCCTTTTTTTGCTTTCAACCGCCTTTTTCATTCAAAACACTTGGCAGGTGTACACCAGTCCGGACGGGCGTTTCCAAATCCAAGTCCCCGGTAGTTTCACCGAGAAAACGGACTCCGTGAAAACAGACGTTGGCGACCTCGTTTACCACACTTTTTTCCTTCAGACAGCCGACTCGACAGCGGAGAACCTGTTCTACATGGTCAGCTACTGCGACTACCCGCCCAGCGTTGTTTTCGCCGACTCGACGGGCTTGGCGGAGGAGTTTTTCAAAACGACCATCGAAGCCGCCGCCGAAACGATGAAGGGCGAAGTTGCATATTCCGCTGATATTCAATTGGATACGCACCCCGGCAAGCAATGGCGGATTGATTACCTCGGCGGAAAGGCCGTGGTCAAAAACCGGGCATACCTTGTGGGCAGCCGCTACTACGCCCTGCAAACCATTTCTTGGAAGGAAAAAAGCCTCAACGCCGAAGGCACGAAGTTTTTTGATTCGTTCAAGCTGCTACCGTAGTTCATCAGTAGGCCATTCTTCACCGCACGGCGGTCACCTCGCCCTCCCGGAAAATCCGCATTTCTTCCCCAGCACAGTCCATTATTTTGGCTGAAATAAACCACGCAAATACCGCTGCTCCCAGTTCCTTGCCTCGAAAACTGCCGTCCCAACAGTCCTCGATGTTCCTTGCCTCAAACACCTGATTGCCCCATTTGTCGAAGATATGTAGCTGATATTCAAGCAGTTGGATGTCAGGGCCGAAATATCCTTTGAAGCAGTCATTGATGCCGTCGCTGTTCGGCGAGAAGGTATTTGGAAAATAAATTTGTGGCAATTCCGGTGCTGCTTCGAATTTAACGTCAACTGACCTCTCCACCGTGTCGCAGGCGTTGGCCACCGTCAGCAGGTAGGTGCCGGGCTTTTTTGCCCAAAAAACAGTATCAGTGGAGGTGCCTGGCTCATCCGGCGATTGCCACTGCCAGGTGTAGGGCAATCTTTGATAGCCTATCAAAGAAAACGCCAATGGCACGCTGTCTTGACAGCTCACGGCCTTGCTGGGCAGCTCCACTTTGAGCGGCAGCGACTCCAGGATGTCAATTTCGTACTCGTAGGTGCAGCCGAGTCGGTCTCGTGCCCGCAGTTCGTAATGTCCAGCCGCCAGCCCTTCACGGGTGTACAAATCACTGAAGGTCAAGCCACCATCAATCGAAAAAATGTAGGGTGCAGTGATGCCAACATTGTCGTAAAACTCGATGACGCCGTTCGTTCCGCCTTTGCAGATTGGCTCCGCAGTGGCCCAAAAATCCACGACGGGCGCTTGGCTGACGGTGACTTTTACCACCGAGTCGCCCCCCATTTGGTTGGTTAAATGGAAGAACTCCACTTGGCCAAGGGAAAGTTGGTCGCCATTGTATTCGGTCGTGACCACCCCGGGGCAGAGTAAAAATTGCAGGTAAGTTGTATCGGTTTTGGCACTTTGACGGCTTGCCGTACATGCGCCGGATGTGTGCCAAATGGCAACTGTGCAGCAAAGAAGGGCAAAACGTATGTGCATGCCTAAAAAGGGTTTAGGGCAAAAAAGCCAGTTCTTTTCGCAGAAATATACGGCGCTTGCCCCAAAACTTGGGTGCTTGTCGGCTTTTCTCCGAAAAAACTTCCCTGCTCTCCTGAGTTTGCATTTCGGCAGTACGACAGTGGGCAGTCCAGTTCGGAAGTAAGCACCTGCAACCACGGGTCAGGGGCGGTCAGGTGAGAGGAGAAAAGGTGCCTCGGCTATGCGACCAACCGATAAGATTGCTTTAAGCTATCCTATCGCTACTTTGCCATGACAAAAATCATTTTCACAGGTCATCGTGGTTATTGAGCAACAGGCGAGCATCCGATACCTTCGTTGCCAAGATTAGTCATCTTTCCCATGGCTGAACGGGACCAACATCAACACCTCAAGCTTTCAAAAATGAAAAACTCCATTTGGGTCGCTGCATTTATACTGTCCTACTGCTGTTTCAGCATCGAATCTTATTCCCAAAACACCGAGCAAAAGAACCGGATATGGGGCTACTCCTTTGGCGACTTGATTTACAAAGCGCAAGGCGATACGCTCTTTTGGGGCAACACCGAATATGCCGGGCTGGAGGAAAAAACCATTGGTTCCAACCTGCGGCGCTTGTTCATCGGTTATGACTACAAAATCACGGAAAACATCAAGGCCAAGGTCTTGGTGGAAAGCAAGGCGGCCACCACCACCAAGGAGGGCCGGCTTGGCCTGGCGGTCATTCACGGGCAGCTTGAATGGAGCGAACTGGTGCCCGCCATCCCCAATTCCAGGGCAAGGGTCGGACTTATCCCCACCCCCATTTTTGCCCTGCCAGAAAAAACCTGGGGCTATCGTTCGGTAGAAAAAGATGCGCTAGACCTGAGGGGCCTCGGCAAGGTCGTTGACCAGGGTCTTTCCTTCTCCGGGGACTTCAACCAACAAAAAACAGCGGGGTTTAGCTTGATGGTCGGCAACGGTACGGGCAACAAACCCGGTGTTGACAAATACTTGGAATATTATGCCTCGTTGTACAAGAAATTCTTGAACAACCAGTTGACCGTGGAGCTTTTGGGCGATTACGCACGCAAGGCACCGGAATCCCGGCAAGCACTGGTGCGGACTTTTATTTCGGTGGAGAAACCGCTTTGGACATTTGGCGCCGAGGTGTCGCAAGCCTATTTGGACGAAGAAGTCTCCGGTAAACTGCAAGCGGTGAATCCGTTGTCCGTATCGTTTTTCCTTTCCAACAAACTCGGGTTTTTGGGTGAAAACTGGCGCAGCTTTATCCGCTACGACTTTTACAACCCCGCTACCAAATATGATGCGGAGGGCGTTTATGCCAGCCCATCGCAGCATTACAACGAGCATTCCTATTGGATTGGACTGCACTACAAAATGAAAGAGAAAATCCATTTTATGCCCAACGTCATCATCAATCAGTACGAGCGCAAGAACCAAACCGTTACCAAACGCATCAGCGACATCGTGCCAAGGATGACCGTGTATTTTCAGTTTGGAGATTAAGTCCCTTAAACCCAAAACCCATTTGCAACCTTAAACCGCTTTTCCCTATCTTCGCCGTCAACAAAACCCAATATTTATGTCAAATGCAGTAAGAAATCTCGAACCCCGACCATTGTGGAACCACTTCGCCGACCTCAACGCTGTGCCTCGGCCTTCCAAGAAGGAAGAGCGGGTAATCAAGTTCATCGTTGACTTTGGCGAGGGGCTCGGCCTGCCCACCTCGGTGGACGCCACTGGCAATGTCATCATCATGAAACCAGCGAGCAAGGGGATGGAAAACAAGCCCGTGGTGCTGCTCCAAAGCCACCTCGACATGGTACACCAAAAGAACGCCGACACCAAATTTGACTTCGACAAAGAAGGCATCCGCATGGTAGTGAAAGGTGATTGGGTGGAGGCAGAAGGCACCACGCTCGGTGCCGACAACGGCATTGGCGTGGCCAGCATCATGACCATTCTGGCCAGCAACGACATCCCGCACCCACCCATCGAGGCACTGTTTACCATTGACGAAGAGACCGGACTGACGGGCGCCAAAGGCTTGGAAGGTGGGCTGCTCCATGCCAAGTATATGCTCAACCTCGACACCGAGGACGACCAAGAACTTACCATCGGTTGTGCTGGAGGTATTGACGTGACCGGCACTGGCGATTACATGCAAGAACCTGTTCCGATTGGCATGGCCGCTTTCCGCCTTGGGGTGAAGGGGCTGACGGGCGGCCATTCTGGCGTGGATATCCACTTGGGCCGGGGCAATGCCAACAAGCTCGTAAACCGGCTTTTGTCGGGTGGCGCTTCGCAATTTAACCTCCGCATCTCCTCCGTGGATGGGGGCAGCTTGCGCAATGCCATACCGAGGGAGTGCTTTGCCGTCGTGCTGGTCCCGAACAATGAAGTTGCTGCGTTCCAAGCATTTGTCCACCAAGAAACTACTTCGCTAAAGGCCGAGTACCGCACCACCGACCCCGATTTGGCCGTCGTTTGCGAAGCGACCGATACCCCCCCCAGCGTGTTGGCAAAGGCATTCCAGAAAAAGTTGATGGCCGTCATTTACGCTTGCGCAAATGGCATCTACCGCATGAGCCCCGACATCAAGGACCTGGTACAGACCTCCAACAACCTCTCCCGGGTATTGGTCAAGGATGGCCAGTTCAGCATCCAGTGCCTCACCCGCAGCTCGGTGGACACCGAGAAGGTGGACCTCGCCAATGCCCTCAAAAGCACGCTTGAATTGGCGGGTGCAAAGGTCGCCTTCGGCAACGACTACCCCGGTTGGACGCCCATGCCCGACTCTCGTTTGGTGAAGTTGATGAGCGGCCTCTACGAAGAAATGTACAACGGCAAACCGCACGTGAACGCCTGCCATGCTGGCCTCGAATGTGGCATCGTCGGCACCAACTACCCCGACATGGAAATGATTTCCTTCGGCCCAAACATACGGGGCGCCCACTCTCCAGACGAAAAGGTGCAAATCAGCTCGGTACAGAAGTACTGGGGGTATTTGTTGCGGACGCTTACAGAAATTTGAATTGATATTGAGATATTGGGATATCGTGTTACTGTCCTAATATCCCAATATCCCAATATCTCAATAAAATGCAGGTTTTCCTCGGCGGCACTGCCGGACATTCCACTTGGCGCAAGAAAATCGCCATACCCATCCTTGAAGCAGCAGGGGTAACGTATTTCAATCCACAGTTGGGCGTAGGGGAATGGACCCCAGCGCAGCAGAAAATCGAATCGGAGGCCAAGGAAAAAGCCGAGGTCTGGTTGTTCGTGGTCTCATCGGAGACTCGGGGTGTTGCGACTTTGGTGGCGGCAGCCTACCGTATTGGTGCTGGCGGCAAATTGGCACTGGTCGTTCAAAAAATCGAAGAAGACGACCTCTTCGATGGCCTGCCGCTCGGCGAATTGGAACGAAAAGACCTAAACCGTGGTAGGTCGTACTTAATCGAAGTTGCAACGCAAAATGGTGTGCCGGTTTTTGAGGACGTGGCGGAGGCGACGAGGTATGCGATTAAATTGAAAATTGAGAACTGAAAATTGTAGTCATGCTAATTTTCAATTCTCCATTTTCAATTTTCAATTTCCATCAAACTGGTGCAAGTCCAGCTCCTCAATTATTTGAATTAGCTTCTTGTCATAGTTTTTGTCCGTCGCATAGCCAGCCTTTTTGAGGCCCCTTGCCCATCCTTCGTAGTCCGCCGTCCCCAGTTTTTTTAGGTGCTTGTAACGGTCAATTTGCAGCAACTTAGAGTGTTCCCGAAAGCTTTCCCAAGCGGTGTCGAATACCCGGAACATGTCGTACACATCGTCGTCGGAGTAGTTGCGACAGGTGCAGTGGCGGCATTTGCTGCGGCACTTGATGCCGAAATGGTTGTTCGAATCCGTGGCGAGACGGCTGCTCCCGGCGTCGGTTTCAATAAGCCCTTGTGCCAGGGTTATGCTGGCCGGAATGCTGTATTGCTTCATCTCCGAGATGGCCGTGGCTGCGAACCGCTCAATGTATTTTCGGCAAGTCTTGAGTTTTTCCTTTACAATTTCATCGTCCACCGATTTGACGTTGGCCATGCTTGGGTCAAGCACGAAACTGAGGTTCTTGAAGTCGGAGGATTTCCATTTTTTGGAAGGCGCTTTGACGGGGCGGTCGTCGGTAAGAACCACTGGCAAGGCGGTTAGCTCTTCCACAAATGCGGCGTTCACTTTTTGAGCCTTTCCGGTGTTCGCCAACGCTTGTGCGTCTATCATCTGCACGGAGGTTTGCACATCCCGGTTGGCATAAAGCTGCCATGTAAAGAAGACGATGCTTACTTGAAACCAATATTTGCCCACCCAATTGAGCAATTCCTTTGCAGTGCCGGTTTGGAGGGGTTCCTGTTGTAGCCGATACTCTGCCATGATTGAAACAAGTTTTTGTTTGAATTAAAATGAATTACAGCAGCAAAATAAACGCATTTGTTTTGAATTGTCAAGTTTTTTAAAAACATTTTGTTTTTTTATTTTAAAAAACTCGCTTGTTACCTCTAAGACGGGAAGCACCAATCTTGATGTTGCAATCGCAAAAAAACATACCTTCGCCCCCTGAAAATTCACACCTCGTAAAGCATTCTAAAACTAACCTTTTTCATGAAAAAACTATGGTTTCCCGTACTCGCCGTTGTTTCATTTGCAGCCTGCAAAAACGATGGCCAACAAAACACAACTGCAAAAATGGATTACCCGACGATCCCTGTTAGCTACCCAGCAACAGCAACGGAAGACGTAAAAGACGACTACTTCAGCACCTCGGTAGACGACCCCTTCCGTTGGCTCGAAAACGATACCGCCGCCAATACCGAAGCTTGGGTGAAGTCGCAAAACGTCGTCACCCAAGACTATCTCGGCAAAATCCCATTCCGGGATGCAGTGCGTGACCGCTTCGAGGAGTTGTTCAACTACCCGAAGTACGGAGCACCCTATCAGGTGGGCGAGTTCTATTTTTTCTCAAAAAACGACGGTCTGCAAAACCAATCGGTGCTCTACCGTCAAAAAGGGCTTGATGGTACTCCAGAGGTATTCATTGACCCCAATAAGCTTTCGGACAAAGGCACAGTCGCCATCAGCATCTCCGGGGTTTCCAGTGATGACAAATTCCTGACCGTGAGTCGCTCAGAAGCTGGCTCGGACTGGAGCGAAATCCAGGTTTACGAAGTGGCAACCATGAAGCAAATGCCCGATGTACTGAAATGGGTCAAGTTCAGCGGCGGCGCCTGGTGGAAGGACGGCTTCTTTTACTCCCGCTACCCGGAACCCGCCAAGGGTACCGAACTCAGCGGCAACAACATGAACCACTGGGTCTATTACCACAAGCTAGGCGAGCCGCAGAGCAAAGACAAGCTGATTTACAAGGACGACAAAAACCCCAGCTACTACCACATGCCGCAGGTTTCAGAAGATGAAAAACACCTATTTATTGTTGCCGCCCCCGGCACGGATGGTTACGCCGTTTTGCACAAGGACCTGAGCAACGACGGGCCGATAAACACGTTATTTGAGGGCTACAAAAATAAGACCTCTGTCATCCACAACATCGGCAACAAGGTACTGGCCCTCACGGACATTGACGCACCCAACTATCGCCTCGTGGAAGTGGACCTCGCCAAACCCGCAAAAGCCAATTGGAAGGAAATCATCCCCGAGTCCGAAAACCTGTTGGAAGGCTGCTCCACGGGCGGCGGCAAGCTCTTCGCCAGCTACCTCGAAAAAGCAACCAACCGCATCTACGAAATGAATTACGACGGGACCGGCAAAAAAGCACTGACCCTACCGGGCTTAGGCTCTGCCGGGTCACCGGGGGGCAAGGAGTCGCACAAGTCCTTGTTTTATACCTTCACCTCGTTCCTCTACCCGCCCACCATTTTCAAGTACGATGTAGCCTCGGGGCAGTCTTCGGTTTTTCAGGAAACAAAGCTGAAATTCAATCCAGCGGACTATGTGGAAAACCAAGTGACCTACACGAGCAAGGACGGAACGCCCGTCACCATGTTTGTGGTGCATAAAAAAGGCTTGAAAATGGATGGCAACAACCCCTGCCAGCTTTACGCTTATGGCGGATTCAACATCAGCCTGACACCCTCTTTTAGCACTTCGAGAATCATGCTGTTGGAGAATGGCGGCGTATTCGCCATGCCCAACTTGCGTGGCGGCGGTGAGTATGGTGAGGCTTGGCACAAGGCTGGCATGTTGATGAAAAAGCAAAATGTATTTGACGACTTCATCGCCGCTGCCGAATACCTTATCGCCGAAAAATACACGACGAAGGAGCGCCTCGGCATCTCTGGCGGCTCCAATGGGGGCCTGCTCGTTGGTGCTGCCATGACACAGCGGCCCGACCTCTTCGCCGTGGCATTGCCCGCCGTTGGCGTAATGGATATGCTGCGCTACCACAAGTTTACCGTTGGCAAAGGTTGGATTCCAGAGTACGGCTCCTCAGAGGAAAGCGCCGAGATGTTCAGCTACCTCAAGGGATACTCCCCTGTACACAACCTGAAACCAGGCGTGACGTACCCCGCCACAATGGTCACCACTGGCGACCACGACGACCGTGTGGTGCCTGCGCACTCTTTCAAGTTTGCCGCCACGCTTCAGCAGGCCCACAAGGGAGACAATCCGGTGCTTATCCGCATCGAAACTGACGCCGGGCATGGTGCTGGCAAGCCAACCTCTAAAGTGATTGACGAAGTAGCTGATGTTTACTCCTTCTTCTTCTACAACACGAAGACGCCTGTGAAATACTTCAAGGGGTAACTGTGAACTGTGAACTGTGAACTGTGAACACCCCCCGTTCACAGTTCACAATTTTTTCCCGTTCTAAATAAGCTCCCCTCCTTTTTCCTTCGCAACTCATTTTTGTTAGAAACATTTAAGTAGGTACATTTGCCCGGCGTTTTTGCAGCTTGATTGCTGCCGCCGTTTTGAAAACATCAACAAAACGAAGTTGAAGATGAACAATTGGTTTTTTGGATTTCTCACTTCTTCCATTGGCAAGAAACTTTTGATGGCCTTGACGGGCATTTTCCTTATCCTTTTTTTGGTGGTACACCTTGCTGGAAACCTCCAGTTGCTCCACAACGACGATGGTAAAGCCTTCAACATCTACGCTGATTTCATGGGCCACAACCCATTGATTCAGTTCATTTCCAAAGGGAATTTCTTCTTCATTTTGCTGCATGCCATCTTGGGCATTTTTCTTTGGGTAAAAAATCGGAGCGCCCGTGGCACACAAGGTTATGCGGTAACAAAAACCAGAGCTACGCAAACCAATCCGGTAATGGCCAAGTACATGTGGGCTTACGGCACCGTTATTTTTGTGTTCCTCATCATCCACTTGGTCCAGTTTTGGGCGATGATGCACTACGGCGAAATCGGCTACGGTGTTGAATTGGTGAACATTGACGGCAAAGAAGTAAGAAACCTCTACACCTTGGTTGAAGAAACCTTCACGAATTTGGGCTTTGTGGTTTTCTACGTGATTAGCATGGTCGTGATTGCCTTTCACCTCTGGCACGGCTTCCAGTCGGCCTTCCAAACGATGGGCCTGAACCACCCGAAATACACGCCCATCATCAAGTTCGTTGGGGCGGCCTACTCGGTTTTGGTACCGCTGGGATTTGCCGTAATTCCGATAGTGTTTTATCTTAGACATGCTTAATGATTATGTTTTTCAATAAATATCAGACACAAATTCAAGCGCTTTGCGAAGCCTATCAAGTAGAGCGGCTTTATGCTTTTGGGTCAGTTTTAACGAATGCGTTTTCGGAAAAAAGCGATGTGGATTTGATAGTGTCATTTAAAAGCAAGCAAAATATTTCACTTTTCAAGCATTATTTTGGATTGAAAAAAGAGCTTGAAAAACTATTCGGAAGAAACGTTGACCTGATGGAGGAGAAGCCGATACGAAACCCAATACTACGGGAGGAAGTAGAGGCCAACAAAACATTGATTTATGGAAAAAAGGGTCAAGAAATGGCTGTGTAAACAACTTTGGAAAACCGCAATTGAGGAAATTCCCATTTTGAAAATAGAAGTTGAAAAACTTTTGAACTTATAAATTATGGAACTAAACGGTAACGTACCTCCCGGCCCCCTCGCCGAAAAATGGACGAAATACAAGAGCAGCATGCCGCTCGTTTCGCCCGACAACAAGCGCCGTCTCGATGTCATCGTGGTGGGTAGTGGCCTCGCCGGAGCCGCCGCCGCTGCTGCCTTGGGCGAGCTTGGCTACAATGTCAAATGCTTCACCTTTCACGATAGCCCCCGCAGGGCACACTCCATCTCAGCACAAGGCGGCATCAACGCTGCCAAAAACTATAAAAACGATGGCGACAGCGTGTACCGCCTTTTTTACGACACCATCAAGGGGGGCGACTACCGTGCCCGTGAGTCCAACGTGCACCGCCTCTCAGAGGTGAGCGCTGACATCATTGACCAATGCGTGGCGCAGGGCGTACCTTTTGCTCGGGAATACAGCGGTATGTTAGACAACCGCTCCTTTGGTGGCGTGCAGGTGCAGCGCACTTTCTATGCTCGTGGCCAGACTGGGCAGCAGCTTCTCATTGGGGCTTACCAAGCACTCAGCCGTCAGATTTCATTGGGCAAAGTGACGATGTACAACCGCCACGAGATGCTCGACGTGGTCTTGATTGACGGTAAAGCAAGGGGCATCATCACTCGAAACTTGGTGACTGGCAAACTGGAACGCCATGCCGCTCATGCGGTGGTGCTTGGTACTGGTGGTTACGGCAACGTTTTCTACCTCTCCACCAATGCCATGATGTGCAACGTGACCGCCGCATGGCGGGCGGTGCGCCGTGGCGCATTGATGGCGAACCCATGCTACACCCAAATCCACCCGACCTGCATCCCTCAGTACGGCGACTACCAGAGCAAGCTTACGCTCATGTCGGAGAGCTTGCGCAACGACGGCCGTGTTTGGGTGCCCAAGAATATTGAAGACGCCAAAGCCATTCGGGAGGGCAAAAAAAAGGGCAAAGACATACCCGAAGCCGATCGGGACTACTACCTGGAGCGCCGCTATCCGGCCTTCGGCAACCTTGTTCCTCGTGACGTGGCCAGCCGTGCCGCCAAGGTCGAGTGCGACAAAGGCCACGGTATCGTGCCAACAGGCTTGGGCGTTTACCTTGACTTCTCCAATGCCATCGAGCGCTACGGCAAGTCGAAGGCCCACTCGATGAACCTCGAAAGCCCAAGTGCCCAGCAGGTTTACGATTTGGGCAAGGCAGTCGTGGAAGAGAAGTACGGCAACCTGTTCGAGATGTACGAGAAAATCACAGGCGAAGACCCGTACACGCATCCGATGAAAATTTACCCGGCAGTCCACTACACGATGGGCGGACTTTGGGTGGACTACAATTTACAGACGAACATCCCCGGTTTGTTTGCCACTGGTGAGTGCAATTTCAGCGACCACGGTGCCAACCGCCTGGGCGCCTCGGCGCTGATGCAGGGCTTGGCCGATGGCTATTTCGTGATACCGTACACCATCGGCACCTTTTTGTCGAAGGAAATCAGAACGCCCAATTTCAGTACCTCCACGCCTGAGTTCGAAGAAGCTGAAAATGCGGTGCGGGAGCGCCTTACCAGCTTCATCAACAACGGTGGCAAGCAGTCCGCTGAAAGTTTCCACCGCCGCCTCGGCAAAATCATGTGGGACTACTGCGGCATGGGCCGCAACACAGAAGGCCTGACCAAGGCCCGCCGCATGATTCAGGAACTGAAGGCCGAGTTCTATGCTGACCTCTACGTCCCCGGTTCGATGGATGAGTACAACCCCGAACTGGAAAAAGCCACCCGTGTGGCAGACTTCCTAGAACTCGGCGAGCTGATGTGCCTCGATGCCCTCCAGCGGAATGAAAGCTGTGGTGGCCACTTCCGGGAGGAGTACCAAACGGAGGAAGGAGAGGCGCTCCGTGACGATGAGAACATGATGCACGTGGCCGCTTGGGGCTGGCAGGATACTTCTTTGGAGCCTGAACTGCACAAGGAGCCGCTGATTTACGAAAACATCAAAGTGGCAGCGAGAAGTTATAAATAAGGTTGAGGAGAGTTGAGAGGAGTTGAGATGGGTTTAGCAATGCCCGCCTCATCTCAACTCCTCTCAACTCTCCTCAACTCCTCTAAACTTTCAGAAATGAGACTGAACCTAAAAATCTGGCGTCAGAAAAACGCAAAGGATAAAGGCCGCTTCGAGAACTATCAGGTCGTGGCCAACGAGCACATGTCGTTCCTCGAAATGCTCGACGTGCTGAACGAGAGTCTCGTTTCCGGCCAAAAGGAACCCGTGGCATTTGAGCACGACTGCCGGGAAGGTATCTGTGGCACTTGCAGCCTCGTCATCAATGGCCTGCCCCACGGCCCACAGACTGGCACGACCACTTGCCAACTGCACATGCGCCACTTCAAGGAAGGGGAAACCGTCGTCATCGAGCCGTTCAGGGCAAGGGCTTTCCCCGTGCTGAAAGACCTCGTGGTGGACCGCTCCGCATTCGACCGCATCATCCAAGCGGGTGGCTACGTGAGCGTGGACACTGGCCAGGCACCTGACGGCAACACCGTCCCCATCGGCAAGGACGTAGCAGGCAAGGCGTTTGAAGCCGCCGCTTGCATCGGCTGTGGCGCCTGCGTGGCCGCCTGCCCGAACGCTTCGGCGATGTTGTTCGTGAGCGCCAAGGTGTCGCACCTCGCCCTGTTGCCGCAAGGCCAAGTGGAAGCCAAGCGCCGTGCGCAGAGCATGGTACACCAGATGGACGAAGAGGGCTTCGGCATGTGCTCCAACATCACGGCTTGCGAAGCGGAATGTCCGAAGGAAATCTCTGTAGAAAACATTGCGAGGCTGAACCGGGAGTACATCAGTTCGTCATTTACTTCGACTGACAAGTAGGCCGGAAGTCTTTTCCGAGTCAATAAAAAAAGGGAACTTGCCTCGTGCAAGTTCCCTTTTTTCATTTACCCTGCCGCTGAAAAACAGTCAAAAATAATTTCCTCATCTTCCGGTTTCAACGTCTGGGCCCTGTTGATTACCCACAGAATCAGGGGCGTAGCCCCGACCCTGTTTGTAGATAGGGCAACAACCCCCGTTTTAAGGGGCGTAGCCCCGGCACAGGTTATTTTCACGGCTTTTTGTGCCGGGGCTACGCCCCTTTGAATACCTCCTCAACTGATTGCTACAAACAGGGCCGGGGCTACGCCCCTGATTGTCAATGAATTATTCTGTGGGGTATCGGCAGGGTTCCGAACCTCACCGACGTTGAAATGCAATTTCACACCTCCAGCACCGTCCCGTTCAGCTTGACTTTCAAGCTTTTCCCCGTGTGGTTGACGATGGACGCTCCCGCTTTCGTAATTTTCAATTCGATGACGTGGCTCTGCCAGCACACCTTGAAAGCGTATCCCTCCCACCCAGTCGGCAGCCACGGGCTGAACGAAAGCATGTCCGGCTCCACTTTCATGCCGCCAAACCCCTTGACGAATGCCAGCCAAGTACCCGCCATTGCTGAAAGGTGAAGCCCTTCGGTAGTGTCTGCGTTTTCTCCATTGAGGTCTTGGTGTGCGGAACAGAGCAACAAGTCCAGCGCTATGTCCTTCTTGCCCAAACGAGCTGCCAGCAAGGAATGGACTGCTGCCGAAACCGAGCCTTCGTGTACGGTGCGTGGTTCGTAGAACTCAAAATTGCGGAGCAAATCCGACTCTGAAAATTCGCCATCGAGCAAAAATGGCGCTTGCAGCACATCGGCCTGTCGCAAGAAGCTGGAACGCAAAATATGGTCCCACGACCAGTGGCGATGCAGTGGCTTGTCGTCTTCGCCCAAGTCGGCGACGGTTAGTTGTTCTTTGTCGAGGTAGCTGTCCTGTTGCACGAAAATGCCGAGCTGCTCGTCCGTGGGAAGGTAGATTTTGGCTGCAATGTCGGCCCAGCGGGCGGTCTCCGTACTACCCTGAAAGTTCAGCCGCTTGAGCAGCGCAGCATAGTTTTCTCGGGCCACCGACTCCACGATTTTCAGGGCTTCGAGGGTGTATTCTAGGCACCAAGCGGCCATGCGGTTGGTGTACCAGTTGTTGTTGACGTTGCGCTCATACTCGTTCGGGCCAGTGACGCCGTGCAGCACATATTGCTGCCCCCGCTGAGACCAATGCACCCGCTGAGACCAGAATCGGGCTATGCCAATCAGCATTTCCAGCCCATAATCTGACAGGAAATCTTGGTCACCTGAGTATCGGACATAGTCGAAAATGGCAAACGCCACCGCAGCGTTTCGGTGGATGGTTTCGAGCGAGATGTCCGGCTCGGGGTGGCATTCTTCGCCGTTCACCGTAGCAG
Source organism: uncultured Saprospiraceae bacterium (assembly GCA_964508135.1). Classification (GTDB taxonomy): domain Bacteria; phylum Bacteroidota; class Bacteroidia; order Chitinophagales; family Saprospiraceae; genus UBA6168. Next base: position 45,299 of record CAZDSU010000032.1, read on the forward strand.
CGGGGAACAACGCAGCCCCATCGGCGAAGCCTAGCCGTGCTGCGTTTTCAATCGCCTGCGGCAATTGCTTGTGCCTGTTAATCAACAGGTTGCGAGCAAATTTTGGCTCAAAAACGGACTGAAAGAACGGCAACAAAAACGCCTCTTGGTGCCAAATAGCCCCGGCGAACCGCCCCGTGCCACTGAACCCCGACCGGCTGACGGGCAATTGGCCAGCCCTCCCGTCGTAGTTCTGCAAAAGCTGAAACAGGCAAAACCGGATGCCCTGCTGTGCCGCCGGATTGCCATCCACTTGGATGTCGGCAGCTTCCCATCTTATGGCCCAGGCTTCCGAATGCTCCTTCAGCATTTTGTCAAAACCATTGACGAAGGCTTTTTTCACCACTTTTTTACATTCAGAAACCAATTTGTTTTTCTCATATGCCAGCGAACTGACTACCCCGACGTATTTGAACAGCGTCAGTTCATCACCCGCCTTGCACTTGAGCGAGGCCGTGCAGGCTGCGAAACACTCGTCCAACCTTCCGTTGGTATCCAATTTGACCTCGCCCTTGTTCTTGAAAACGGTGAACTTCATGCCGATGCAAGTTCGCTGCTGGGTCGAGGTAGTTTCCATGATGAGGTAGCAAGAGCGCTTCCTGACCGATTTTTCGACCTCCGCCCAAACCGGCTCTTCGTGGCTGCCGATGCTGTTCGGAATGTCGCCGTCCAAGTATGGCGTGAAGGTCACCGTGCCATCAAAATTCAGTGCCTTCACGGAATACCTGATGGCACTCGCCGACGGTTCCACGATGCTGCAAAACCGGGTTGCCCGAACCGACACTTCCTTCCCACTCAGCATCTTCACGGTAAAAATCCGTTCCAAATACCCCTCTCGCATGTTGAGCGTCCGGCGGAAATCCTTGACTTTGCAAACGGCGAGGTCGAGCACTTCTCCATCAATCAAAACATTGATTCCCAGCCAGTTAGGAGCTACCAGCGAGTGGGTCGAATAAATTGGAAAGCCATTTTTACCGCTTGTTTTGGGCAGCTCATCTTTGTGGTAAATGCCCGAAATAAAACAGCCGGGCAGGCTGCTGCCGGAGTACTGCTCCTCAAAACTGGCCCGATGTCCGATGCTTCCGTTCCCAAGCGAAAAGCAGCATTCGGTCAGTTCGTTTTGTGCTGTACGAAACTCCGTTTCGATGATGTTCCATGCGTCTTCTGTGAAGTGATTTTGCATTTTTATGGTGGCCAGTGAGTGTCTTTTTTAGAACCAAAAAACAGCGTTTTTTTGAATGCTTGTCCCCCTGCGCTTCCTGCTGGGACACCTAATGAAATACAAAAGTAATCCGTAGCGGGAGTTCGGCAAACACGGCATCGCCCTCTGGAAAAAGGCCAATGCCCAGGACGACTCGCTTGTGGTGCCCTACCACGACCGTCAGAAGCCGCCAACCGGGTAAGAGCCGACGAGTACAACTTTCCGCTGCTCAAAGTAAGGGTGCAATCAACACCGTCATCCCTCACCCAGTTGGCCCATCGCTGTCATAATATTTGATAAAATCCAGCATCTCCCGGATGCGGGCATACAGCGAGAAGATGGAATTGGCAAAATAGACTTTGTTGGCATATTTCTCCCGGTTGATAGAGAAGTGAGCACCGAAGTACAAGATATAGCATGCAATACCGTCCATATATTCCTCCATGTACAAGGAAGCAGCGGGGTTCGTCACGATATCGTCGAGCACCGCCAAGTCAAAACGCTCCGTCGGTATGGCATCGCCATAATAGATATAGTGGACGTTCTTGAAAAAGTTTTTGGAAAAAAAGCGCTCAATGGCTGGCCTGCGTTCCGCACGGGTCACCACCAGCAAGCGCTCGTGCACCTCCTCCCGCAGGTGCCGCACCTCCGACAAGTCCTCCTCCATCAAGTTGTCAATCAGGTTCAGCACCGCCACGCTCAACTTCGACAGTTCCCGGCTGTACTCCTCCCGGGACAGCAGGTTGTTGAGGTTGTCCTTTTCCAGGCGGTTGAAAGCCGACAGCAGGTTCACGCAGTCGTTGTACACTGCCCTCGTGGGGTCTAGCGATGCTTCCAGTTGCTTGATGCACTGCCCGATATTGTCGGCAATGGTGCGCTTTAGCGCTTGCTTGAAGTTAAGGAGGGAAGTGGGCATGGGTGGTCAAATTTATGGTCAAAGATAGCTTTGAATTTTGGTAGAAGTAGCTATAGGAACAACCTTCATCCTTATTCTTCCGCCAACCTTTTCAACTCATTCAACCGCACAAACACTCCAAAAGCACTTCATCTTATTTCTTGACTTTGAGTGTCATAGTCTCCTTTTACTTCTTGAGTAGATTCGCCGTTTCTAGATTCAACACTAATCCCAACGTGAGGTTCGGATTAGAATCTTTGTAAGTTATTGATAATCAATATTTTTTGAAAAAATTGATGACAGAACGAATGAGTACGGAATCTATCGAGAGAGCGGGTTATCAAACCCGCTGGTTCTGAACCAGCGGGTTTGATAACCCGCTCTCTCGATTCAAGGCACAGCTTGAACTGATACGCTCGTTCATGCCAACAAAAGCCAATCTGTAATCCAAACCTCACGTTAAAGCAGGGAGCGGAATTCCACTAGATTTGCTGTGCCATTTATTTCAATCGAGTAGTCCATCATCCACCGACCATGAGTTTCAAGTACTTCGAACATCCTGAAAAATTCGCTGTCTGGCTAAAGCTGCCCACCCGCTGCGATTTTTGCGGAGCCGAAAAACGCTGCTTCGATGGCGCTGCTTTTCAGAGCAGTGAGTCTGTTGCCGCCATCTGCGAGGAATGCCTGCTGGCGGGTGCGTTGCGGGAAAAGGACGTTTACGCCTGCGAAGGCGACATCGCCGAACTGCAAAACCAACTGCAGGCGCTAAAGCCGCACAAGTCGGCAGGTTCGGTCAACCGACGGGCCGGGGAAATCACCGATGACCTGGAGCGTACCACGCCGCCCATTTTTACCCACCAAAATTGGTATTGGCCTTGTCACGGCGGCGATTACTGCACTTTTTTGGGCTATGGCTCGAAGCCCCTCTACCACCAGCTCGCCCCGGATGGCGATGGTGAGGAGTTTTTCAAAAATTCCCTGTACCATACGGTGGAAGACCTTTCTGACGTGGACGAGCTTTGGGAGGAGAGCCTGCCCGAACAGGCCATTGATTCACTGGCCGCAGCCAAGCCGTTGGAGACGTTGTTTTATGTTTTCAGGAGCCAACATGGGGTACAGGTGTATACGGTTTGGGATAGGCGATGAAGTTGGATTCTCCATTACCTCAATAATAACGGTAGCTTTGTTGAGTCAGGAAGCCGTTCATTATTCATGAAACTAAACTGCCATGAAGTCAACACTAACTTTTTGTTCAATTGGCGTTCTTTCCTTTACCTTCCTCCTTTTGTTTTCTTTGCCGTGCAACGCTGCAATGTCCAGAATTGCCTACCCAACCTTACAACAAGCTGGACAGGGCGAAGCAACCTCCTTTCGTGGTGAGGGCAAGGTGAAAAAGCTGGGGTTTTTCAAAAGAATCCGGATGGTGAAGGACGTCAGGTTAGCGATGAAGAAGCGTCCATTTGAAGGTGAAAAAGCAAGTAAGTTGGCCAAAATTGCCTTGTATTTGTTTATTGGCGGGATTGGGCTTAGCACTATTTTATCCGCCTTTACAACTTCGGCTATTCTTTCGACGCTAGTTTCTTTGGCCCTGTTGGCAAGTATTGTCATTGCCTTGATTGTTCTTTTTAGCGACGAAAATCGAAGGTCGAAGGCCATTGCAAAAGCCATACTGATAATTTCTGCGATAGGTATTCTGCTCTCGGTCTTGTTCTTATATTTATTGTTGGTTCTCTTTTCAGGGTTTTAGTCTATTGCGAGCTGTAATTCATCATTCCTGTTCCGCCAACTGCTTCAACTCATTCAACCGCATCAAACACTCCACGTGCGTCATGGTGTTCATGTCTATTTCCAGCAGTAGCTCCTTTTTGTTCTTGCAAGTTTGCAACTTGCAAGCGCAGACTTTAGCAAATTACGATGGCTGCTTTTTCGGAATCATGGACTTTTGCCAGAAGAAATGACTGCAAAACCGCTCATGTGAAGCCTTGCAAGTTGCAAACTTGCAAGAACTAAGTAACTTTGAGATTGTCAAAAACAGACTTGCAACAACTGGTAATTTCAATGGAAGGTTTGTAGTTTTGTGCGATGGTATTGTTGAAGGAAAGACTTGTGAAAACTGGTTGGAAGGCCTTGGGCCAGCGGGCTCATGCGGCTAAGTTGAAATAGAATGCTGCACCTTTGCCTACTTCGGCTTCAACCCATATTTTGCCTCCATGTTTGGCAACAATGCGATGGACAATGGCAAGCCCTACTCCTGTGCCTTCAAACTCTGCTGAACTATGCAGGCGTTGAAAGACATTGAATACCTTATCAGCATATTTCATGTCGAAACCTACTCCGTTGTCTTTTATAGAGTAAATAGATCCATCCGATTGATGAATGCAGCTAATTTCAATTTTTGCTTGTTCTTTTTTGGAAGAATATTTTATTGCGTTTGTAATCAGATTGACCCACACCTGGCGGATTAAACTTGGGTCGCATTTAGCCGGTGGAAGAGTGTCGGTAATAATTTCTATGGTACTTTCTTTAATAGACGGCAATTGTTGGCTAAGAACTGCTTCAACAAGCTTATTCATGTCAACCGACCGCTTTTCTAACTCTTTCATTCCTACATTCGAAAGCTTAAGCAAGTCATCAATGAGCTGACCCATGTTCTTCGCATTGCCCATAATAGTGTCCAACAGACTTTTGGCTTCGTCATCAAGAATATTGTCACACTTTTTTTTAAGGATATTCGCATACCCGTTAAGAATCCGTAATGGCGCCTGTAAATCGTGGGATACGGAATAAGTGAAAGATTCGAGCTCTTGGTTGGCCTGTTCGAGCTTCAAGGTTTGATTTACTAATTCATCCTGTTGATTTTTTTGCAATGTTATATTCCTTGCAGTTGCATACAGAAGATTTTCAAAAAGAACTGTGTTCCACTGCATCCAGATATAATTTCCGTTTTTACAGCGGTAGCGATTTTCAAAATTTAATGTGATTTCTCCGTCGGCTAATTTCTCTACTTCGCTCAAGGTTTTTTCAACATCATCAGGATGGGTAAAAATTACAAAAGGCGAGGCTTTTAATTCTTCCTTAGAATACCCCAATTCTCTTTCAAAGGAATCGTTCATGTCCTGGAAAAATCCCTCAAGTGTAGCGGTGCAAAGCATATCGAGGGACTGGTTGAAAAAAATATTTTTCCGGACGAGCTCTTTGTTTACTTGCAGAAGTTCCTCTGTTTGTCTTTTTCGTTCTGTAATGTCTGCCCTGATGGCAAGATATTGATACGGTTTGCCTTGTTCGTTCAGAAAAGGGACAATGGTAGTGTCCACCCAGTAAATGGTTCCATCTTTGGCTTTGTTTTTTAATTCACCTTTCCATATTTTTCCGTTGGCAATAGTTACCCATAAATCACGAATGAATTCTTCAGGATGATAACCCGAATTGACAATGCGGTGGTCTTGTCCGATCAATTCTTCTTTGGTGTATTTTGATATTTTACAGAAGTTATCATTTACCTTTTTAATAATTCCTTTCTGGTCGGTAATAGCTACAATGGTTGATTCATCAAGGGCATATTTATAATCGCTGGTTTCTTTTAAACTTTCCCGTAGGGTTTCTTCGATTTTTTTCTTAAAATACAAATTGCGCCTGATGGTAAAAAATACAATGATGAGTAAAATAAATATGCTGCCAAGCAGGGCAAAAAATGAGCGGTTGAAAGCAGCCGTACTTTTATCAAGGGTTACTGTTTGCTCTCTCAAAAGGTCGTTTTCTTCCTGCTGGAGGGAGAAAACGGTATTTCTAATTTCATCCATAAAATGCTTGCCTTTGCCGGACGCTACCAATTCTTGCGTTTCTGCAAACCCTTTTTGATTTCGCAACTGAACGATTTGAATTGAAAAGTCAATTCTTTCATTGATTAACTTTTCAAGTGAATCTGTTCTTTGCTCTTGTGAGGGGATACCTTTAGTAAGATTTTTTAGACTGTTTACATGTTCACTAATAATACTTTTGAATTTCATGAATGGTTGCAGGAAACTGGAATCGCCGGTAATAATATATCCCCGGCTGCATAACACTATATCCTGCGCCGTGGATAGTACCCGTTCTGACTCATAAAGGACTTCACGGTTGTGTTTCACTAAAGAATCGACATCTTGGATTGATTCGTGGTAGCGAAAGGTAGCAACACCTACTGCAATAATTCCAATGAAAATTATTGAAAATAAGAGGATTAGTTTTTTATCGAAAGGTAAGGTCATAGAGAATCTTACTAGTTTGTATGGGGCGGGAGAAACATCAATTTGATATTTGATTGATGCTCATGTCGGGTTAAAGCACAATTGGCTGGTAAAATTGTTCAATTGCTGCCACAGCAATCCTGCAATTAAACTATCAAACACAGGTTTTCACTTTAGAACTACAGGAGCCACGTTTTTCTCATTTATTTGCGAGGTCTTACGCCTCGCTGAATAATTACAAGGAAAGTGCCACTTTTCGCAATTGTCAAGCAAAAAGTCACTTGCGCCTTCCTCAGTCACTTTCGCTCTCCGCTGGCTCCAGTCCCCGACTGGAATCCAATATCATCACGTCTCCGACGTGACGCTACCCCTCCTCCGCCAACCTCCTCAACTCATTCAACCGCATCAAACACTCCACCGGCGTCATCGTATTCACGTCCATTTCCAGCAGTAGTTCCTTTATCCTCCCCACCTTCGGGTCAAACGTCTCAAAAATGCTCAACTGGTAAGTCGGCGCTGAAATATCGTTGGTGGCGGCCTTTTTCACTTTGGGACTGCCCGAAGTGAGGCGGTGACTTGAAGTCACCGCCTCACTTGAAGGCTCAATATGCTGCAATTCCAGTTGAGCGAGAATATCGTTCGCCCGCTCCACGATGCTGCGGGGCATCCCGGCCATTTTCGCCACATGGATACCGAAACTGTGCTGGCTGCCGCCGGGCAACAGTTTCCGAAGGAAAATCACTTTTTGGCCCAGCTCCTTCACCGCCACGTTGAAGTTCTTGATGCGTGGGAACTTGTTGGCGAGTTCATTCAACTCGTGGTAGTGGGTGGCGAAGAGCGTCTTGGGCCGCAGGTCATTGTGCGAGTGCAGGTATTCGGCGATGCTCCAGGCGATGCTGATGCCGTCGTAGGTGCTGGTTCCCCGCCCGATTTCGTCGAGGATGATGAGGCTGCGCTCGCTGATATTGTTCATGATGCTGGCCGTCTCCGTCATTTCCACCATGAACGTGGACTCGCCGCCGGAGAGGTTGTCGCTGGCGCCCACACGGGTGAAGACCTTGTCTATCAGGCCGAGGCGAGCGCTCTGGGCGGGCACGAAGCTGCCCATCTGCGCCATCAGGCTGATGAGCGCCGTTTGCCGCAGCAGGGCCGACTTACCGCTCATGTTCGGCCCAGTGATGACGATGATTTGCTGCTCCTCGTTGTCGAGGAACACGTCGTTTGGCACAAAGCTCTCGCCCAGCGGCAGGTGCTGCTCGATGACCGGGTGGCGGCCGTTGCGTATGTCAATCATTTGGCTGTTGTCGAGCAGGGGGCGGGTGTAGTGCTGCTTTTCGGCCACTTTTGCGAAGCTCAACAGGCAGTCAAGCCGGGCGACGATGCTGGCATTGTGCTGCACGGGCTGGATGTAGTCGTTGAGGGAAAGCACCAGCGCCTCGAAAAGCTGCACTTCCAGTTCCTGCATCCTTTCCTCGCCGCCGAGAATCTTGGTTTCCAGCTTTTTCAGGTCGTCGGTGATGTACCGTTCGGCGCCAGTGAGCGTTTGTTTGCGCACCCAATTGTCCGGCACGAGGCCCTTGTCCTTGTGCTTGTTGGTGACTTCGAGGTAGTAGCCGAAGACGGAGTTGAAGCCGATTTTAAGGTTGTCAATGCCCGTGCGCTCGACCTCCGTTTGCTGGATTCCCACGAGCATGGCCTGGCTGTTTCGGGCGGTGTTGCGCAGGTCGTCTAGTTCGGCATGGAAGCCGTCGGCAATACATCCACCCTTGGTCACGAGCGCTGGCGGCTCGTCCACCATCTGCCGCTTGATGTCGTTTTGGAGGGTCTTGCAGGGGTTCAGCACTTCGGCCAATTTCTCGAAAAAAACATTGCCGGAGGCAGCCAACAGCACTTTCAGCGGCTCGGTGACTTCGAGCGCCCGGCGAAGCTGAACCACCTCCCGTGGCTGTATCTTACCCAAAGGCACCCTTGAAATCAAGCGTTCCAAGTCGCCCATTTGCCGGATGTACCCGCTCACTTCGCTTGCCAAATCTGGGTTTTGCAAAAAATAGGAAACAACTTCGTGCCGTGCCTCGATTTCCTTCAGGGAAGTCAGCGGAAGCACCACCCATTTTTTGAGCAATCGCCCGCCCATCGGCGACACGGTCTGGTCGAGGATGTTGATGAGTGGCGTACCGCCCTCGTGCGGGCTGTGCAGCAGTTCGAGGTTGCGCACGGTGAAGCGGTCGAGCCAGACGTATTTCTCTTGGTGTATCCGACTGATGGCGGTGATATGCTTTAGGTTCTTGTTCTCGGTGGTAGCGAGGTAGTGCAGGGCAGCCCCCGCCGCTATTTGCGCAAGTTCCAAAGTGTCAATACCGAAGCCTTTGAGCGAAGCGACCTCGAAATGTTCCTTTATTTTTTCTTGGGTAAAATCGTGGGAGAAGGCCCAGTCGTCGAGGGTGTAGGTGTAAAATCGGTCGCCGAACACCTGCTCGAACTGCTTCGCAGCGCCTTTGGAGAAGATGACCTCGGAGGGGTTGAAGCCTTGCAGCAGCTTGTCCATGTATGCCAGGTCGCCCTCGCTGACCATGAACTCGCCCGTGCTGATGTCAAGGAAGGCGATGCCCGCACTGTCTTTTTTACCGAAAAAAATAGAGGCGAGGAAATTGTTCGTCTTGTGGTCGAGGAGTTTTTCGTCGGTCGTAACCCCTGGCGTCACCACCTCCACGATGCCCCGCCGCACGATTTTCTTTTCTGGCGATGGCTTTTCCAATTGCTCGCAAACGGCCACCCGGTAGCCTGCCCGAACCAGCCGGGGCAGGTAAACGTCCATGCTGTGGTAGGGGAATCCGGCCAGTTCGATGTCCTGGCCGCCGTTGTTTCGGCTGGTGAGGGTGATGCCCAGCGCACGGGAGGCCTTAACGGCGTCTTCGCCGAAGGTCTCGTAAAAATCGCCGACCCGGAAGAGCATGATGGCCTCCGGGTGTTTCGCCTTCATCTTGAAGTACTGCTCCATGAGCGGCGTCACTTTCTCCGATTTTTCACGGGTTTGTCCGCCCACGACGGTCATGCTGGTTCTTGCCACGCTGGTGTTTGTTTAGGGCGGCAAAGATAGGAAAGGGTTTCAGGGTTCACAGTGGGAAGTGATGGAGTCAGTCAAATGGTCTGAACATTCGGGTAAGCCAATATTTTGGAATCTAAGGTTAGCAGCGGGCAGTTGAAGACCCTTGCAGTGGCGACGATTATCTGGTCGGAGGGGTCTTTGTGAAATGGTGCAGGCAATCGTGTTGATTCGACCACGATTTCAGGGGTGAGTAGCAATAACTGGATTTTTGGATAGGCAAGGGCAGCATGAAGCCAGTCTAAAACTTCCATAGAAAGGGTGATGCGGCTCAATTCAACGAGCTTGGCTATTTCCCAACAGGAAATAGCGCTAACGCACAATGAATCGGCATTCTTGATGGCCTCAAGGTGCTTCGATTGGAGTTTTTCGATTTCGCTTACCCACCAAATCCAAATATGTGTGTCAAGTACAATCATGCCAAGGCTTCCCAGTCATTTTCAGCGACTGGCTCAAATGGATTTATATACGACTTCACGCTCCCCTTTAAAGGAGCATTGGGCGGTACCAATTTAGCAGGTTTGGTTGGCATGAAGGCTTGGAGCGCATTCATAATCAGCGCCTTGTTTTCTGGCGACAATTGGGAAAAAAACTGAAGGAATTGACTTAGGTCAATCTTAACTGGTATGGTCAAATTATTGGTTGCTTCCATTTCAAGGTAAAATTATTTGACGGTAAAATTAACAGCTTTTTGTTGAACACCAACAATTGCCGTGTAGAATCCACCTCGATTATTACGATAAAACTTTACTTGCTAAAAGCCACCTCAAACAACATCAATTCCTCCTCATCCCCCGGTACGGTAATTATCCGTTCGAAGCGCAGCCCGATTTTCTCCAAGACCAGCTGAGATGGCTTGTTGCTTTCGATGGTGATGGCTGCGAGACGGGGAAGCGCCAGTTTTCGCTTCGCAATATTCAGGACTGCTTTGGCGGCCTCTACTGCGTAGCCTTGGCCATAAAAATCTGGAAGTAAGGCATAGCCTATATCCACATCATCGAGGAAGTCCCGCTTCACCAAACCAGCAATGCCGACTGGTACACTATCTGTTTTTCGTTCCATCAGCCAGAAGCCGAAGCCAAACTTGTGGTATGCAGCAAACAAGCGGTGGATAATGTACTTGCGGGCATCGTCAAGTGTGTTAACCTTGCGGTCGCCGATATTGGCAAGCCAGTCGGGGGTGTTCAGCAATTCGAGGAGGAAAGGGGCGTCGTCGGGAGTGATTTCACGGAGTTGAAGGCGCACGGTTTCAAGGAGGAAGGTGCCCAATGGAGGTCGGCAAAGGGCGAAGATTTCGTATTTATCCTCGTTGCCGATTTTTACAAAACCTTGTTTTTTCAACAAGTTTATAGATGCGTCGTTGCCAGTCATGCAGCCTGCTTCAATATAAATAGCACCCATTTTTACAAAGCCAAAATCAATGACGGCGGCAGCGGCCTCACTGGCAAAGCCTTTTCCCCAATGGTCAGGGTGGAGCGTGTAACCTAGCTCGGCCACCTGGTTTTCGGGGTTCAAATTCCAGAGGCAAATGGTGCCGATGAGCTTTTCCTCGCCCTTCGGGCAAATTGCCCAGAGCACTGACTCACCTCCTGCCACTGCTGTCTCTATTTGCTCGATGAATGCTGCGGCATCCGCTAAATTCTCCGCTTTTTTGGTTTCGGTGAAACGGCGGATGCGGTCGTCGGAGCGCTGGATGAGCATTTCGGGGGCATCCTCCAATGATAGCGAACGAAGCACAAGGCGCTCCGTTGTCAAGTTTGGAAAAGGTGTGAAAAGCGTTTTCATAGCGGTTTTTATTTCAACCATTTCCCCAAAAAGCCCAACATCGCCTTGTAGAATTCAAAGCGGTTTTCCTCGTTGTGGAAGCCGTGGCCCTCATCGTATTTTACCATGTACAGCACCTCCACACCCTGTTTGCGAAGCGCGGAAACGATTTGGTCGCTTTCATCAATGTTGACCCTGGGGTCGTTGGCGCCTTGTACCACGAATAGCGGGCATTTGATTTTGTCAATATGGAAAACCGGGGAAGCCTCGTACATGGCATCTTTATCCTTTGTTGGGTTTCCGACCATCTCGTACATCATGTCGAGGTAGGGCTTCCAATATGGCGGAATGGTGTTCATGAAAGTGAACAGGTTGGAAACGCCCACATAATCAATGGCACAAGCGTAACGGTCTGGGGTAAATGTGACACCTGCCAGCGTGGCATAGCCGCCATAGCTGCCGCCGTAGATGGCCACCCGATTAGGGTCGGCGATCCCCTGTGTAACTAGCCAATCCACGCCCTCCGTGATGTCGTCCTGCATTTTCTTGCCCCATTGTTTGAAGCTGCACTCCCAGAATTTTCGTCCATATCCAGTGCTGCCCCGGTAGTTCATTTGTAGCACGGCGTAGCCTCGGCTCGCCAATAACTGGATTTCAGGATTGAAGCCCCAAGTGTCACGCACCCAAGGCCCACCGTGCGGGTTGATGATGACGGGGAGGTTTTGGGCGGGCTTTCCGGCAGGCAGGGTAAGGTAGCCGTGGATGGTCAGGCCGTCGGAGGTTTTGTAACTAACAGGCTTCATTGAGGCCATGTCGTTCTCGTCGAGCCAGGGACTTACGTCCACGATTTTCGTTAAGGAATCGGCCTTTTTATCAAAAAAATAATAAGCGCCCATTGAACGGTCGCTGTAAGTGCGAACCATAAACTTGTCCTCGTCCTTGTTCATGGCGGTGATGACGATTTCGTAGTTGCCTAGCTCCCGTTCCAGCCGCTTGAAAATTTGTCGGGTATCCTCGTCGAGGAAATGCACCTGTCGCTTGTCTGTGGTGTAAACGATAGAGCTTAGTTTTCGTCGCTTTCGGGAATAGCCGAGGTGTGTCACGTCCACTTCGGGGTGGGCGAAAAGTGGTTCGCCGATTTCTTCACCCGTGAGCAAGTCAATCTTGGTGATGACGCTGCGGTCACGGCCTCGGTTGGAGGCAACGTACAACTGGTGATCGTTTTCAAAATCAAAAAACAGGGGTGAGACGTTTTCCCTAAAATCGGTGGTCAGAACGGAGCGGAAAGGCTCGTCCTCTGTAGGCCGATAGAGTAGGGTGGTGTTGGTGCCTCCGAATATTTTATTGGCGATGCGAAGCTTGCCTTCATGGTCGGTCATCCAGCCATCCATCGGCTCAACTGGGTTGGGATTTTCGGCCAGTTGGTGGATATCTCCACTGGAGATGTTGAGTCGGTAAGGTTCGAAAAGTTGCGGGTTGTTCTTGTTCATCGAGATGATAATTTCATTCTCGATGTCCTCCAGGTCGTCAATGAGGTCAATTCGGACGCCAGCGAATGGAGTTAAGTCCTGCATGTTGTTGCCGTCTCTGTCCACCGAATACAGGTGAAAGTTTTCATCTCCACCGTCGTCCTTGGCGAAAACGATGCGGTTGTCCTTCCAAAAGAACCAAGCAATGTCTCTGTCGGTAACCTCCGTGATGCGGCGGGAGCGCTTTCCGTTTGATTTTTGCACAAAGATGTTTAACCGCCGCTTGAAGGGGCCGAGGTAGGCAAAATAATTGCCATTGGGAGAGAGCAGGTATCTTGATTTCTTGGGCAACCGAAAGAAATCCTCCACGGTGTATTTCTGCGACTCGCCAAGGTTTTTGCAGAGGCTTGCTATTTCTGTTTTTGAGGAAGGAAGCGCAATATCTCCTGGTAAAGCGGGATTGTCGGTTTTCTTTTTATTCATTTTGATTAAAAGATTTGAGCTGCAAAGTTGGGTATTTCAGTCGGGCAACGGGAGTTTTGGCATTTTTTTGCCGCACAAAATTCAAAAATGATTGATTTTTGTCCATGATTTTCCATTGCTGGTCAATCGGAATTGCAATACCTTGAATATGCCAGATACCTTGTGCCCCAAGCACAAAGTTGATGGAAATACCTGAAGCATTTGCAACTTGTTGATTTTCAAATGGTTTTCTCCATGTCGTTTCCACTCAACTATCTCTTTAAAAAATGCACACAGAAGAAGAATTTTTGAAGGCAAAAAAACGGGTAAAAGCCAAGAAAGCATTTTACCAACACCTCATGTCCTATGCCATCGTGAACCTGTTCTTGCTTGCCCTAAATTTGATTACCTCGCCGGGAAGCTTGTGGTTCGTGTTTCCAATGCTTGGGTGGGGCGTAGGCTTGGCCTTTCATTATGTAGATGTTTTTGGGATTCCAGGCTTTGATATCTTGAGCAAGGAATGGGAAGAACGGCAGTTGGAACAAGAATTGAGACAGCAAAACCAGCAGAATCGGCCAAGGAAATCCTCCAATTCCAATGATGGACAAAAAGATGGAGGCTTGGAACTGAAGGAGTTGCGGAAGAACTACGACGATACTGACTTTGTCTAAGATACAGTTAATTAAAATCCACTCGGAGCATGTACAAACAACAAGACATCTATCAAGAAGCCCAATTGAGGGTGAGAAGAAAGGCCAAGTTCTTCAAGCACTTTTTCATTTTCGTGGTCATGAATGGCTTTTTTTTCACGACGGCCCTTTTTCAAGGAGACCCATTTGAGCCGTTGGTGGTGACGTTCTTTTGGGGAATCGGCTTGGTTTTTCATTATCTCAAGGTTTTTGGATTGCCTGGGAGCGGGGTGTTGAGCAAGGAGTGGGAGGAACGTGAGTACCGACAAGAATTGAAGCGATTAGAAAGCCGGCAGAGACCTGTCCATCAAGTTGAAGAGCAACTTGAACTGAAGGAAATGGCAAAAAAATACCGAGATTCAGACCTTGTTTGACGATTTCAAAAGTTAGGTGTTAAAAAATCATAGGGCGAGTACTATTGTTGGCGGAATGTTGTTAGGATATTTAATAAATTTTCAATTAGAACTTTGCTATATCAAATGTTTCGCTGTAGATTTGGCTCATCTTTAAAAGTAGTTTTTGTGTTTATTTGTTTGGGTTAAAGACCCTCGTCTCTCCGACGAGGGTCTTATTGTTTGATGGCTAGGGCTGTATTTCCCGTTCTACTTTGTTGAATTATCCTATTTTTGTGGCCGTTTAAAAAAATCAACATTGATATGAATAATCAAGTTAACGCACGTTGGGGCATAGTGGCCATTGTTGTTTTGGTAGTAGCGATGAGCCGTTTGATACCCCATGCCATTGCTTCCAGCCTTTTCAACTTCTCTCCGCTCGGCGGCATTGCCCTGTTTGGTGCTGTCTATTTCAAAAATAAGTACATGTCATACCTGTTGCCTTTGGCGGCGCTGTGGGTGAGCAACTTGCTGATTAACAATATTTTCTATGCCCAATATTTTGATGGGTTTTCGTGGTTTGCCAATCCCGAAGTCTATTTTGCCTTCCTGCTCATCGTGCTGATGGGTTCTTCATTGTTGAAGAAAATATCCGTACCTCGTTTGGCAATTGCAGCGGTATCGTCCTCGCTCGTATTTTTCTTGGTCACCAATTTTTATGTTTGGCTGAATACCGTCCTCTATCCAAAAAACATAGCTGGTCTAGCCAGTTGCTACGTTGCCGCAATTCCATTTTACTGGAATACGCTTGCCAGCGATATTTTTTATGTGGGTGTGCTATTCGGGTTGTTTGAATTTGCAAAACGTCAGTATCCGTCCTTGGTGCTGGAAAAAGCCTGATTGGACATCAAACGTATTGATTGGTCAATTAACCAAAAAACCTGTTGAGCTGTAGCACCAACAGGTTTTTCTGTTTCAGTCATCCGATGAATTCTTCAAATCACAATAATTCGAAACCTCCGAAACTCGAAGCGGGTATTGATTTTATCATTGAAAATGGCCTCTATGTTTTCACAGCTGAATACCTGCGAAAACGTGGCTATTGCTGCGAAAGTGGCTGTCGTAACTGCCCGTATGGCTTCAAGAAAACAAAGGATTTTGGCCAAAATTGAGATTTAAGCCACTTTCTCTGTCTCCTTCTCCAGGAGCTTCCTGGCCAAAGTGCCAGTCTGCGCCCCCAACCCGCCGAGCAATCCACCAATAAAGCCCGTAATTGGAATTAGGAATCCCTGCCCGATCTTAAATAGTTGCCCGATTTGGCCTGCCAATTGGCCTGCGTTGGCCGAGTTCAAAAACCCAGCATAGCTGCTCCAAAGCAGGGTGACGGCAGCTAAACCCGCTGCAAAACTGACAGCGCTGTTCTCGTACTTGAAAAAGAACCCCACCACCGCAGCTACAACTGCGATGGACCAAAACGGAAAAAAGTATTGTGCTATCGAACCAAGCACCAGTATGATAAGCGTTTGAAGTCCAAATTTTTTCATTTTTACCTTGTTTTTTAGCCTCAAATCGGCTTTGTTTTCTAATTAATTTCGATTGAGAAAAGAACGGGCTTGCGTGTGTCTTCCGCATTTTTCATAAAAAACAGTTCGTTGTACTCGCCCGCCACCCATTTCTCCAAGCCAGTCGTGTAGAACGGGCTGCCCGGATTGCCGGATTGCCCGCCAGGGAAAACACCCCAAGCCTTCACCTCGTCGCCCAGTTCGACCACCATCCGCCAAGATGGCCCATTGCCACCCGAAACAGCATTCAACGCCTGGCTGTAACCGCCTATCGGCAAGTCCATTTTCGAGAAGGCCGGAATGCGGGCGAGGTGCATGATGGAAGTTTTTTTGTAAACCGACCACGTGAAATCCGGCTTGAGTAGGTCATCGGCCAGCGCTTTGGTGGCGGCAACAAAGGAGGCGGTGGCTATGTGCTTGGCCGTTTCACGTTCCGGTGTTTTTTTGTCGTCAAAGATTAGGTCATTGGGGCTGTTTGCTGTCAGTTCAATAACCCGCCATTTTTCGGGCATGAGCATGGGCAGGGAATCCTTCCACACCATCACCTCGTCGAAGGACATTTCGTAGAACTTGTCCCACCAAGTGGTGAACACCACAGGCTCGATTTTATCTTTTTCGAACCTGAAATCCCAATTGCGCAGCTTCGATAATATGCCTTTTTGGACGGTGTTCAGTTGAGTGGTATCCAGTTGGTTCAGCATTGCGGTAAGCCCCTCAGCAGCATGGAGGCTGAAATTGTCGTTTTGCAATTTCATCATGTCCTCAGCAGTGATGCTATCCATTTCGGCCAACCGCTGGTTGAGGTACCTGCCACGATAGTAGTCGAAGTAAGGGCTGTTGTAGTAGTAAGGATAGCTTGGGTCGGTAGAGTTTTGGTTGGCGGATGCCACAAAACCCCGCTTCGGGTTTTTAACAGAAGGCACTTGCTCCCGTGGAATAAAGTCCGTCCAGCCGTTTTTTGTGTTGGAGCCATCCTGCAAGAAGCGGCCTTGTTCCTTGTTTTTTATGGGGTAAAGGCCGTTGGCCGTTATGGCGATGTCGCCTGTTTTCGATGCAAAAACAAAGTTTTGCGCAGGATAGTCGTAGTTGATGAGGGCTTGTCGGTAGTCGTCGTAGTTTTTGCCGCTGTCTAGCCCGAGGAATGTGAACAAATCTCGTGGGTTTGGCGATTTCAACCCAATCCAGTGCATGGCCAAGTCGTGCCAAGCTTCTTTTTTAGATTCGTAAACCACCGGCCCCCATTCCGTCCAGCGCACGGTATCGTAAACCAGGTTGTCTTGACCTTTTACCCTAAAAGAATCCACCACAATTTTGGCAGTCTTCACGCCACCGTCGTACTTGTAAGTGGTTTTGGCTTCGTCCGTCCAAGAAATCTGATACCAGTCGTTCACGTCATGCCCCACATTGGTTTCGCCCCAGGCAATGTTGTCATTGAACCCAATCAAAACACCCGGAATACCCGGTACGGAAACGCCGTAAAAATTGGCCTCCGGCGTGTGGATTTGAATTTCAAACCAAATGGATGGCAGTGTGAGTTTCAGGTGCGGGTCGTTGGCGAGTATGGGCTTTCCCGAAAGGGTCTTGCTGCCCGATACCGCCCAATTGTTGCTGCCAAGCACCCCACGCTCTTTTTCGTAAACTTTGTGGTGAATGAGGCCAATTGCCTCTTCCACCACAGGCTTTTTGTTCGGCTCTGTGGGTGAAAAATTCCAAGGCGTACCCGCTGGGATTACGGGGGATTGCTTGGGATTGTGCTCCGGGTAAAGTTTGCGGAACAAATCTTCGCCCAGGATTTTCAAGGCATTTGACGATTCGAGGTCGTCCTCGCCGAAGCACAGGGTCTGGTCCATGTACTTTTTCACCAGGGCCGACTTGAAGAAATTCCACTGCTCCGGCTGAAAGCCCAGCAGCTTGAACTCCAGCGGATAATCTTTGGGTGTTAATTCGGACACATACTTGTTCACGCCTGCCGTGTAAGCGTCCATCATGGCAGTGACGGCCTCGTCCTTCTTCCAGCTTGCCACAGCTCGCTCTGCACCCACCGTCATCCCTTGCCTGCGCTTCAATTTGTCACTTTCCAAAGCAGCAGGGCCGACGACCTCGGCAAGCCTGCCACCGGAAGCCCGGCTCACCAAGTCCATTTGAAACAACCTCATCTTGGCGGTCACATAACCTTGCGCAAAGATGGCGTCTTGTAAATTTTCAGCGAAAATATGCGGTACAAGGCGCTCGTCGAACACGATTTTCACCTTGCCCTTCATCTCTGGCACCTCGATTTTGATAGAAGTCAAATCATTGGGCGACTCGGCATTTTGCCAAAAACCGGAAAATGGGCTAAAGAATGGCCCAATCGGCGGCACAGTCATTTCCTTGAACTTGCCTGGCTCGTCGGCAATTGGCTCTTTCAGCACGATGGGCTTGTTCAGGAAATAAATTGCCCCGAGAAGTGCGCCAAGGGAAAGCAGGAATTTCATGATTTTCATAAATTGGTAAGAAGTTATGCTGCGCAAGTCAGCGCGTGTGTTGGACTTTTTTTCCGTATCAGATCACTCAATAATCGGGTTGCCAAGCGAGACTTTAACCTCTGGTGAAAATCGCACCGAGACCCTGACCGTAAGCGGGTTTACGGCTTCAATCCTTGCTTTTTCATGCAACAAAAGGGTGGTCTTTACAGCGGTAAAAACAAGGTTGACCGGGGAGTTGCCCTTGTTCTCTGCCAAAATTGCATCTACCCGGCCAAGTGGAAAAGCTTCGTAGTCGCTTCGCATCTCGATGACCAAAGTTGGGTTGATGGAAACGGACATCGCAAAATAGGTAGTCTTGAAACCATAAGCCTCCAGCTTAGGCAGCGTGGATATCCAGCCGTCAATGAATTGATAGCCCTTTTCCTTGGCTGCCTCACCCAAGGAGTTCGCTTGTTCTATGATGGATTCCCCAGCGTCGTTGATGGTTTTCTTTATTTTCTCAAACATGGCCAATATTTTTTAGCACCCGTCAAAGATAGAAAATTTGTTTTACACTAAAACCAAAGCCTTCGGGCACTTGCTGCGTGTTTTTCGTCGAAGAAAGAACTGGCAATAAATCGCCATCGCATTACCTTTAGCCAATTCAAAACCAATACCTTTCACATGGCAGTATTGCAAATAAATGGACTGACGAAGCGCTACGGTGCCATCACGGCAGTGAACAACTTGAACCTGCTAATCGAGGCGGGCAATGTTTACGGCATTCTTGGCCCGAACGGCAGCGGAAAAACAACGACGCTCGGCTCGGTGCTTGGCATCATTAGACCGGATAGTGGCACGTACTCTTGGTTTGACGGCCAGTACGGAACCGACGAGCGGATGCACATTGGCTCACTGTTGGAAACGCCCAATTTTTACCCGTACCTCTCGCCAGTCAAGAACCTCGAAATCACGGCGCATATCAAAAGAATTGCGTCCCCCAAAATTGACCCATTACTCGAACTGGTCAACCTGGCCCATCGTCGTGACTCCCCGTTCAGCACTTTTTCTTTTGGGATGAAACAGCGCCTTGCCATAGCGTCGGCACTCATCGGCGACCCCGATGTGCTAATTTTTGACGAACCCACCAATGGCCTCGACCCACAGGGCATCGCCGAAGTGCGGGAAATTATCCTGCGCATTGTTGCCGAAGGCAAGACCATCATCATGGCCAGCCATATCCTCGACGAGGTGGAGAAAGTGTGCAGCCACGTGGCCATCATCAAGCGGGGGAAGCTCTTGGCAAGCGGCGAAGTAGGCGCTATCCTCAGCAACGACCGGCAGGTGGACATTGCCGCAGATGACTTAGGCAGGTTGCGGGAATTGCTTGCAGGATTCGTGGGGGTAAACAGCATTGCAGAGAAGAACAAACTACTGCAACTGCAAGTTAGCCCTGAACTCACCGCAGCCCAACTGAACAAGCTCGCCTTCGACAACGGCTTGGTAGTCAGCCATTTAGTCATGAAACCCAAAAGCCTCGAATCGGAGTTTTTGGAAATAACTGCCGGGAAGTAATCGCAATCAGCGCTGTTTGCATTTATCCTACAACCACAACAATCTAACAATCTAACCATATCAACAATGCTCCACCTTCTCAAGCTGGAATGGCTCAAACAGAAAGATTATGTGCTCTTTCGAGTATTGTCAATTGCATACGTGGTGCTGTTGCCTGCGGCACTTTTTGTGGGTAAAAAAATAGACCTTGGCAACGATGCGCCGTTCAACCCGCAGACGCAGTTTTTCCACTTTCCTACCGTCTGGAATTGGCTTGGGTATATCGGCAACTGGATGGTCTTCTTCGTGCTTGGATTCATGGCCGTGCTGATGATTACCAATGAGTACTCCAATCGGACACTGCGGCAAAACGTGATTACGGGCTTGCATCGGGAGGAGTTTTTCAAAAGCAAACTGATTTTTATGGTCGTTGTGGCGCTGGCTGCTACGCTTTATTACGCCCTTTGCGCCGTGGTGATTGGCTTGCTGCATGTGGAAGACACGCTGTACTTTTCGACGGTGTTCAAAAACGTGGACATGGTGCCGAGGTATTGGCTGATGAGCATGGGATACATGAGTTTTGGGCTGTTGATTGGTCTGCTCGTGAAGCGGACGGGGATTGCGCTTTTTCTTTACTTGGCTTACGCAATGGTGATAGAATCCATTCTGAGATGGGTGGTTCACCTTTATTTTTTCAAGAACGCAAGCATGAATTTTTACCCCTTAAATGCCATGGAGGACTTGGCGCCGCTGCCAGTTGCGGAATTCGCAGACGACTTGCTGAAGCAACAAGGATTTAGGATGCTCCTCACACCAATGGAGGCGGTAATTGCATCGGTAATTTACACGTCACTGTTCCTTTTCTTGAGTTATAGGCGGTTGAAAAACAGCGACTTGTAAGCGTTGAAGCACTACCACATTGCCGTAAATTTTTCAAAAAGCTTGCTGATAAACGTCTTGTCATCTGTCACGATTTCGGCCTTTCCGCTCATCTGTTGATAAAAATCGAGCTTACGGTTTAGCGTGGTCACCAGGCCATTTTCGATGAAGATGTCGGCGTAAAAAGCATTGTCCTTGGCGACTGGGTACACCTTGGTCACTTTTGCCTTCACCGTCCCAAATTCACGAAACCGATACCGGTCAAACTTGATGTTCACCTGCTGCCCTTCCTTCACCTTGCCGCTTCTGTCAACTGGCAATTCAACCTTGCCAACAAACTTGGTCCCAGTGTCCTCGGGTAGGATGGAAAATAGCGCATCGCCAACACTGACAAACTGCGGGGCTTTGATTGGCATGTAAATTTGGACAATACCATTGCTTGGAGCCAAGAGTAAGTAGTTGTTTTTCCAATTTTTTATTTCTGCCTTCAAATCGTCTAGCCGTTTGTTGAGTTGGAAAATGGCCTCTCCTGCGCCCGACTTTGCCTGGGTTTGCGCTTGCAACTTTCGAATGTTCGACTTGGAGATTTCAGTCTTCGTCGCCTCTATCGAGTTTTGAATCCTTTTGTATTCAGCTTCTTTGTTCTTGATTCTTGAGTTCACGTTGAAAATGATGGCGGCATATGTCGTATCGGTAGTTTTGGCGTACATGTGGTGCGCATTTTTCAGTTCCGTGTTCAGGGCTTCTAGCTCGGATTTAATGCTTGGCAAAGAGGACTCAAGCGATTTCACCTGTTGTTTGTACTGCAAATTGGTATTTTCCACCGCCGCAACGGTTGCGTAGTCAATTTCACCAGTTTCGTCCAGTGGCACAAGTTCAAAGGCCGTGATAAAATTCGAGTAGGCTTGCGTCAACTCTCCGATTTTCAGGCTTCGGTTTGGGGTGTAGCTGCGCAATTTCTCAAGGTCAAGCTGGCCAACCGTTTCAATGTCAGCTTCCAATTTCAGCACGTCACGGTAGTCGGCTTCTGATGGGAAGACGGCCAGTACATCGCCCGATTTAACCACCATGTTGTCTTTTACCTTTACCTCGGAGACGTATTCGGATTTAGGCGAAACAATCATTACTGGCGGCGTCTGGGTAGTGATGGAAACATTGCCCGTCACAATTTCTGGGTAGTGAAAAATGCCACCCGCAAACGCAATAAGCCCCACAGTGCCCACCAAAAATGCGATGCCCCACGTAGAGACCCACGAGGGCGGAGAGGACAGTATTTCCTTCACTTCTCCACTTAAATATTCGATATTGTCATGCTGCATTTTAGGTCGTGAATTCTGGGAAAAACAATTGTCTTGCTCAGTTTGATTGTAAAACTTCTTCAAAATTGTCTGGTACTACGTTGCCGTTACCGCCTTTGGAATCGGCCAGCAGCGAACGGTTTTCAACCCTTGATTTTGGTGGCGCCAAAGGTATCACGTGGTCAATCCGAATCGGAAGGTTAATCCTGCTGGTGAAAATCACCACAGTTTTACCCTTGAATGCCTCCTCGATTCTATTCAGCACGATGGTCTCGTTTTGGGAATCGAGGTCGTTCGTGGCCTCGTCGAGCAGCAGTATTTCAGGTTGCTTGTAGATGGCCCGTGCAATCAAGATGCCCTGCCGCTGCGCCTTGCTCAAGCCAACGCCGCCTTCGCCCACCATGGTGTAAAAACCGTTTTGCAGCCGCTCAAGGAAGGGCAAGATATTGGCGATTTTGGCAGCCTCAATCATCCGCTTGCTGTCAATGGACTTCTCACCCAGCACGATGTTCCTGGCGATGGTGTCGAAAAACAGGTGGCCCTCCTGCGAAACCACGCCGCAGTGACCAAGCCAAGTTGATGACTGGAAGTCGGCGAGCCGTATTTGCCCAAACTTCAAAATGCCTTCCTGCGGCTGCTGGAATCCAACCATCAGGTTGAGCATCGTGGATTTACCGCTGCCGTTCGGGCCTACCACCGCTGTGATTTTGCCCGTCGGGATTTTGAAATCGAGGTTGCGAATCACCCAGGGCGAGTGCTCACCTTCGTAGCGAAACGACAGGTTTTCGCCTTCCAAAATGCCGTCATGTGGCAAAATATCTATTTTTTCTCCCTTGACTTCCGTTTCGTAATGGAAGACTTCGTTCATGCGTTCCAACCCCAGTTTGGCCTCTTGCCAGCCGAGGAAGAACTCAATCAGTTGCCGGATTGGTCCATTCAGTTGGGTCAAAATGAACAGCGTCGCTACCATCACCCCAATCGTCATGCTGCCTTCGATTACCGCAATCGCAGCGAAGTAGATGACCAGGATATTGCGAAGCTCACCCAATGAAAATGGTATCTGGATGGACAGCTCATCGGATAGCGAATAAGAGCGACCCACTTTGAACAACTTGGCCTCAGATCGTTCCCATGCCCAGCGCTGCGTTTGCTCTGCATTGGCCAATTTGATGTCCCGTATTCCACGGATAAGGTCGGTCAGGCGGCTGTACCTATCAGCGCCAAGCTGGTGTCGGTTGTAGTTGAGCGTTTTTCTTTTTTTGATAAAAAAGCGCACGAAGAGCACTTGAACAGCTGCAAAAATTGCCACCGTCAAAAAGATTTTGAAGCTGAAAGCAAGCAAAACCAATAAGAAAAGTAAAATAATCAAAGAGGAATAAATAACAGATACTGCTTCCCTGGTAAAAAATCGGTGAACCCGTGGGTTGTCGTAAAGCGTTTGCATCACGTCGTCGGTCATTCTGGACTGGAAAAACGTGGCCGGCAATTGCAGCACCCGGACAATAAAGTCGGTGAGGAGTTTGATGTTGAGCTTGGCACCGACGTGGAAAAGCAGCAAGCGCCGAATGAAATCCAGCCCGACCTGACTAAAAAACAGCATTATCCAGGCCATCAGTACGTAGGGCAGCAAGTCGGTGTTTTGCTGCTCAATGCTCTCATCAACGATGAGTTGAATGATGAACGGGAAAGTGACGGCCAGCAAAGCGCCCACGACGATAGCGGCTGAAAGGAAGACCAACAGTTTTTTGTAACCCTTGAGGTTTTCCCAAATAAACATGGGCTTGTTGCGGTCGGCAGGTTTGTTTTCGCTGGAAAAAAAACTGGCTGTCGGTTCCATCAGCAAGATGATGCCCTCTTGGTCGTACCCGGTGGCATTGTTTACCCAGCCGCTCAGGAATTCATGGGTAGGAATCGTGGCAAGTTGTTCCGCATCCGGGTCGCCGATGGTCACCTGATGCTCACTGGCTTCGTACACCACGACGAAGTGGTTTTCTTTCCAGTGGGCAATGCCGGGCAGTGGGATGTCGTCAATGAGGCGGCGGTAGGTGAGTTTGGCGCCGACGGTATGCATGCCGATTTGCTCGCCTGCTTCGCTCACGTTCAGCAGGCTGACACCTTCCGCTTTCTGGTGAGCCAAGGGGCGCAGTTGCTCGGTTGAGTAAAACTTACCGTAAAACTGCGCCACCATGCGAAGGCAGACAATTCCGCAGTCTCGGGAGTGCAATTGCTTGAAATGAGGGTACTTTTTAGACATAGCTGCTTGAATGCTTCGGAAAATACCGGCAATACTAATCAGCAGCCAGCGCTTTCATCTTTCCCGAAGATAAAACGTGTAACGGAATTTTGCCTCCCTGTGTAGTCCCTCGAAAATATTTATCTGATTGTCAAGCGTAAAAGCTTAGTAATCAGGCGCAATAACCGTACCGAAATGGAACGATGCCTCGCATTGCGCAAGCAAATTTTTCTTGTTGGGTGGTAAAATAGCTGTGAGTGGAATTAAGAAAATTGGGCAGGTATCGAAAGCGTGTGGTGGTTAGCTGGCGCAAATATAGGGTTTGAAATTAATTTGTGTAAATTTTTCACGCAAAAGCTGGATACATGGCCTTACAGCTACTTTTTGCCATAAAGCTCCCGTAGTTTTTTGAGCAGCCGCAACAGCTTGAGGTTCAGCGTTTTGCTGCCATTGAAGAAGATGCCGTTGACGGTTATCCAGTCTTCTTGCCTTTTGATTTCTTCCAAGTTTTTGTAGTAAACCCGTTGCTTTTTTTCAAAAGGCATTTTCCAATAAATGCAATCACGTGTCATGGCGAAACCGTCCTTGCAAGCGCCGAACGTGGAGAGGTCGCAAATAAAATAAATGGTTTCTCCCTTCTGCGGAAACAGGAAGTTTTGGGCGGCGTTTTTGAGTTTATTGGCGGGCATGGTGACGAAGTCGGTGTACACGGTTTCGCCTTCGTGGTCGAAGTCGAGATAGTCCAAAATCAGATCACCAGGTTGGATTTTATCGGCAGGTTGGCCCTGGTATTTCAGTATTTTTTCGCTAAAAATGGCCTCGTTGAGGTCATCGCAATACCGGATGATGAAGTAGTCGAGCAGCTCCCCGAAGGCAGGCGCTGCGAAGCTGAACTTTTGGTCGTTGTCAGGATTTCGCTGGGCTTGTTCGGCCAGTTGCTTGATGCGAAAATCAACGCTGCCCCTGAATTCACTTTTGTAAAAACGGTCAATATAAGCGTGGTGCAACGATGGGTGGTGCTCTTCCTTCAACCGCTTTTCGAAGGCAAGGCTGAACCGGTCGGCAATAGCTTGCTCTAGGCTTTCGACATGCGAGTTGTCGAAAATGTCGCTAAGTTTGGCTTTCGGCGGTTCTTTTTTTTCTGGTGTGAAAACAAGTTGGCAGTTCGAGCAGGCAGCGGCGTGCAGATCGTTTTCGCTGCCGCAACGGGGGCAGTCGAAAGTCTCCACGATGACCGAAGTGCCACAGGCTGGGCAAAACCTCGCATCATCGGGCATTGGTTTCTGACAGGCTCGGCAGTTTTTCATGATTCCAATGAATGAATGATTGGATGAAAGAAAGGGCGAATCACAGGGCGGGGAAAATTCCCATAAGTAACATTCAAAAAATAATTTCCTCATTTTCCGGCTACAACGTCGGGGAGGTTCCGAACCTCCCCGACGTTAAATTGGGAAGTTATTTTTTAATCGTTCCTAAATTGGCCTTTTTGATTGGCGAAGGTAAGGAATTGCCGTGCTTTTTTGCAAAACCGCTTGCGCTGCGGTGTTTGGTGTGCGAACTGCTTTTCATTTAATCACCTGATTTGTGAAAATCGGCGAAATTCGTGGCAACAAACTTCCTGACATGAAAAGCAAACTGCCCGATAGGGCTTACAGCGAGTACGACAATTTTGCGTTCCACCCTTACAACATCATGCTCATGTTGGTCTTGGCCGCCATCACGATACTGTTTTTGGGGCTGTCGGCAGCGTTTGTTTACACGAGGGTGCAGGGCGGCATGGGCGCAGTGAAAATACCTTGGCTTTTTGGGTTCAATACCTTGATTTTGCTGGGCAGCAGCTACACAATGTTTCGGGCAAAAAAGGCTTACCTGAACGACGAAACCCGAGTTTATCAAAATTGCCTGATAGCGACCATCGCTTTGACCCTGCTGTTTTTGGTAATGCAATTTGTTGCATGGAGCCAACTTTTCATCATCAATATTTTCCCCGAATCGGACAATTCAGCGGGATACCTGTACTTGCTCTCGGGCCTGCATTTTGCTCACGTTTTGGCTGGGCTGCCGTTCTTGGCGAAGTTCCTCCTGCGTTCAAAGATGCAGATGATTGACCCCGTGACGGTGCTCGTCTATTTCAGTGACCCAGAAAAACGGCTTCGGCTTCGGCTGCTCTCCATCTACTGGCATTTCCTGGATGGGCTTTGGATTTTTTTGGTGATATTCCTACTTGTAAACCAACTCATCGGGTAGCCCTCAAACGCTCAAACACTCAAGTCCTCAAATTCTCAAGTCCTCAAGTCCTCTTCATGAATTTCCTCGCACATATTTACCTTTCCGGCCCAGACGAACACCTATTGGTTGGCAATTTCCTTGCTGATTTCATCTCCAGCAAAGAGGTGGAGAAGCTGTCTCGCGATAGCCAAA
>CAZDSU010000033.1:0-71279 GCA_964508135.1 uncultured Saprospiraceae bacterium
ATTCCCGCCATTTTTCTATCTCATTTATAGGGGGACAAATCGCTGCTGCGCCCACGTTTGATTCTTTACAGCACCGCTTTTCTTGAAAAATTCAAAGGAGATGCAAAGACAAAGTGGGCCGCTTATATTGTTTTGGCACATGAAATTGGGCATCATTTGAATAACCACAATTTGGATGAAAAAGATATCAAAAAGCGAAAAACCATGGAACTTGAGGCTGACAAATTTGCGGGGGCAATATGCCGCACACTTGGAGCAACTCTTAATGAGGCATTAGCAGGCATGGAATCTATAGAATTGCCTGGTGAAACGGCTACGCATCCTCCCAAGAGTGCCCGAGTCGCTGCCATTGCGAATGGTTGGAAAAAACAAGATGAATTATTGAAAGCAAATGAGGAAGAAGAGGCTTCTGGCGGTTCTTCCAAATCGAAAGAAGATTCTGATGCACAAAGCAAGAAAAATAATCCTGGCTCTAAACGTCCTTTAAGTTCGGATGAGATTTATAATAATCTTGCAACTGTAGATGAAGAATGTGAAACTAAAAATGTTGGAGATTATTGTTTTGAAAATACAACCAAAAGTACTATTCGTGTAAGAGGAGATGTAGGTTATTTGAAAGAAATATATTTAGCTCCTGGTCAAACTTTATGTTACTATAATATTTCTGCAACGAATCACCATTATCAACTAAATACTTGGGAAAATGGCAATCGAGGAAATACAATAAGCTCGGGTGAGTTTTTAGTTGAAAAATGCAAGTCTAAGACATTTGTTATCAAATGATTGATAATATAACTGGTACCAGTCGTTTTAAGTCTCCCGTTGTGGCAAGTCTTCCACATTTCAAACATAGCAGTACATAAGTGTCTATTTCTTAGCCCACAGTTCCAGCAAGAGTTTAGCGCAGCGGCTCTTGCGCCTGCTGGCACATGACCTGTCAATTGAAAAACGGCCTGCTCGTTGATAGCTGTGCTATCACACGGGCTTTGGTAGCGGCCTCCAGGCCGGAGCGTAGGCCATTAAACACCAGTTGTGCTAAGTTTTCCACCCCTTTTTGATTATAACTTGTAGTTTGAGCAAGTGTTGAGCGAAGCGGCACTTGCGATGTATGAAGCAGGCTCACCGCAAGTCAAGTGTCGCTTCGCTCAACACTTGCTCAAACCTGTTATTTTGCAAAAGAAAAGTGACAAGTAGTTGGCGAAATTCATCCCCAATTCCCCCTACCTTCGCCACCCAAAACAAAACCCTTATGCCCAACCTATCCAGCTTAATCAAATCCATCCGAGACATCATGCGGGAAGACCGTGGCCTCTCCGGCGATGGCCAGCGCATCGAGCAATTGGCTTGGATGCTGTTCCTGAAAATCATGGACGACAAAGACCAGGAGCAGGAAATGCTGCACGACGACTACGTGTCGCCCGTGCCGACGGAGTTCCAGTGGCGCAACTGGGCGGCCAATGCCGAGGGCATCACCGGGGACGAGTTGCAGCAGTTCATTGACCAGCGGCTGTTCCCGACGCTGCGGGACTTGCCTGCACACGACCCCCGCTCGTTCATGGTGCGGGAGGTGTTCGAGGGCAACAACAACTATATGAAGAGCGGCACCAACCTGCGCAAGGTGGTGAACAAGCTGAACGACATAGACTTCAACGTGGCCGCCGAGCGGCACCTGTTCGGGGAGATTTACGAGGGCATCCTCAAGGAACTGCAAAGCGCCGGGGCCTACGGGGAGTTCTACACGCCGAGGGCCATCACGCAGTTCATGACGGACATGACGGCGCCCCGGCTCGGTGAGGTGGTGCTCGACCCCGCCTGTGGCACGGGGGGCTTTCTCTCCTGTGTGATTGAGCAACTGAAGGAGCAGGCTTCGAGCGTGGAGGAGCGGCAGGCCATCGGCGAGCAGGTGCGGGGCTGGGAATGGAAGCCGCTGCCATACGTGCTGGCCACCACCAACCTCATCCTCCACGACGTGGAACTGCCGAACATCACCTACCGGGATGCCCTCGACAAGCCCCTGAGCGAGTACCGCCAGCGTGACCGGGTGGACGTCATCCTCGCCAACCCGCCCTTCGGTGGCACGGTGGCCAATAGCAACGAGGAGAATTTCCCGCTGAACTACCGCACCAAGGAGAGCGCCGACCTCTTCCTCGTGATGATGATGCACCTGCTGAAAGATGGAGGGCGGGCGGCCATCGTCCTGCCCGACGGCTCGCTGACGGGCGAGGGCGTGAAGGCCCGTATTCGGGAGAAGTGGCTGACGGACTGCAAGCTCCACACCATCATCCGCCTGCCCAATTCGGTGTTTTCGCCGTATGCCACCGTGGCGACGAACCTGCTGTTCTTTGAGAAGTCAAGCTCCCCTCTCCTCGCAGGAGAGGGGCCGGGGGTGAGGTGCGCCACCCAAGAAATCTGGTACTACGAGCACCGCCTACCCGAAGGTCAGAAATCATACAGCAAGACGAAGAACATCCGCCGGGAGGAGTTCCGCCCCATCGAGGCGTGGTGGCACGACCGCCAGGAGACGGAGCAGGCTTGGCGGGTGGACATCGAGACCATCCGGCAGCGGGGCTTCGACCTCGACATCAAAAACCCGAACCGGGCCGTGGAGGAGGCCGGGTTTTCGAGTGCGGAGCTGTTGGGGATGTTGGGGCAGAGCTTCGAGCGGAGCATGGGGCTGTTGCGGGCGCTGGAGGCGGAGCTGTGAGCAAAAACTCTGAAAATTCGGCTACGGTAATTATTTTTATGGCGGGAAAGCATCTATCATCTTGTAAACCCCCGTTTCAACGGGGGACTGGACGATGACCCGGACCCACATCTATCTTCTTTACAAAACATCAGCATCAGCAAGGTAGATGTGATGTCCTGAAAAGAAGATAGATGGAGTGATAGGTACTTGTATACCCCTCGTTGAAACGAGGGGTTACAAGATGATAGATGTGGGTCATGGGGGTTCATCAGACTCCTGTTGAAATGTGGATTTCTTGCAGCTAAACGAGGGGTTACAAGATGATAGATGTGAAAAGTGAGTGGCCAAAGGAAGCCGGTTCCACTGTTCACCCATCTATCATCTTGTAACCCCCCGTTTCAACGGGGGGACTGGACGATGACCCCGACCCACATCTATCTTCTTTACAAAACATACGCATCAGCAAGGTAGATGTGATGTCCTGAAAAGAAGATAGATGGAGTGATAGAGTACGTGCATACCCCTCGTTGAAACGGGGGGTTACAAGATGATAGATGTGGGTCATGGGGGATCATCAGCCTCCTGTTGAAATGTGGGATTCTTGCAGCTAAACGAGGTGTTACAATGTGAAAGGTATGAGAAGTAAGTGGCCAAGGGATTACGATTCTACTGTTCACCCATCTATCATCTTGTAACCCCCCGTTTCAACGGGGGGACTGGCCGATACCCCGACCCACATCTATCTTCTTTACAAAACATACACATCAAAAAAGGGAAAACTATGGCACAAGTACGCATCTGGATTCATGCCGTCTGGGGCACCAAGAACAGGGAACCACTGATGAGCAACAAGAACAAACGCATAGACCTTTTCAAGCACATCAAAGCATACGCCAAGGAAAAGAAGATTTACCTGGACTTCATCAACGGCGAATCTGACCACGTTCATTGCCTGATATCATTGGCTTGTGACCAGAACATCGCCCAAATCATGAAGCTGCTGAAAGGGGAAAGTTCGGATTGGGCCAATAAGCAAAATCTCTTTGGGGTGCCTTTCGACTGGGCAGATGACTACTATGCGGTATCTGTCAGTCAATCGCATGTAGAAGTGGTTAGGAACTACATTAAAAACCAAGAGGAACATCACAGTAACAAGACGTTCAAAGAGGAGTGCGAGCAGTTCATGGTGAAGTACGGGTTTGTTCGGCTGCTGGGATGATGGGATGTGATGTTTTGTAAAGAAGATATATGTGGGTGTTGCTATTGGCAGCCCCCTCGTTGAAACGAGGGGTTACAAGATGATAGATGTTTTATCTAGGAAAAACTGATTGGATGGATTGGAAAACGACTTTTGGGGCTGTCAGTTCACACATCCAACATCTTGTAACCCGCCGTTTCAACGGCGGGATG
Organism: uncultured Saprospiraceae bacterium; assembly: GCA_964508135.1. Lineage (GTDB taxonomy): Bacteria > Bacteroidota > Bacteroidia > Chitinophagales > Saprospiraceae > UBA6168. Next base: position 4,097 of record CAZDSU010000033.1, read on the forward strand.
AACGATGATACCAACCCCCATCTATCTTCTTTACAAAGCATCAGCATCGGCAAGGTTGATGTGATGTTCTGTAAAGAAGCTTTATGGAGGTGTAGGTGAGGGCCGACCCCTCGTTGAATCGAGGGGTTACAAGATGATAGATGTTTTAACGAGGAAAAATTGAATGAATGAGTTGGGAAACGGTGAAATTAAAAGAAGTCTGTCGCCTCGAAAAAGGCAATACCGGGATAATGAAAGCCATCCCCGGCGACTACCCGATGGTGACGATGGCGGAAGAGCGGAAAACGCACAATGAATACCAATTCGATGCGAAAGCGATTATCATTCCGATGGTATCTGGTTCTGGGCATGGCAAGGCCAGTATCAACCGCATACATTATCAGGAGGGAAAGTTTGCAGTAGGCACTATCCTTTGCGCAGTCATACCGAAAGACCATGATGTATTGGAGCCGTTGTTCCTGTACCATTATTGCGATGTGTTCAAGGAAGAACTGTTCGTGCCGCTGATGCGGGGCATGGCGAATGTGACGATGTCCTTGAAAGCGCTGGAGGAGCTGGAGATTCCTTTGCCGCCGATTGAAGTACAAAGAGCTTTAATAAAGAAAATTGACAACGTGCAAAACCTTAGAAGTGAGGTTGAAAAACAACTTGAGATGCTATCACTATTGAAGGAATTTATCATTAGAGAAATTGTCAATGGTCAAACAAAGCTCTAACACCCCCATCCCCGAACAAGCCGCCATCGTCGCCCAAGTGGAGCGGCTGCTGGGTTTGGTGGGGCAGTTGGAGTCGGAGGCAGCGGGGCAGCGGGTGCAGGCGGAGGGGCTGTTGCAGGCGGCGCTGCGGGAGGCGATGAATGGGAATGAGGAAGGGTGAATTAACTGCTGGCACAAAGTCTTTTCCCAAAAATCAACCTAGCCGTTGGTTCTACGCTGACCTGCAATGCGGAATCCTTTCCTTTCGATGAACCTTGCAACATGGCAAAGACAAGCGTTTACCTCCCAATCCCATTAATCCCCCTTCCATTTTCAAAAATGCCCATTCCAACGGCATTTAATAGTTTGCTTTTTTCGTAAAGCCCGCTGCCAAGTCCATTAAGCCTCGTTGTTTTTTCAAAAATGACCCTCCCAACCCCATCCTACCGTTTGCCTTTTCCAAAAAGCCCCCTTCCAACCCCATTAATGCCCAACACCTATTCATTAACACCCATGCGTAGCATTCCAAACCATTTTCCCATAAACAAAACGGCCCGCCGTAGGGGTTTTCCTGCGACGGGCCGTTGTTTTGCGCCAGCGTAAAGCCTTGTATGGCCTACCCTTGGCTCCTATCCTTCCTTATCTTGTTCAGCGCAGAACCCGCGGTCACCCAAGCAATCTGCTGCTGGTTGTAGGTATGCTTTGCGGAGAAACTCTCCTGTGTGCCGTCGGCGTGTTTCAGCACGATGGTCATGTCAACGCCGGGCGTCAGTTCGCCGATGATGTCAATCAGGTCGTCTTGGCGGATGTGCTCGTAGTCGTCCGGGTTCACGAAGGTGAGTGCGAGCATCCCCTGCTTTTTCAGGTTCGTCTCGTGGATGCGGGCGAAGGACTTCACCACCACGGCCTTCACGCCGAGGTAACGGGGTTCCATCGCTGCGTGCTCCCGGCTGCTGCCCTCGCCGTAGTTTTCCTCCCCAAACACCACCGTGCCGATGCCAGCGGCCTTATAGGCACGTGCGCTGTCTGGCACGGCCATGAAATTGGCCACATTGCCGCCCGAACCATAGTTGGCCACGCTGTTGGCTTGCTCGTTGAAATAGTTCATGGCACCGATAAGGCAGTTGTTGGAGATGTTCTCCAAGTGTCCCCGGAACTCCAGCCAAGGCCCGGCCATCGAGATGTGGTCAGTCGTGCATTTGCCCTTCGCCTTGATGAGGATACGCATGTTGCGGAGCTGCTGCGTCGAGATTGGCTCGAACGGCGTCAGCAATTGCAGGCGGTTCGAGGTCGGGCTGACGTGCACCTGCACCTTGCTGCCATCGGCGGCAGGCGCTTGGAAGCCAGCATCCTTCACGTCGAAGCCGAGCGGTGGAAGTTCCACACCCGTTGGCGGGTCGAGGCGTACCGCAACGCCGTCCTCGTTGATGAGCGAGTCGGTCAGCGGGTTGAAGGTCAGGTCGCCAGCGATGGCGAGGGCGGTGACAATCTCAGGGCTGGCCACGAAGCCGTGGGTATTCGGGTTGCCGTCGTTGCGCTTCGAGAAGTTGCGGTTGAACGAGGTGAGGATGCTGTTCTTCCGGTTCGGGTCGGTGGTGTGGCGCTGCCACTGTCCGATGCAAGGGCCGCAAGCATTGGCCAGTACCACGCCGCCCATTTGCTCGAAAGCCTCCAACTGCCCATCACGGGCCACGGTATAGCGGATTTGCTCCGAGCCGGGCGTCACCGTGAACTCCGATTTTACCTTCAGTTTCTTCGCAACGGCCTGACGTGCCAGCGAGGCCGCCCGGTCGAGGTCCTCGTAGCTGGAATTGGTGCAGGAGCCGATAAGGCCGACCTCCAGTTTTTGCGGGTAGCCGTTGTCCCTGACTGCTTGCGCAAACTTGGAGATTGGCCACGCCAAATCCGGCGTGTAAGGGCCGTTCACGTGCGGCTCCAACGTATTCAGGTCAATCTCGATGACTTGGTCGAAGTATTTCGCTGGGTCGGCGTAGCACTCAGGGTCGCCCGTGAGGTGCTCCGCAATGCCGTCGCAAAGTGCGGCCACGTCCGCCCGGCCAGTGATGCGCAGGTAGCGGCCCATCGCCTCGTCGTAGCCGAAGGTGGAGGTCGTCGCACCGATTTCAGCGCCCATGTTGCAGATCGTGCCCTTGCCCGTGCAGGAGAGCGATTTTGCGCCTTCGCCGAAATACTCGACGATGGCCCCGGTGCCGCCCTTCACGGTCAGTATGCCAGCTACTTTAAGTATCACGTCCTTTGACGATGTCCAGCCGTTCAGTTTGCCCGTCAGCTTCACGCCGATGAGCTTGGGCATCTTGAGTTCCCAAGGCATGCCCACCATCACGTCCACCGCATCCGCCCCACCGACGCCGATGGCCACCATGCCGAGGCCGCCCGCATTGGGCGTGTGGGAGTCCGTGCCGACCATCATCGCACCGGGGAAGGCATAGTTTTCCAGCACGATCTGGTGGATGATGCCAGCGCCCGGCTTCCAGAAGCCGATGCCGTATTTGTTGGAAATGGAGGCGAGGAAATCGAACACTTCCTTGTTTTTGTCGAGCGAGTTAGCGAGGTCGGTCTTAGCGCCGTCCTTTGCCAGAATCAAGTGGTCGCAGTGTACGGTGCTGGGCACGGCGGTTCTCGTCTTGCCGCACATGTCGAACTGGAGCAGTGCCATCTGCGCCGTGGCGTCCTGCATGGCCACCCGGTCAGGGGAAAAGAATACATAGTCTTCGCCCCGCTTGTAGTCGGCCATTGGCGACTCTTGGTGCAGGTGCGAGAAGAGTATTTTTTCGGTGAGGGTCAATGGGCGGCCCAACACGCTGCGGGCTTCCTGGAGCTTCGCCGGAAGTCCAGCGTAGAGCTTTTGTATCAAATCGAGGTCGAAAACCATGTTGTTGCGGTTTTTATTTTGGTGATAATATGCGGTGAAAGGCGTTTTTGGGAGCGCAAATGTAGCTGTTTAACCACTAAAACAGGCGATTGTTGAGGATAAAATGCAGTGTAAAAAGGCCAAAACAAATTAGGCTTCGGTAAAAAAGGAATTTCGCTAATTTGGCGCACTTATTCCTTGGTTGATAAGGGTTGATAAAAGGTTGATAAGGGTTGATGGAGGTCTGCGTTATGCGAGCTATCAACACTTATCAACCTCATCAACCCTTATCAACCCAAAAAATTCAACAATGAAAAACATCAAAGGCCCCGCCATCTTCTTGGCACAATTCATGGGCGACCAAGCACCGTTCAACTCCCTCGAAAGCATCTGCACGTGGGCGGCCAGCCTCGGCTACATCGGTGTTCAAATCCCCACTTGGGACAGCCGCCTGATTGACCTCGAAAAAGCCGCCAATAGCAAAATATACTGCGACGACCTCAAAGGCCGTGTCGAAGCTTGTGGCGTCCAAATCACCGAACTTTCGACCCACCTGCAAGGCCAGCTCGTGGCCGTGCATCCCGCCTATGACCTCGGATTCGACGTGTTTGCGCCAGCCGAATGTCGCAACAACCCCGCCGCCCGCACCGAATGGGCCGTGCAACAACTGAAATGGGCTGCCAAGGCCAGCCGCAACCTCGGCATTGATGTCCATGCGACGTTCAGCGGGGCGCTGCTATGGCACACGATTTATCCTTGGCCGCAGCGCCCCCAAGGCCTCGTGGACACGGGCTTCGGCGAATTGGCCAAGCGCTGGCTACCCATCCTCAATGCCTTCGACGAGGTGGGCGTTGACCTCTGCTACGAAATCCACCCCGGCGAAGACCTGCACGATGGCGTCACCTTCGAGCGCTTCCGGGAGGCCACGGGCAACCACAAGCGGGTGAACATCCTATACGACCCCAGCCACTTCGTGCTGCAACAGCTTGATTATCTGGCGTACATTGATATTTACCATGAATTCATCAAGATGTTCCATGTGAAGGATGCCGAGTTCAATGCGACCGGAAGGAGCGGCGTTTACGGCGGCTATCAGGGCTGGATTGACCGCCCCGGCCGCTTCCGCTCGCTCGGCGATGGGCAGGTGGATTTCATCTCCATTTTCTCGAAATTGGCGCAATACGACTACGATGGCTGGGCGGTGCTGGAATGGGAATGCTGCATCAAGGACGCCGAACAGGGCGCTGCCGAAGGTGCGCCGTACATCGAAAACCATATCATCAAGGTGACGGAGCGGGCGTTTGACGACTTCGCTGGCGGCAAGCCGGACGAGGAGTTGAACAGGAGGATGCTGGGGCTGTAGATTTTGGAACGCTGATTCGTTTCCGCTAAACAACAATTGGAACACGGGCGACGCGGGTGCGGCGGATTTTGGACGGATTTTTTCTCGTTTTACGACAACGATGGCAAACGAATCAGATTTGCTTATTTGGCAATAAATGGAACATGGGCGATACGGATACGCTGGGTTTTGGAGGGATTTTTTCGGTCAAAACTCAACTGCTATGTTACTACACCAAGAACTTACGGAGCAAATTTTAGATGCCTTTTATGAGGTTTAAAATGAGCTTGGCTATGGCTTTTTGGAAAAAGTTTATCAGAATGCTTTGTACTTTGAGCTAAAAGGATAGGGGTTTCGATGCAATTCCTCAAAGAAGGTGTGCGGTACATTACAAGACAAGGGAGGTCGGCGAGTATTTTACTGACATTATCGTCAACAACTTGATAATCATTGAGTTCAAGGCTTGTGAAACCATTCGGGATGAGCAAGAGCTACAACTTCAGAATTACTTGAAAGCCAGTGATTTGGAAGTTGGCTTTGTCTTGAACTTTGGAAAAGAGCCTGAGTTTTCAAGGAAAATATTTACGAACGACCGTAAAAACATCCGCAAAAAGAAGATGTGAACCAATTTAACCTGTATTGTTTAATCTCGAAAAAATCCGTTCAAAATCCGTCGCATCCGTGTAGTCCGTGTTCCCATTATTGTCAAAAGACAAAATGCTGTGTGCCTTCGAGGGTTACATCTCCCGATGCTCCACAACCTCATCCGATTCCACCAAAAACCTCTCCTCCCCAGGGAAGAATCTCGCCCGTTGGAAATCCTCCCCGGCGAAGCGTTTTACGGCTTCCATGTCCTTCCAATAAGAAATAAAAGTGTGGCGAGTCACCTCCCCTTCGGTTTCGTGAAAAAACGTGACGCCGAGGTTGCCGGGGGTGGCCGTACAGTTGGCCACACAATTGGATTTGGCAAGGTTTACATATTCGTCCGTCATGCCAGCGGGTGTGGCACCGTGCCAGATTCGGGCAATGGCAGGCGATGCAATCGGCTGAATATCAACCACTTTCACGGCACCGACGGGCGGGAAGCCCAGGACTTCGGAAAAAATATCGGCCTTTTTGAACAATTGAAATTTTTCAAAATACGGAATCTTCGATTTGATGAAAACCACCCCAGTGAGCATCAGCACGGCCGCAATGAGCGACTGCCCGGTGATTTGTTCGTTGGCCAGCGCCCAACCGAGGAACATGGCTACCACGGGATTGATATAATTGGCAGTTGCGACCTTATCGGGCGTGGATTTTACGAGAAGGTAATTGAAGGCAGAAAATGAAACCACGGATCCGAAAAATACGAGGTATACCCAAGACCAGCCGCCCCTGTCTGTGACATTTGCCCATTGAAAATGAAAGGCTTCGCCACTAATGAAGCTCACCAGCAGAAGTACGCCCCCACCAGCCAGCATCTGTATGGCGGCGCTCTGGAGTTTGTTATCGGGCATGTCCATCTTCGAGAGCTTTACAGAGGCGATGCCCCAAGAAAGGATGCTGACGAAGATAATGCCCAGCCCGAGCATGGTTTTGCTGCCGCCAATAAATTGGTCTTGCCCAACGAGGAACGACATGCCAACAATACCCAATAAAGTACCGATGATGCCCGATAAGTTGGGCAATTTTCCGTGCAATTGCCACATCAGCAAAAGAATGAAAAGCGGCTGAATGGATGCCATCAGTGCCACCATGCCGGAACTGATGTACTGCTCCGACCATACCATGCCGCCCGTGCCGATGGCCAAGAACATGATGCCAAGTTTAGCGGCGTTTTTCCACTGTGCAGTGGTGGGTTTGCTGCCCCGAAACAACTTGCTTAAGAAGAAAAGTATAAGACCAGCGGTGGCGAAGCGAGTGCCTGACATGAGCAGCGGCGGAATGTCTTGGATAGCGTACCAATTGGCGAGGTAAGTGGATCCCCAAACGAAGTAAATGAGGCCAAAACAGATGGGTATTAGCCAAGTATCTTTCATTAAATGCTTCATAACGGCAAGACATTCTTCAGTGTGTTCCTAAAAAAGCAAAAGTGCCAAGGAAAAGTTCCAAGGCACCTGCTCTTAACGCTATGTTGATTCTCTTTGTTCTAAGAAAAAAGTGCGGTTTAAGCGGCCTTCACCCTTGAAGCGTCCTCGTACATTTTTTGGAGCTTGCGACGGGCGAAGAAGATGCGGCTCTTGATAGTGCCGAGTGGCGCATCCAGCTTTTCAGCGATCTCGTCGTACTTGTAGCCCTTGTAGGCCATCCAAAATGGGCGTTTGAAGTCTTCGGGCAGGGCGCTCACCATTTTGAGCAGTTCCTTGTAAGCCATCATTCCCTCGCCGTCGTTTTCGATGCCAGGGCCGCCGGAGTTGAGGTAGTAGTTGTTGGGGGTTTGGTCGAGAATGACGCCCCTGCGTACCTTCTTCCGGTAGTTGTTGATGAAGATGTTGCGCATGATAGTTACTGCCCAAGCCTTGAAGTTGGTGTCGGGCGTGTACTTGTCTGCGTTGGAAATGATGCGGTACGAGGTGTCCTGATACAGGTCGTTTGCATCGGCCTCGCTGCCGGTAAGCTTCAGGGAAAAGGCCCTGAGCGAAGGAGTGATTTTGGTTAACTGACTATAGATGCTTGATTCCATGACGGGTAATTTTCGGTGAACAGGTGATTTTGTAATTATTTTTTACAAAAGTACAATCAGGCGGAATTTTTTGCAAACGTTTTTTTCTATTTAGACACAATCTTGACATTTTTAATACTCTCTTAACAGTTTTGGGGGTCGTTTAAACTTTCGCAATGTCAATGCTGTTTACAATCCGCCGCCAAATATGAAACTTGGTCTGGTTTTTTGTAAAACTTATCTACAAAACGCAGGAAATAATAGAACTTCGTAAATACAAGCCAGGATTGCCCTATGATGGATTTTTTAAAAAATGACAGCGGTTTCTGCCTTGCAGAGAATTTGAGGTCGCTCCGCAAGCGCATGAAATGGAGCCAAGAAGAGCTTGCCGACAAGGTTGGTCTGAACCGTGGCAACATTGCCTCTTACGAGAACGGCACCGCCGAGCCGAGAATCTGCAACCTCGTCAAGATTGCCCACCTCTTCAATATCCCCGTATTTACACTAACACACAGTAACTTAAAAGAAGAACCCGCCATCGAGGAGGCTATCCTCCAGCAACGAAACGGCTTCGCACAGCCAGGTCCCGACATGCTTGCTCATTTCTTGAGGGAGGCCGGGGATTTCCAACAGGCCATCAAGGGGCTGCACTGCCTCTTCCGGCTCAAAACCAAGAACGTTACCGAACTCCCCGATGAAGCGCTTTATCTCAAAGAACAATTTGAGCAACTCTACGGCCTGTCGGAACAATTGATGTCCTCCCACATGGAACTGTTGGCCATCGTCAAGGAAAAATGCCCAACCCATGGGCAGGCTGAGGGCGACAAACCGACCACAATGGCCTAAATTCATTAAAAAAACAGGCTGTTACAATCTTTAAGCAATAACATTGCGGGAATGTTCAATTGTGCCATGGAAACCATCCAACAATCTGGCCATACGACCGAATTGCTTGAACGGGGCCAAATCGAAGACACGGTTTGGAACGCCTTCATAGCCCGATCGCCACAGGCTGCGCCTTATGGCTGCACTTGGTATTTGGATGTGGTGTGGCCTGGCTGGAAAGCCATCGTCGTGATGGAAAAGGGCAAGATGCTCGCCGCCCTACCCCTCAAAATTTCCAAAAAACATGGCATTCACTATGTGTTCAACCCGCCGCTCTGCCAGTATGTCGGCCTTTTTTTTGGTGAAATAGAAAAGAAAAACGCCACGCTCACTTTTGCCCTAAAAAAGCGGCTGGTGAAGGCCCTCGTTGAGGCAATACCAAGCGAGGTGAAGGTGTTCAACCTGAAATTTTCGCCCGAATTCGACTACCCGCTGCCCTTCCACTGGGCGGGCTATGAGCTGCACTCCCGCTACTCGTACTGGCTTGACAATCAGGAAGATAAATCGCTCTTGTTCAAAAATTTCGAGGAGCGCACCCGCACCTATATTAACAAGGCGGTGAAAACGGGCCTCACCGTTCAGCCCGTAGAAAACATCGAGGCCATCATCGGGCTGGCCACCAACCGAGGCGCCTACCCGCTGGACGAGGCGCTCTTGAAAAAGCTCTGGGACGCATTGCGCCAGCAAAAAACAGGAACAGCGCTGGAGGTTCGGGACGTAAGTGGGAAGCTTCACGCTGGGCTGGTTTACCAACAGTTTCAGCACAAAACAATCCACCTGTTCAGTGCCTTTGATGCCGAACTTGGCAGTCAGGGCGGCATGTCACTCGCCATCTGGAAGAGCATCGAGGTGGCGGGGCCGGAGGTCAAATTGATTGACTTTGAAGGCTCGATGCTGGAGCCGGTGGAGAACTTCTTCCGGGGCTTTGGTACCCGGCCCGTCCCTTATTTGCAAATAAAGAAAAACACGTTTCCCAAGCCTGTCCGGTGGTTGATTGAATAAAGCCTGCGTTTGCGGCACAATTATCGTTATTTCCTATCTTCGCAAATCACCACAAAATATTGTCCTCCCGACATTTGCGGAATATTTGCACCTCCCTTCAAATTCTTACACTAATTTTGTTTCCTCACACAAGCAACGGGGAAACCCAGCAGAAAAAAAATCCAATAAACAACCGGGACCTATTGAAAGCATCTCCTTGATTTTGGTCTTTCGACCTGGGGAGCGTATTGTGTACCTTGAACATTCATTTTTGCTATGAAAAAAGCAGTTTTACATTCGGTTTTTTTGTTGGTGGCAAATGTGCTGGCCGCCCAGGTCAACATTAACAATGTGCTACTGGAAAGCAATCCTTTCCTCTGCCAGCCGGGTGTGGTGAACAAGTCGCCGAGCAAGGGCGCTTCGTTCAGCTACGCCTTGAATCCAGACTATAAAATGCTATCGCCAAATGCGGAAAAACCAACGGAAGTGCGCCGCAACGAGCGCTTTGAGACCCGCCTGAAAATCCCGCTGGTTTCGAGTCCCAAACTGAAAGTCATGCTTGGCCTTGAACATACCCTGGAGCGCTACCACTTCCTCGACATTGACCCAGACAACTATCCACTGTTCAAGCATCTCAACGAAACTGACCTCAAAAACACAGGCATTTCCGCCAGTTTTTTCCGTCCAATTAACCATAAATATTATGCTTCCATGCGGTTGAGCGCCAATTGGCAAGGTGATTACAGCGCCTTCGCTACCACGGACAGCCGATACGCCGTGTACCGCCTAACAGGCGTATTTGGGGTGAAAAAACGGGATAACCTGGAGTACGGAGCGGGCATCTTGTTGAACAAAGGATACCGTGGCAATTCCATCGTGCCTTTCGGTTTTTACAACCAAACTTTCAACGACCACTGGGGCGTGGAGGCGGTGCTGCCCAGCAGCTTGAAGCTCCGCTACAATTTCAGTGAGAGTCGGCTCGCCATGTTTGGCACCGAGTTTAACAGCCAAAACTATGCGCTTAACGTGAAAGTGCCGACGACCGTGAACATGACCAAGGATGAACTTTACCACTTCCGCCGTGCCTCTTTTGATGTCGTAGGCATCTTTTACCAGCGCCTTAGTGGCTGGACGTGGCTCCAGGTCAAGGCGGGCTATGCTTTTGACAACAAATCCGACGCCCGTGACCTGCCTCGCAGACTCACGCACGACCTCAAGCCGTCCGGCAGTGCCATCGGCGTGATCAGTTTTTTCATTTCGCCACCCAAACAGTGCGTTGACAGGGCTAGCACTCAAGTGCCCGGTGGGCTTTAAGAAATTATGAAATTGGAAATTGCTCCCACGACATGTGGGCAATTTCCAATTTCTCAATTTCCTAATTTCCAATTTCCCAGCAATGCCAAGTGCCGGGCTACGTACTTCCCAATCACATCAAATTCGAGGTTGACGCTATCGCCTTTTTTCAGGTGCATAAAATTGGTGTGCTCAAACGTGAAGGGGATAATGGCCACTGAAAAGCTGGCCATTTTGCTTTCAGATATGCTCGGCTTTACCACCGTCAGGCTCACGCCGTTCACGCAGATGGAGCCTTTGTCCACCAACAAATATTCCGGTTGGAACGGGTACTCGAAGCTGAAAACCCAACTTCCATCGAGGGTTTGCACCTCCGTGCAAACACCTGTCACGTCAACATGGCCTTGCACGAGGTGCCCGTCGAGGCGGTCGTTGGCCCGCATGGCCCGCTCAAAGTTCACGAGGTCGCCCACTTTCAGTTGGCCGAGGTTGCTTCGTTGCAATGTCTCGTCAATGGCCGTGACCTGGTGCGTGCCCTCACCGAGCGCCACCACTGTCAGGCAGACGCCGTTGTGTGCCACGCTTTGGTCAATTTTCAGTTCAGATGAAATGAATGACGCAACCGTGAAGTGGACATTGCTGCCCTTCCGCTCGATGGCGGTTATTTGCCCGAAGGCTTCGATGATTCCGGTGAACATTGAGTTGACAGTTGGCAGTTGGCAGTTGGCAGCCAGCGGAAAAATGCTGAACGAGCCGAAGCCATTGCCGATTAGGAAAGTTGCAAAGCTATGCAAAAGGGCGGGGGCAAAAAAAAATGGAGGACACTGCTTTCAGCGTCCTCCATTTACATTCATTCGCTAAGAAATACAGAAAAATTTATTTACGATACGAAAGTAGGATGCTTTATCGGATTCTGTGAAAGGGATATACCAGCCGTACAAATGCGTAGATGGTTGGCAAATGACAGTAGAAGTTGAAGGGAAAGGTATGAGGTCTGGAGGTATGTGGAGGCCGAGACATACCTCCATACCTCAGACCTCAGACCTCAGATTTCTCTGCCTCACCGCCTCGAACAGCACGATGGCCGCCGAGGCCGACACGTTCAGTGAGTCCACCTGCCCGGCCATCGGGATGATGATGCGCTCGTCGGCTTGCGCTACCCAAAACTTCGAGATGCCCGTTGCCTCAGCGCCCAACACGAAGGCAAGTGGCTGGCGCAAATCGGTGGCAAACAGCGAGTTGGCCGCCTCCAGCCAGGTCGCCATGATTTTTATGTTGTTGCTGCGCAAAAAAGCAACTGCTTCCTCAGACGACAGCGCCACCACCGGCACGGTGAAAATCGCCCCCAAACTGGCCCGGATAGCGTTCGGGTTGAAGATGTCAGTGTGCGGGTCGCAGACGAGCACGGCATCCACTCCAGCAGCGTCGGCAGTGCGGAGCATGGCACCGAGGTTGCCGGGCTTTTCCACGCTTTCCATGATGAGCAGTAGCGGATTTTCAGAAAGCTGCAAGTCTTCGAGTGTAACGTTTTTCATTTTGAAAACCGCCACAACATTGGGCACGCCGGTGCGGTAGGCGATTTTTTCAAAAACTTGAGCGTTCGTGGCAATTAGCTCCGCTGGTTGGTTTACCCCCGTGGGGCTGGTGGCATTTTTCAGCAATTTTTCAATGGTGGAAAACGGTGTGACGGACTCCTCGAACAGCAGCGCCACTGCCTCGAAGCCGCTGCGCAACGCCAGCTCCACCTCCCGCAGCCCCTCGGCCACGAACAAGCCCTGCTCCCGGCGGTCACGGGCCTTGGCACCGAGCACGGCAATGTTTTTTATCAGCGGGTTTTGTGGACTGGTGATTTGTTTCAGCATTTTGTGCAGCATTTTTTGCTGGCGCAAAGGACGGGAAAATCGCTGAACACCCGCTGTTTTCCCAGCAGTTTGTAAAATCCCCGCTCGTACACCAAATCCCAAACATCCCCTAACTTGTCGCCAAAATTTTTCGCCATGAAAAAACAAATCCTACTCCTTGTCCTTCTTTCGCTTGTCCTTTTTTCGTGCAACAGCCAGCAAAACCTCGTGCTCCGCCAGGGCATGGTTGTCACAAAATCCGCCACGCTGCACCGGGATTCTTTCATGTTGGAAGCGCCCGACAGCCTACGCCCCGTCCTCACCATCGAGGGCGAAAACATCACCGTGGACTTCGCTGGGGCGGTGCTTGACGGCGGCTCTGGCAAGGACTCGCCCGACCAGTTCAGTGGCACGGGCATCGTCATCAAAGGGAAAAACATCACGCTGAAAAACGCTACGGTGCGGGGCTTCAAGGTCGCCATTTTCGCCGACGGCGTGGACAGCCTCCGCCTCCTTGACTGCGACCTGAGCTACAACTGGCGGCCTCGCCTCCGCAGCATCCGGGAGCGGGAGGACTTCAGCGACTGGCTCAGTTACCACCAAAACGACAAGGACGAGTGGCTGCGCTACGGGGCGGCCATTTACCTCAAAAATTGCCAAAATGCCCTCGTGCGGGGCTGCACCGCCACGCAGGGCATGAACAGCCTGCTGCTCACCGGTTGCAACGACGGCCTTTTTTACAACAACAGCTTCCATTTTAATTCCGGCCTGGGCGTAGGCATGTACCGCAGCAGCCGCAACCGCCTGATGCACAACAAGTTGGACTGGAACGTGCGGGGCTACTCCCACGGTTTTTACCAACGGGGACAGGATTCGGCTGGCATCCTCGTGTACGAACAGAGCAGCGAAAACGTCTTTGCCTACAACTCGGCGACGCACTCCGGTGACGGCTTTTTCCTATGGGCGGGACAGACGACGATGGACACGGGAGAGGGCGGTTGCAACGACAATTTGCTCTTCAAAAACGACTTTTCCCATGCCCCCACCAACGGCGTGGAGGTGACTTTCAGCCGCACCAAAATCGTGGACAACCGCCTCGACGAATGTACCTACGGCATCTGGGGCGGATACAGTTTTGGGTCGCTGATGCTGGGCAACCACATCGAAAATTGCCGCACGGGTATCGCCATCGAGCATGGGCAGGAGAACGCCATCATCGGCAACCAGTTCCTCAACGACTCGGTGGGCATACAGCTTTGGGCGAGGGCCAGCCAACCCGCCGATTGGGGCTATGCCCAACATCGGGATACCCGCAGCCGTGACTACCAAATTGGCAAAAACCGCTTCGAGAACGTGCGCAACCCCCTGAAAATCAGCGCCTCCCGCAAGCTGGCCATCAATGACGACAACCAGTTCGCTGGCTTTGAAAAATTGCTGGTGGCCGAGAAGCCGAACGAGGAATTTTACCTCGTAAAAAACCAAATCGTGGGCGACAAGGGCTGGCACGATGCGGAGGGTTTCAAGAACATGAATCCGATTGTGAAGCAATTGCAAGCGCCGCATGTGGTGAGCGGCGAGGTGCAGCGCCTCGCCGTGGCCAAACTGCCCGAAGGCATGGAAACCTTGCTGCCCGAAAGCCAACTGCGTGGCCGCCACTACATCCTGATGAACGAATGGGGGCCGTTCAATTTCGAGTACCCGACCGTTTGGCTCCGCAATATCGAGGGCGACAATTACACGTTCTTGCTGCTCGGCCCGGCTGAGGGCAATTGGAAAATCGTGAACGGCGCTGGCTGGAGTGGGCTGAACCAGAAAACTGGCAGTTTTCCGGTCACCGTTGTCGCCACCAAAAGTCCTGGAACCGAGGCACTGTCGCTCGATTTTGAGTACATCGGGCAGGCGTTTACTGACCAGTTCGGACATTTCAACAAACGAGGCAGGCCGTTTCCGTTCCATTTCGAGCGCTTTGAAAAAAAGCTCGACTGGCAGGTGCGCTGGTACAATTATGAAGAAGCCACCGACCCACTGACCCATTACGAAGTCTTTAAAAACCTAAAAACCGCATCGCCGAAGGCGACCAAAATCACCGACGACCTCTACTTCGCCTGGTGGGGCAGTCCCGCTGAGGGCGTGGCCGAAGACAAATTTGCCACCTTCGCCGAAACCTCCTTCGACATCGAGCCGGGCGAGTACCTCATCGAATTGACCAGCGACGATGGGGTGAAGCTGTACTTGGACGGAAAAATGCTCATTGACCACTGGGACATCCACGAGCCAGCCGTGGACGAGGTGCAGGTTCGGCTCGGCGGCAAGCACAAGCTGGAGGTGGAGCATTTCGACGGGGGGGGCGGATTCGGGACACTGGATTTTAGGATGCGGCGGGTGGGGGATTAGGGTAGGGGTTTTATGCCCCAAATAGCTGACCCCGAGGTCAGGTATGTCCTCAAAGCGCTATTCTGCAATCAATGGACTGGGGTCAAAGTCCTGCTGACGTTTTACGTTATTGCCCCAAAATGACCAGTTTTTTAATGCCCCACTGTTCGCCATTGCTCACCCGCAGCAAGTAAGCTCCACTGGCAAGTCCTCGCAAATCGAGCGGCTGTTGCACAGCCCCAGTTGCTTCCATTTGCGAAGCGAAAACCTGCCTGCCCACTACGTCGAACACCGTCAAATCAAGGCTGGCGAAAGTCGGCAAATCCATTTTTAAAGTGAAAAGCCCATCGCTCGGGTTAGGTAGCACCTCGAAAACGAGGTTGCCCAATTGCTCGTCCGTGGCGCTCATGTCCACGATGACCTGCCCCTCGAAGGTGCAGCCGTTCTCGTCCATCACCACCACTTGGTAAGTGCCGAGCGGGAGGTTGTTGAAGACATTGCTGGTCTGGAAAGTCGTGCCGCCGTCAATGGAGTAAGTCAACTGCCCCGTGCCCCCGCTGGCTAGAATGGTAAGGTTGTTGAGCGCCAATTGGAAGTTGGCTTGCAGCGCATTTGCCTCCGGCACCAAGATGGACGGCGCTTCGAACTCGAAGCCTGTTGCATCTTTCACCCGCACGGTGTAGTCGCCGGGGGCAAGGTTCGAGTAGGTCGTTTGCGAAGAAAATGCTCCTCCGTTCAGCGAATACTGGTATGGCGCAGTGCCACCCGTCACGCTAGCGATGGTGATTTGGCCGTCCGATTCACCGGAGCAACTGACGGCAACCAGGTTGATGTTGATGCCTACGACGGCGTTCACGTTAACCGTCGTCGTCGCTGTGCAGCCATGCTCGTCCATGATGGTGACGGTGTAGCTGCCGTTGCCGGTCACCTCCAGTTCGTTGTCGTTATCGAAGCTCACCCCGTCGAGGCTGTACTCGTAATCTCCCGTACCGCCGCTGCCGTTGGCTGTGATGGCCAGGCCGAATGCCGTGGCCGAAACGCCAAGCACCGGTGGGTCGGTGATGACGATGTTCGGGGCGGTCGTCATGCCGCCATCAGCGCCCATCGCTGTCGCGGAATAGGTGCCTGCCGGGAGTCCGGTGAAGGTGTTGCTGGACTGGGAAGCCCCACCGTTCAGGCTGTACGTGTAAGGCGGATTGCCGCCGCTGGCGTTCACAGTGATGACTGCATCCGCCTCACCGTGACAGCTCACAGGCTGCGAAATCGAGACGAAAATATTGGGCGGCGTACCGCCAACGAAGGCGCTGGCCGTCTGCTCGCAGCCGTGGGCGTCCACCACCGTGATGCTGTGCGTACCATTGGCCACACCACTGAAAATGTTGGAGGTCTGGAGCGCTCCGCCATCCAGTTGGTACTGGTAGGGCGCTGTGCCGCCGCTGGCTGCTACTGTCACCGTTGGCCCAATGGAACTGGTGTTCACCACCATTGCAGGTGGTGCCGTCAGCGTGATGGTGGACGACGAAACCGTGAAGCCGCCACTGTCCTGTATCGTCAATGTGTAGTTGCCTGCGGCAAGGTTGGAGAAGTTGGCGCTGCCCTGAAAAGCCCCACCGTTCAGGCTGAATTGGTAGGCCGGGACGCCGCCCGTTCCCACCGCCGTGATTTGGCCATCCGACCCGCCGGGGCAGTTGATGGGCTGGAAAATACTGCCGGAAACGGTCAGCGTAGCCACGGTCACGGTCACGTTGAGGATTGTTTCGCAGCCGTTGGCGTCCCGCACGGTGATGCTGTGAGGGCCGTTGGGGACTGGATTGAAGCTGTTGCCTGATTGAAACGCACCGCCGTCGAGGCTGAACTGCAAGCTGCCTGTGCCGCCGCTCGCCGTCACCGTCACGAGGTAACCACTGGCTATGGCCGACCCTGTGATTTGCGGCGGAGCCGCCAAAACGATGGCCGAACTGGTTTGTGTCAAACCATCGCTGTCTACCGTGGTGACGGTGTAGCTGCCTGCGGCGAGGTTCGAGAAGATGTTGCTGCTTTGGAACGCCCCGCCGTTCAAACTGTATGTGTAAGGCGCCATGCCACCACTGGCCGACGCCGTGATTTGGCCGTCATTTTCCCCAAAACAACTGACGGCGCTGGTGACACTGCCCGATACGACTACGTTGTTGGTGAAAACGGTGGCCGTGCTGGTGGCCGTGCATCCGTTGGCGTCCTGCACAGTGGCGGTGTAGGTGCCGTTCGGCAAATTGTTGAAAACGTTGCTGCTTTGGAACGCCCCGCCGTTCAGGCTGTATTGCAAGCTGCCCGTGCCGCCACTGGCCGTTACGGTGATGCTGTTGGCGTTGTCGGTGGCGGAGGCGATGAGTTGCGCAGGGTTGGAGAGGTTGACGGCGGTGGTGGTTTGGGTGAAGCCGTCGGCGTCCATCACCTCCACGGTGTAGCTGCCGGGGCCGAGGTTTGTGAAAATGTTGCTACTTTGAAATGCGCCGGCATTGAGGCTGTACTCGAACGGGGCGCTGCCGCCACTGACGTTGACGGTGATTTCCCCGTCGTTTTCGCCAAAACAACTGATGCCGTTGGTCACGCTGGCCGATACGACGAGCGTGTTCACGGCGACGGTTGCCGTGGTGGTGGCGGTGCATCCGTTGGCATCCATCACGGTGACGGTGTACGTCCCGTTGGCCAGGCCACCGAAGGTGTTGCTAGACTGAAAGGCCCCGCCGATGCTGTACTCCAAGCTGCCCGTGCCGCCACTGGCTGTTGCTGTGATGACATCTGTGTTCACGCTGGCTGTGGCTGAAATGGCAGTCGGGCCGCTGATGGTCAGGCTGCTGGTGGTGATGGTGAAGCCGTCGGCATCCATCACCTCGATGGTGTAGTCGCCGGGGGCGAGGCCGCTGAACACGTTGCCCATTTGGAAAGCGCCACCGTTCAAACTGTACTCAAGCGGGGCACTACCGCCGCTGGCGGTGACGGTGATTTCCCCGTCATTTGCGCCAGCACAACTGATGGACTGCGTGATTGCGGCAGAAACCACAAGCGTGTTTTGGATGATGTTGATGTGGAAAACCTGCGCATGTAGCCAGCTTCCCGAATTGTCAACCATGTCGAATTCAAACTCATCGGTGGTGGTCATGCTGCCGTCGTGCTGGTAGGAGAACAGGCCAGCATCAATGTCTGCCTGCGTAAACGTGGTGCCCACGACGGGCACGTCAATGCCCAAGACCAAGTTGCCGTTGACGGGCAGGCTGAGCAGCGTGAAGACAACCTCGTTGGTCGGAGTACCCTGCCCTTGCAGGTAGGTTTGGCTGACGATTTCGCTCTGGCCCTGCGGCACGGTGAGCACGTCATTTTTCAACAAAACCGCCAACGGCGAGGCCACGAGGCCGCAGATGTCGAGCGACCAGTTGAGCAGCGCACCACCGTCGTCGTCGTAACTGTCGGTGATTTTCAGCGACCAGCTCCCTTGTGAGCTTTGACTGTTGAATCCGACAAACGGGGCCATTGGCTTGAAGTTCCCGCTGATGGTGGGCGTGGCACCGGAGCAGGTGTTTTCAAAAACCATGGCCGAGTTGGTGTACGAGTCGGCGAAATTGGCGGTGATGTCGTCACCTTCACAGCCGAATGACGAGGCTGGAACTCCCGGTCGGTCGAAGATTTGCAGCGTGGTTCCCTGCGGTGACGTCAGCTCTGCGCTCAGGTCGCCGACGTAGCTGTGGTCAATGTTCATGCTTGTTTGCACCGAGCTTATGGACAAGTTGGCTGGCACGTTCAGGGTCTTGGTCACGCTGGTGGCTACGAGCGGGATGGTCAGGGGCAGGCCAGTGGCGTTGAAAGTTTGGCAGCCGATGCCACCGAGGTGGAAGGCAAATGTTTGCGAGAAAGCGCTTTGGCTACAAGGGTTTTGCGCCCGCACCCGCCAGTAGTACACGTTGAGCGAGGTGCAAGGTGTACTCACTTGCCACGAGTTGGTGGTGGCAGTGCCAGTGGCAAAAATCGAATTGAAGTCTGGCAATTCCGACACCTCCACGAGGTACTCGGAAGCATTGGGCACAGCGGCCCAAGTCAAGGTCGGCTGAAAGGCCGTGACCTCCGCCCCGTCTGCGGGACTGCTGAGGGAGACGCCGCTCGTCACTTGGTCGAGCACGACCAAAACGATGTTGGAGGTCTGCGTGACGGAACCACCCGTGGCGGTCACCGTGATGGGGTAAGTGCCGGATGGCACGCCGCCAAGGTTGCTGATGGTCAAGCTGATGTTGGCGGGCGGTGGCACGTTGTTCGGGGTAAAAACCGCTGTTGCGCCAGCGGGAACGCCGCTCGCCGAGAAGGTGACAGGCGTGTTGAAACCTGCCAGTTGCAGCATGTTGAAGGCGTAGGAAGCCGTGCCGCTTTGGCAGGCAGATGCAGTGCTTGGCGTTGTCTGGAGGGTAAAGCTTGGAACCGTCGCTATTTCGATTTTGAAATTTTGGTTGGAAATATCGAAGAAAACATTGCCCACCGCTTTCACCATCACCCTCGCTTGCGTGGTGGAGATATTTGGCACCAGCACGGTTTCCGTGCCGTCGTTGTTGGTAGAGACCAGCAGCGTGTAGGGGTAGGTGGTGCCGCCGTCGGCGGAAAGCAGAACTTCGACCTGACTGGCCGAGACCGGAGGGGCGGTCGTGTTGGCCACGTTCCAGGTCACGGTGGCTGTGCTGCCGCCCGTCCAGATGATGGCGGAGGTGTTTGGGTTGGTGACGACGAACGGCCCGGCGGCGGCGCTGAAGTTGAGCGTCACGTCCACTTCATCAGTGCAGCCAGCGCCCGGATGGTTGTCACGCACCGTGCAGCGGAAGGCCATCGAGCGTGCGACGCTCGGCAGCACCTCCCAGGTCGGCGTGGTGCCAGCGAGGATGGCGGGCAGGTTGGGGAAGTAGCGCTTTGGCGAGGTCGTGGGGTCGAAGGTTCGGAAAACCGGACCGACGGTGTTGGTCGAAAGTGGCGGCTGGGTGCCCACCTGGTTGTTCATTTGCTCCCAACAGTAGGTCAGTACATCGGTGGGATTGGAGTCTTGGCCTTGTGCCGTCAGCACGAAGGGCGTGGAGATGGGCAGGGTAAATGAGCTGGTCGTCACGGTCACGGTCGGGGCGTTGTTGCCAGAGGCCGTCGTGGTGGCGCAGGAATTGCCCGCTCCGAGCAGGTGGTTGGTGATTTCGCCGAGGCTGACGGCGTGGAAGTAGTCGTCGCTGTGGGGCTGCACATCGGGCGAACAGACGCCAGCGTAGCCCATGATGGTGCTGCCGCTGCCAGTTTCCATCGCCGTGGCGCTGTTGCGGTTGCAGTCGTTGTTCTGGGTGTGGTTGCCGCCGAACTGGTGGCCCATTTCATGGCAAACATAATCCACGTAAAACCCGTCGCCGACGGGGCTGTTCAGGCCGGTGACGCCCCTGGCTTTGCCGCTCGTGTTGCAGACGGAGTTGAGCTGCGCAATGCCGCCGCCACCGGTGCTGAACACGTGGCCGATGTCGTAGTTGGCATTTCCGATGACGTTGTTGCAGGTCATTTGGTTCTCATTCAGCATCGTCGAGCCGCTGTTGTTGGTGTAGGGGTCGGAGCCTGCATTGAGGTAGATGAGCAGGTCAGTATTGGCCACCATGGTCATTGTCACGGCCAGTTCCCGCTCGTAGATGCCGTTGATGCGGGTCATGGCCACGTTGAACTCGGCCAGCACGAGCGGCTTCGTGCCGCCGTGAAAGGTGGCGTACTCGCCTGTACAGGCGAGGGCGAGGGCGTAGTTGCGGTGCTGGCAGTCGCCAACGACCAGCGATTGCGGACTTGCGATTGCGGATTGCGGATTGGGAGACACGTTTTCCGCTAAACACTCAAAGTCGCCATGCGGGTTTGCGTAGTCCTTTTTGAAATAACTGCTGTAGTGCAGGTCGTCGCCTTCGGCAAATGCGTCAATGTACACTGTGCTGTGGTTGGCCGAAAGTATCATGGCATGGAAACCCTTCTGGGTGTAGCCGAAACGCAGGTAGGCCGTGCGGTCGGCATTGCTCCAGCCAGCGTAGGAGCGGATGTAGGGGTAGCGGGTGGCCAGGTCGGGGTGCATGACGGGTGCTTCCACCACCTGAAAATCCTGCATGGAGCCATCGGGCATCGGGATGGTCAGCGTCACTTGCGAGTTTTCCGCCCCCGGCGAAAATCGCAGGGGCGCTTCGCTCAAATTGGCCTTCAACAAACCGAGGTCGAGGGACAGGGTGCGGTACTTTGATGGCACGATGCGGCGTTCGGCGCTTTTTTTTGCGAAGCTGCTTTCGAGTGCGTCGAGCCAGGGATTTTGTTTTGTTTGGGCAAAAAGGCAAACGGCCATCGAGGCCATCAAAAAGGTAGATAGTACTTTTTTCATGCTAATGTGCAGTGTGTTTGGCGGTAGCCAGAATTTAGGTGTTTTTACCAATAGGTAAAGTTATTGCCGATAAAGGAAATGCCAGCAAAAAAATTGTGACTGTGTTGGGCAGGTGGCAAAAACATGGCCAAGGGCATGGCAGCGTGCCCTTGGGATAAAAAAATCGTTGGGTGAAAATTAAAACGAAAACCCAATGCTCGCCTGAATGGTCACGTTGCGGTCGTCGTCGTTGCGGGAGATGAACTCATTGTTGTCGTCCAAGCTTGAAAGCGACACATCCGCCTTGGTCTTGGTGATGTCCAGCAGCCCGTAGTTGATGCGGCCAGAGACATAGAGGCTCTTGCTCAGGTACACGGACAGTCCGCCCACTACGCCGAGGTCGAAGGCGCTGTACAGTTTGCCCCTATCCTCCACGAACTCAAAATAGGCCCCTGCCGTCTGCGGGAATGGCACGTTGTTATTGTTGATTTTGACGGTTTCGGCGGGGTTGTCGTAGGTTTGCTCACCGGCTTTGTCGGAGAGGTAGTTGAAGTCGAGTTCGTGGTCAATGCTGTTGGGGACAGCGGGAATCCCGGCATATTTGATGTCGCTGAATTTGATATTGCCGAAGGCGGTGGAGTTCACCAGTACGCCGAAGCTCATGCCGCCATAGATTTCAAAGCGGCTGTGCGGCTTGAAATAGGCCATGATTGGCAGCTCGATATAGGAATTGCCGACGTTCATTTCTTGTTGGCGGATGCCGGTCGTAAGGAATTTGTCGTTGTTCGGCGTAGTGAAGGTGTAGTAGGACGGCCCCTCAAAACTCCGTTTCGTGCCCTTCTGGCTGTACATCAGCTCGGCCCTAAGCCCCATGATGTCGGTGATTTCCCAGGCAAAGGTTGCCCCAAAATGGAAGCCAATGTTCTGGTCGAGCGTTTCGGTGGCGTCGGCGGTTTTCTCCTCGTCGCCTTTGATGTTGCTGAAATTAAGCCCCGTTTTGAAGCCAAAGCTGAACTCCTGCGCTGAAACAGCGCTCGAAAATGCAAGCATCACACTGAAAATAAACAATCGGGTCATCAGTACAGAATTTTTGATTTTAAAATTGCGCCGCAAGATAGCGGGATTTAGACTTTTTGAAATGCAATTGGCAGAGAATACATTCGCAACAAAAAGAAGGAGGGCTTTTCGGTGCAATACAGTTGCACCCGTCGCCCTGTTTTTTTGCCCCCAAAATTTACAAGCCCTTATCTTTGCGAACCTTTTTCACGCAAGTGCTGTCACGGGAGGAGGCTCGGTGCGAAGCGCCAGTTTTCCCACCAGCACATCAAAAATTGATTTGAAAATGAAAGTTGCAGTTGTTGGAGCCACCGGCCTGGTCGGCACAGTCATGCTGGAAGTGTTGCAGGAGCGCAAGTTCCCGGTAACGGAATTTTTGCCCGTGGCCTCGGAGCGTTCCGTGGGCAAGCTCATCCATTTTTATGGCAAGGAGTACGCCATTGTAAGCATGGAGGCCGCCATCGCCGCCCGCCCTGACGTGGCCATCTTCTCCGCTGGCGGCACCACCTCCAAGGAGTGGGCGCCCCGTTTCGCCGAGGTCGGTACCACGGTCATAGACAACTCCTCGGCTTGGCGCATGGACCCCACGAAGAAGCTCGTCGTGCCGGAGGTGAACGCCCACGTGCTCACGCCAGCCGACAAAATCATCGCCAACCCCAACTGCTCGACCATCCAAATGGTAGTGGCGCTGGAGCCGCTGCACAAGGCTTTCCAAATAAAAAGGGTGGTCGTTTCCACCTACCAGAGCATCACTGGCACGGGCGTGAAGGCCGTGAAGCAGTACCAACTGGAGCAAAAAGGCTTCAAACCAGAACCCGAGGAGATGGCCTACAAGTACCAGATTTTCGAGAACTGCCTGCCGCATATTGACGTCTTCACCGAAAACGGCTACACCAAGGAAGAGATGAAAATGGTGAACGAGACTAAAAAAATCATGGGCGACGACAGCATCGCCGTGACTGCCACCACTGTGCGAGTGCCCGTGCTGGGCGGCCACTCCGAGAGTGTGAACGTCGAGTTCGAGCGGCCCTACGAGCTGGCCGAGGTGCGCCACCTGCTCGAAACCGCCCCCGGCATCGTCGTCGTGGACGACGTGGACAATTTCCAATATCCCATGCCGCTGTTCTCCCGCCACAAGGACGAGGTTTTCGTGGGCCGCATCCGCCGGGACGAGAGCATCGCCAATGGCCTCAACCTCTGGATCGTCGCAGACAACCTGCGGAAGGGCGCTGCCACGAATGCCGTGCAGATTGCGGAGTATTTGGCGGGGAAGGGGTGGATTGGATAGGCGTTGGCTTTTATGCTCAAAATTTTTATCTTCGTAAAAAATAACAGCCATGATATCAACTGCATTGACAAGCCGAATCGAAATGCTTCCGTCCGAACTTCAGCAGCAAGTCGCTGATTTCGTGGATTTTCTGCTTTTCAAGCACCGAACTGGTAAACGACCAATGTCAGAAGAATTTACGGAGGAGCAAAAAGAGGAGCTAACCCGGTTGTGGAGCGAATACATAGACAACCCGAACGACATAATCACTGTGGAAGCTTCGGAGACCGAAACCAAGGCGAAGTATGTCATATAATATTGTGCTAAAAAAAAGCGCATCAGTCGCTTTGGGAAGCAATGGATTGGTACGAAGGGCAGTCAAAGGGCTTAGGTTCCGAACTCAGCCAAGAATTTTATGATTACGCTTAAAAAGCTGAATGAAAACCCTCAACGTTTCATGGTAGTTTTTGCCCCATTCCGCAGGGTCTTGCTCAAGCGTTTTCCCTACAAAATTGTATTTGCAATTGATGAGCCACACCAAAGAGTTGTGGTGGCGGCACTTTGGCATGTAAAACGAAATTCCGAAGCGTTGGAGAAACTGCTGAAAAAATAAACAGGATTCAATTCTTCATTTTGACAAAAATCCAAAACTACATCAACGGCCAACTCGCCCCCGCCCTCGGTGGCGGCTGGCTCGACAACTACGAACCCGGCACCGGGCAAGTCTATTCCCAAATCCCCGACTCCGACGCTGCCGATGTGCAAGCCGCCGTGAACGCTGCCGAAGCAGCTTTTCCAGCTTGGTCGAGCTGTGGGGTGAACGAGCGCTACCGAATCCTGCACCGCATCGCTGACCTCATCGAGGAGCGATTGGAAGCGTTTGCGCAAGCGGAAAGTAGGGACAGCGGAAAGGCCATCACCACCGCCCGCACGGTGGACATCCCACGGGCGCAGGCCAATATCCGTTTCTTTGCAACGGCCATCCTGCACTTCGGGGCGGAGTCGCACCAGATGGAGGGGCAGGCGGTGAACTACACCTTGCGCCAACCAATTGGTGTGGTTGGCTGCATCTCACCCTGGAATTTGCCACTCTACCTTTTTACCTGGAAAATAGCGCCAGCGCTCGCCGCTGGCAACTGCGTGGTGGCCAAGCCCTCCGAACTGACGCCGATGACGGCTTTTTTGCTGGCGCAAACCTGCATCGAAGCGGGACTGCCTGCTGGTGTGCTCAACATCGTCCACGGCCTTGGCCCCAAGGCGGGGCAGGCCATTGTGGAACACCCAAAAACGAAAGCCATCAGCTTCACGGGCGGCACGTCCACAGGGCGCATCCTCGCCCGCACGGCTGCACCGATGTTCAAAAAACTGTCGCTGGAACTCGGAGGAAAAAATCCGAACATCATTTTCGCCGACTGCAATTTTGAGGAGGCGGTGAGCACCACCGTGCGCTCCAGCTTCGCCAACAACGGCCAAATTTGCCTCTGCGGCTCCAGGATTTACATCGAAAGAAAAATCTACGACCAATTCAGGGACGAACTGGTGCGCCGTGTCAAGGCACTGAAAACGGGCGACCCCAGCGACCCCGAAAACGACCTCGGTGCCCTCGTGAGCGAGCAGCACCGGGAGAAGGTGATGAGTTACTTAGAAATTGCGAAGCAAGAAGGAGGCACCATCCTTTGCGGCGGAGAAATCGTCAGCCCGGCTGGCAAATTGTCGGGCGGCTACTACCTCAGTCCAGCGGTCATCGAAGGACTGCCGAACGATTGCCGCACCAACCAGGAGGAGATTTTCGGGCCAGTGGTCACGCTCCAGCTCTTCGATACGGAGGAGGAAGCCCTCGCACTCGCCAACGGCACGGAGTACGGCCTCGCTGCCACGCTCTGGACGCAGGACATCAGTCGAGCGACCCGCATGGCCGAGCGCCTGCAATCGGGCATCGTCTGGATAAACTGTTGGATGTTGCGGGACTTGCGGACGCCCTTCGGCGGTGTGAAAAGCTCCGGTGTGGGTCGGGAAGGTGGCGTGGAGGCGCTGCGTTTTTTTACAGAAGCGAAGAATGTTTGTGTGAAGTATTGAGGCAATGGGCTGCGGAAAACAAGGTTTTTAAAGGAAGGGTGTGATGGATGGGGTGGGGTGTTTTATTGGTAAAAAAAGGTTGATGAGGGGACAGAAGAGAAGAAAAATTAAGGTATTCTTTTTTCAGAATAGGCTGTATGAAGTTAGTTGGATAGAATGAGGTCAACCTCTCCAGGTTTCTTGGACTTGTCACCGAATAATTCAGTTTGGGTCTTGGAATGGAAAGGTTTCGAGAATTCTTCAAGTTTGTGCTTTGGAAAGCACTGTTTTAGCACCTCTCTTGTTGTATCCAGTGTATATTGACGGGCATCAGTCCTTATATAAATGACACTATTTTCTTTCATTAAGCTAGCAGATTGAGAAAATACGTCAACGAGCAGGTCTTTGTATTTTTCCTTTGACATGAACCTGCCTTTGTGCTTGTGGCTGTCATAGGCGGGTGAAGGAACGCCACCCAACATCCAAAGCCTCAGCCACTGGTCAGCATGATAGTTTGTTACCGAGTAATAGGGAGGCGAAGTGAAAAGCAGCGAAAAGCTTTGAGCGCTTGGTGAAAACTCACCCTTAAGCTTGGCCAATTCAACAGTGCTATCGCCAAAAATAATCTTGCTCTCTTCCCCTTTGGGTATCCCCTTGCCATAGCGCCATTTAATTTTTCCCAAGACAAAATCCAATGGGTTAATCTCCGGTGGCTTTTCCATTTTTTTCTCACGCCACCAATTCACGGAATACTCTGGCCCCATCGCCTTGGTTTGGCGCATTTGGTTTGATAGTCCCTCCCCCAATTTCCCATGCAAAAAAACCAAGATTATCCCCATCAGGGTGGCATCCACGTTGTCTTGCTGCCAGTCCAATTCGCTCCGACAAGCCAACAAAAATTGAAGCACTTCCTTGCAGTAACAATAGTGGAAAAAGGTAGGCAGGCTTTTTATCAACTTTGAATAGTTGGTTCTTGCATCATAGATTTGACGAAGCCTTGTTTCAACTGCTTCTGGGTCGGCGGGATTCAATTTCACCTTCCCATAGAGCCAGCCAACGGGGTTAATCTCAATGCCAACCCCCTTTCGGCCAAGCATGCTTGCTGCATAGATGCTTGAACAGCGGCCAGCGAAAGGGTCGAGCACGGATTCTCCCTTGGATGAGAACTTGTTGACTACATCAAACGCAAACTCGATAGGGAACATAGCGTAGTATGGCCCGAAGGTTGCCCACCGTGCCTCTGCGGTGCTGTGGCCTTTCAAATTTCCAATCTCTTCAAGAGTTTGCATCGGGGAATAGTGAATTTTGATTTTTTTTAGACCTTAGCATCTAAAAGGCGCAAAGTTAGCGCTTCTGCGACAGTTTTCAAGGTTATTGATTTGAATTGGGGCCATCAGCAATCGGTAAAGCCCAAGTTCGAAGAGATTTCAACAATCAATGCTTATGACACCGGAAATAGTGCCGATAAAAATTGACGACTTGCTTTTTGATTACCAAAACCCACGACTAAGTGAATTTGGCATCAATTCGAAAACTACTCAAGATGAGATGCTCGTCAAGTTGTGGGATGTAATGGGGGCTGAAGAAATCTACTACTCCATCGCAGCAAGTGGGTTCTTTCAGCATGAGCCATTAATCGTTGTTAAGAACCCAAAAGGTAATAAATACATAGTCATTGAAGGTAATCGCCGATTGGCCGCAATAAAAGCAATCAAAACCCCCAACTTTATTGAAGAGCATGGATCTGCTGATTTACCATCAATAACTCCAGCAGTAAAAGCAAGCCTAAATACTATTCCCTGCCTTGAAAAATCAAGAGAGGACGCGTGGAGATTTATTGGGTTCAAACACGTAAATGGGCCGTTGAAATGGGGTGGCTATGCCAAGGCAAGGTTTATCGCACAAGTCAAGAATGATTATGGCCTATCAATAGGTGAAATTGCAAAGCAGATAGGAGACACGACAAAAATCGCTTCAAAATTATACCAGGCATTTATGGTAGTAGAGCAAGCAGAAAAAGCAAAGATTTTTGATCGTGATGATGTCCCCTCTGACCGATTGTATTTCTCTCACCTCTATAATGGCCTTAACCATACTAACATACAAGAATTTATTGGCCTTAAAAAATTTAATGAGGATGAGAAAGAGTTAGTGCCGGAGGGAAAAATTAAGGAGCTGGGCGAGTTGTTAACATGGATGTTTGGAAGTGAAAAAAACAAGGCCAATCCCTTGATTGTCAGCCAAAATCCGGATTTGAAATATTTGAGCAAAGCCTTAAGCAATAGTGAGTCAATCGCCGCCTTGAGAGCAAATCAACCTTTGTTTGTTGCTTATGAACTAAGCCGACCTGATGAAGACAAGTTTGAAGAAAGTTTGAATGAAGCAAAAAGGGCTTTGTACGACGTACAAAAATACCTTGCTACTGGATTCGATGGAAAAAATCGAGAGCAGGTGGAAACTGCTCTTTCTATTGCTGACATGGCTGATGAGGTTTTTAGGAGAATGAAAAATAAATTTAATGAAGACTCTCTAAGGCAACCCAAAAACAGAACTATAGGCTAATGTTTAAACTACCTGACAAATTTCCTAGTTCAAGGGATGATGTGCATGAGTTAGCCGACTCCTATGAATACAACTGTCTTTTGAGCAAAGATGGAGGGACGCCCTTCCACCATGTCTTTCGAGCAGCTTCCATTGCCGATGATGAACTGAAAGCAGAAGGCATTGAGGATGAAGACGATGATTTCAATGGTGATAGATTGAATGAAGTATGCATTGAAATTCTTCGAAGAAAACAAGCGTGCAGTGGTAACTATCCATTTTTGCTTGAAGATAGGGGGCGTAGGTTAAAGTTAAGCCTACTTGAAAATGATTGGTCGGCCATTGTTTATACCTATTTACTGCTTGCAACTCGCTTGAATATGACAAAGGATAGGGTTCATGCTCAAGTTGATGGAACACTTCTTTTTGAGAAATTCTCTGCTCAAGTAGCTAAAAACTATTGGGGCGAAAGGGCAGGTAGTAAAGTTTTTGGTACAGCAGCTACAGGTGAAGGATTCGAAAGTAAAATAACAGATTTGTGTAAAAGCATCGGAGAGGGACAGGGATTCAAAAGTAAAAATAAGTCTCGACCAACAGAAAAAGACGCCAAACTTGATGTAGTTGTCTGGAAAGGCTTTAATGATGAAAACCCTGCTAAACTAATTGGTTTTGGTCAGTGCAAAACTGGTACGCATTGGGAGGATGAACTTTCACAACTGCAACCTGAAGTATTTTGTGATAGTTGGTTTGAAGACCCACTGGTAGTAAAGCCTGTTCGCTTGTTTTTTATAACAGATTCTTTTCCGGTTGACAAATGGTTTAGTAAAGCCAGAAGCGCAGGGATAATTTTTGACCGCTTTAGAATAATGGATTTCTTGCCCACAGACAAAGACGAGCTATTGGAATATCAAATCAGAACTTGGGTTGCCTCAGCATTAACCTACTTAAAGGCCGCATAACTCAATACGCTCTCTCATCTTTCCCCTCTATGTAATTGACAAAAGCCCGGTTCACCACTTTGTTGCCGCCGGGTGTGGGGTAGTCACCGGAGAAATACCAGTCGCCTAGGTGGTCTGGACAGGCGTTGTGCAGGCCTTCGAGGCTTTGGTAGATGACCTCCACGGCGGGTGTGATGCCTTTTGGCGTGACGATTTCGGCGATTTTCTGGCTGATTTCGTCAGCGGTGAAATGGGCGTACAGGGACTGCACTTCGTTTTTCATTTCTTCCTTTGGCAAATTGAGCTGTGCCTTGCAGCGCTCGTAGGTTTCGTTGAGCAAGTGCGTCTGGTTGGTGTCCTTGAGCAGCTCGACGAGGGCACGGAAGGCCACGAAGTCCTTCATCTTTGACATGTCAATGCCGTAGCAGTCGGGGTAGCGGATTTGTGGGGCACTGCTCACAATGATGATTTTCTTTGGGCGCAGGCGGGCGACGATGCGGATGATGCTCTCCTTCAGCGTGGTGCCCCGCACGATGCTGTCGTCGAGGAGCACGAGGGTATCCTCCTCGTTGCGGACGAGGCCGTAGGTAACGTCGTAGCCGTGCGTGACCATCTCGCCACGGGATGCGTCGTCGGCGATGAAGGTGCGCAGCTTGGCGTCCTTGTGTACCAGTTTTTCGACCCGTGGGGTGAGGGCGAGTATTTTTTGGAGTGCTTCTGTGGAGGGGTTTTCGCCGAGGTCCTTTATTTTTTGCAGCTTGATTTCGTTCAGGCGTTTTTCAATGCCTTTTACCAAGCCAAAAAAGGCGCTTTCGGCGGTGTTTGGCACAAAGGAAAAGACGGTGCGCTCGATGTCGTAGTCAACGGCTTCGAGCACAGCGGTGGTAAGCTGGTCGCCGAGTTGCTGGCGTTCGGTATAAATGTCCCGGTCGTTGCCACGGGAGAAGTAGATGCGCTCGAAGGAGCAGGATTTTCGTTCAACGGGGTCTGCGAATGGCAGTTCACTGACGATCCCGTTGCGCTTGATGATGAGGGCGTGGCCGGGCTTTATCTCTTGTATTTTGGAGAAATGCACATCAAACGCCGTCTGGATGGGCGCCCGCTCTGAGGTGACCACCACCACTTCATCGTCCTGGTAGTAGAAAGCTGGGCGGATGCCGTGGGGGTCACGCATTACGAAGGCATCGCCGTGGCCGGTCATGCCGGCCATGGTGTAGCCGCCATCGAAGCGCTTGGTGGCCCGCTGGAGCAAGCGCTGAACATCGAGGTTGTCGAAAATAAGCTCGTTGATTTCGAGGTCGGAGAGGCCGTCGGGCTTGTGCCAGGTGTAGAGGCGCTGCACCTCGTCGTCGAGGAAGTGTCCGATTTTTTCGAGCACGGTGACGGTGTCGGTCTGCTCCATGGGGTACTGGCCGAGTTCGACGAGTTCCTGAAAAAGCTCGTCCACGTTGGTCAGGTTGAAATTGCCAGCGATGACTAGGGTGCGCTGTATCCAGTTGCTCTTGCGGATGAAGGGGTGTACGTTCTTGACGCTGTTGGCGCCGTGGGTGCCGTAGCGGAGGTGTCCGAGCATCAGTTCGCCGGTGAAGGGGGTGTTCTCCTTGAGCCAAACGGCGTCCTTGAGTTGGCTTTTTTTGAGGTGGTTGAAGTTGTCATACACCTCCTCGAAGATGGTCTGGATGGAATTGTTGCCGCTGCAGCGCTTGCGGTGGATGATCTTTGTGCCGGGGCGGCTGTTGAGCTTGACGGTAGCGATACCTGCGCCATCTTGCCCCCGGTTGCGCTGTTTTTCCATCAACAGGTGCAGCTTGTTGATGCCGTAGAGGGCAGTGCCGTACTTCTCGACGTAATAATTTAGGGGTTTTAGCAGGCGAATCATTGCGATGCCGCACTCGTGTTTGATAAAATCACTCATTTTTGCAGTTGAATGTTGGCTTTTGGTATTTAGCTTTTGGCTATTGGCCACCAACGAGCCACAAAGGTAAGCTGAAAAGAAATTCAGCCCAAACGGAATAAAACACTCATTTTAACATCATGAACAAAACACCACTGTACAAACGGCTTGAAAAAGAACTGGAAGGGTACAAGAATATACTGTCGCAGGCGGCAGAAGTCATTCAAGACCAGGACGTCTCGAAGTTCCCGATTTTTGTCATCCACCAGAACATAGTGGATATTGGCATAAATATCGTGGATAAGGAGGTGGTACAGGGCAATTGGTCCGTCAATGCTTCCACGCTGGAGGAGTTTGTCACCAAGCAGATAATCGCTGAGGAAAAAGTGGAAGATTTTCAATCGCTTTACCGTTCCCACCACGATGACCTCTGCCTTTTTGCCTTGAGCGAGTTGGGGGCCAACTTCATTTTTTTACCAAAAAACAGTGAATCGCAGGAGGAAAGTCCTGAGCCGCCTTCAAACTGAGTCAAAATGCCTGTGATGTCAAACGATAGATAGACTTTCGCAACGCCCGTTTCTAGTTATCCCCCCAACGATAACTCATTATGGTTTCAAATTCGACACTCGTATCTACAAATAAAGTCCTGCTGGTGGAGGACAACCCCGGCGATGCCCGGCTGGTAGAAATCTACCTGTTGGAGTCCGATTTGCAAAATTGCGAGGTCATCAACAAGGTCACGTTGGCAGAGGCCATCACGACACTGGAGTCGGGAGAGGAGTTTGCGGCCATCCTACTTGATTTGACCCTTCCCGACAGCCGGGGCTTCGAGACGCTTGAGCGGCTGCTGGCAAAGTTTCCACAGAAAAACATTATCGTGCTCACCGGCTACTCCGACAAGGAAATGGGCCTGCGGGCCGTAAAGGCTGGGGCACAAGATTTTTTGGTAAAAGGTGCCTTTGACTCCGAGCTGCTGGCCAAGTCGCTGCGCTTTTCCATTGAACGCACCAAGGTGCTGAAGCGTTTGGAGGAGACCCAGCGCATTGCAAACATTGGCAACTGGGAGTACTTCCCGGTTCCAAGGGTATTCAACGCCACGGATGAGCTTTACCGAATTTTTGGACATGGTGAAGATAGGTTGCAAGTGAACTGCGATATGCTGAACGATCCCGATTGCCCGCTCAGCATATTGAAAGAAGTACACGACGAGGTGGACATCGTGGGCAGCCTAAAAAAGGACTTGAAGATACAGCAAAAAAACGGAGACTACCGCTACGTGTCCGTGCAATGCAACCTCCGGCAAGACGAGAGCAACCAATTGGTTTACCTTGGCATCATTCAGGACATCACAGAGCGAAAACTGGCCGAGCAAGAAATTGTCAAGAGCCGGGAGCGATACCAAGAGATTTTCACCCAATCCAAGGATGCGCTGTTTATCTGCACTTTTGATGGGAAGTTCATTGACTTCAACCAAGCTACGGTGGATGTATTTGGCTACTCCAGGGAGGAGCTACAGTCCATAAATGACGCCCATCAACTGTATTACCCCCAGGAGCGGAAGAACGAGTTTTTGCTAAAGCTAAAGGCTCAAAAAGCTGTCAAGGACTTCGAAATCAGCATCGCCCACAAAAACAGGGAGGTCAGGGAGTGCATGATGACCGCCACCATCGTCATCACCGACGATTTTATCGGCTACAACTGCATCCTGCGCGACGTGACGGAGCTAAGGCAGGCCGAAAAAATACGCAAGGCCAGGGACCTCGCCCGGCAGGGCACCCAGATGAAGGAGCAGTTTCTTGCCAGCATCAGTCACGAGATGCGCACACCGATGAACGCCATCTTCGGCATGAGCAATATTCTGATGCAGATGAACCTCGAAGAGGAGCAGCAAAGTCTGGTGCAGAACATCAAGAACTCCTCGGAAATACTGCTGGGCGTGGTGAACGACATCCTCGAAATCAGCGCCATCCAGAACGGCAAGGTGGTGTTCGAGAACCAGCCCTTCGACCTGACCGAACTGCTGAACAACCTCACGAACGTGATGCAGTACAAGGCGGAAGAAAAGGATATTTTCTTACAAGTAATCATCGAACCGGACGTGCCACGCTACATCAGCGGTGACAAGCTCCGCTTGAACCAAGTGCTTTACAACCTCGTCGGCAACGCCGTTAAGTTTACCGACCAGGGCTTTGTCAAGATTTTTATTGAAAAACTGTACGATATTGGCTCAAGCATCCAGTTGAAATTCAGCGTGGCGGACACCGGCATTGGCATCTCGGCGGATAAAATCGAGGCCGTTTTCGAGACATTCACCCGGATACTTCGCAAGGACCGGATATACGAGGGCACGGGCCTCGGCCTTTCCATCTGCAAAAACCTAGTGGAGTTGCAAGGCGGCAAGATTAGCGCCACCAGCGAGGAGGGGAAGGGTTCCAAGTTTTTCTTCGACCTTATTTTTGAAATGGCGGATGAAATTGTCCCCAATGGCAAAGCGCCGCAGGAGCCGGTTTTTGAGCTGCCAGATGATGCAAAGTTCAGCCTGCTTTTGGTCGAAGACCACAAAATGAACCAGCTCGTGGCCCGCAAAACGCTGGAGCGCAAATGGAAGGATATTGAAATCACCATCGCCGAAGATGGCCAGGTTGCCGTTGACCTGCTCCGGGAAAACAACTACGACATCGTGCTGATGGACATCCAAATGCCCGTGATGGACGGCTACGAGGCCACCAAAATCATACGGGAAACCTTTCCCCCCGACCGTGCCAACATAATAATCCTGGCCATGACCGCCCATGCCCATGTGGCCAGGGATGGGAAATACAAGGAGTACGGCATGGACGACTTCGTGCTGAAGCCTTTTGAGCCAGAAGACCTTTTTTGCAAAATTTCGAAATACGTAAAACATTTATAATCCATGGAAGCTACTGCCGCCAACAGCATCAACCTCGACTACCTGTACCTCATGGCCGATAATGACGAAGAAATGATTCAGACCATGCTGGCCATGCTCCTGGAGGAGTTGCCAGAAGAAATGGGCAAGGTTCGGGAACTGTGCCTAGCCGAGAATTGGGATGAGCTGACAATGGTAAGCCACAAAATGAAGTCAACACTGGCTTTTGTCGGCAACGACCCCATGACCAACGCAAACAAGGAGCTGGAGCGGATTACGAAATACAAGACTGAACTTGAACTCGTCCCAAGCCTCGTGGCCACGCTCGATGACCATCTACCTGCGGTGATGGAAGCTCTTGAAAAGGAAGCCAACGGTGCTTGAGGAAGTTCTTAAAGAATTTTTTTTTAAATCAGAACTTTTCAAAATTGCGAAATCGTTATACCTTTGCCACGCTTTTGAAAAAAGCAGTTTGAAGTTTGGCCTATGGTGTAACGGTAGCACATCAGATTTTGGTTCTGCCTGTCGAGGTTCGAATCCTTGTAGGCCAACAAAAAAGCCCTTGTCGGTATACCCGCGAGGGCTTTTTCTTTGTGCGCCAGTATGGGCGATAGCTTGGCGTGGTCAAGCGCTTGGGCGTACCGACAGAACTGCCCAACAGGTGACGAAAAGGCGCTCTTTGGGTAAAATCAGCGACGTTACTTGATTTATTTTAAAGAATTTAGGGCCGTAATTTTAGCTTTGTTGAAACAGGAAAGCTGGAATTTTCACCGACCGTCAAATGCTCAACACCAAACTCGTTGCCTTCCTCCGCACTTTTTCCCGATTTGACCTTGCTCAGTTTCGCAAATACCTCGTTTCGCCCTTTTTCAACGAAAAGGAGGAGTTGACGCACCTGTTCGAGCAGTTGGCAGCAGCGGAAATGCTGACGGGAAAGTCCGAAAAAAATGTCGAAAAGCTGGGCTTGTGGCAAAAGCTGTTCCCCGGCACGGCCTACGACGACGTGCGTTTCCGGAGGCTCTGCTCTGACCTGATGCGGCAGGCGATGGACTTCACGGCCTACAATCAGTACGTCTCCAACCCTGCTACTGGGCAGGTGTTCTTGCTCCATGCCCTGGCCAGTACCCGCCTCGAAAAGCACTTCGATGGAGTACTGCGGCAGGTCGAACTTTCGCAGGAAAAAGCAGGGCTGCGGGATGCCGATTTCCACTACCTGTCGTACATGCTGCACCGCCGCAGGCACGAGCACCTGGAGCATATTTCGCCAAAAACGGCTGCGTTTGACCCCATCGAAAAGGCAGACTTCCACCTCGATTGCTACTATTTTGCCAAAAAACTTGAGCACTACTGCGATGCCCTCGGCTACCGAAACATGGTCTCCGAAACGGCCAAGGTGTCATTGTTTCCCGATTTTCTGAAGTATTTGGAGAAAAGTATTTACCTCTCCGAGCCGGTGGTAAGGGCTTGGTACCTCGTGGCCCGCATGATGCTGCGCCCGGACGAGGCGCATTTTTTTCAGGAAATGAAATTGCTGCTCGAAACACAGGCCACCAGCTTTCAACCGAAGGAATTGCAGACCCTGTTCATCCACTCGATGAACTACTGCATTGACACCAAGATAAACCATGGACGGGAGGACTACTACGGCGAGCTTTTTTCGCTCTACCGCATCGCCCTCGACCGGGAGATCATCTTCGATAACGGCGAGCTGAACCCGCACCACTACAAGAACATCATCACCATTTCGCTGCACATACGGGAGCTGGACTGGACCGAAAACTTCATCCGGGACTACACGCACCGCCTGCCCAAAAGCGACCAAGAGAACGCCCTGAACTACAACTTGGCACACGTCTATTTTTATCAAAAACACTATGACCGGGTCATCGAACTGCTGCGGGAGGTGGAGTACCAAACCATTGCCTACTCGCTCGGCAGCCGGATGCTGCTGATGCGCACTTACTTCGAGCTGAGGGAAGACCAAGCGCTGGACTCGTTGATTGACAGTTACAGCATCTTTTTGAGGCGCAACCGCCTGATTTCCAGGGATGTAAAGCAGCAATACCTCAACATGCTCCGCTTCACCCGGAAGTTGTTCCTGCTTGCCCCATTTGACAAAAAAGGCTTCGAAAAAACCCGGCAGGAAATCGAAAACTGCAAGTCGCTGGCCGCCAAAAAATGGCTACTGGAAAAGGCGGGAGCAGTGGGGGGCATTCCATCAGGCGCATAATTTTAATACCATACCCCCAAACAATAATAAATTTGCCACCTTGTTAGTGCTTTGACATTGACAAATTCACACCTTTTTGATTCATGAAAAAATTGCACTCCTGCTTCCCCATTCTTGTTTTTTTCTTTTTGGCAAAAAGCACTTTCGGGCAATCTGACCTGGCCATTGGCCAATGGAAGTCGCACCTGCCGTTCAGCAGCGGACTTTACGTTGCCCAAAGCGACGACAAAATCTACTATGCTACCCGCTACGCTGTGCTGGAAGTGGACAAACAGGAACGCTCCGTCAGGCGGCTGACCAAGGTGGAGGGCCTGAGCGACGTCGGTGTGAACCTCGTGAAATACAACCGGGAGAGCAAAATATTGCTCGTGGTGTACGACAATAGCGACGTGGACCTCGTGAGCGAGGAAGGCGTACTGACGCTGCCCGCCATTGCCGACGCCCCGTTCCTTGGTGGCAAAACGGTCTTCGATGTTTACATGGCCAACGATTCCATCGCCTACTTTGCCGCCAATTACGGCATCACCACGCTAAACCTGCGGCAGGGCATTTTCCCAAATACCATCAAGACCCCGGTGGAGGTGCGCTCTGTGCGCCTCTTCGGCGACAAAATTTACGCTGCCACCGATGACGGCCTCTACGCCGCCGACCCCAATGGCGGTTACAACATCAACGATTTTTCCAACTGGGAGTGGCTGAACGGCACGAAGGGACTCCCCCAGGCATTTGAGTCCGACGCCATGACCCTGTTCAACGGCCAGCTCTACCTCGACGTGAACGACAGCCTGTACCGTTTCGACGGCAATGACGCCGCTTATGTTTTCCACTCCGACACATTTGACCTGCGGTTCCTCACCGCCGAGGGTGAGCACCTGCTGGCTGGCTTCTACTGCGGGTCGGGCTGCAAGGGCAAGGTTTTCTCCTTTGACCAAAGCCAAACGGCCACGCAAAAAGGCTCGCAGTGCGTGATTTTTCCTCGATATGCCATCGAAGACGAAGAAGGGAATATTTGGTACGCCGACGAGGGTCGGGATTTTCGGGTGCAGGACAAGGACGCCTCGTGTACTTCTTTTAGCGTAAACAGCCCTTACACCATCAATACCTACCAGCTCGACGTTGCCAACGGCAAGGTCTGGGTGGCCGCCGGTGGGGTTGACCTCACGTTCAGTGCAGTGTTCCGAACGGATGGTTTTTTCGAACTGTCGGACGGTCAGTGGAATGTTTACAACCTGAAAAACACGCCCGAGCTAGCGGGCATCTCCGACTTTTTGGACATCAAGACACACCCCACCAACGGCAAGGTTTATGCCGCCGCCTTCCTCGATGCGCTGGTGAGCTACGACCCAGCAACCGGGGAGTTTGAAGTTTTCGACGAAACCAACTCCACCCTTCGGGGTGCCCAGCTCGACGAATCACGCACCCGTGTCACCGGTCTCGCTTTCGATGCTCAGAACAACCTCTGGATGTGCAACCACAACGCGCCCAAGCCGCTGGCCGTGATGACCGACGCTGGTGAATGGTATAGTTACGAACTATCCTGCGTCACGGACGACCAGATTCAGCGGGTGGTGGTGGATGCCCTTGGCTACAAGTGGATGATGTCATCTGGCAACAGCACGGGCGTGATTGTGTTCGACGAGGGCGAGGATTTGGCCAACACCTCCGACGACCGCTGCGTGGTGCTGAACGCCTCCAACTCCGTGTTGCCCACCAACGAAATCACGAGCATGGAAGTGGACCGGGACGGCAGCGTTTGGGTGGGCACCAAGCTCGGCGCTGCGGTGTTTCAATGCGACCCCCTCAACGGCGAATGCCCCGGCAGCCGCCCCTTCGTGACGGTGGACGGCTTCGGCGCCAACCTCCTCGAAGACATCGAGGTGAAATCCATCGCTGTGGACGGTGCAAACCGGAAGTGGTTCGGTACGGGCGCTGGCGTCTTCGTCATGTCGCCGGAGGGCAACGAGCAGATTGCCCACTTTACCGCTGAAAACAGCCCGCTTTTTGACAATGCCATCACGGATATTGACTTTGACGATGCCACGGGCGAGGTGTACATTGGCACGCTGCGTGGCCTGATTTCGTACCGGGCAGAAGCTACTGCTGCACTGGGCTACCACAGCGGGGCGCTGGTATTCCCGAACCCCGTGCGGGAAGATTACCACGGCCCCATCGCCATCAAAGGACTTGCGGAAGACTCCACCGTGAAAATCACGGACATCAGCGGGCAATTGG
This sequence comes from uncultured Saprospiraceae bacterium, assembly GCA_964508135.1. Lineage (GTDB taxonomy): Bacteria > Bacteroidota > Bacteroidia > Chitinophagales > Saprospiraceae > UBA6168. The sequence goes on from CAZDSU010000033.1 coordinate 42,496, forward strand.
TGTATGAAACGGAGGCGCTGGGCGGGCAGGCCATCTGGGACGGCAACGACTACAACGGCCGGCGGGCCAACACGGGCGTGTACCTCGTGTACGCCACCAACCGCAACTCAAACGACCCGCAGGTGGCGGTGGCGAAGATTTTGATGGTGAAATAGCTTGTTTTTTCTAGGCAGCCTAAAATTACTGTGTTATGTGGAGCACCAATAAATCAAGTACATTGCCCTTTGTATTGGGAGGCTTGATTTTGATATACCTCTTATTACGTGCAGTCGTCGTTCCGATAACCGTAGATGAATACCTTACGCTTCGATATTTTGTTGAACACGATTGGATTTCCGTCTTGACCTCTTGGCATCCGGACATTACTCATGCCTCGAACAACCATGTTCTAAATTCCATTTTGTTCAAATTATCCATCGCCATTTTTGGAGAACACGATTGGGCAATTCGCCTCCATGTTCTTGCTGCGTTTATTGTGAGTTTTTATTTTGTTTGGAAGATACTGTTGATGTTTACTCCTTCGGCAGCAAGGCTTACTTTTTATTTGGGCGTCATTTTTTTGAACCCCTATTTACTTGACTTTTTTGCCATAGCAAGGGGCTATGCCCTGAGTATTGCCGGATGGTCGGCAGCTACTTACTTCTTTATTTTATACCTCCAAAAAGCAGATATACGCTACTTGAGGAACACCTTGATTTGGCTTTTTGTGGCTTTTTATGCAAATTTTTCTGCGATATACTTTTCACTGTTGTTTGGGGCGGGAATTACCATTAAGTTATATCAGAACAGGGCAATGGTTGATTTGCGCAAGCATATCCTGCTTTTTTTATCGAGCATACTGATTATTGCCATGATTATTGGGCTTCCGCTTTACAGGACAATAACGAGCCATACCACGCACGGCGGCTCCAATTCGTTTTTTCAGGATGTGGTTGTGTCTTATGTTGGTTGTTACATTCATTATAATCATTTTATTGGTCGTTCCCATACAGTTTTGCTCGATTGGAAATACAAAGAGATTTATGCCGTCGTATTAATTGTCGTGTGGATAATAACAAATGGATATTCTGTTAAACTGATTCAAGAAAAAGGGATGCAAATCGCCCATTACAGCTTGATATATCAGTGCATTGGGATTATCCTACTATGCTGCTTGTTTTTTGAGCTTTTCCATACACCCTATCCATTAAATCGCACCACCTTACTGTTCAGTTTTCCGTTTATTTTGTCATTTGTTGTTGCTTTGGAAGCAATTGTCAAAAAGTACGCTTCGTTGAATTACGCCTTTGTGCTTATTGCGATTTCTATTTTATGGCATTTTATGATATGCTGCAATCTGGACAACACATATGAGTGGAAAAGTGAAGGAGACGGCAAACGGGTTTTGTCTTATTTAAAAACAAAGCAAGAGGAAGTCAACACCTACAAAATACCCACAATTGGTGTTGAAAATTGGAGATACCCTTCCATGGCTTTTTATGGAAGAACAACCTACAAGGACATTGTGAAAATCGAGTGGATTGACGTGAATCAAAAAGTAGCGTTCGATTATCTATACGTTCCGTATGATTTGCAAGATGAACTATTGTCAGAATACGGAATTGAAAAGAACTTCAAACACGGCGTACTGCTCAGGCGATTGGTTAAAGCCAGTCAATAATCTGCTGGCACACCTCCTATTCAATTGAAAAACGCCCCACTTATTAAACAGCGCCATTGAGCATCAACCCTTTTTTACTTGGTCTGTTTTGTGAGGTGCTTTGTCAATCCGATGACACTCGCCACCGTCCAAACCGCCTCCAGCACAACGAACGGCACCGATGCCATCAGCGCCGCCCCGATGGTGGAGAGGATACCACCTGCGAGGTTGAGCAGCCAGTAGGAGAGGCTTGTTTGGCTTATTTTGTTGAACGACGAGCCGATGAACGCCAGCAGTATCAAGCTGACGCCAAGTGCGCTGAACAGTGTGGCGCCGCTCATTTCACCGCAGCGATGACCGAGATTTCGATGTTGACGAATTTTGGCAGGTTGGCCACCTCCACGGTCTCCCGTGCGGGCGCCCATGCTGGCTGGAAGTACTCGGCGTACACGGCGTTGATGCGGGCAAACTGGTGCATGTCCTTGATGAAAACGGTGGATTTCAGCACATCTTGGTAGGTGCAGCCCGCCGCTTCGAGAATGCCGCCGATGTTTTTCAGCACTCGGTGGGTTTCCTCTTCGATGCTGCCCTGTACCAGTTCGCCCGTGGCCGGGTCAATGGCAATCTGGCCGGAGGCGTAGAGGATGCCGTTGTGGATGATGGCTTGGTTGTAAGGGCCGATGGCACCTGGGGCGTTGGGAGTGGAGATGATTTGCTTCACGGTTTGCGGATTTTTTTCGTTGGAGAAATGCTTGCCCTGCCCGCAGGAGGCCAGTAGATTAACCGCCCAAAAACAGAGAAAGCCCCATGCCCAACTTTCGTTGAACAGGAGCTTTTTAGATTTTAGATGCTGCATGACAGAAGCTTATTCCTTGTCTTCTTTGGATTTTACCAGAACCCTGCCCTTGTAGCGCAAGTTGCCCTCATCGTCACGGTAGGCATGGTGGAAAACATGCGTCTCGCCTGTTGCCTGGCACTTGGCGATGGTCGGCATTGCGGCACGGTCGTGCGCACGACGGGTGCGGGTACGCTGCTTTGAATGTTTATTTCTAGGATTTGGCATCGCTATTTAAGATTTGGAGACTTTAGATGTTAGACATTAGACCATCTGCGGTGTTCCGTCCAATGTCTAATGTCTAATATCTATCGTCTGTTATTGTCAATTATCATTTTGAAGACCCTTCAGTGATTCCCAAACGGAGGAAGAAACGTTCGGTTCGTCCTGGCTCCCCTGTTGAAGGAATTTCAGCATCTCGGGGTCACATTCCTCATCTGCGTCGTCGTGGGTCTTGGCAATTGGCACGGCGAGGTTGATGAACTCGTAGATGTACCGGGCTACGTTTAGCCGGGGCGTATCTTTCAGGATGTAGATGATGTCGGCATCTTCCCATTCCTTTTCATCGAACTTGACCAACAACATTTCGTCGGCTTCGATGGGCAAGTCGAACTCCTCGAGGCAGCGGTCGCAGGCGGTTTTCACCGTGCCTTCCAGTTGGAAAGTCATGGTGTACATGTCGGGGTGCTTGTCAAAAATGAAATGCACAGACACGTTTCCGTCCTTGATTGGCGACTCCGGGAAGCACTGGAAAAACGACTCATCTATATTGAAATCGTACTCGTGCGGTCCGTTGTTCAACCCCGAAACCGGGATTGTGAAGTGCGCTAAAGCGTCCATTTTTAAAGAACTTTTTTAAAAGGAGCGCAAAGATAGCTCGTTTTTTTAGATTTGGGGAGGCCGTGTTCAATTTTTTTGACAGTATTTTTCATTGGAAAACCCGCTTGGCAGGCACTTCTGTGATATTGTTGAAAAATAGTGTGATATGCAATTTGGGGCAAGCCCTAAATCCGGCTTAATATTTCATCCAAAAAACAGTACTGTTTTGCATAATCAATTGAAACTCATACATTTGACGTCCTACTTTGAGGGGACACAAAGTTGGCTTGAGCATTTTGCAAACTGACAACATACAAGACAAAGTGACTATGAGAGGTTTTATCATCGGCTTTTTGATTTTTCTTGCCTATGCCATCCCGGCACGTTGGTATTTCGTCTGCGAATTGCGGCACAACTGCGGCGACGAGCCTGTGAAGGTCGCCACCCGACCGATGACGCTTTCGCTAAAGGACGGCGACAAGACCATCCTGCAAGGCTATGAGCAGTTCGGCTTTGCGCCCAATGCCGTTCTGCCCGACCTAACGGCCGACAACCAAGCCTTCCTGGCAAAAGTGGCCGAATACCTCAAGGCAAACCCTGATAAAAACATCAGCCTCACGGGGCGCTACCTCGAAGCGGAGAAGGCGGCCAAAAGCGGCATTTTTGAAAACATCGGCATCGCACGGGCTGCCGCCGTGGAGCAGCTTCTGGTAAAAATAGGCGTGGACGAAAAACGCTTCTCCATTGACTATCAAATGATTGCGGGCGCTGCACTGGACGAGCCTATGTCCTTCCACCTCTATTCACCCAGACCTGACGACTACGACCGGCCGGTTTACAGCTTCAAGGACAATACCTTTTCCGACGCCAATTTCGCCTTTGGTTCCGACGAGTTCAAGCCCGGCGAACAGTGCATCCTCTACGCCGACTCAGTGATGACCTTCCTCGCCGCCAACTCGTCCATGATATTGACCATCACCGGCCACACCGACAGTATCGGTGGCGAAAAAATCAACCTTAACCTTGGCCTGCGCCGTGCAAAAAATGCCGCAGCCTATCTCCGGGAGCTTGGCGTGAAGGCAGAAATCGTCTCGACCACCAAGGGCGAGGAAATGCCCGTCGCCCCCAACTCCATCGGCGGCAAGGACAACCCCGAAGGCCGGCAGAAAAACCGCCGTGTGAACTTTAAAATTGAAGAAAAACCCGCTCAATAGGAAATTGATAAGTGTTGATGAAGTTTATGGGGTTGATAAAGCAACCACGTTTACCATCAAACCTCTTCAATTTCATCAACCTTTATCAACCAGTTTCAAAACAAACAGCAATGGAAAACTTATTCGAATCTTTGAGCCACCCAGACAGTGCTTTTTTCCTGCTCTCGGCACTCGTCAGCTTTCTCATCGGCTTCATCAGCGCTTGGGCCATGTGGAGCGGCCAAGCAAAGCGCTACCAACGGGAGGCCGCTGATTGGAAGAAGAAATTTGACGACCTCACGCTGGAAATGACTGCCCTTCGGGAAAAACTGGACCTCAGCACCGCCGACCTTGCCAAGGCAAAACGGGAAGCCGAAATGGCAATGGAACAAGCGGCCGCCATCCAAAACGAAAAGCGGAAATGGCAAAAAGACCTTGACCAGTCGCTGGAGGAAACCGTGCGCCTGCAGGCCTCCAGCCACACCTACCAAGCCACCATCGAAGACCTTAACAACCAAATCATTGGCCTGAAAATCCGCAACGAGCAGTTGGCCCAGGAGGCCAAAGGCGATGGGAGCGTCAATGAAAAACTTAGAGAGGTGCAAGGCTCCTACGGTGCGACCTTGGAACGCCTTGGCTCACTCGAAGCCAATATTGGACTCCTGATTGCTGAAAACGATGCCCTGCGGGCAGAAGCCAAAAGGGAGGACGAAAACCTGCTCAACCTGCTGAAATCCTACAACGACTCCACCAACCGCCTCGGCGGACTGGAGGAAAAATTGGGGAGCCTCATGGCAGAAAATGATGCGCTGCTGGCCGAACTCCTCGTACTAAAATCGGCATCTGTGGAGGAGGCCTCGGAACGGAGCGTGGAGCCGCCAATCGTCGCTGCCATGAACCCAGCGGACAAGGAGGCCATCACAGGTGGCGCTATTTCGCCCTCCGATGCTAAGAACGAAGTGCTGGCTGCCATCGGCACCACCATTCCTTCGGCCACTGCCGACCAGAAAAATGACCTGACGGAAATAAAAGGAATCGGCTCGTTCCTGGAGAAAAAACTGAACCTGCTTGGCATCTACACATTCGACCAAATCAGCCGTTTTGATGCCAATTTGATTGAAAACGTGACCACTGCCATCGAATTCTTTCCCGGTCGCATTGATAGGGACGACTGGGTGGGGCAGGCCAAACGCCTATTAAAGCCAACAAAAACCAGAAAGGCTCCCGCCGCTGCTTCTGCCAAAGCAGACGACCTGAAAGTCGTGGAGGGAATTGGCCCGAAAATCGAAAAACTGCTGAACGGCGCTGGCATCCTCACTTGGAAGGAACTGGCCAAATCTACCCCGGAACGGCTCAAGGAGGTGCTGCTAAGTGGCGGGGAACACTACCGGATACATGACCCAAGCACCTGGCCCGACCAGGCCCACCTTGCCGCCAATGGCGATTTTGACAAATTGAAGGAATACAAGGATTTCTTGTCGGGCGGCAGGGAACCGGACAAGGTTTGATCGGTTTCGGGTTTCAGGTTTCTGGGAGATTTTCGTGAAACCTGAAACCACGAACCTGAAGAGCGCCACCAATCCTCTTCACATCCTGAACGTATAAGTGTACTTCACCACCACTGCCCGGTCGTCGCTGAAGGGCAGGTGCGGTGTTTCCCTTGTCCTGTCGCTGTTTAGCAGGTCGTTGAAGACGATGTAGAGGTCGTTGCCTTCTCTTGGATTGTAGCGCAGGCGCATGTTTTCGACGAATACCTGTTCGTCGCTGTTGTATTGCAAGAAGGCGGCGAGGCTTAGTTTGGTGTTGAAGAGGTACTCCGCCTTGAGCTTACCGATTTGGGCAATGTAGTGCTGCCCCCTTTCATCAAAATCCGCCCGATTGTACTGGTAGGTGCCTTCGAGGCGCAGGTGGGACGATACAATCCAGCGGGGCATCAGGCTTGCCGACAAAAGCGTTCCATCGTAAAATCCTCCAGCCTTTATTTCTGTAAAAACACCTATTTTATTGGCGTCGGGTGTGCCAAAAACGGCAGTCCCCTGCACAAAATCATAGCTCCCAACTAGAACTTCACTATCACCAAGGTCAAAATCCTCCAGAACATATTCGCTTGTCGGGCTTAGGAATGCAGCCAATTGCCAGCCAGTTTTGGACTTCATTTCAAAGCCTGTTTCAATGGCTGCCGTCTCCGTTTTTCCAGAAACAAAATTGCGCAGCGCATAAGCTGCCAGAAAGATCCGGAAGTTCAACAACTTGGCTTTTTCATCCATCAGCCAGCCATAGCTAAGTCCGATTTTTCCACCATCAAACGTTTCCCGCTCCTCGAAGCCCATACCTGGCGACCAGTCTTTTCCCGCACGGGTGAAGCCCAAATCGTAGGCAAAACCATCGTACCGCCGCCGCTGCCAATTGAGAAAAATGCGGGAGGGGTCGAGGGAAAAGGCTTTATTTTTCTGTCCATTTTCAAAGGACTGCGCCCATTTTGCGGCAAGATACTCATCGCCGACCACCCTCACGGTGGCATCGAAACCGTAGGTGGTGTTGTGGTTGCCGTTGAAATCCGTGCGGTTGGTGGCGATGGCGCCGAGATAACTGTACTGGTTGAATGCCTGTCGCCGCACCCGCAGCACCGAGAAGTTCTCCGATTGAAGGCTGTCGGTGGGCGCTGCGGTCTGCATGGTCAGGAAGCCGAGGTCGTGCTTCTCGATGCGGCCTTGTATTCTCGCCCCGCCATAGATGCGCACCTGGTCTTCGTCGGTTATGCCAATACGGCGGCTGTAAAATAGGCGGTTGTTGCCCTCAAACTGGAAGTCGAAAATGCTGGCACGCTCCAGAAAAAACTGCCGCTTTTCTGGTAAGAAAAGGTCAAAACGAGTGAGGTTCACCTGCTGGTCGTCCACCTCCACTTGGGCAAAATCGGTGTTGGCCGTCAAGTCGAGGGTCAGGTTGCTGGTGAGGCTGTACTTGAGGTCAAGCCCAGCCTCTATTTTGGGCTCGTTTTCGGTGCGGTAGCCTTTGTGGTCGGCAGTCAATTTACTGGTTTGCTGGAAGCCCCCCAAAATGTATGGGGTAAGGTAAAGCGGCTTTCTGCTTTGAAGCCCTTGAAAGCGGTACTTCTGCATCTGAGAGGGTTTCCAAGCGCCCATTTCGCCCCAGTTGAGCGGCACAAGCGGGTGCATTACCTGCTCGTTTTTTGCGGCGAGGAACCACCACATCGTGCTGCCCATAACCGCCTCGCCATTGCGTTCCTGAAAGCGCAGGCTCGACCAAGGAATGCGGATTTCAGCGCTCCAGCCCCAAGGTTGGCGGGCGGCAGCAGCGTCCCAATATGTGTTCCAGTCAATGCTGATGCTCGTTTCGAAGTCCTGTGCGTCGTTGGACACCGTGCCGTCCCAGCGTAGGCCGGCGGGCGTGGTGAAGAAGGCGAGGCCGTTTTCGTTGTCGTTGTAGCTGTCAACGACGAAGCCGAAATAGTCCGACGAACCTTCGAGCGCATCCCGCTTGTAAGTAGTGGCGCGGTAAAGCGAACTGTCGGAGAGGTACATTCGGCCGGCAAGGTAGAGGTAGTTCTCGTCGTAGGCAAAAAACACTTCGGAGCGCTCGGTGGGTGGCAGCCCGTAGTTGGGCACTTGTTGTTGTAAAACAGTGGGAGGCACGGCATCCCAAGCAGTCTCATCCACCTGTCCATCCAAGTTGACCAGCCCGACCAGGCGGACGGCGTCCATGATGTTCAAGTTGTTTTGTGAAAAAAGCGGCGCTGGGCCAAGCAAAAAGATGGCAAGGTAAAGTTGGTAAAAAGTGGATTTCATAAAGTCGGGAATTTGGACACGACGCCAGGATGCTGCGTCAAAGGTAAGTTGGGGTTCGGAACTAACCACCAAAGGAAATGTATAAGTTCCGTTAGTTTTGCCAAAAATCAGCAGTGAAAAACATCGCCCGCAAGCTTTTCTACACCATGCCTCCCGCTTGGCGGTTCGCTGTCCGGCGGCTCTATTACCTTCCGCTCGACACCTGGGAAGCAGTGACTGGTCAGCGTAATAACCTCATGCCCCCCCGTGGCATGATTTACACGGGCAGTGGCGATTTCCGACGTGCGGGCGAGCAGTCGGTGGCCAATTTTAGGGAGTTTTGTGGCTTGGAATCCAGCCACAGTGTCCTTGACATTGGCAGTGGCATTGGACGGATAGCACTCCCGCTCACCAGTTTTTTGGGTGAAAACGGACGCTACGAAGGCTTCGATGTGGTTAAAAAGGGCGTGGACTGGTGCCAGCAACATATCACTACCCGCTTTCCAAACTTCCGCTTCCAGTATATTTCCCTTAAAAACGACCTCTACCGCTCGGACGGCAACAAGGCCAGTGGCTTTCGTTTTCCCTATGATGACGGCAGCTTAGACTTTGCCATCGCCAATTCCGTCTTCACGCACATGTTGCCAGATGAGGTGGACAATTACCTCGGCGAACTGCACCGGGTGTTGCGCACCGGTGGCGTTTGCTACCTTACTTTTTTTCTTTTTGATGAAAAAACGGCCTGGCCTGAGGGCTTCGGATTCCCGCACAACTACGGCTATTACCGCCTGATGGACGACGTTGTGAAGAGCGCCAACGTTGCTTTTGAGGAAAAACACCTGCGCAGCATGGCTTCCAATCAGGGTTTTGAGGTTCACCAACTTTTGTATGGTTATTGGCGAGGGCTACCGAAGGTAGGCTGCAAGGACTTTCAAGACATTGTTGTGCTCAAGAAATGAACGGAAATGGGCTAAAAAAGAAGGTCAAAGCACAGCTTTGACCCCCTGAATAAACACCTAAAACCCTATTAAATTTTGAATTTTGTGGGGATTGCTTGGTTCGGGCGTTATAACTCGATTAAAATGTGGAACAAACGAGAATTGTTCGCAGCAAATGAAAAAAAATTTCTATTTAAATAAGAATGGCCCCGAACGCCTTGAATTTGCAGCATTTCAATGGTTTTGCTTTTTTGTTAAATTGGAAAACATTAAATTGCCCCATATTTGCGTTATGACATGTGGTCAATTGGTATTCAGCAAGTTATGATGGCGGCTAAATAAAATCGGAGCAGGGCAAAATTCAGCCCTGCTCAACAACAAAGTGCTACCTGTGCAGCGTTTTGTCGTCAAAGCAGCCGAATCATTTCACGCAAATACCAAAGCAACGTCACATGAAGTTTCAAATCCGTGTTTTTTCTTTTGCATTCCTAGTCCTCACGGCCGTCTCGGCCATCTCCCAAGAGGCAGTTCCAGAATACACCGTTCAAGTCGGTAGCTACGCCAACCCAAAGCCCGGCGATTTTACCCAGTTGCAATCGCACGGTTTCGTGTATGCCACCAAGCGCCCGGCCCATACCGATGTGTTCATCGGCGGCTACGGCACTGAGGCCGAGGCTGGCCAAATGCTCGCCACCCTCCAACTTTTCGGCTACGGCAACGCTGCCGTAACCAAGTTGAACACCGATGGTGGACAGCCTGCTACCATCATCCAGTTGGCCACGAAGCGCATTGGCGACAAAATCAATTGGGAAGAGTACCTGCCAGCTGGTCAGCTTTACGTCCTGCTCAGTGGCAACCAGTTGAAAATCCTTGCAGGCATCTTCCCGGACGTGCCTTCGGCAAAAGCGCACTTGGCCAAGTTGCAGCAAGTGGGCTTCAAAGATGCTTTTGTGAAAAACATGAACAACGTGCTGTTGCACGAAGTCACTGATTTTGAAATGGGCGGGGCACCAAAGAGGCCCCTGATTCCGCTTGTTTTCGAAGAAAAAAAAGAGGAAAAAGCGCTTGAAAAGCCCAAAACGGAAGTTGAACCCAAAAAACAGGATGTACCAAAAACCTACGAGGAAGTGGCAATAGTGGTACCCGAGACCAAAGCTGCCGCAGAAATGACCCCAAAAGGTGCCGAAACGAAAGTTGTCGCACCGGACAAAGCAAAATCGGAGCCTGACAAGGCCGATCCGATTAAAGCTGAACCTGTCAAGGCCGAACACGTCAAGGCCGCCGCACCTCCTCCAACGCCCATCAGCTTTGAAGCAGACCTGCCCGACATCCGGCCCAACGTGAAACGCACTTCAGCCTATGAGTTGCAGAAAACATTGAAGCTGGAAGGCTCCTACAAAGGTTCGCTCGACGGCTTCTACGGCAAGGGAACCCGCTCGGCTTACGACCAAGCACTGGCCAACAACCGCCAACTACAGAAGTACCGCATACTGGCAAAGTACATGGCCACACCCACAGAGGACGCCGCCAAGGGCACAGTCCAATACAATATCAACCACCTGTGGGACGACCCAAAAACCTCGGTAGACGGCCTCGCTGCCGCAAAAACGCCCATCGCAAAGGCGTACCGTGCCTACTTCAAGTACGTGAACGAAGGCCAAAGCAAGGACGTGAACTGGCTGATGAACGAGGCTATCAAAGAAGCATTTGCGGGCAAAAAATCGGCTTTCGCCAAATTTGACCCGACCGTTCGGTACGCCTACGAGGACATTGACCAGATGCTTACGCACCTGCGCTACATCCACGAGGTGTCGTCGGACAGTCCGGCAGCACCATGCTGGCTCTTCCGCAAACACCCTGCCCCAGCGCTCAAGGCGTTCAGTTCACAAGGCACCGACAGCAACCTCAAGCTGCAAGCTTGTGGTGGCTTTTGGGAATGGGAGGAGGTGAAGGTGTTGGACGCCATTGCCAAAGACCTCTGCGGCCTGGGCCAAATTAGCGAGGCGGCTTGCGCAAAAAGCCAGTCGCAGCTCGCACAGCTCTACCTCACCCCCAAGGCGCTGACCGACGAGGAGCGCAAGGCCGCAGAAGCTTGGAACGCGAAGCTCTGGCAGGGCATCGAGGGCTGGTCGAGCCGTGACCTGATGCTGGCTGAAATCGCTACCGCGCTGAAAATCAGCTATTTGCAAACCGAGGTGTTGTTTGAGGACTTTTTCATGGACGAAGGATTCACGGAAAAAGAAGCCAAAGCGCTCGGCCTTCAAGCCATGAAGGTGCTAGTCGGACACCACTTGGAGCGGTTTATTTGAAGACCAAAGGCAGCGGACTATAGGTTTTAGAAAACGAAGCACCCCGACGGGATTTCCGCCGGGGTGCTTTTTTTTTTTGGAATGGCACTATGCCCGAGAAAGCTAACTGACGATTGTCATTGAAAAAATGACCAATCATTCTGTCGTTTTTTACCTAATTTTGCGCCATAAATTTTCTCCCAAACGACATTCTTCAAGCATTTTCGACCTAACCAAATTCATTCTAACCTATGTTTTTTGAACTTACAGAAGAGCAACAGGCCGTGCAACAAGCCGCCCGTGATTTTGCTCAAAACGTCTTGAAACCTGGCGTCATAGAACGTGACCGGGACATGAAATACCCAAAAGCAGAAGTGCGCCAGATGGGCGAAATGGGCTTCTTGGGAATGATGGTTTCGCCAGAATATGGCGGCGGCGGCATGGACACCCTGAGCTACGTGCTGGCCATGGAAGAGCTGTCAAAAGTGGACGCCTCCTGCTCCGTCATCATGTCCGTCAACAATTCGCTGGTTTGCTGGGGCATCCAAGCCTACGGCACCGAGGAGCAGAAGCAAAAATACCTGCCCAGGCTCGCCACCGGCGAATGGATTGGCTCCTTCTGCCTCTCCGAGCCCGAAGCCGGCAGCGACGCCACTAGCCAGCGCACCACCGCTGTGGACATGGGCGACTACTACCTGCTCAACGGCACCAAAAACTGGATAACCAACGGAGGTACCTCGAAGGTACACCTTGTGATGGCCCAGACCAATCCCGAAAAAGCTAACAAGGGCATCAACTGCCTCATCGTGGAAACGGACTGGGAGGGCGTGGTCATCGGGGCAAAGGAGGACAAGCTCGGCATTCGGGCCTCGGACACGCACACCATCATGTACAATGACGTGAAGGTGCCAAAATCAAACCGCATCGGCGACGACGGCTTCGGCTTCAAGTTCGCCATGATGACCCTCGAAGGAGGCCGCATCGGCATCGCTGCGCAGGCGCTGGGCATCGCCGGCGGGGCATACGAGCTTTCACTGGACTATTCAAAGGAGCGGGCAGCTTTCGGTAAGCCCATCTCGCAGCACCAGGCCATCGCTTTCAAGTTGGCCGACATGGCCACCGACATCGAAGCGGCCAAGCTGCTGGTGTACCGTGCCGCTTGGCTCAAAGACCAGGGAATGGACTTCGGCACAGCAAGCGCCATGGCCAAGCTTTTTGCATCGGAAACGGCCATGAAACATACCGTTGAGGCCGTTCAGGTACATGGCGGCTATGGCTACGTGAAGGAGTACCACGTGGAGCGCCTCATGCGGGATGCCAAGATTACGCAGATTTATGAAGGCACCTCAGAGATACAGCGCATCGTGATATCCAGGAACATCCTGCAAGGGCAGTTGTACATCCCCATTTGGGGAAGCAAGGTAGGTCTGGAGGTATGAGGTATTGGAGGCGAGACACTCCTGGAAAATTGACAAAGATTTATAGCACAAATAGTTAGGGCGGTGGCTTTAGGGCTACCGCCTTTTTTATTTTTGAACTCATTACCGGTATTCCAAAATGCCAGCACTATTCAATTAAATAAAATCCACATCCACATAATAAGGATACCGCATTAGGTACTCAATGGCCTGGCTGATGTCGTAGTCCTCGTGTACTGCCTTGTACAGCATCTGCGTAATGGGCACGTGCAGCTTGAGGTGGTCGGCTAGGTGCTTGGCGATTTTCAGGGTGCGAACCCCCTCTGCTATTTCGGGCATGGAGGCAAGGATTTCCTTGGTGCTGTCCCCTTGTCCCAGTCGGTAGCCGAATGTGTAGTTGCGGCTGCTCATGCTCGTGGCCGTGCAAATCAGGTCGCCGATGCCCGCCGTGCCAACGAACGGCTTTGGCGATGCGCCAAATGCCTTGCCAAAGTAAATCATCTCAATTAGCCCCCGGTTGATGAGCAATGCTTGGATGTTCTTGCCCATGCCCAAGCCGCCGAGTATGCCGCTCCCAATGGCGATGATATTCTTGAGCGCTCCAGCCAGCTCTGCCCCCAGTATTTCGTAGGTGCCAAAAACCTGAAAATGCCTGCTGCTCAATACCTTCTTGCCTGCGCTCACCACTTCATCAAACTTGCTACCAATGACCGTGGCCGTTGGTTGGCCAGCCATTATCTCGGAAGCTAGGTTGGGACCGGAGAGGCAGCCGATGCGCACCACTACGGACTCCTCCCGAATAACCTCGCTCATGGTCCGTACGCTGTTGCGGGTGATTTTGCCTTGGCGTAGCTCCTCTTCGGTCATGTTCTTTATGTCGAAACCCTTCGTGCCATGTATCAGAATATGGTAGGGACGCAGGTAGGGCGATAGGCGCTGCATCATTGGCCTGAACCCCTCGGACGTGACGATGGGGAAAATCAACGTGCATCTTTCCGCTACTTCTTCTAGGTTGGAAGTGGCCCGAATTCTTTCGGGAAGTGGGATATTGAACACCGGGTGCCGGTGCTCGTTGTTGATAGCTTCCACCAGTTTTTCCCGACGGCTAAAAATCAGGACGTCAGTGTTGACGGCAAGCAGGTTCGACACCGCAGTGCCGAAACTGCCGGAACCAATGACGCCTGCGCAAGAATGTTGATTGTTTTTTAACATGCTTCTTTGCTGTTTTTAGGGGGAAATTGGACAGCGGGTAAAAGTACGCCTTTTTCAAAAACGCACCTGACAGAACACCACCATTTAATTCTACTTTGTTACTTTAGAATATTGAACATATCACTTTGGAAAGTAGGGGGTTTGGGGGCGGAACGCCCCCAAAGGCTCCCTCCCCCGACGAGCCGCCGAAGGCGGCGAGGAGGGGAAATGGCAGTTTTGATAAAGTTTTGGCGGCGCATCGCCCCACTTGGATAGATTTTTTTTTAAAGTAACAAAGTAGAATTAAGAAACTTGCTCAATGGGCAGCATGGGCGAAAGTTCCGATGGAGATGTAGTTGCTGCTGCTTTAGCAGGCTCGGGGTTTCGTTTTTTCATTGCCAAAAAGCCGAAGAAAGTGAACATGCAAATCGCCCCAGAGATGTACCACAAGGTGTCAAAACCATGATTTTCTGCGATTCTCATCGAAAAATACGGCCCCATGATATGCGCCAGCGAATAAGTCATGGAATACAGCCCCATGTACTTGCCCCGGTTGGCGTCCGTGGTGCGGCTGAGAGCGAACGAGTTGGCAAAAGGCATGTTGAAAATTTCGCCAACTGAAAGCGCAAACATGGACAGCACAGCGATAGCGAGGCTTTGCGGAGCGGAATTTAGCACCACGTAGCCGAAGCCGTACATCAGTATGCCAGCGGCAATGCAGTTCATGCGCTTCATCTTGCGTTCAAGGGTGAACACCAGCGGCATTTCCATGAGGAACACAATTAGGCCGTTGAAGGCAAGCAACGCCCCAATCTGCCATTCGTTGAGATGTATCACCTTTTCGTAGTACACTGGTAGCGTGGAAATGAGCTGTAAAAAAACCGTGGCCCCCAACGTGGTCAGCAATAGAAAAACTAGGTATTGAGTGTCTTTATATGGTGATTTAACTGGTTGTTTATCAATAACTTGTTTTGAGGAATTGGATTCAATGGTTACATTTTTAGGCTTCAAAAGTACCCGAAAGAAAATGGCTGAAGCGATGCATGTGATGCCGTCCACCCAAAACAGCATCTGGTAGCCCTTCCAAGCTGCCAGCACACCACCGATTGCCGGACCGATGGTGAAGCCCAAGTTGATGGACATCCGCATAAGGGAGTAGGAGCGGGTACGGTTTTCCGGCGTACTGTGCGCCGCCAATGCCGCCATAGTGGCTGGGCGAAATGCTTCACCAATGCTACTGAGCAGGTAAATCATGACGTAGATGCCGAGCAGGCTTTTCACAAAACCTAAAACAATGAACAGCGCACCACCCAAGAATAGCGACCAAAAAAGCACACGATGGTAACCTATTTTGTCTGAAAAATGCCCGCCAAGGTAGGAGCCGGTGAGGGAGCCGAAGCCGAAGATTGTCATGGCAATGCCAGCCTGTTCCAATGAAAAGCCCAGCTCGGTCGTGAGGTAAATGGACATGAACGGAAGCACCATCGTGCCGCTCCTGTTAACGAATGAAGCCAGCGAAATCAGCCAAGCTGAACGGGATAACCCAGAAAATGACGCTAAATAATTGGAAAAGGTACGGGCCAACATATGCGGTCAAGGTTAGCTTGTGACAGTTTTTTGCGAAGGAACTGTATTTATACCACTAAAATCGAAACAAAGTTCTGTTTGGAAAGATTTTTTGCAAAAAGATTGAAATAAAAAAAGGAAAAGGCGTGGTTGCCTTTTCCTTTTTGCATTTGTGCGCTATGGCAAGTTTGTAGTCGCTTCCCAATACGCCAATACGCCAACTTACCTACGCGCCGTCTCACAATTTTTTTCTCAAATCCTTTGCCTCCAGCACCATGATTTCACCAGACTCGATAAACTTATCCAAGCGAGCCTTGGCTTCGGCCTTGTTGCCTTTCTTCAGGTCGCACAGGATAAGGTACCACGCTGCCTTTTTTGAATAAACGCCTGTCCCGTTGGCCACGGTGCTGAGGTAGGCGCTCGCCTTGTCAGTATGATTGGCTTCCAGGTTGGAAAGACCAGCAAAAAACCTTGCTGCCTCATTGTCGGGCTGTTGTTGCAGCGCCCGCTCAAAAAGCATGTTGGCTTGGCTAAACTTATTTTCGGAGTAAGCATTAAGCGCTTGCGCAAAATTGGGGTCAACATCCGAAAGCCCAGGCCTACGGAGACTGACCGGGATATCGTTCTCGTAGGTGTTGTGGTACTTTGCGTAAAGCTCAGGACCACTCGCTGACTTAAAAAAGGAGAAATAAGCAACAGCCCCTACTACAAGCATGGCAGCTATTGCGATTGCCTGACGGAAATAGCCACCCGGTTGCAGCTGGCGAACCTTGGCGGTAGTTAGCTGACCTGGAAGTTTTCTACTAAAGGCTTCAAAATCTTCCAGGTCATCTGTCAGGTGGCTGCCCGACTCCTCGCAGCCGTCAACGGCATCGGAGCAAAGCGGGCAGTCCAGCAGGTGGTCTTCCACCCGCCGCAACCCATCTCTCGACATGTGGCCGCTGAGGTATTGCCTTAATTCCTCTTGGCTGACACATGCGGTGGGTCTAAAAAATCGTTGTTGTAAATTTCCGTCCATTGGAGCAATTATATTTTCTGGAAATTTATGTTGTGTGTTTTCTCAATTCCTTTTCCAGCAGAATCCGCAAGTTCCGCTTACCATTTTGCAGGTAACTTTTCACCTGTTTCTCTGTAAATCCAGTTTCAGTAGCTATTTCCCGGTAACTCTTGTCGTCGTAAAAAAATAGGCGGATGCAAGTTTTTTGCTCGTCACCCAACTGCCCAACCGCCCTTTCGACCTCTTGTTCCATGCTTGGATTGGCGTTGAAGAGAGCGGCGAAACCGTCGTTTTCCATAAAGTCGTCCGGCGAATTTTCCAGGTGGTTGTACCTCGCCAGCTTCTCCGACTCGGCCTTCCGATGCCGCAGCTTGGCGATGCACTCATTGCGGGAAACCGTGTACAGGTAAGCCTTAAATGATTTGACGTCCGCCGTGGGAAGCTTGATGAAAAGAATCTTGAACACGTCCGAAACCACGTCCCGACTTTCATCCTCATTTTTCATCAGCTTTAGGCAAACGCCGTAAGCCAGGTGCATGTACCGGCGGTACAATTCCTCAAAGTACGTTTGCTGTTGCGTCGCTGAAAACCTGCTCACCAGTTCCTCGTCCGAGAGCTGCTGGACAGCAGGTTGCTTATTTAAAAAGCGGATGGCCATTCTATTATTTGAAATTAGACTTTAGACACAAGACTTTAGACTTTAGAGGCGGCGAAGCCAAATTTGCATTGCCAGGGCGTATCAGCTTATCTTTCTTGAAGCTCATCAGTCCCCATCTAAAGTCTAAGGTCTCCTGTCTAAAGTCCAATTCTGGAAACGGGCGTAAAAATAGTAAAATCGGTGGCTGTGCGGCTTTCGGTTGGGCTTTTGTTTCAATGCTTGCCCGAACTCAGCGTCCTTTCGTAACTTTCCGCTTCGTTTAAACCAATTTTCAAACCAAAAGCCACCGACATGGCCAATTACAAAATCAAAAGCGGCAAGGGCGTCCTTGTTTTGCAAAAAAGCGCCAGCCTAGTGGGCCTCAAGGGCAAAAAGAAGGCCGACATTTCCAACGCTGACTTCGTTCGACAAGAAGTACTGCCAAATCTGGGCGGCTTCAAGGTCGTCACCCTCCAAAAAGACGGCGCAACCCTCGACGACAAGCTCGACGAGGTGCGCCGACGAAAAGAGGTGGAGGTGGGCACCCATGTCTATTTTGCCGAAGGCAGCAAAAAACCGCTCGTGCCCACGGGCGAAATCTTCATCATCTTCCAGCAGGGCGTGGACGAGGGCGAGCAATTGATGGTGCTCGACGAGTACAAATTGGCTCTCGTAGAGCGCCGCAGCGCCGACCAGGTCACCGTCAAAGTAACCAAAGAATCACCCAACCCGCTCAGAGTTGCAGAGGCGCTTCAAAAAATTTCGATGGTGAAAATGGCCGAGCCGGATCTCGACATGCTGCTTGAAGAATACGCCTTCGCCATGCCCAGCGACACCTTCCTCGCCGAGGAGTGGCACCTCAAGAACGACGGCTTCATCCCCAGCGGGCAGTACACCACAAAAAAGGGCGCTGACGCAAAAATCGTGGATGCCTGGAAACGCCTCGACAGCCTCGGCTCCACGGATATTGTGATAGCGGTAATTGACAACGGCATCGACATCTCGCACCCCGACCTCAAGCCCAAAGTCTATCGCCCATGGGACCTTTGGACACAGAGCGATCGCCTCTCCGACGGTGACCCTGACTTCACGCACGGTACCCCCTGCGCCAGCCTCGCAGTGGCCATGGCCAACGGGCAGGGCATGGTGGGCGTGGCACCAAACGCCAAGTTTATGCCCGTGAGCGGTACTTCATTCAGCGTGCGTGCCACCGAGGAAATGTTTGACTACTGCGTAAAAAGCGGTGCCGACGTCATCAGTTGCAGTTGGGGCACCACCGATACCCGCTACACACTCAACTCGCTCAAGGAAGAGGCCATCGCAAAGGCTGCCCGTGAGGGGCGCAAGGGCAAGGGCTGCGTCATACTTTTTGCCGCAGGCAACGAAGGCGTTGACTATGTGAACTTCTACGCCGCCCACCCCGACGTCATCTGCGTGGCCGCATGCGATAGCAAGGACCGCTACGCCAGCTACTCAAACCAAGGTGCCGAGGTCAGCGTCTGTGCACCATCGAACGGCGACTGGCCGCTTATCGCCGCCCGTGCTTGGTGGGATACCGGCACCACCGTGCGGGGCGAGGGTGCCTTTAAGTTTTGGGCCGACGGCGTGGATAGGGTAGGGCCCTACAAACACTTCGGCGGTACGAGCGGTGCAACCCCAATCGTGGCGGGTATCTGCGCCCTGGTGCTCTCTGCAAACTTGAAGCTGACGGCCAAGGAAGTCAAGGAGATTTTGCAACAAACCGCCGACAAGATTGGCGACGCCAGTGAGTATAAAAACGGTCACTCCCGTAAGTTTGGCTACGGTCGGGTCAACGCAGACAAGGCCGTGGCCGAGGCCATCCGCCGCCGGGACGCGGCATCAAAGCCCAACGTGACGGAGGTGGCAACGCCCGTGATTTCGGGGCAGGGGCTATTCCGTTTTAGCGTGGAGCGGCAGCCGTCTCAGGGCTTTTCGGTGCAAACGGGCGTGTATGCCGATTATGGCAACGTGCTCATTGCAGCGGAAAAGTTGCAAAAACAGTTCAGCCAGCCCATCGTCGTCAATATTAATCAGTTGGCTGGCAAAACGGTGTACAAGGTGCTGGTTGGGGCGTTTGACAAAAACGCCGATGCAAGCACTTTGCAAAAAGCGATGAAGGCCGCCGGGGTGGATGGGTTCGTGAAGGATTTGAAGGGGATGGTGTGACGAAAATTTTGCAACGAGAAAAGTTGTTGGCCTAAAAGCCTGCACCAGCACCAGGCACAGGCTTTTTTGTTGGAAATTTTAGTTAAATCCATACCTTTATCTTTTACCTTTTATCATTTCAAAACCCACTAGTATGAAAAAATTTATACAAACATCAACTTTTGCATTGTTCGTCTGCCTAATGGCCATTTCCACACTCAAGGCCCAAGGCCCTGATGCTTTTGGTTACATCTGGAAAAAATCCACCGACCCGGGAGGGCCAGTCTTCAACTGGATAGACATCACCACGGTAGGCACCGAAGTGACCGGGCTTGGCGACGACAATTCCGTGGCATTTTTGCCAATGGGTATGGATTTCCATTATTATTGGTCCGACTACGATAAGATAAAGATAGGGTCCAATGGTTGGCTGAGTTTTGACAATGTATCGAACATAGCCTCCTGCTTCCCGGTAATCCCGACAGCAAACGCAATCAACAATCTCATCTGTCCCATGATGTCAGACTTGAATTTTGACAACAACTCGTCCGGCAAGATTTATACCTACCACGACCAAACGCCGGGCGACGAGAAATTCATCATCTCCTACGAAGGCGTGACGTTTTGGACAACAACCAACCCTATTTTTGGGTCCAATACTTTTCAGGTAGTCTTGTCCAATGCCGATAGTTCCATTACCTTCCAATATGCGGATATGGAACCCGACTTTACCTACAATTGCACGGGTTCAGGCAAAGTAGCAACAGGAATTGAAAACCTCACAGGCAATATTGGCCTGCAAGTATATAGCGGCATAGTACCACCTTCCAATCATGCCGTGAAGTTTTATTACCCGCAGGTAATAACCTTGGCCATTGTGGACGCTGCGCCTACGGCCAACCTCAATGCCGAAAACGAAGGCGTATTCTTTTTTCCGGGCAGCATGGCCACATTGAACACGACCGTTTCGAACACCGGCAATACGGCCATCACTTCGGATATCGCCGTGGGGGCAGAGGTGCGGTCGTTTCCTGACAACTCGCTAGTTTACACGGACGATCAAGGCATACCATCCCTAGCCGTTGGTGCTGAACAAACGGTAAATTTTGCCAGTGAAACAGTGGACTGGGCGCCTGGCACTTATGCTTTCGTTACGGCTGTCGTCAACAACGACGACATTAACCCATCCAACGATTTGAACACCACGGAAATAAACGTGATTGACACGACCGGCGGCATCACCACTTTCGGATACGTCACGGGGGCCAACGCTGCGCCCTTTATTATCCAATGGGCTGGCGGTGGCGATGGGTCTGGCGGCGGTGGCATCGAGATAGAATCCCCATTGTACCCCATCATCATTGCCGGGGCCGAGGCTGGCATTGCCGGGGGTTCGATTGATGGGTTCACCTTCCGGGTATTTGACGACGATGGCCCGAATGGCAGCCCAGGCACGGAACTGACCTCGCTTTCGGTTGCGTCAAATGAATATGTTGCAGGTGCCTGGAACCAATATTTATTCGATGTGCCCGTCACCATTACATCGGGTAGCTTCTACCTCGGCTGGTTCATGGAGGGCCCCACGGTCGGTTTGTTGGTGGAAATCGAAGGCCCAATATCCAACCGGGCTTATGAAATCCTGTCAAACTCATGGGCGAAGTACCGCTCTACGGCCGATATTATGCTGAGGGCCATTGCCGAAACGCCTGTCATCATGAGCGGCATCGGCGATGTCGTGAAAGATTCCAGGCTACAGGTTTATCCGAATCCGAGCAACGGGACTTTCAGCATTGACAATAAGTTGGGAGACGCACAAGTGATAAACCCACGGATTTTCAACACATTGGGTGCGCTTGTTTTTGAAGGAAAACAAGCCATACCTGCTGGCCAGCAATTAAAATTGCAGACCAAGTTACCGGCTGGCATTTACCATTTGGAGTTGAAGACCATGGATGGTAAAAGGGTCATTCGGAAGGTGGTGGTGGATTAGTGTATGGAGAAATGTCATCCCGATTGAAGTCGGGATGACATTTCTGGGATGAAAAGCCTGCACTGCCATTCGGTGCGGGCTTTCTTTATGGTAAAACAAACATGGTACAGTAGCTTTGCCGCGCTTTTTACCCATAAAAAACCGCCACGCAAAAGCGGGCCAAACACCGGTTCTTGACTTTGCTCCGCAATTTCGTTTGGAATGTTCTGTTTTCAAAAAACATCATTTCAAAACCTACAAAACGACGCCAAACTAATAATCGGCTATAAACATGCGCCAATGCGGAGGCGTTGATGTACCACCCCATTCACCATTCACCATTTTATCATTCACCTTTCAATGAAAATTGCCCTCGCACAACTCAACTTCTTCGTCGGCGACTTCGACGGCAACACCTCCAAGATGCTCAAGGCGGTGGAGGAGGCCAAGCAACAAGGCGCCGACCTCGTCGTGTTTCCCGAACTGGCCACTTGTGGCTACCCACCCCGTGACTTTTTGGAATTCGACGACTTTATTCGCCGCTCACAGCGGGCGGTGCTGAAGCTGGCCGAGGCGGCGCAGGGCATCGCCATCGCCGTTGGCTCGCCGAGCAAAAACCCCGTGGTGGAGGGCAAGGATTTGTACAACTCCGCCTACTTCCTCGAAGACGGCAAAATCAAGCACGTGCAGCACAAGGCGCTGCTGCCGACCTACGACGTGTTCGACGAGTACCGCCATTTTGAGCCTGCCAAAGAGTTCAAAGTGGTGGAGTTCATGGGCAAAAAAATTGCCCTTAGCATCTGCGAAGACCTCTGGAACCTCGGTAACGAGAACCCGCTCTACACCGTCGTGCCGCTCGACGAGATGATGCCGCAAAAGCCTGACCTCATCGTGAACCTGAGCGCCTCGCCGTTCAACTACGAGCACGCCAAGAGCCGCATCCACGTGCTGCGGGCCAACGTGCAGCGCTACGGGTTGCCGATGGTGTACGTGAACCAAATCGGCTCACAGACGGACATCATTTTCGACGGCGGTTCGCTCGTGGTTTCGCCCGACGGCAATATTTTTGAAGAGTTGCCCTACTGGGAGGAATGCGTAAAAACCTTTGATTTACAGGAAGTTATGAAGGGCGGGCGCAACGTGGAGCAGCCCAAGGAGAAGATTCCGCTCATCCACGATGCCTTGCTGCTCGGCATCAGTGATTACTTCAAGAAGCTCGGTTTTAAGCAGGCCATCCTCGGCCTCAGCGGTGGCATTGACTCGGCGGTGGTGGCCGTGCTGGCCGCCCGTGCGCTCGGCAAGGACAACGTGCGGGTGCTGCTCATGCCCTCGCAGTTCAGCTCCGACCACTCCGTGAACGACGCCCGTGAACTGGCCATCAACCTTGGCATACAATACGACATCGTGCCCATCGAGCCAGTGTTCGAGCAGTACATGGAAACGCTGAAACCGCACTTCTGGGGACACCCGTTCAGCATAGCAGAGGAGAACATCCAAGCCCGAATCCGGGGCATGTTGCTAATGGCCATTTCCAATAAATTCGGCAACATCCTGCTCAACACCACCAATAAAAGCGAGATGGCTGTTGGCTACGGGACGCTCTACGGTGACATGTGCGGTGGCCTCTCCGTGCTGGCCGATGTGTACAAAACGGAGGTGTTCCAACTGGCGCATTACATGAACAAAGATGGCATCGTCATCCCAGAGAATACCATCAGCAAACCACCGTCAGCCGAGCTTCGGCCCAACCAGAAGGACAGCGACAGCCTACCGGAATACGATATCCTCGACGCAATTCTCTACCAGTACATCGAGCAGCGGCAAGGCCCTCACGAGATCATCCGCATGGGCTTCGACGAGGCGACGGTTCGCCGGGCGCTGCGGCTGGTGAACATGAGCGAGTTCAAGCGTCACCAGGCTGCCCCCGTGCTGCGGGTATCGCCGAAGGCGTTCGGGGTGGGGAGGAGGTTGCCGATTGTGGGGAAATACCTTTCATGAAGGTGATTTTGCGTGAATCCTGCTGGTTAACCATAAATATTAGCGCTAAAATTTATGGTCAACCAGGAGGATTATAGATGCAACTGTAGCTTTCTTCTAAATATATTTACCAAAAATTAAATACTGGGTTGTTGAATAGCTATTGAGCATCCCTCAATCTCATCCATCAAAATCATGAAAAATCTATTTCTTTTCAGCTTCGCAATGTTTGCCATCATCGCCCTCACCTGCTGCACCAATGATACGGTAGCCGAACAAAGCAGCGATGCCATGGCCAAGTTCGCCAGCGATGCCAACTTTACAAAAGCACACGAAGCACCACAATCCATTGATTATCAAGGAAAAGGCTCAATGTTGGACTTGCGTACACCTGACGGCAGCATGACCAAGGTTTACGTCGTCAAGACGGCTGAACCAACGCACAAGTTCCTATTCGTCATCCACGAGTGGTGGGGCCTCAACGACCAAATCAAGCGGGAAGCTGACCGCTTGGCCGACAGCCTCGGAAACGTGACCGTCGTGGCACTCGACCTTTACGATGGCCAGGTCACTGCCAACCCCGATGAAGCGGGAAAAATCATGGGCAGCGTGAAGCCGGAGCGCAACGAGGCCATCATCAAAGGTGCGCTGGCCTATGCCGGAAAAGACGGTAAAGTTGCTACTATCGGCTGGTGCTTTGGCGGCGGCTGGTCATTGCGCACGAGCATACTTGCTGCCGAGCGTGGTGCTGGCTGCGTGATGTATTACGGCATGCCTGTGGAAAAAGTGGAGGAACTTGCTGCCCTGCAAGTGGATGTGCTCGGCATTTTTGCGGAGCAGGACAAATGGATAAATCGGGAGGTGATTGGCAAGTTCGAGACACTGGCCAAAGCTACTGGGAAGAAGGTCGAGAACCATTGGTTCGATGCTGAACACGCCTTTGCCAACCCAACCAGCCCCCGCTACAATGAGGCCGCTGCGCAGGAGGCGAACAAGCTGGCGCTGGCGTTTTTGAGGGAGAAATTGGGAAATTAGAAATTGGCCGTTGGTTAGGCACAGTTAGCCACCTGAAAGACTTCGCATGGGAGAAGGACTTGCGCTTCGGCTTCCTCGTCGCTCCGCCCAACATTGAGGGCCTGTTCGAAACCTACGAACAGGCCCTCGAAGTGCTGGACAGCATCGAGGCGAACAAGGAAATCGTGGAGGAACAGGGCATCCGGGATTATGTGGAGGAGGCGGTGGAGACGGCGAGGGCGTTTGAGGTGGGGTGGTAGGAAATTTTCAATTGACAAAATCTACATTTTTATTCCTTCCTGAGTTTTTCAATTCAATCAATTTGGCAATAGTTGTGCGGGGCGTTGCTGGTGGCGATGAGGAGTGGGTTGGGCTCTTTTTTGGTGGGTGGCATTTTTTCAAAGATGGCTTTAACTTATACAGTACCCCTGACCTGCACCTGCTGTTGAAGCCGCACCCTTATTTGTTCATAAATCTCTATTCGGGATTCGGGTGGAATGGCAAATGTAGTCACCAACGCATATGGTATTTCTTCGGAAACAGACAAACTAGGGGCATCTTCCTTGCAGCTTACTTTGACCTTCAGCATTGCTCCTTCAATAAATGAATCGGCCCCGCTACCTTTCAAAACATGGTGCTGGACAGTACCGTTTCCAGTCGTTTTTATATCAAATATATCTTGCGAAAGCCTTAAATTAGATTGGCCGTTAGAGGCTAAATTTTCAAGGAACAAGTGCGCCTTTCTGTATTTAGAGGACTGAAAATGCAAAGGTGAGAACCAGGAAAGGGTCAATGTTATGTGTTTCTTGATATCAATTCCATTCAATGCTTCTGGTATCGGAATGAAAAATTCATGTGCCTTTTCCTTTACGAGATTACCATAGCCGAGGATTGTGACCTGCTTTTCGGTGGAAAAGAATGAAATTTCACCAGCCACTTTTCCATAGCCCAAAAATGGATGGGTATGTCTTTTTACTTGATTTGCGCCTACTTTTCCTGCCAATATCTCACGGTAAACTTTGTCTGCACCCGACCAATGAGCACCATGCACCAAAAGTGCTTTTAACATCACAGGAAAATATTCTTCTGGGATTCCATCTGTTAGGTTTTCGTTCAGTTCTTCCAGCATTTGATGGAAAAGAACCGCATGACGGGTAGCCAGCGCAGTCGAATTACTTGTCCCAATCGAGTACCCTTCGGCATCGGTTGCCCCATTCTGTCCGGGCATAGCGCTTTTTATGCCGGGAGGGTGAAGCAAAATTTCGCTGGGAAAATAAACGGTTATTTCTGGTCTTGTCATTTGCTCACGTCCCATTACCCGGCCACCAGGGTACAGCACTTCTGGTTTAACGGAACGGTCAAATCCAAAACCGACCCTGGAGTATGGTGCTGGAAGGGCTTCGTTTTCTGAAATCAACTTTGTATTGAAAAATTCCTGTGGAAGCCCACTGCAATCTGTGTTCAAAGCCCCGATTGTCAAGGCGTTGATTGATTCGCCTGGGCTAAGGATTTTGCGATTGTTGCGCTCAAGAGCATATTGGCGCTGCACCTCCAGTTCCCTTTCTACAATGGACAATGGTTGCCCCTCGGCATTCCTTGAAGGGATAACCATTCTCGGCGTATGGTTTCCAGCACTAACAATAATTAGTACATTGTATTTGTAAGCCAACCAATCCAGCACTTTGGCCCAGATTCCCACATTGTTCATGAAAGGGCGGTCTGGGTCGCCTATGGCGAGGTTGATGACCTTCACATTAGAAGCCGCCGGGGCTTCGCCTGTTTCGGGGTCTCCTACCTTTATTCGCATGACCGCACGGATAAGCATGTCAACGAACAATCTTGTTTCCGGCAATTTTTCGGCCCATTTACTACCCTCTTGCTTTGGCCGCATTACGGGACGAACGTAGAGGCGGGAGCTTATAGGGACTGCGTTTTTACTATGGTCGCCGTGTATTATCAAAGAAGCCATACTAGTGCCATGCAATCGTTGGCTGGCAAGGTAGTTTTCTTCAAAGCCATCTGGGTCGTCAATTTCCAAACGCCCTGCAAGCCTAGCATGATTGGCAATGGGCATGCCGTCAAGAAGTGCAGCGACTGGCTCGCCTAAAAGGGATGGGCGAGGGATTGGTGTACCGCTTCCCGAAGGAGGCAAGCCTTCTTCATCTGACAAATCAGCAACGACTTGGCCTACGGGACGGAATGCCAAAGCTGCCGAGGACTTCAAAAACCCGATATTGGTATCTTCCGTCAAATCGGCGAAACAACCAGCGGGTGCTTGCGCTATAAGGCCATGATAGTGCAAATCCGAAATGATGAGTTCCGAACCTTGAATGATTTGCCCATTAGCTTGTTGAATGGCTTGTTCAAAAGCTATAAATGAAGTTCTATCATTTTGCTTATAAACCAGTTCAACCTCAAAGTTGACAATGGAGTCAGGCGAGGTAAATTGTTCAAGGTATTCCCTAGTGCCCGGCTCAAGCAGGCGGTCTTTTACGCTGTAGGGTCTGATATCTGAAAGGACTTCAAACAACAGCTTATATTTGCCTTTATTCCTTGGCAATGGCTGATTTGACTGATAGTTTTGCCAAATAGAGCGAAGCTCTTCGATGGCTCTTAGATTAACAAGCGAAAGGAATACCCGCTTTGGAAGTGACTGGGTTATCGAGTTACCCGCAGCATCAAGTATTTCAAACCCATCATCCAACTCAAGTTCCCCATCATACTCACCTAAAAACTCCATTCCCTCCGTTTTCCGAACCGCCGTGAAAAAGTCATCCAAAGTGCCAGCAATTTCAATGACCAATACCATTTCGGGGATTTGGCCAGTTATGCCCGCTGCCAAAGCAGCTTCTTTACGTTGCCAAGCCTGTTCAAGTGCTGTCAGCCGCTGTTCCACCCGAACCGCTTGCTGTTGGCGGTTGGTGTGAATTGCTTTTCCAAATCCGGGGGGAAGGTTACCTCGTGAAACAGTTGTTGGTCTCGGAAAGAGTAAATGAGGAAGAGTTGCCATTATCTATGACTTGAAAGGGTTAAACAGACTTCAACTGGCATTGAGCAATGGTCTTTAGATTCCCTTCGGGAAGGGCAAGCACATATTTTCTCTGAATATCCAGCAGAAAGTCAATTATCTCGGAGTAACTACGCCCGACGAGTTTCTTTGCAAACTGAGCATGTGCAATGCCAAAATTCTTGGGGAAGCGTTTTTCAAAATCCTGTACGACCTGCTCGATGGCTTTCTCGGAAGGTTTCTCTAATTCAATCTTGATTTGAAAACGCCGCCAAACTGCTTTGTCCAGTAGTTCAGGGTGATTGGTAGCGGCAATAATGACCACATAGCTGGGCAGTTCATCCATCTGTAACAGAAGGGAATTGACAAGCCGCTTGATTTCGCCCGTCTCGTGTGTATCCCCCCGCTCCTTTCCTATGGCATCAAACTCATCGAAGAACAAGACACAATGCTCTTGTGACACATATTCCAACAATTTGGAAAGCCGGGAAGCAGTCTCGCCCAAATAACTGGTAATTATGCCATCGTAACGAACCCTATAAAATGGAACCATCAATTCATTGGCAATGGCTTCGGCTAAAGAAGTCTTCCCATTTCCAGGCGCTCCAGTTAATAGTATTCGATGACGGGGTTCAAGGTTGTGTGAGCGCAAGAAGTCACTTCTAAATTGTTCTTTGACGAATTCATTGACGACCGCCAAGGTTTCCTGCTGCAAATACAGGTCTTTCAGTGCAATCTTTGGAGTACTTTTATGAAGAAGTTTTTCGACCTGTAGGTTCTTAGAACCGTTCACAGAACCATTGCCGTTGACGTGCGGCTGGGACTGTTTTTCAACCATCAAGTCTTCCAATCTGGTTGCTAATTGGTGGTGGTGCTTGCCCTTTTCTTCAGCAATAATCGCTTGGACAGTCTTCTTGAAAAGATGCCTATCGCCGGAAGAACCGGACTGAACAAGTTTTATTAATAGGTCTGACCGTGCCATTTTCTTAGTTGTTGAACAATCCACAAAGGTAGATGATAAACCTTGTAAAATAAACGAATTTGTTTGAAAGTGGATTCCCTTCAATGAGAAATTCTGGAAAAATCATTATCTCCTGCTCAAAATTCCCCACCTCCACTTCCTTCCACTGCCCTCCCACCTCCCCCTCCAAAAACGCCTCCCGCCTCGGCAAAAACCACTGTGGGGAAATCATGGCAGCGTCAAAGACAGCCGTCAGGAATCAATAGAAAAAAACGCTGTTTGGATAACAACCTCACCCTTTTCTCCAATTCACCACCCCCAATCCCGGTATAAGTAGTCAATCAGAATTATTCGATACATTTTGTTCTTTGAAATCTATGGTGT
>CAZDSU010000034.1:0-69869 GCA_964508135.1 uncultured Saprospiraceae bacterium
AAACATTTAGCTCATTATCAGCAAGTTACAACAGATTTACTTACGCCAACTTAAAGACAAATTTTTATGGACTATGAAAAGAAGCCCAGCCTATAACAAGGGGTTTGCGATAGCGGGGGTTTCGTGCTTCGCAGACAGTTTTGTGGTTACAGTAATATCAGTTCTCCGAATGAAGTTTAGTGCTAATAATCTCCGCCATCGCAACCCCCCGAAACGTTAGAAGTGGGATAGGTTGGACAGAATGGGGTCGGCAAAAAAGAAAGCCGCTTCATTTGCAGAAGCGGCTCCTTAGAAATTTGAATTAGTATGAAATTTCAGTTCTCGTAGCAGCAGGAGCTGCACGTTCTCATTGTTTTACTTTCAGCCCTCCGTAGTTTAGGCTGGCCCGAATAGCACTTCGTGCATTTTGCGTGCCTGCATGGCCCTTCACTTCGTGCGATGTTCCTTTTTCCTTTTCGTAAGTGACGACCAGCCCGTCGGGGTAGGCGATGCCCGCAAAGCTGGCGCTAGCGTCGAGGGTGTAGCTTGCCCCGTCATCCACGCCGATTTTGAAGTCGGAGTATTTTCCCACGAGGTTAATTTTTGAAAAACCTTTGGATACGTGTTCGATACGCAGACCGCCGTATTGGAGGTCGAAGTTGCCGTTGTCCCTCAGGCGGTCTACCTTGATGTCGGTGTACTGCCCAGTGGCGCTGATGCTTTCGGCACTGCCGACGGTCATATTGCCATATTTGCTGGTGCACTCCAAGTTTTCCACTTTTACAAGGTCAAACTCGTCGTAGCGGGACTCTGCGCTCAGATTTGCCCCGTTGTCAACAGTCAGTTTTGAGTATTTTGAGATCAAGCTAACGTTGCGCACATCGTTGAAATTCAGCTTGCTGTACGAAACATTGACGGTGGCGTCGCCCGATTTCACGACCGTTCCGTTGCCGTAGTCAAGGTTGAGCGTGAGGCCAGTTCCAACGCCTTCCAAGCGGAAGTTGCCGTATTTCACGTCCACTTTTACCTTGTTGGAAAGGGGGGCCACTTGTGAATCGCCATAACGGTTGCTCAGGTCGAGGGAGGCCGAGGCGGGCATGTACACTTGGTAGTTGATTTGAAATTCGGTGCGGTCGCTGCTCCCCCAATCGAACCACGAACCTTTGTTCGATTGAATGATGGTTTCGGCCTTCACGAAGCTGTCGTCATTGGCGAAGTCAATGCGGATGCGGTCGAACACCTTCTGCGCCTGTGACTCGCTGCCTGCTTGCACCACGATGGTCACGTCAATTTTCGCACGGCTTTTGTCCCAGGTTTTCACGTCAATTTTGCCGTATTTGTTGACAAGGTTCACGGTACTATTGGTATTGAGCGTGAACTCCTTTTTGATGGTCTTCGTGTATTCCTGTGCATCTTGTTCGGGCTGAGCCGGGGTGGGTTGCTCTTGCTTGGGCTTGGGCTGCACCGGGTCGGTCGCCAAGGCAAGGCCGGGCAGCAGCAGGCCGAAGCACCACAGGGCGGCTACCAATAGCAGTTGATTTTTAAAGACTAACTTCATTTTCTGATTTATTTATTGTTGTAGGATTAACGTTTTCGACTTTCTCCAGCACTTGTTCAAGGATGTTGATTTTGGTTTGGTAGGTCTCTACCATTGCCTGGATGATTTTCTCGTCAGCACCGTCAGGGGCATTTTCGAGTTCCTTTTTCAACTGCTCATAAGCTTCGTCCAGTTCTTGAATATCGGCCTTGACGATGCCATCTTGCTTGTAGCTGGCGAGTTTCGCCAGTTTTTCCTCCACCTGCGAGCTGAAGTAGCGCTCCATCTCGGCATGTTCTGGCGATACGTCGGCTAGCGAACCAACTGTCTTATTGGAATTGGTCAAGTACGCCCCCCCAACGCCCCCTGCCGTCAGCAGTACCAGCACGGCAGCCGCTACCCGCAGCCGTTTCATCCAGACCACGCGAGCACTTGGCCGCTGGCGGTCGAGGTGCTGGTCGAGGTTCGCCCAGACGTTCAGGCTGGGCACTCCGGTGTCGAAGTCGGCCCTGTTTTCTCGAATGAATTTTTCTAAATTTTCCATTTTATCTCTTCGTTTTCAATGCCCGCCGTCCACCACCAACTGTTGCCCTTCGAGCAGTTCCCGTAGCTTTTTGCGGGCCCGGCTGAACTGTGATTTGGAGGTTGCTTCCGTGATGTTCAGGATTTCGCCGATTTCCTTGTGGTCGTAGCCCTCCAACATGTAGAGGCTGAAAACCACTCGGTAGCCATCTGGCAAATTGGACATCGCAGCATTGATGGCTTTTGTGTTCAGGTGCATTTCGCCAACCGGCTCGCAGTCTGGCACATGGTGGAAGCGGTCATCCAGTGTTTCAATCTTTAACTTCCGTTTTTTTAAAAAATTGATGCAATTGTTGACAACAATCCGCTTGATCCAAGCTCCGATGGTGGATTCGTAGCGGAAGCTGTCCATTTTTGAATAAACGTCAATGAACGATTGTTGCAGCAAGTCCTCGGCGTCCAGGCCGTTGTTCACCATGCGCAGACATACGTTGTACATCGCCTGTGAATACAGCCTGTACAGCTCAAACTGCGCTTTTCGGTCACCCCGCATGCAGTTCTCGACGATGTCCCGGTGGGTACTGCCGTAGTCCAAATTCAGTTAGTTTTCGGTCACAAGTGACAGGAGATTTGCAAAGTGGTTGCACGAAAAAGGAGGGAGAACCAAAGAAAAGTTTGGTTTCGGGTAATAATTGGGAGCCTTCATTCCTCCTCGCCCTTGGCGCCCTTGCGGTCACGGAGCTTGATGTCGTCCACTTTTTCGTTCAAAAATTGGTTCAGCCGTTCGATGTTCAGGTTCGAGGTCAGCTCGCCGAAGGCGTTGATTTTAATGTCAAAGCCCTTGAGTTCGTCGTGAACTTTGGGCTGCTTGGCGGTGGGTTTGGATTTTTTTGCCATTGTAATTGTGGCCGCCCAATTTATTGGGCAGACCGATTGTTGATGATATTGTTTTGGTCAACCCAATAAATTGGGCGACCACAAGCCTCATGCCATTTGGCCATCAAAATACCCGAACGCCTTCTCCAACCTGTCCATTGTCCGGTCATTGCCCAACAACTCCATCATCTCGTACACCCCAGGCCCCTGCATCGTGCCAGCCAGTGAGAGGCGCAGGATGGGCATCACCTCGCCCGGCTTCAGTCCACGGTCGGCCATGAACGCCTTCACGGCCTCCTCCAGCGGGGCTGCCACAAACTCAGGTTGCGCCTTCAAATGTTTGGCCAGTGCCTCGAAAACTGGTCGGCTTTCCAGCTTCCAGCGCTTCGCAATGTTCTCATTGTCAAACACTTGCACATCGCCGAAGAGGTAGGCGGACTGCTCCACGAGGTCGGGCAGGAAGGTGGCACGACCCTTCATCAGGTGGCAGACTTGCGCCAAATATTCGTCCGAAACTTGGTAGCCCTTCGCCTCTGCCAGCGGTCGCACATGCGCAGCCAAATCCGCATCAGCGGCGGCATGGAGGTACTGCTGGTTGTACCATTTGGCCTTGTCGTAGTCGAAGCGGGCACCGCTCTTGCTTATTTTTTCGAGGGAAAACGCTTCGCAAAGCTCCTCCAAACTGAAAATTTCCTGTTCCGTGCCAGGGTTCCAGCCTAGGAAAGCGAGGAAGTTGATAACTGCCTGCGGCAAAAAACCGAACTCCCGGAAACCCTCGAAACTGTCCTCAGCCGTCTCTGTTTTCTTGCCCCCCCCTTGGGGCCACGAAAGCGGGAACACGGGCATGCCGAACTTGGCACCGTCCCGCTTGCTCAGTTTGCCCTTGCCGTCCGGCCTCAAAATCAGCGGCAGGTGCGAGAACTGCGGCATGGTGGCCTCCCAATTGAAGGCCCGGTAAAGCAGCACGTGGTGGCCCGTGCTGGGCAGCCACTCCTCGCCCCGGATGACGTGGGTGATATCCATCAAATGGTCGTCCACGATGTTGGCGAGGTGGTAGGTTGGCATCCCGTCCGACTTCATCAGCACTTTGTCGTCCAGCTCGCTGGTGTGGAAGCTCACCTCGCCCCGAATCAGGTCGGTGAACGTAACGACCTCATTTTCAGGCACTTTTAAGCGGATAACGTAGTGCTCGCCAGCATCAAGGAGGCGCTGCACCTCGTCAGCAGACAGGGTGAGGCTAGTCTTCATCACCTGTCGGCAGGTGGCGTCATACTTGAAGTTGTGGTTGCCAGCGGCGGCAGCTTCCGAGCGGGCAGCCTCCAGTTCCTCTGGGGTATCAAAGGCGTAGTAGGCGCTGCCATTGGCCACGAGTTCGAGGGCATGTTTTAGGTAGGTTTCCTTGCGTTCCGACTGGCGGTACGGCGCATGTGGGCCGCCAATGCCCTGCCCTTCCGTGGGCATGATGCCACACCAGCGCAGCGATTCAAGGATGTACTCCTCGGCCCCTGGCACATAGCGCCCTTGGTCGGTGTCCTCGATGCGGAGGACGAAGGTGCCGCCATGTTTTTTTGCAAACAAATAATTGTAAAGTGCCGTGCGCACCCCGCCGATGTGCAGCGCCCCGGTTGGGCTTGGCGCAAAACGTACCCTGATGTTGCTCATGTTTATTTAATGTAAAAAGCGTTGAATTTTGATGTTTCTGGCAGCATTTTTTCTTTGTAAATCGTTGATTTACAAATCACAATAGCCGTGAAGTTGCTTTGTGCCATTCCCATAACGGGCTGCAAAAGTAAGCCATCGCACGGTTACTTTTTAGCCAAATTGCGGCCAAAGCACCGAACCGATTGAACATATCCAAAACTTTGAAGCACTTATGTATTTGGTAAAAACACCCCAGTTTATCCAGAAGCTCTTCCCGAACTTCACTTGGCGAATCCCAACGGAGGAAAAAGTGATACACCTCACCTTCGACGATGGCCCCATCCCCGAAGTGACGCCTTGGGTGCTCGACCAGTTGGCGCAGCACGACGCAAAGGCCACGTTTTTTTGCGTCG
Source organism: uncultured Saprospiraceae bacterium (assembly GCA_964508135.1). GTDB lineage: Bacteria > Bacteroidota > Bacteroidia > Chitinophagales > Saprospiraceae > UBA6168. Next base: position 4,969 of record CAZDSU010000034.1, read on the forward strand.
GCGAAAACTTGGGCAAGTACCCCGACGTGCTGGAATTGGTAAAAAAAGCAGGCCACGCCCTCGGCAACCACACCTACAACCATCTCAACGGCTGGCTGACGGACAACGTCCAATATTTTCTCAACGTGCGCCGCTGCGCCCATGCGCTGCGGTCGAGCCTCTTCCGCCCGCCCTACGGCCGGATGAAGCCCCGGCAAGGCGATTTCCTGCAACGGCACTACCGCATCGTGATGTGGGACGTGCTTAGTGGCGACTTCGACCCAGAAATCAGCGCCGAACAATGCCTAGAAAATGTGTTGAACAATGCAAGGAAAGGCTCCATCATCGTCTTTCACGACAGTCTGAAGGCTTGGGAAAAATTGCAGTATGTGCTGCCTCGGGTACTGTCGCATTTCTCGGCGCAAGGCTTCCGTTTCAATCATTTGGAAGAACATGATTCAGACGAGTTGCTGCTTGCGTCGGTGGCTTGATTGTGGCCGCCCAATTTATTGGGTAGGCCAAGGGAAACGCCAACGCCTCGTTCGGAAATCACAACTGGTCTTAACGGTCTGCCCAATAAATTGGGCGGCCACAATCCCACCTGATGATTTATCCCGTCAAATTTTTTTGTGAACCTTTTTTTTTGATATTTGCGGCCCATTCAACCCACCGAAAATCAATTTTAAGACCTGTCCTCTAAATTTCCGTCATGGACTCTATGCTTGTAAAATATGCGCAATTGCTCGTCCGGTACTGTCTCAGTATCCAGGAAGGGGAGCGGCTGTACGTGGCATCCACCACGCTGGCCGAGCCGCTGGTGCGAGAAGTTTGGCGGGAGGCGCTGCGGGCAGGGGCGATTGTAGAGGTGGACATGTCCTTCCGGGAAAAGGGCCGCATCATGTATGCAGAGGCCAGCGAAGCGCAACTAAAATACGTTTCCCCGGTCTATAAGATGGCGATGGAGGAGTTCGACACCTACCTCAACATCATGGCGCCGTTCAACCTGCGGGAAGACCAAAACGTGGACGCAAGCAGGACGGCCATCCGACGGGAGGCCACGAAGGACCTGAACAAAATCTATTTCGAGCGCACGGCGACCCGCTCACTGAAGCGAAACCTTTGCCAGTACCCGACATTAGGAAATGCTCAGGAAGCGGGCATGTCGCTGGAGGAATACGAGCAGTTCGTGTTCGGCGCTTGCCGCCTTTACGAAGAAGACCCCGCTGCCGCTTGGCTCGAAGTGCGCAGATCGCAGCAGCACATCGTTGATTTTTTGAACAAAAAAACGGCGGTGCACTACTTGGGCGAGGGCATTGACATCAGCTTTTCGACCAAGGGCCGCACTTGGATAAACTCCGACGGCCAAACGAACATGCCCAGCGGCGAAGTTTACACCTCGCCCGTGGAAGACAGCGTGAACGGCACGGTGCATTTCACCTACCCCATCGTGTACGCTGGCCGGCTGGTAGAGGGCGTGACGCTCTGGGTGAAGGATGGACGGGTAGAGAAATGGGAAGCCAAGCAGGGAAAGGAACTGCTCGACGACGTGTTCACCAATGTGGCAGGCGCTCGACATTTTGGTGAAGCGGCGATAGGAACAAATTACAAGATTGACCGTTTCACAAAAAATATCCTGTTCGATGAAAAAATCGGGGGGACGGTACACATGGCCATCGGGCAATCGTACCTTCAGACTGGCGGCAAGAACCAGTCGTCCATCCACTGGGACATGATTGCGGACATGAAGAACGGCGGGCAGATTTTCGCCGATGGTGAAAAGATATACGAAGGGGGAAAGTTTCTCCTTTGAAAACTAAGCTGGAAAAAAGGGCAGATTAATCAGGCTGTTAAAATTTGTAATACAAAAAAGAGCTTGTTTGTTTGCATTTTTCATAAATTTGGCCGTGCTTTTAAAAAAACCAAACCACTTAACTATTTCTAAAACCTTTTTCCCAAAACAACACTATCAACGTGGATAACAACATTGCATTTCTAGAGCTAAAATACGGCAACATCTACGGAGGGTTCCCCAACTTCTTTGTCATCGCTGAAGTAGCACTTCTGGTATTTGAGGGCCGCACCAAGAAAATCTTCCTTGACACTTGGGTCAACAACGCCGATGTGGACTACGTGAGCGTTTACTCCAAGACCAACGAACTTGGGCACACCGTCGGGCGCAACAAAGTCGTCGTGAACATGCGCACAGGGCGCACTAGACCTTTCTTGGAGGAATTTCACGTTGACAAGCGGGCGTTGCAGTTCTCCTTCAAACAGCTCAGGCCGGTACACAGCCGGGTGAAGAAGTTCATGTTTGACTCCATGCGCAAGTACCAGATTGACACTATCATCACTTTCGACGGTCGCCGCGACATTTTCCTTTGCGAAAGGGCTGGTGTGCGTTTCGGACGAATCGAGATTGTTGACCTACAGAAAGAACTGAACAAGGAGACTGACTATCTTTTTTCCCTGAACAAGCTTTCCGTCATCACTGGGTTCGACATGGACGGCTCGTACCTCCGTTCCAACAATTTGGAATATTGGCTGCACCCTATCGCTGCTAAGCAGCTCCACCCAATGTCAGCAGCTTGGGATGCCGCCCGTCTGTTGATGATTCACAACGAATTTTACGACTTCCGTGCCGACTTCCTTTTGCGGGCACAGCAGTTGCTCAATAAAATACAGACTTTGAAAGAAGTAGAAGGTGGAGACGAGGGTGGGGAATAATGGCTACCACTAATTTTCCACAACAAAAAAAGGCAATGGGGCATCCGCTTCGTTGCCTTTTTTGTTTAGGGCAATTCATCTCCTTTCTTTTTGACAACCAAATCAAGATTGGACGAAATTTTTTAAAACAGTTTTTAGGCAAGCCTAAAAATGAAATAGCTTTGCCCTAAATTTAAAATGCACACATGGAAGTCCTTACGCAAGCAGAGGAAAACTACTTGAAAGCGGTTTTCAAAATCACCGAAAACGAAGACAAGGCGGCCAACACCAACGCCATCGCAGCAATGATGAGCACGTCGGCTGCCTCCGTGACGGACATGCTGAAACGCCTGGCAGGCAAGGGCCTCTTGCACTATGAAAAACACCGGGGCGTCGTGCTGAGCGAACGGGGAGGCGAACTGGCCACCAACCTCGTGCGCAAACACCGGCTCTGGGAGGTTTTCTTGGTAAAAATGCTCGACTTCTCTTGGGATAAGGTACACGACATCGCCGAGCAATTGGAACACGTCCAGTCGGATGAACTGGTGGAACGCCTTGACGGGTTCCTAGACCGCCCGCAGTTCGACCCGCACGGCGACCCAATACCTGACGCCAACGGCAAAATGGCCATGCGCAAGCAGATTTTGCTCTCGTCGCTAGACCCCAAAGACCAGGCCGTGCTAGTTGGGGTGCAGGAGTCCACCAATACTTTTCTCCAGTACCTCGACAAAATGCAACTGTCGCTTGGCACCAAGCTCCAAGTTGTGGAACGGTTCGATTACGACGGCTCCATGAAAATAGCGCTCATCGAAGGAGAAGAAATCGCTCTTTCACATAAAGTCTGCGAGAATTTGTTTGTACAGAAAACCAAATGAAGTGGGCAGTTATCGCTGGGCCATGCCTAGCGGTTGCCTCTTAGTTCGGCGTTACCCTCTCAAAATGAAACCTGACCTTCTCATTTTGAGAGGGTTTTTCTTTTTTATGAATTTAGGATAAAAAATATTTTAATCACAAAACGCTGCTAATCAATTGTTTAAAAAAATAATTGAAAAAATCTCTCCTCGGGGTACAGCATTTGGCATACTGGGTTTCATGACCGCAGATGAGCGGGAACAACAGCGAAATAAAGAAACTCAAATTCATCCCAAAATGGCAGTTGCTATCTTTTTCTTGACCATGTTTTTGGCTTTTCTGGTGCTGATGGTGCTAACCACCATCGGCGAACAGAAAGCTTGAAATAACGACCCCAAATGAAGGCCATTCCAAAAACAGTTTTATAATTCCTAAATTCAGATTATGACAACCATCGAATTTAATTGCCACTTCAACAGCCTACAACACAAGCTGTTGCCCTTTGCTTACAGACTGACCAACAACGTGGAGGACGCCAAGGACCTCATCCAGGAAACCGCCATGCGTGCCTACAGCAACAAAGAGAAATTCGAGACAGGAACCAACTTCAAGGCATGGGTGACCACCATCATGCGCAACACGTTCATCAATATTTACCGCAAAAAAAAGAACAGGGCCACCAGCTCCGAACCAACTGACAGCTATATTTTCGTCAATGAAAACCACGCGGTGGACAACACTGCCCACTCCAACATGACGATGGTAGAACTCGACGGTATCATGCGCACCCTCGACAACATCTACCGGACACCGTTCCAGCTTTTCTTCGAGGGCTACAAGTACGAAGAAATCGCAGAGAACATGAACCTGCCTATTGGCACGGTGAAAAGCCGCATCTTCTTCGCTAGGCAAAAATTGATGGAAACCATCAACTTCAGCTACGCCTACGATACTACCATGCTAAATTAAAACCAAGCCGCGGGGCAAAACTGTTTCCCAGTTCCCAAACCGAGTTTTCCCACAAGCCCCCCAAATCCTCATCTTCCCCGCAAACCCAATTTGCCAATTTTCAATCCGGCGATGTGCGGTGCAACGAATTTGGAATAGATTCATACATTTGAATCTAAGAATTTCCAATTCGGCACTTCACATCGCTTTTTTTGTTTTGGATGAAACAACCTTTTCAAACTCCTTTTTCTGAGGAAATAAAGCCCACTATCCGGCAGGATGCCAATGGAGAGGGGAGTTTTTTGCCCAAAAGGAAAGCAACAGGCTGGCGAAAGCTAATGGCGGGGATAAAGGAAAAGTTACCTTCATTATTAAGGCTTTTTAGGATAAAATCTACCCATTTCCTCAAATCCCTCTCAGGCTTGACCAGAACAGGAGCGGGGGAACTGTTGCAAAACCTCCGACTCAAAACAAAAATAAAACTGGTGCTCCTGGTCCTGTTCGGGGTCGTCACCCTTCTGGGTATGCTCGGCGGCTACTACGTGCAGCGCACCTCCACCGACTCCCTCCTGATGATGCAGGAGAACTATCAAGCCATCAACTACACCAAAGGCATGTCGAAGGCCGTCAACGAAATGCTGGTGACAATGACGCTCGAAAAAACCGCACCATCTTACCGTAGCCAAGAACTTAGGAAGGCATCAGACGAATTTGAGCTTTATTTAAACATGCAGCTCAAGAAGGTCACTGCCAAGGAGGAACAGGATCTCACGGAACAACTAAAGCGAGATTTTGAAAGCTTTAGGGAAAACCTGAAGCAGGTGGTGGCCACGAACGAGGTTTCCATTGACATCTACATGCAGAAAAGGTACATTGACGGAATACTGGAATCCGTGCACGACCTGAACGACAAAATGATACGCCAGCGAACGGACGAAGCCACTAGGATTGCCAACCAAGTGACCTTGGGCATGGTCATTTTGGGAACGCTGTTTTTCATTTTTGCCATTTTTGCCATGTTCTATTTCCCCAGTTACGTGGCCAACCCCATACAATCCATGACGCAGAGCATCCGGCAAATCGCACGGAAGAACTACCGCGAGCGCATCGCCATCGAGTCAGGCGACGAGATTGGCGAGATGGCCAAGTCCTTCAACCTAATGGCCGAAAAGCTGGAGGAGTACGAGAACATCAACATGTCGCAGGTGTTGAGCGAAAAAAGGCGTACCGAGACCATCGTCAGCCGCATGAACGAAGCCATCATCGGACTTGACGACAACAAGAACATCCTCTTCGCCAACCCGCCCGCACTCGAATTGATTGGCTTGCAAGAGGAAGACCTCATTGGCCAAAGCGCCCGCCAACTGGCCCGACAACACCAACTGCTCCAAAATCTCCTCAAAGAAGTGCTGAACAACGAAGTGAAAGAAAACCGCACCTTCCCCGCCATCAGCGTTGACAAGGACGGCAAGCGGCATTATTTCAACAAAGACGTGCTACGGATAGAAAGCCCTGGCGACGATGTGGACACCCCTACCAGCGTAGGTTTTGTCATCATTCTGAAAAACGTGACCGAACTGAAGGAACAGGACCTGGCCAAAACCAATTTCATGGCCACGCTCTCGCACGAGCTAAAAACGCCCATCGCTGCCATTGACATGAGCGTGAAACTGCTCGAAGATGAGCGCATCGGGCAGTTGAACGGGGAGCAGTGGGACCTCACCGGCACCATCCGCCTCAACACCTCCCGAATCCTGAAAATGGTGAACGAAATACTCGACATCTCCCGAATCGAGACTGGGCAGTTGCAATTGGAACTGGAGCACGTGCTTCCCGATACCATCGTGCTGCGCTCCTTGGACAATGTCAAGACTTTTATTGCAGAGAAAAAAATGGGCGTCATACAGCACATCGAGTCGAACCTGCCAGCCCTGAACGTTGACCTTCACAAAACCACCGCCGTACTCGTCAACCTGCTGACCAACGCCGTCCGCTACTCCCCCGAAAACGAGGCCATCGAAATCAATGTGCAGCGCCAAAACGGCTCCGTGCAATTCTCGGTGACGGACAAAGGCCCCGGCATCAGTGAGGACGAGCAGCGCAAGTTGTTTCAGCCGTACCGCCGGGCTGCGGGCGACAAAACCAAGGGCACGGGTCTCGGCCTCGCCATTTCAAAAGAATTCGTAGAAGCGCAGGGTGGGCGTATTTGGGTAAAAAGCAAGGTGGGCAAGGGCAGCACATTCGGTTTTGCGTTGCCTGTGGCTTAGTTTTTTTCCTTCGGAAAATCATTCCTCCAAAATATTGATTCGGATATTTTCCGCTCTCAAATCCACCGTCAACAATTTCTTGATGCCCACGCTTGCTGCCGTCGCCCAAGCATCGGCGGCCATGCAGGTGGGTGCAGTGACGGTAACCACCCTGTGATTGGTCAGGCCATACCCGGTGCGAGGGTCAATGATATGCGAGTAGCGCTTGCCCTCGTGTTCGAGGTAGCGGTAGGTGTCACCAGAAGTGGTGATGGCGATATTGGCTAGATAGACTTTTTTGAAGGTCAGTTCGCCGTTGACTATTTTGTCGGGTACTTCAATCACCCAGCCTTGCTGACCGGGTGGGGGAAGCCCAGCGTAGATGTCGCCGCCGCCCTCAACCAAGGCAGTGGTGATACCGTACTCTTTCAGCCAACCCATCGCCTCATCCACGGCATAACCTGCGGCAATGCCCCCGAAGTCGAGGCGCATGCCTTCCTTGTCCAGCTTGACGGCTTTGTTGCGTTCCTTCGTTTTAATGCTTTCAAATCCTACGGTCGCCGTGGCTTGCTCGATTTCCTTGTTGGAAGGGAACTCCTTTTGCCGAAAGGCTCGCCTCCATATCTTGGTCAACGCCCCAACGCTCACATCAAAAGCCCCCTCCGACCGTCGAGAAACATCCAGTGAATAATTCAGCACCTCCCAAAGCTCGTCGCTGATATCATTCGCCTTGCCGTTGTCTGAGAGCCAGCTTACCTCGCTGTTTTCCATATAATCACTAAAAACCTTTTCCAGCACGGCCACCCGCAGGAAGGCTTTTTCAACGGCCTCCTTAAGCATGACACTGTCGGGGTGGTAAGCCACGATTCGGAAGTCAGTGCCCATGAGCGGGCGGGAGAATTCGTGGCGGTCGGCTTCGGTGACGGTTACAGCTGGTAGTACCAGCTGTATGTCGGAGGCATTGTCGAGCAGCAGGTTGCCATTGAATGGACGGCTGATTGGCGTTTTATAAAAAGCCTCCAAAACGATGTGGGTAAAATTATGCGAAGGTGAAAGCGTAAACTGGTATTCCTTCCAATTAATGTCAATGACAGGTTCACTAGTAGCAAGCATTTCACTGCGGTTGCACGGTTCAAAGCCGCCCCAGATTCGAAGTACGGCGGGTGTCGAATAGTTAACAGGCTCGGACGTAGAACGGCTGGCGCTTACATAGGTCAGCGAGCGGCATAAGTTGAGGCTAAAACTATAGGTTGCCCCCATCTCAAGGGGTTTGGAAAGCTTTTGACCTACCATTTCCCAAGTATCATTATCCCTAACCACCAACCCAAGGTAAGTCCTACCGTCCATGGGATCTTTTGTCACCTGAAATGCTCCTCCTCCTTCCTTTGGATGCACATCGGGAGGAGTCTCTCCAGGAAAACCACAATCATACCAGCCGTCCGGTAATCCGTTGCCGCCACCACCCTCACCTGATATGCCCTCAAAAGATGGATTTGTCAATTTGATAACGCCATTTTGCGCAAGCAAAAACTGGCCAAAAAGAAGAAAAATAAGCAGACAAGAAAAGCAGCGCATCTTCATCGTGTTTGATTTTTTGTAAAAAAACTTGCGGGCGCTTGTCTGTGGTAAACAAGCGCCCGCTTTCATCAAATAATCTTCGTCACGCCCGGCACAGCGCAGGCGTACATGCCATCAGCGCCGGGCAGCACTGGCGGTGGTGCGTTCCAATCGAACTTCTGCGGCATCAGGCTTATGTTGCTGGCCATGGCATCCTTCCACTCCACCACTTGGCCGGAGTAGGTGGCCATGCGGCCCAAGATGGAGGTCATCGTGGCCTTTGCGCCGTTTTCGGTGTCAGCGTAGCGGTACTCGCCCTTGGAAATGGCTTCGAACAGTTCATCGTGCTCCACTTGGTAGGGATTGGCTGCGTTGCGCTCATCATGCTTGAACAGCTCGTGGCCGCTGCGGGTGAGCAGCAGTCCTGGTCGTGGCGCCGAGCCGTTGGTGCCCTGGAAAACCTCGGTCACCCGGCTCATGGTGCCCGGCTGGTGGCGGCACTGGCTGAACATCCGGCTGCCGTCCTCGTACTCGTATTCCACAAAGTGGTGGTCGAAAATCTCCCCAAAATCCTTGCCGACCCGCACTTGGCGGCCACCCATGCCCTGCGCCCGCACGGGGTAGGCGTTCTTCACCCAGTTGCTCACGTCAAGGTTGTGGATGTGCTGCTCGGTGATATGGTCGCCGCAAAGCCAGTTGAAGTAGTACCAATTGCGCATCTGGTATTCCATTTCGGTGAGCGGGCGTCCTGCTTTTTTGGAAAACTCCTCCCGGCCACGCACCCACACGCCATCGTTGTTCCAATAGACGTGTGAGGTGACTATCTCGCCAATGGCGCCTGCTTGCATCATATCCACCCAGCGGCGGTAAACCGTCTGGTAGTGGCGCTGCAAGCCCACCACGACGTTGAGTTTCTTTTGCTTCGCAATCTCGGCGGCCTCCAGCACGCGGCGGATGCCCGGCGCATCAACGGCCACGGGCTTTTCCATGAATACGTGTTTGCCTTGCTTCACGCACTCCTCGAAGTGAAGGGGCCGGAAGCCCGGTGGCGTGGTCAGTATCACCACGTCGGCGAGCGCAATGGCCTTTTTGTAGCCGTCGAAGCCCGTGAACTTGTGCTCCTCTGGCACCTGCACCCGCCCCTTCACGTTGCCCTCACTGCCCGACCAATCGGAGATGTCGTCGGCGGTAAGTACTTTGTAAGCCTCGTCAAGGTTGTCGCGGAAGGCGTCGGCCATGGCCACGAGCTTCACGTTTTGCTTGGTCATCAACGCTTGCACGGCAGCACCAGTGCCCCGTCCGCCGCAGCCGACGAGGGCCACCTTGATGGTATCGTCGCCGTCAATATGGGCTTTGGCAGCGAGGAAAGAGGGCATCAGCAGAACGCCTCCGGCGGCCAAGGCTGATGTTCTGACAAAATCCCGACGAGTCGGATTTGTCGAAGAAAAATGTTTTGATTTCGACATGGTGTATTTAAATTATGTTTTGAATGTGTGATTTTCGAACCAATGTTCGGGAATCATTTCTGCAAAACCAAACCCTAAAGGCACAAAAATGAAACGGGCAGCTTTTCGCAAAAAGCCGCCCGTTTCATTTACAAAATGCACTGCGCATCAAATCATGCCATGGCCATTCGGCTCGGGCGCACGCTTTGGAGCGACCGGTACTTTTTTGGGAGCAGCAGGGGTTGCTTTTCCCTTAATCTTCGGCAAGGTGACTTTAATATCTTTCAACGGGGCAGTAATCTTCCTAGCCTTGTTCCCATTCCTCGTCGGAGCTGAAATGGCAGCCGGCGGGGCGGTTACAACCTTCAAAACCTGAGCGTTTGCTGGCGATGATTTGACAAATGACACAGTGGTGGGCATTTCGCCTGGCACTGGCAAGTTGTCACGTTCGAACACCTCCTCGGGTACGTTTTCGACCACCGTGGTATTAACAGGCCAAGCTATTGGCACCACTGCTATTCTTTCCTCTTTTGGTAAAAAATGGTGCAGCTCATTCGGGAACCAAATCGTCAGCTCCTGCCCCTTTTTAAGCTGGTAGGTTGTCAACTTGTTCCAAACTTTCAAATTGTACGGTGCGATGTTGAAAACTTCGGCCAAGTCGCCAATTTTATCGCCTTCGGCCACCACATAGACAGACTGAAAATAAAGTTCCTCAGGCTTGTAAATGGACGTGTCAACCAGTTCGGGCATTGGCGGCATCTCGATTTTTCGGGGGCTGTCGGGGCGGCGTGCTTCGAGGTACTCTGCCATGGCCGAAGACACCCGGCGGGGCAGTATCACGTCGTAGCCTTCCGTATTCTCAGGAATAAAATCCTTTTTGTAGGCTGGATTAAGCTCGCTGATAACTTCGATAGGCAAACCCGTGATGGCAGCTATGGTCTTAAAATCAAGCCGTTCGAACACTTTCTGCGCGTCCGTCACCTGCATGTCGAGGCTTGGGTAGTCCGGTTCAATGTCGTGCAGGTGGTAAAAATTGCCGACGTAGGCTGCACCCAAGAAGGCGGGCACGAAGTTTCTCGTTTCCCGCGGGAGGTATTTTGAAATAGTCCAATAGTTGTTGCTCCTTGCCCGCTTCATGGCATTGTTGATGGTGCCGGGGCCGCAGTTGTAGGAGGCCAATGCCATTTCCCAACTGCCGAAGCGCTGGAACTGCTTGGCGAGGTACTGCATGGCGGCCTCCGTAGAGTTGTAAGGGCAGTAGCGTTCGTCCACGGTTTTGTCAATGGTAAGGCAGTAGCTTCTGCCCGTCTCCGACATGAACTGCCAGAGGCCAGTAGCACCCACTGGTGAAACCGCATTGGGGTTTAGCGCAGACTCAACGATGGACAAGAACTTCAAGTCCTGCGGCAGGTCGTGCTCCTTGAGGTACCTTTCGTAAATGGGGAAATAAACCGAGGCCCTGGCCATTATTTTCTTGGCGTTCGACCCGTTGTAGGCTAGGTTTCTTTTGATGTAGCTCTCCACTTCGGAGGTGTAGCGGGGAGTTATCATGCAGTCCATTGCTTCAAAACGAGTCCTGATTTCGTCGGAATTGAAGATGGTATTTGCTTGTGTTAAAGGAGAGAACAGAAAAACAAAAAACATTGATGCCAACAGTTGGCGCATACTTGCAGATTCCATAAATTGGTCTGATTCGTTAACAATACCCGTTGCGCAGCAGCATAAAATAGGTGTTTACTCTGATTAAGACTGGCGCATGTCCGGGGATTCGGTAGCTTTCTTAAAGTCGTTTAGCGATATGTTCTTTCGCTTTATGGGTAAGCCTCTTTTCAATTAGTGAAGTCTAGTGTGGGCTGCAAAAGTAGACCAATGTTTCATTCTACCAAGCCCAACCACCATAAAGTTTTCCACATCGCTTCTGCAAAGCCTTATTGCGGAGCAAGAAAAAGAACGCTTTTGAGTTGAAAACCGAAATAAAAAATTCCAATTTATCAGCTTTTCAATCCGGCCGCAAAACCCAACAATTCGGCTTCTTGAAACTTGCCCGCCATGAACTGCACACCAACCGGTAACCCGCATGGATGCTGGCCTATCGGCAATGCGATGGCCGGCATTCCGACCATGTTTGCTTGTACGGTGAAGATGTCTGCGAGGTACATTGCCACGGGGTTGTCTGCCATCTCGCCGATGTTCCAAGCGGGAGTCGGTGAGGCAGGCATCAAAATGAAATTAAATTTTTGTAAAATTTCTTCCGTACGCTCCAAAATCAGCCGCCGGACCTGTTGTGCCTTGGCATAATAGGCATCGTAGTATCCCGAACTGAGCACGAAAGTGCCCAACATGATGCGGCGTTTTACCTCCGTACCGAAGCCCTCCGTCCTCGATTTTTTGTACACCTCGTGGATGTCCTTCGCCCCTTCTGTGCGGTGGCCGAACCGGATGCCGTCGTAGCGGCTGAGGTTGCTCGAAGCTTCGGCAGTCGTTAGCACATAATATGCCGGAATGATAAAATCGAGGTAGTCAAAGCCGACTGGTTCCACCGTGTGGCCCTCGTCCCTGAGTTTTTCGATAAAGTCAAAAGTTAGTTTTTTTACCCCAGCGTCCATGCCGGGGTGGTTGAGGGCGGTGTCAAAGTAGGCGATTTTGGCTGGCTTGGAAGTTTGGCTTTTGGAAAATGACTCAACTGGTTGCTCACTGCAAGTGGCATCAAACTCATCTGGCCCGGCCATCACCTCCAGCAGGGCAGTTATATCAGCCACGTTGTTTGCCAAGATGCCAATCTGGTCGAAGCTGGAGGCGTAGGCCAGCAGCCCGTGCCTCGAAATTCGACCGTAGGTCGGCTTGAAACCCACCACACCGCAGAAGGCTGCTGGCTGCCGCACCGAACCACCCGTGTCGCTGCCGATGGAGGCCAGGCAAGTGCCAGCCTGCACCGCCACCGCCGATGCGCCGCTGCTGCCGCCCGGCACCTTGGTGGGGTCGGCGGCGTTGCGGGTGGGGCCGTAGCAGGAGGTTTCGTTGGTGCTGCCCATCGCAAACTCGTCGCAGTTCACCCGCCCGATGATGATGGCGTCCTCGGCCAGCAGCCGCTCCACCGCCGTTGCAGAGAACAGTGACTTGAAGCCTTTTAGAATTTTGGAACCCGCTGTGACTTCGTGTCCGGCGTAGCAAATCACGTCTTTGAGGGAAATGACCGCTCCGAAGAGCTTGCCTACGGAAGCTGGGTTTTGGGCAAATTTTTCATCCAACTCCTTTGCCCGCTGCCGGGCCTCCTCCGCGTAGACTTCGATGTAGATGTTGAGGTGGCGTGTGGCCTCGATGCGTTCGAGGTAGTGCTTGACGAGGGCGGTGCTGGAGGTTTGGCCACTTGAAATGGCAGCTTGGGTAGTAGCGAGGGATGTGAAATTGGGCATCAAAAAGAATGGGTTTCTCGAAAATTAAACAACTGAACTGAACTGTCCCAAAAACCTTACATCGTTCTCAAAAAACAACCGAATATCGTGGATGTCGTACAGCCGCATGGCCTGCCGCTCGATGCCCATGCCGAAGGCGTAGCCAGAGTATTTTGAGGAATCAATTCCGCAGTTTTCCAGCACCTGTGGGTCCACCATGCCGCAGCCGAGTATCTCCAGCCAACCAGTGCCCTTGCTCAGGCGGTAGTTTTTTTCATTGTCCATGCCAATCCACACGTCCATCTCGGCGCTCGGCTCGGTAAAGGGGAAGAAGCTGGGGCGCAACCTGATTTTCGGCGTGCCGAACATCTCCTGGGCAAAGTACATCAGCGTCTGTTTCAGGTCGGCGAAACTCACGCCCTCATCAACGTAAAGCCCCTCTATCTGGTGGAACTGCGCATGGCTCCGGGCGCTGATGGTCTCGTTGCGATAGACCCGACCCGGTGCGATGATGCGGATGGGCGGTTTTTGCCCCATCATCACCCTCGCCTGCACGGGACTGGTGTGGGTGCGCAGGAGCATTTCCGTACTATTTAAAAGGTAGAAAGTGTCCTGCATGTCCCGTGCGGGGTGGTCTTCGGGCGTGTTCATGGCGGTGAAGTTGTGCCAATCGTCCTCGATGTCCGGCCCCTCGGCGATGGCAAAGCCCATGCGCTGGAAGATGCCCACGATGCGGTTCATCGTGGTGGCGATGGGGTGGCGACTGCCCAGCGGGAGCGGCTCGCCGGGGCGGGTCAGGTCGAGCTGGTCGAGGTCGGCGTCGTCGCTTGCCGATTCGAGGGCATCTTGCAGCTCCGCAAATTTGCGCTCGGCGGCGTCCTTGGCCTCGTTCACGAGTTGGCCGTATTCTTTTTTCTGTTCGTTGGGAACATTTTTAATTTCGCCCATCAACGGCTTGATGACGTTCTTTGAGCCGAGGTACTGGATGCGGAACTGCTCCAGTTCGTCCTTCGTCGTAGGTTTGGCCGCTGCTATTTCTTCGATGAGGCGTTTTACATTTGCGAATGAATCGGACATGGCAATGATTGAATGACTGAATGATGAAATGAGTGAATGACTGCCCAACACTACGGACCGTTTTCACAAAATCGTCATTTTGAGGGTGCAAATGTAAGGCCCTTTGCCCATACATTCACCCATTCTCTCATTCCAACATTCACTCATTATCCATGCAAACCATCCTGCAATCGTACAAAGCGCAATCCATTATTTTCCTGTTCATCTACTTGGTGAGCATGGTACTTTCTGCGGAAGCTGTGCTGTCCATTTCGATGATTGCGCTGGTGGTGCTGTCCGTTTTCCAGTTGAAAATTGAAGGGCCGAAAATCAAAATCACGCTGCGGGACACCCTTCAGGAAAATTTTGAAAAATACCGCAGCTACACGCCGTGGCTGGCCGTTTCCATTCCATTTTTGCTGGTGCTTTTTTCATGGCCGTGGTCCAGCGACCTCGGCTACACGCTGGAGCGGCTGCGCATCAAACTGCCGTTTTTGGTGCTGCCTTTCGCCTTTGCTTCCATGCCCGCATTGCGCAAGCGGGAGGTTTTCACCATCCTCTATTTTCTGCTGGTGACGATGTCCATCATCAGTGTGTACGTGCTGCTCAACTTCATCGCCAACTTCGATGCCGAGATGACCAACCTCGGTCGGGGCGGCCACCTCACCACCCCCAGCAACCACATCCGGTTCAGCCTGATGCTGGCGCTGACCATCCTCGGCGGCGGTGCACTCTGGGCTGAAAATTTTTCCCTGAAACCAAACCCCTCCCAAGTCTCCAAGGACTCTGAAATCCGCAATCCGCAATCCGCAATCCGCAATCCGGTAATCCGCAATTGGGTGGTCGGTGGGCTAACGCTGTTCCTGTTCGCTTTCATCCACGTGCTGTCGGTGCGTAGTGGGCTGGCCTCGCTCTACCTCGCCCTGCTGGCGCTCGGCGCTTGGTTTGTTTTTGTAAAAAAACGCTACCTGCTCGGCTTGGCGGGCATCGCCGGGGTGGTGGCGTTGCCGCTGCTGGCCTACCTCGCCGTGCCGAGCTTTAAGGCCAAAGTGGACTACGCCCGCTGGGACTATCTTCAGTTCCAACAGGGCGCCGGTGCCGACTACCCGGACGCCGAGCGCTTCACCTCCATGCTCATTGGCCTCGAAATCGGGCGGGAGCATCCCATTTTTGGCATCGGCGCTGGCGACCTAGACCAAGCTGTGAAGGAGAAATACGCCTCGAAAGCCGCCGGGGACTACAAGCTGAAAATGCCGCACAACCAGTTCGTGACCATCTTCGCTGGTACGGGACTGGTGGGGCTTGCGCTGTTTTTGGTGGGTTTTTTCCTGCCGCTTTTTTACCAAAAAAACTGGCGGAACCCGCTGTTTCTGGCTTTGCACGCCGTCATTTTCTCCTCTTATTTCGTGGAGAACACGATTGAGAACAATTTCGGGGTGTCGCTGTATTTGTTCTTTTTGTTGGTGGGGATGAAGTATTTGGGGGAGGGGAAGGAATGAGCAAGTTTCCCCAAAGTTTCGGTTCTTTGCAGGGAAACTTGATGGACAGACGGCTTGTTTGCAAATTGCTGACCATCAAAAACTGACTCGTTTATGAAAATAGAAATTCAAAACCTCGGCCCGATACATCATTTTGAGTTCGACTTGGAGAAGGACTTGCACTTGCTGTATGGGGAGAATAATGTGGGGAAATCAGTTGCAGTTACTACTCTCTATTTATTTTTAAAAAGTGTTCAGCAGTCGGGAGATAAAGCGTTTATTAAGCAAACATTTCGGCCAGAAGTAAAGAATTTTGATGTTGGACACATGACATTTGAGGCAGCATTTAAGTATTTTTTCGAAAGGACTGTTTTAAGTTCTTTTGAATACCAATTGATTAGCACCTACAATAGTAGCGCCATAGGAAATTTTTTTAAAAGCAATCAAACTGCATTTATTTTTACGCTTTCTGAAGACATACAGTTATTTGTTGCAATAAATGGATATGGTGATTACGAACTTGAAAACTTTAAGATTCCACCCCCAGTTAACGCTGTTGATGTAAATGAGGCAGTGGTTGATGTTTTTGCAGAAATGTTATTCATTGTAAATTCTAAAATTAAAGAGGTCTTCTTTCTCCCATCTTCACGTTCAGGTTTATATCCAATATTTAGTCAACTTTCTAGGATTTATATTGAATTGTCAAAGCACAGATTATTACTTAAGGATAAATCAATTGATTTGATGGCATTATCGCCATCAATGGCAAATTATTTTCTAAATCTATCCCAGATTGACAACAAGATAAAAAGCACAGCCTTAGAAAAGATTGCAGAGAAAATTGAAGAAAACTTGTTTAATGGAGAGATTAAATACAATGTGGATTCTAGTAAGATAACCTATCATCCAGCAAACAATGAATCTGAAGTTGATTTATTAAATGCAGCTTCAATGATTTCGGAATTAGCGCCACTCGTGCTGTATCTGAAGTTTGTAGTTGAACCAAATAAAGAAAGAAGTTCTTTAATCATCATCGAAGAACCCGAAGCCCACCTCCACCCCAAAGTGCAAGTGCAACTCATGGAAATCTTCGCCGAGCTGACGAAGCACAACGTGAAGGTCATCCTCACTTCGCATAGCAACTATATGTTCAACCAGTTGAGCAATATGCTCCTCAAAAAGGAAATAGCTCCAGAGAAAGTAGCCGTTTACCACATGGTGATGACGGACAAAGGAAGCATCGTAGAACCGGATATGCAGGCCACCGCAGAGGGCATCGAAGATCACAACTTCGCCGGGGTTGCACAAAAGCTGTATCAAGAACGCCTCGAATCCTACGAGGTGCTAAACGAAGATACTGATGCTCCTAAATGACCTCCGGGCCGATGCCTCGCTCGCCCCGCATATCCATCAGACCTGCTGCGAAAACGATGTTTGCGTAGATTTTGATACTGCCATTTCGATGGAAGATTACCTCATCGTTAAGGTGGACGATTTTTACAATGCCACTGTACCCAACCCCGACACACCAAAATCACCGGATTGCCTGATTGTACAGCGGTGTTCGGCGGGGCATTTCCATGTGCATGTCGTGGAATTGAAAAACGTTAAATCCAAAAGCTACCTGAATTCGGAAGCGATTTGGGATAAGTTCCACACCTGCCTAACGGATTTTATGAGCAACCGATTTCGTACGCACTTTTACAATGAGAACCATGATTTCAAACTGCGGCTTTACCTCGTGGCGGGAAGGGTAAAAGACACCTACGCCATGAACTTCAAGTTTGACTTCCTACTTTCCATGCGCCCGCTCCAATTCGGAAACAAACCTGTCGGTATCCAAGGCGAAAACCCAAACCCACTTATCCGTCCTTGCTAAACCTCAGTTTGTACTCAACAAAATCGCTAATCTCCACTACCATTTTTATTTTTGCCCAGCCCCAAAGCCGTCAACCGTCCACCAACCACCGTCCACCGATAAAATGTCAAAACGCAAACCATCCGCACCCAAGCCGCAAGCGCCCGCCCTCACCCAGGCCGGCAACTTCCGCCGCAATTTCAGCATCCTGCTCTTCGTGCTCGGCGTGGCGCTGTATGCGAACACGCTGACCTTCGACTACGCCGTGGACGATGCCATCGTCATTTACGACAACGAGTTTACCTGCAAGGGCATGGCAGGTTACGGTGGCCTGCTGAAGTACGATACGTTTCGGGGGTTTTTCAAAGTAGAAGGAAAGGACAAGCTGGTGTCCGGCGGGCGCTACCGGCCCCTGACGCCGCTGATGTACGCCACGGAGGTGCAGCTTTTTGCCCCAAAAAAACGAGACGTGGCGGGCCAGCCCGTGATGGACAAGGACGGCGACACCGTCTTTGACCCGAACGAGGGGGGCAAGCTGAACGCCGTGAAGTTCGTCGGGCACCTCGTCAACGTGTTGCTCTACGGCCTGACGGGCGTGGTATTGTTCTGGTTTTTGTTAAAAATCTTTGCTCCCGATGGGCAAATGAAAGGTTCGACGGGCTTCGGGCCATTCGTTGCGCTGGGAGCAACATTGCTGTTTATGGTACACCCAATCCACACGGAGGTGGTGGCCAACGTGAAGGGACGGGACGAAATCGTGAGCTTGCTGGGCAGCTTGGCGGCGCTGTATTTGTCGCTCAAGGCATTTTACGAAGGAAAAAAATCGCTGAACGTGGCGGCAGCGGTCGTATTCTTCATGGCGCTGCTCTCTAAGGAAAATGCCATCACCTTCGTGGCCATCGTGCCGCTGACGTTCTTCTTCTTCACGAATGCAAAGCCAGGCAAAATCTTCCTACAAACGCTGCCATTTCTGGCGGCGGCGGCGCTGTTCATCCTCCTTCGCATCGGTGTACTCGGCATGGACTTCGGTGGCGAACCGCCACGGGAACTGATGAACAACCCGTTCCTCAAACTCGTCGGCAACCAGTACGTTGACTTCAGTTTTGCGGAGAAAACAGCGACCAATTTTTTCACCCTCGGCAAATACCTGCTGCTGCTCCTGTTCCCGCACCCGCTCAGCCACGACTACTACCCCAGGGCCATCGGCATCATGTCGTTTGACGATTGGCAGGTGATTTTGGCAGTGTTGGCACATCTGGCGCTGCTGGGTTACGCACTCGTCCGTTTGCCCAAAAAAGACCCGGTGAGCTACGGGATTTTGTTCTACCTCCTCACCTTGAGCATCGCCTCCAACTTCGTTTTCCCCATCGGCACGAACATGAACGAGCGCTTCCTCTACATGCCATCCATCGGCTTCGCAATGGTCGTGGCCACGCTGCTCTACCGCCTCACCGACCAGACGGGGCGACCAAAACCAACGGTGTTGATTGGTGGAATTGCCGTGCTGTTGGCTTTTTCTGTTAAAACATTTACCCGAAATTTTGTCTGGAAAGACAACTACACGCTCTTCACCACCGACATAAAGACCGTGCCGAACAGCGCCAAGCTGAGGAACGCCACGGGCGGCGAGTTGGTCGCCCAATCGCTGAAACCAGAGAACGCCGCCCGCAAGACAACGATGCTCAACGAGGCCGTCGGCCACCTGAACGAGGCGATGAAAATACACCCCGGCTACAAGAACCCGCTGCTGATTTTGGGCAATGCCTACAACTATTTGCAGCAGTACGAAGCCAGCATCCAAGCCTACGAGCAGGCGCTGAAACTTGACCCCGAATATGGTGAAGCCAAAAACAACCTTGCCATCACTTGCCGCCAGGCAGGTCAATTTTTTGGGGAGAAAAAGGGCGACATCGCCAGGGCATTTACCTACTTGAACAGGGCATACGAACTCAACCCAAACGATTACGAGACGCTGCGCCTACTGGGTGTGGCCAATGGCGTGAGCGGCAACGGGCAGAAGGCGGTAGAGTTTTTCACCAAAGCCCTCGAAAAAGAGCCGAACAATGCAGCGGCCTACTACAACTTGGCGAGCGCCTACTACAATATCGGCCAAGCTGACAAGACGGCGGAACTGATGGCCAAGGCGAAGGAAATCAATCCGAACATTGAGGCGGAGATGCGGGGCGGGAAGTGATAGCAAAGCATTATAGTATGATGCTATCACGGCCTATCGCTTGTGGCGTTTACGACCACACATTTGCCAATTTCACTTACTCCGCAACTTACCATGCAGCCCAAGCGTTTCAGTCTGGTCTTTTTATGCTTAGTTTTGACCGCAAGCATGGAGAGAAATTTGCTCTACTTGACTGCCCTCCAACCTGAAACCCCATTGAAACCTTAAACCATCAATACCGTGTGCCCATGTCTTACAAGGATAACTATCAACTGCTGATTGAAAAACTTGACCAGTTCATCCGCAAGTTCTATGTGAACCAGCTCATCCGGGGCGGGCTGTACAGCCTTGCGCTGTTGCTTGTGCTGTTCCTTGGGTTGAACTTTTTGGAGTACCATTTTTACTTCAAACCAGCTACCAGGGAGGCGCTGTTCTTCTCGTTCGTGGGCATTTCGGCGGTGGCGCTGTTCACTTGGGTGGCGCTGCCGATGTTGCATTATTTCCGGCTGGGCAAGGTGATTTCACATGAAAAAGCGGCCACTATCATCGGCGATCATTTCAGCAATGTAAAAGATAAGTTGCTGAACATCTTACAGTTGAAATCGCAATCGGACAGCAATGCAACGAACCGGGAGCTGATTCTGGCGAGCATCAACCAAAAATCCGAAGAAGTGAAGCCCGTGCCGTTCCAACGAGCCATTGACCTCACCCAAAACCGCAGGTACCTGAAATACACCCTGCCGCCGCTGCTCCTGCTCATCGTTGTATTGTTTGCAGCGCCGAGCCTCATCACGGATAGCACGGGGAGGCTCATTGAGTTCAACAAGGAGTTTGAAAAACCGGCCCCGTTCCGCTTTGTGGTAAATGAGGACAGCCTCAACGTGGTGCAGTTTGGCGAGTTCCCGCTGACCGTGAAGGTGGAGGGCGATGCCCTGCCCAACGAGGCTTTCATTGACATTGACAATATCCAATACCGCCTGACGAAAGAGAGCAACAACACGTTCAGCTACCGTTTCAGCAACGTGGCTAAGGACACCGAGTTCCGATTCCTTTCCGGCGCCATCGCGTCGAAGGGCTACACGCTGGAGGTGCTGGAAAAACCCAACATCATTGGCTTTGACGTGAAGCTCGACTACCCCGGCTACACGGGCCGCTCCGACGAAGAACTGAAAAGCACCGGTGACCTCGTGGTGCCAGCGGGAACGAATATTGACTGGATTTTCAATTCGCAGTTTACCGACAATATTTCCATCCGCTTCGCAAATTCGGCGCAAACAGTGGACACGAAGCGCTTCTCCGACGAACTTTTTACCTTCAAAAAGAAGGCGCTTAAGGACGAAATATACCGCCTTTATATTTCCAACGAAGACCTGCCCAACGCCGACTCGGTGACGTATTCCATCACCGTTGTGCCCGATTTGTACCCAACCATCAAGGCAGAGAAGTTCGAGGACAGCACGAACGCCAAGGTGCTGTACTTCGTTGGCGAAGCTACTGACGACTACGGCCTGCTCGGCCTTTCATTCAACTACCGGGTGAAAAGCGAAAACCGGGAAGGCGAACTCAAGACCCTCAAACTACAGAAATCGGAGGGCAAAAGCACCGCTTACCGCCATGTTTTTGACCTCAACCAACTCGGACTCAAACCTGGCGACGAGGTGACCTACTACTTCGAAGTGTTCGACAACGACGGGGTGAACGGCAGCAAATCCAGCCGCACGACGCTCATGGTCTTCGCCATGCCGACGCTGGAGGAGATGGAGAAAAAACAGGAGGAAAACAGCGAGCAAATCAAGGACAACCTCGCAAAGGCTATCAAGGAAAGCCAGAAGATTCAGGAGGAAATAAACAAGCTGCGGGACAAGGTCTTGCAGCAAAAAGATATGGACTGGCAGACCCGCAAGGAGCTGGAAAAACTACTGGAGCGCCAAAAAGAACTCCAAAAACAGATGGACGAGGCCAAGGAGAAATTCAAGGAGAACCTCGAAAACCAGGAGGAAATGGAGCAGCCCAACGAGGAAATAAAGCAGGAGCAGGAGCAATTGGAAAAGCTCATGGAGGAGACGATGGATGACGAGATGAAGGAGCTTATGCAGAAAATAGAGGAACTGCTCCAAGAAATGAAGAAAGACGAGGCCCTCGAAAAGATGGAAGAAATGAAGAACCAGCAGGAGCAAAAGGAAAAGGATATGGACCGCTTGCTGGAACTTTACAAGCAACTCGAATTTGAGTACGAGGTGCAAAAAACCGTGGAGAAGCTGGAAAAATTGGCTGAAGAACAAGAAAAACTCAGCGAAGAAACCGAGAAGGCCGACCAGAACGACCAGCAACAATCGCCAGAGGAGCAGAAAAAAGAACAGGAAGAACTGGAGAAAAAACAGGAGGAACTGAACAAGGAGATGGAGGAGATTGGAAAGAAGATGGAAGAACTGGAAAAGAAAAACGAGGAAATGCAGAACAAGCAAGACTTCGACCAGCAAAAAGAGGAGCAAGAGGACATCAAAGAAGACCAGAAGGACAGCAAAGAAAGCATAAAGAAAAAGGAGAACCAGAAGGCTGGCCGCAAGCAAAAAAGTGCATCCAAAAAGATGAAGGATATGGCCGCCAAAATGGCCGAACAGCAGGCGGGCCAGGAGCAGGAGCAGATGGAATTGGACCTGAAAGCCTTGCGCCAGTTGCTCGAAAATATCGTCACGCTCTCTTTCGAGCAAGAGGACGTGATGAACCAGTTTCAGCCCGTCGAAATCAACACGCCCCGTTATATTGGCCTCACGCAAGAGCAGAAAAAAATCCAAGACGACTTCAAGGTTGTAGAAGACAGCCTCTATGCACTCGCAAAACGAGTGGCACAGATGGAGACTTTCATCACGGACAAGGTTGGCGAAATCAAGGACAACATGCGCAAGAGCCTTGACAACCTCGAAGAGCGCCAGAAGCCCCAGGCAGCCGAACAACAGCAACGGGGCATGAAAAACCTGAACGACCTCGCACTCATGCTCAGCGAGGTCATGCAACAGATGCAAATGCAAATGTCGAGCGGGATGCCCGGCAGCCAGATGTGCAACAACCCCGGTGGCGCCGGCGGTGGAAAAGGGGGCAAGGAACCCAAAGACAAGCCCGCCTCCGAAGGTCAAAAGGAACTGAACGAGGGCATGAAAAAAATGGGCAAGGGCAAGGAGGGCAAGGAAGGTAAAGAAGGTGGCAAGGAAGGTGAAGGTGGACAAGAAGGCGAGAACCCTACCAGCAAGGAATTTGCCCAAATGGCTGCCCGCCAAGCTGCTATCCGCAAGCAATTGGAGAAAAAACAAAAAGAATTGCAAGGACAGGGCAAGGGCGACAAGGAGTTGCAAGACCTCATTGACCAGATGAACAAGGTCGAAAAAGACCTCGTCAACAAACGCCTCAGCAACGAAATGCTCAAGCGCCAACAGGACATCCTGACCCGCCTCCTCGAACATGAACGGGCCGAGCGCCAGCGCGACCAGGACAACAGGCGCAAGTCGGAGACCGCACAAGACCAAGAGCGCAAAATGCCACCTTCACTCGAAGAATACATCAAAAAACGGGAGGCTGAAATCGAGCAGTTTAAGACGGTGAACCCGTCCTTGAAACCGTACTACAAGAATCTGGTGGAGGAGTATTATAAGTCTTTGAAGGGGACGAAATAACTCCCCGATAATTGGGAGAGGCCGAGCAACTTGATGATGCTCGGCCTCTTTGCTTTTAGGCAACTGCCTTCTCATTCATCACCTTCGACTGGTGCGCAATACTCTCCTCGTGTACCGCCTTCAGCACTGCCTCGATGAACTCCCCGCTAAGGCCCAGCACCGCACCTTTTTCCACCGCATGTTCCAAAATCTCGTTCCAGCGACTCGGCTGGTAAATGGAGACGTTGTTCTGCTTTTTGTATTCGCCAATCTGGTCGGCCAGCTTCATGCGGGAGCCCAACAATTGCAGCAACCGGTCATCAATATCGTCAATCTGGTGGCGCAAAAAGTCCAGCGATTTGAGGAACTCAGCGTTGCTAGTCGTCAGCTTGCGGGCAGTCAGGTTGCGTACCATTTCGCCGTAGGTGAACGGCGTGATTTGCTGTTCGGCGTCGCTCCAAGCTTCGTCTGGCCGAGGATGTACCTCCGTCATCAGGCCATCGTAGCCGAGGTCGAGGGCTTGCTGCGCAATGGGCGCCAGGATGTCCCGCCGCCCGCAAATATGGCTGTGGTCGCAGATGATTTGCAGGTCGGGGAAATGCCGTTTCAACTCAATCGGCAATTGCCAGAGCGGGGCGTTGCGGAACTTCGTCTCGCCATGCACCGAGAAGCCCCGGTGTACCGCCGCAATGCGCTTGATGCCCGTCTTGTAGATGCGCTCGATGGCGCCCATCCAGAGCTTCAAGTCAGCATTTACTGGATTTTTTATCAAAATCGGGATGTCCACGCCCGACAGTGCATCGGCCACTTCCTGCACCGAAAACGGGTTCACCGTCGTGCGGGCACCAATCCACAGCACATCAATGCCGTACTTCAGCGCCTCGAAAACGTGTTGCGTGTTGGCCACCTCGGTCGTGGTTTTCAGGCCCACTTCTTGCTTCACCCGGCGCAGCCAAGCCAGCCCCTCCGTGCCCACGCCCTCGAAGCCACCCGGCTTCGTGCGGGGCTTCCAGATACCCGCCCGGTATAGGTCAATGCCCTGTGCGGCCAGACCATGAGCAGTCTCCATGACTTGCGCCTCCGTCTCGGCGCTGCATGGCCCGGCGATGAGTATCGGGCGCTCGATTTTGTCGAAAACAGGTTCAAATTGCATGGTCAAAACGGTTGTGGGCCATGTAGCCGCCAAACTTGTTTGGCTGGCTCAGTGTGACAAATTAGCCAGCCAAACAAGTTTGGCGGCTACATGGCCCCAGGTTTACGGTAAAATTTTCCTTATTCCATTGGCCTCCACCATCAACTGGTGGATGGCCTCGAAATCCTTTTTTATCAACAAACTACGGAAGCGGGACAGCACACTGATATGCTCATCCAAAACATCCAGCACGTTGTCCCGGTTTTGGCGAAAAATGGGCGTCCACATCTCCGGCGAGCTTTTCGCCAGGCGCACCGTGGAGGCAAAACCGCTGCTCGCCAGCTCAAAAATCGCCTGCTCGTCCCGCTCCTTTTCCAGTACCGTCAGCGCCAGCGCAAACGAGCTGATGTGCGAGATGTGCGACACATAGGCCGTGTGTACGTCATGCTCCTGCCCGTTCAGCCGGGCGATTTTCATATTTAGCGATTGGTACATTCGTTCCACCAGCGCCACGGCTTCCGGGCTGCTTTTTTCCGCTTCGCAAATGACGGTGTACTTCCCATCGAAGAGCCTCGGTATGGCCGCTTCAATGCCGCTGTGCTCCGTGCCTGCCATCGGATGCGTCGCTACGAACTGGGGGCGGTTGGGCAGTGCGTCCACGAGGTTAAGCAGGCGCTGCTTCGTCGAACCGACGTCCATCACGACTTGGTTTTTCACCTTCGGCAAAATTTGGGGCAATACCTCCATCGCCACGTCCACTGGAGTTGCCACGATGATGAGGTCTGCCTTTGCCACGCCCTCCTCCAGTTCGCAAGCCTCGTCAATGATGCGGCGACGCAGCGCCTTGTCGAGGCTGGTCTGGCTGGCATCTACCCCGATGATATGGTCGGCAAAGCAGTTCTCTTTGAGGGAGATGGCCATGCTGCCGCCGATGTGTCCGACTCCGATGATGGTAATGGTCATTTTCAAGTTTTCTGTTCTGGCCGTTCAAGGCTGAAAGGGATTTCTAAGCCCGAAGGGATTGGAAATCCCGGTTCTTGTTGCCCCCGCTCAGGCTTAGAAATCTCTATCGGGCTTTCCAATCCTTCGCTCAAAGGGCCGGCACTGGCTCCAGTTTTTTAATTCTGGAGATTGCTGTTTCAAAAACCTCTGTCTTGCTGCATAGCGAAATCCGCACGTACCCGTCTCCATTCGACCCAAAAATACCACCGGGCGTGATGAAAACATGCGCTTCGTTCAGCAGCAAATCAGTCAGTTCATAGCCATTTTGGTATTGGCTTGGCACTTTCGCCCAAACGAACATCCCTGTTGCCCCGGGCTCCCAAACGCAGCCGAGCAAGTCGAGCAGTTCATAGGCTTTTTCCCGCCGTTGGCGATAAATTGCGTTCAGGTTTTCGTACCATTCCGGCGTGGCTTGCAGGGCCAAGGCTGCTGCCAACTGCACGGGCTTGAACATGCCGCTGTCCATGTTGCTCTTGAACCGCACGACATGGCCGAGGTAGTCCGCCCGACCCGCCAAAACGCCGACCCGCCAGCCCGCCAAATTGTGCGACTTGCTCAGGGAGTTCAGTTCCAATGCCACGCCCATCGCACCGGGCACGGAGAGCAGGCTCAGGTGGTCGTCGTTGAGGATGAAACTGTACGGGTTGTCGTTAACTATCAGGATGTTGTGCCGTTTACCGAAGGCGATTAGTTTTTCAAAAAAAGGGGCATTCGCATGTGCGCTCGTAGGCATGTTGGGGTAGTTGACCCATAAGATTTTCACACGTCTCAGGTCGGTCTGTTCCAATGCATCGAGGTCGGGCAGCCAGCCGTTCTCCGCTGTCAGTGGGAACTCGACGACCTCGGCCCCGGCCAGTTCCGAGGCAGCCCGGTAGGTCGGGTAACCAGGGTTTGGCACGAGCGCCACGTCGCCGGGTTCGAGGAAGGTCATGGCGATGTGCATGATGCCCTCCTTGGAGCCGATGAGCGGCAGCACCTCGGTCGCAGGGTCGAGTTTTACCCCAAAAAACCGACCGTACCAGTCCGCAAACGCTGCCCGCAGCTCTGGAATCCCGACGTAACTCTGGTAGGCATGCACATCGGGCAGGCAGCTTTGTTCGCCGAGCAGCTTCGATACCTCCGCCAGCGGTGGCAGGTCGGGGCTGCCGATGCCGAGGTTCAGCACGTCAATGCCTTGGCTGCGCATGGCAGCTATTTCCTTGAGCTTTTTTGAAAAATAATACTCTTGGATATTGTCGAGGCGTTTGGCGGGTTGGACTATCATGATTGCTGAATTGTTTTATTGTTGAATTGTTGAGGGTGGTAGGTTATTCAAAAAAACTACCTTGATTGTAAGCCCCCAGCACCTCCAAGCTGTGCGTGAAAGGTCGTATGGCCTCCACTGCTGCTTGCCAATCGGCACCTTCATCGTTTACAAAATCCACGAAGAAAAAATACTCCCAAGGCCGCCCTTCGATGGGAGCGGACTGTATTTTAGTCAAGTTCGCACCGTGGGCAGAGAGGGCGGCGAGCACTTTATGCAGGCTGCCAACCTCATGCGAAAGGGAGAAAAACAGCGAGACCTTATCGGCCCCGGCGGGATATTGCACGTCCTCCATGCGCTCCAACACGAGGAAGCGGGTGAAGTTTTGTTTATTGGTTTCGATGCTCTCGGCAAGGAGGTCGAGGCCGTACATGCTGGCGGCGAGATGGCTGGCGATGGCGCCCACGCCCGTGGATTGTTGCTCCACAATGCGCTGGGCACTCAGGGCGGTGTCCTCCATTTCCACGAGGCGGATGTGGGGGTGCTGCGCAAAAAACTCGTCGCACTGGGCGATGGCGATGGGGTGCGAGTGGACTTCCCGAAGGTCTTCGATTCGCTGACCTGGCAATGCCATCAGGTTTTGTCGGATGCGCAGATAGACTTCGCCGACGGCACGTAGCTTGCTGGCGGTGAGCAGCCGGTAGTTGCCGATGATGCTCCCGGCAATGGTATTCTCGATGGCCATGAGGCCCGTGTCGGCATCGCCGTTTTCCACTTGCTCAACGAGCTGGCGGAAGGTGTGGGCTGGCACGATTTCCACCCGGTCGGCGCCGAAGAAATACCGTGCTGCGATGTCGTGGAAGGCGCCTGGTACGCCTTGAATGGCGACCCGGAGCTTGGCAGGCACATCGCTGACGGCGGTGGCCTCGGTTTCAATACTTGTTTCTATTTGACTCATTTTCAATGTTTTATAAAGCAAAAAAGCCCCGGCACTGCGGGGCTTTCGTTTTTCTTTTTACAAAAAAGCAAACCAAAAGTCCCCTAAGGAAAACCCCAGAAAAAATAAAAACTACAAAAAAAGCTGGTTTGGTTAGTCGACATGGCTACTTGATTAGAAAGCAAAAAAAAGGCCCCGCTAGCGGGACCTTTTGATTTTATTTTCAAACCTGTTGAACAACAAAATGCTTTAGCCCCGTTACGGTTGACCGTAAAAGTAAAAGCTAAACCAAAAATTATTCGAGTACAGGTTCATCTTGATTTCGATTATGCGACAAACTTATGGGGAAAAAAAATGCGGCGCAAGGTGTGCGGTGTTTTTTAGTGTATTTTTTATACTAAGCCCTCGCTGAAAAACAAAAAAAAGCCCCGCAAGCAATACTTACGAGGCTTTTGATTTTCTGAAAGCGGTCCGGACGGGACTCGAACCCGCGACCCCCTGCGTGACAGGCAGGTATTCTAACCAACTGAACTACCGAACCGTTATGAAAAAAAATCGCTCTCTTTAAAAGCGGACGCAAATGTATGACTTGTTTTATTCACCTGCAACCAGTGTCGAAAAAAAGTAAAAAAAATATGCCCTTTGCCAAGGACTCTCAAGGGTTTGCTAACTTTGTCATTCACAAAAATGCAGGATGCTATTTTTTCGGCCCCCGCCGAAATCAAAAAGCAAACACAACAATTGGTTTATGGTTTTTTTAGATTTTGAAAAACCACTGGAAAGCTTGTTTGAACAGTTGGACAAGATCAAGCAGGTAGGTGAAGAGGGTGACCTTGACGTCACACCTATGATTGAAGAGTTGGAGGCTAAGATTAACGCTAAGCGAAAAGAAATCTATGACAACCTGACCCCTTGGCAAAAAGTCCAACTTTCCCGCCACCCGGAGCGACCTTATACCTTATTTTATATTGAGCAAATTTGCAACAACTTCGTTGAGTTGCATGGCGACCGCTGTTTTGGCGACGACAAGGCCATTGTGAGTGGGTTAGCCGATATTGATGGACAAACCGTCGTTATCATGGGTCAGCAGAAGGGCACCAATACCAAGATGCGCCAGTTCCGCAACTTTGGCATGGCCAACCCGGAAGGTTATCGCAAGGCACTGCGACTGATGAAAATGGCCGAGCGATTCGGGTTCCCTGTCGTCACGCTGATTGACACACCGGGCGCATTTCCTGGCATCGAAGCGGAGGAACGAGGACAGGCAGAGGCCATCGCCCGCAATCTGTTCGAAATGGCAAAACTGGAGGTTCCCATCGTCTGCGTGATTATAGGAGAGGGTGCGTCTGGGGGCGCCATCGGAATTGGCCTAGGCGACCGGGTCTTCATGCTCGAAAATACTTGGTACTCGGTCATTTCGCCGGAGTCGTGCTCGTCCATTCTTTGGCGCAGTTGGGACTTTAAAGAACAGGCCGCAGAGGCACTTAAACTGACTGCCGATGACATGCTTTCCTTCGGGTTGATTGACGGCATCATCAAGGAACCGCTTGGCGGCGCACATTCTGCACCGGAAGAAATGGCCGTCATTTTGAAAACATACATAAAAGAGGCCTTGGCCGACTTGGGAAAACTTACACCAGACGAGCTTGTCGAAGCTCGAATCAACAAGTACTGTTCCATGGGCGTTTACGATACCATCCCCGCAGCAATAGAAGCGGAAGAAAGCACCGAGGCTTGAATTTAAACAAGTCAGCAGCTTTTCACAGAAAAACAAACGCCTGCACACCATGCAGTTTTTAGAACAAATTCGCATTCATTTTCACCGTTCTTTTTTGAAAAAGGAACTGTCGGCACAAAAGTCCCAACGGGGTACTATGTACCTCGACAATGCCGCTTATATTGGCATTCTCTTCGATGGCACCGAGCCTGCCGAGCGGGAAATGGTACTCGATTATGCCGGACAACTGAAAAAGGCAGGCAAAAAAGTGAAGCTCCTCGCTTTTTTTGACAACAAACTCAAGGGCGAAAGCTTTGCATTCCCGGCCTTCAACCGCCAGCAGGTGGACTGGGCGCTGCGGCCCAACAGCCGTGAAGCTCTTGAATTCAAGGACCAACCCTTCGACCTTCTCCTCAACCTGACCAAAAACTCCGTCATACCGCTCGACTACCTCGCCGCCCTCTCCAAGGCACGGTTCAGGGTCGGGCCGTACACAGACCAAACCTTTTGCTACGACCTGATGATTGAGCACTCCGGTAAAACCGACCTCAAAACGTACCTCCAACAGGTAATTTTTTACATGAAAAAGTTGCGACCAAATCATGAAACAACAGCAGTTTAGCGGTACGGGTGTCGCACTGGTGACCCCCTATCACAAAGGAAAAGTGGATTTTGAGGCCCTTGAGCGTGTCATCGAGCACGTCATCACGGGCGGCGTGGATTTCATCGTGTCGCTCGGCTCCACCGGTGAAGCTATTATGCTCACCACCGCTGAGTGCAAGGAGGTCTTCAAATTCACCCTTGAAAAAGTAAACGAGCGGATGCCAGTCGTGGCTGGGCTGTTCGGCGCCAATAGCACCCTACACCTCATTGAGCGGGTGCGCAATTACGACCTCGAAGGCTTCTCCGCCATCATGTCGAGCAGCCCCAGCTACGTTAAGCCCACGCAGGAAGGTATTTACCAGCACTACATGGCGCTGGAGGCAATTTCGCCACTTCCCATCATCATCTACAACGTGCCGGGCCGCACCGCCTCCAACGTCACGGCGGACACCACGCTGCGGCTTGCACGAGCCAGCAAAAAATTCATCGCCGTCAAGGAAGCCTCTGGCCAGATAGACCAAGCGGTGTCCATTATCAAGCACAAACCCGACGACTTTCTGGTACTTTCCGGTGACGACTCACTCACGCTGCCAATCATCGCTTGCGGGGGCAAGGGTGTCATTTCCGTCATCGCCAACGCACTGCCGGAGCAGTTCTCAGGTATGGTGCGGGCAGCCCTCAGCGGCGACTTCGACACCGCACGGCGCATCCACCTCGACCTGCACGACATTCACCCGCTGCTCTACGTGGATGGCAATCCAGCGGGCATCAAGGCTGTGATGAAAACCATGGGGCTTTGCACCGGTGAGGTGCGTTCGCCACTTGTGCCAGTGCGGGAGAGCACTTTCGAACTGTTAAAAGTAGAGCTGGAAAAGATGTACGCCTCAGCGGGAGCCTGAATTGGGTGATTTTGACATTGGTGTAAACGACGGTCATTTTCGCAACCACTCAACCACTCATTACTCAATAAATCATGGGATTTCTTTTCAAATGTGTGAAGAAACCGATATTTGCGTTTCAAAAAAGAAAATCAAAAAAATGGCAATCGTTGAAATGAAAGTCCCCGTCATTGGGGAATCCATCACCGAGGTGACGCTCTCCAAGTGGCTGAAATCCAACGGCGACTACGTATCGCTGGACGAGTCTATCTGCGAGTTTGAATCTGACAAGGCAACCCTCGAATTTCCGGCGGAAGCCTCCGGCAAGCTCATCCACGTAGCCGCAGAAGGCGATGACATCGCCATCGGTGCGCTTGTGGCAAAGATTGATACTTCGGCAACGCAAAATGGCTCAGCCACAAGTGGCGCTGCCATCGCACCTGCCGCTGCACCAGTCGAGACAAAACCCTCCGCTGCTGCCCCGGCCGCTGCCCCAGCGGAGAGCAAGACCACCTATGCCGAGGGGCATCCGTCCCCGGCTGCCGCCAAGATTTTAAAAGAAAGCGGTATTGAGCCTGACAGTGTCGCTGGCACGGGCAAGGATGGCCGCATCACCAAAGAAGATGCACAAAAAGCAGTCACAGCACCACCCGCCGTTGCACCAGCACCGCAACCTGTTGCCTCGGCAGTGGCAGGAGCCCCATGGGGCACTCGCTCAGAGGAGCGCAAAAAGATGAGTCGGATGCGTCGCACCATTGCAAAGCGGCTCGTGAGCGCCAAAAACAACACGGCCATGCTCACCACCTTCAACGAGGTGGACCTGACGGAAATCATGGCCTTGCGGGAAAAGCACCAAGACGCATTCGTGAAAAAATACGGCATCAAGCTCGGTTTCATGTCGCTCTTCGCCAAGGCATGTGCCAAGGTGCTGCTCGAAATGCCTGATGTGAACGCCATGATTGACGGCGAGGACATCATCTACCACAACTACGTGGACATTTCCATCGCCATCAGCACCCCGAACGGCCTCGTGGTGCCGCCAGTACACAACGTAGAGTCGCTGAACTTTGCAGAGGTTGAGCTGAAAATCAAGGAGTTGGCCGACAAGGCCCGCAAAGGCGAACTCACACTGGAAGAAATGAGCGGCGGTACCTTCACCATCACAAACGGCGGGATTTTCGGCTCGATGCTGAGCACACCAATCCTGAACGAGCCACAGAGCGCCATCCTCGGCATGCACAACATCGTGCAGCGCCCCGTGGCCGTGAACGGGCAGGTGGAAATCCGCCCGATGATGTACCTGGCCCTCAGCTACGACCACCGGGTGATTGACGGAAGCAGCTCCGTGACCTTCCTCGTGAAGGTGAAGAAACTGCTCGAAGAACCTATCACGCTGCTGCTTGACCTTTAAACAGCATATTGGCGTGTTGGGTGGTTGGCGTATTCGCCTCTCAACACGCCAACACGCTAACTTGCCAACATGACTTTACAGGAATTTTTCAACTTCATTGTGGCCAATCCGTTCTGGATAGTTTCCTACTTCCTGCTCATCCCGTTCACGGCGCTACTGGCGGGCATCCTTGGCAAGGGCGAGGGCGAGATTGAACCTTGGAAATACCTGTATTCGACATTGATTTACATGGTTTGTGTACCGGGTATTTTTGCGATATTCCTGAGCCTGTACGTCTTCATTTTTGAGCGCCGTAGCATTTTCCAGACAGAGATTTTCACGCAGGTGTTGCCCGTAGTTTCGATGTTCGCCACGCTGCTGCTCATCCGCCGCAACGTTAGCCTCGACCTGGTGCCCGGTTTCGGCAAGATCACAGGACTTTTTATGATGATAACGGCGGCGTTTGCCTTCTTCTGGGTGTTGGATAAAACGCACCTCATTGTCATTTCCTACCTGCCGCTCTGGCAGGGCTTGCTGATTTTTGTGGCGCTATTGCTGCTGATGCGTTGGGGATGGGGGAGGTTGGCGAAGAAGCCGGAGGCATTGGACTGAGTTATGAAGTATGCCAAGAACTACGTTAGTAGGCAAAAGTACTGCAGTACACTTACAACTAGAACTGCGACAATTGTAGGATAACAATATCTCCCGATATCGAGTAGCCTTTCACACTACTATCCCAACATACTGAGCGCTTCGTCCTCTTTTTGCCGCATAATTTTTTGCGCTTCGAGAGTCTTATCGCTGTAGCCGCAAAGGTGCAGGACGCCGTGTGCCATTACCCGGTGCAGTTCCTGCTCGAAGGAGACTTCGAATTCTCCTGCGTTCTCCCGCACCCGGTCAATGCTGATGAAGATGTCGCCCTCGATAGTTGGCGGTTCAGCGTAGGGGAAGGTGATGATGTCGGTGAGGGTATCGTGGTCGAGGTACTCGACGTTGAGGCGGTGGAGGTAGTCGTCGGAGCAGAAAATAAAATTGAGCGAGCGGAGCACACAGCCCGTTCGCTCAATTGTTTTTTTTAGCCAAACCGTTACCCCTTGTTCATCTTGAAGCTCAAACTCAGCTTCTTCCGAGGAAAATTCAATGAATTCAGGTTCCTCAAAAGGTAGCGGGAAAGGTGGCTGAGTCATTTAAAGTTGGTAGGTCGAAGAGGTGATTGTTCGATTGTTGAGATGCTTTGATTGTTAAACTAGGCACTCAACAATCAAGCAATTTAACAATTCCAACAATCCTATAATTCGAAACGCATTTCAACGGTGCTGCCGTTGTCATAGAAACTGATGTGGTCAGAAAGTTGTCGCATCAGGAAGACGCCACGGCCGCCGCATTTGCAGAGATTTTCAGGCTGGGTCGGGTCAGGTATACCGTCGTAGTCGAAGCCTACGCCCTCATCAGAAACCCTCAAAGCGATGCAATTTCTTTCTTTTCTTGACCGAACCTGAACGGTTTTGGCCTCTTGCTCACAGTTGCCGTGAACGATGGCGTTCGTGACGGCCTCCGTGAGACTGATAAGGATGTTGCACTGTTTGTTTGGGTCAAGGTTGTACCTGTTAACCAGCTTTTCAACGAAAGGTTCCACTGCTGAAACACTCCCAGTTTTAGATATAAGTTTTAACATGCTAGTATCCGCTTTTGAAGAACAGTAGATTCCCTCACGTATGTGGTGAACGAATAAATGGTGTAGAACACTTCGTTTTGGATACGCTCTCAGATTGGATAGTTGTAACGCGGGATGAGCCTTTTGGGGACTTTTTTAACTTACGGGATAATTCTTTCTTGCTAACGGGCACAAAGATAATGGCAAATGGAGCGCTTGTCAAGGGGTAGGGGAAAAAAGTTGCCGACATGGGTTCTCAAGCCGTTGTCAAAAATCCATGTGGCTGTCATCTTACATTTCTTGCGTTGGAAAATTTCGTTGCCCCATTTTCCAAGCCTGCTAGTGCTGCTGCGGGCTGGGGCTTGGCTGTCAGCTCTGAACTGTTTGCCATGGATACTTCGGAAAGGTTGGGAAACATTGAATCCAATAAAAATCTACAGGCGATGCTTTCTACTTTTTGCCGCTGAAACTGATGATGTCAAAAATTGGCAAAAAATATCCCCCCCAACCCTGCAACTTCACTCACCAATCATGAGCTTGTGCAAAAAAGGCAACCCCGTAAACGCACCAAATGCTTACGGGGCTGTCTCCTGAAAACGGACAATCAAACCCGTTCCACTATCAACGCCGAAGCTCCACCCCCACCATTGCATATCGCAGCTAGGCCATACCGCCCATTCCGCTGCTGCAGCACGTTGTTCAGGGTTGTGACGATGCGGGCGCCGGAAGCGCCGAGTGGGTGGCCGAGCGACACCGCCCCACCGAAAACGTTGGTCTGGTCATGGCTGATTTCCATGATTTTTTCAAAAGCCAAAGTCACCACCGAAAAGGCTTCGTTCACTTCGTAAAAATCAATGTCATTTTTGGTCAAACCTGCCCGTTGGAGCGCCTTCGGGGCGGCTATGGCGGGCGTAGTGGTAAACCATGCAGGCTCCTGTTCCGCATCAGCGAAGGACACGATACGAGCTAAAGGCTTGAGGTTCAGTTCCTTCAGTTTTTTACCAGAGACCAGCACCAGTGCTGCTGCACCATCGTTGATGGTGGACGCATTGGCAGCCGTCACCGTGCCGTTCGGTGTGAAGGCAGGGCGTAAGCCAGGTATCTTGTCGAACATTACTTTTCTGAACTCCTCGTCCTCGGTGATGAGCATGGGGTCGCCCTTCTTCTGTGGGATGGCTACGGACACAATTTCTGCCTTGAAAAAACCGCCGTCTGTAGCAGCAGCTGCCCGCTTGTAGCTGTCAATGGCAAAGGCGTCCTGTGCCTCTCGTCCAATTTCGTACTTGTCGGCAGTGCGATCAGCAAAGATGCCCATGGCGCATTGTTCGTAAACGTCCACGAGGCCGTCCTTGGCGAGGCCGTCCACGAATGCGCCGTCGCCGTATTTGTAGCCCCAGCGGGCGTTTGGCACGTAAAAGGGCGCTTGCGACATGCTCTCCATGCCGCCCGCCACCACCACGTCGTTGTGGCCGAGCATGATGCTCTGGGCGCCGAACATGATGCATTTCATGCCAGAGGCGCAGACTTTGTTGACGGTGGTACAGGGTACTGTGTCGGGGATGCCAGCGGCACGAGCGGCCTGTCGGGCAGGTGCCTGGCCAAGGTTGGCAGACACGACGTTGCCCATGATGACCTCCTCCACCTGGGTGGCGGAAACTCCCGCAGCGGCAAGCGCCCCACGGATGGCCTCTGCGCCGAGCGCAGGTGCGGAAATACTTGACAAAACGCCGCCAAAGCTGCCAATGGGCGTGCGCACGGCTGATACGATGAATACTTCTTGCATTTTGGTTGTGTTTTGATTAGGCTGAAAAATCAGGCCGCAAAGGTCTGATTTTTTTTTGAACGAGTAGAGGTGAAGGTTGGTCAATTTGGCATCAAAACGTGTAGCACTTCACCTTGCCGTTTCCACCAAAGCGCCGCTTGCCACTGCCGCCCTCCGAGCGGTTGCCAATGCTGAAAGGATTGATTTTGATGGCGAAATAGAAGTCAGCGCCCGAGTAATTTTTCTTAAAAAAAATGCCTGCGAGGTCGTCAGAGCCGATGATCAACCAGCCCAGTCGGGCAGCCAGACCGACATGCACCCGGCTCCAGTTGTACACCGATACTGGTGCTGAGACGGACAGCCACCGGTGCTGCCAACGGGGCGTCACCGCCAGCAGGTTGCCCCGCCGAGGGCCGATGCTGAAAGTGGGAAGGCGCTGCGTGTAGAGGGCATTTACATAAATATGCTCCGTGACGCCGTAGTCTGCCTGTAAGCTCAGGGCAGCGGGCAAAGCCATCCGGAAACTGCTGCCCTCATAAGTTGCCAACGAGTCGTTGAGCGAGTTTTCGCTAAAGGTGCGGATGACGGATTCTAGGTCATTCGGCAGGTTGAAGTTATCGTAGTCGTCGAGCTGAACCGTCACTATCGAGTCTAGTTGGAGGCGGTGCGCCTGTGCATTTTTGTTAAACTTCAAGTAGCCCAAATCGAGCAGTGAAGCGCCGAGCTTGAGCTTGTAGCCCTCCTCGTGGTCCTGAAAAATATAGGCAAACCCAAGGTCAGCGCCCAGTCCCCGCCCGTTTCGTTCCGAAAAAACCGCCGACTCCGATAAGGCGGCGTAGCCGTAGCGGCCATTCGGCAGCCCCAGCGTGATAGTGTTGCCGGGCAGCTTCGTGTGCTCGTAGGAGGACTCGCTTTCAATGTAGCCCGCTTCGTAGCCTTGCAGGTATTTCAGGCTGATGCCAAAGTTCATGGAGCCGTCGTCGGTGGGAACTTTCAGTGCGTAGTTCAGGCCGATTTCCGACCAGTTGAGCAGGGCGACCCGCATTTTTGGTATTTCAAAACCCGCTTGAAACGGTCTTGCGTCGTATTTGTAGTAGCTGAACTCGTTGGGTATGTTGACCGAACCGGCAGCGGAGCGCAGGTTGGTGAAGATGCCGACCGAGTGGCGGTCACCAAGCCGCACCGCCAGCGATGGCCCCGCCACAAAGCCAGCGACGTTTACAAATCGCTTGGCGCCATCGTTGAAAAAATCTACCACGAAAGTGTTGTCGGGCACGGGGCCTTCCACGTCCTCGGCTGCAACGAAGCTGGCATCGTTACGGTGCTTTAGCAGTTGCAGGAGGCTTGTTTCCCGGAGGAAAGCATAGTTGTTTTCGAAGAAAACACCCCCGCCAACGAGGTTTGCGTCCCATTTGAGCGAGTTGTTGAGGTTGCCTGCCGGGTTGATGGCCAAGCTGCTCACCCCGGCGTAGGTTTCGAGGCGCAGGCCGAGCTGCTCCTGGGCGGAAATATTGGACAGAAAAAGGACGGCCAAGAGAATGGCTGCTATATGCTTCATGGTGTTCTTCGTTGAATTAGTGGTTCAAAAAAATAAAACCAGGGAAACGAAGGGGATTAGGCGAGTCAGGAGGAAAGACGTTTTTGAAGGGAAAATTATTGTGCCAAATTTTGCGGAGCAAAAAAGCAAGCGCCTGAACGCAACTTAAATCAGCGCCAATATTTTGGGCAGAAAAACCAAAAGCCCCACCGCCGCTGCGCCGATGGCCGCCAGTAGCACGGCACCTGCCGCCATGTCCTTGGCCTTGCCCGCCAGCGGGTGATGTTCGGGCGAAACGAGGTCGGTCAGATGCTCCAGGGCGGTGTTGAACGCCTCTGCCACCAGTACGCTGGCGATGGCTAGCGCCACGAGGCACCACGCTGTTCGGTCCAACTCAAAATAGAGGCCGGCGAAGATGACGACTACGGATGCCAACAGGTGGATTTTGGCGTTGGCCTGCGACCGGACGAGGCTGATGATACCGGCGATGGCATAGCGGAAGCTATTGAGCCGTTTTTTTAACATGTTTTGCCAAAGGGTTGATTTGAAAGGCCGCCATGATGCCGAGATGCCGCCCTTCCCGGTCGCTGAAATTGACAAAATCGGCGCAGCCTAGCTTCGGCGAATGGAAAATATGGTCAACCGGCACATCCCAGAACGAGCGCTGCCTGTCCATGAAGCCTGAACGGCTTTCCAGTAGTCCCGTATTGTCCATGAACTGCTGCAATTCTTTAGACCAAGAAACGGCGTTGAAATCACCCAGCACCATCAGCGGCATATCCATGCGGCTGATCTGGCCGGCCAGGGTCTCCAGTTGTCCTTCGAGCCTGCGAAGGGAGTAGTCGTTGAGTGCAGGTTCTGTATGCACGCTGATTAGGCACAAGTCCGTGCCGTCTTTCTGGATGCAGACCCGCAAGTTTGGGATTTCTTGGTAGTAAAAAGTGTCAACACTGCTCAATGGGTAGCGGGAAAAAATGGACATCCCAAAAATCCCGAGGTCAACCATGGTGTGGTGGTGGGGATAAACATCGCTCAGTGAATCTTGGAGCCACTGGCTCCAGCCTGGTGTCACTTCATGGATGGAAAGCAGGTCGGCCCCCGATGCCCGCAGGGCTTCTACCATCTCCTCCGGCGTGGAACTGTTGGTCAGGTTGAATTGCGCAGCATTCAGATGTACCCGCTCGTCATTGGGTTGGTGCTGTTTCAAAATGGAATTGCGCCAGTGTTCGATGGAGTTGTTTTTGATGGAAAACTTCAGGTAAAAGCAAAGCAGCAAGCAACCGCCGAAGCTGACGAAAGTGAGCCTGGGTTGTTTGAAAAAAAGGAAAACCAAACCTCCAATGAGAAATGCCAACATGAGCTGCACCGCATAGTTCACTATCCACGAGAATGAAGAGAAGATGTGCGGGTACACGCAAACGAATACGCCAAAAGCGACCAGCGATGCTGCCGTTAGGTGGGTTATTGTATGGGATAAAATTTTTTGAGCCATGAAGCGCCGAATTCGACTACTGTGAGTTCACGAAAAAAGTCGAGCAAATATACAATGCATTTGCCAGCAAACGATTTTGGCAATTATTACCCCACTCGTTTTTTTTGAAAAAACCGCTTCATCAAGTCGGCGCATTCATTTTCCATGAGGCCAAAAGCCACCTGCGTTTTTGGGTGCAAAAGCTCACGCCCATAGCGCATGAAGCCCCGCTTCTCGTCACTGGCTCCGTACACGAGCCTGCCGAGCTGCGCCCAAGCCAGCGCCCCGGCGCACATCACGCAAGGCTCCAGCGTCACAAAGAGCGCACACTCGTCCAGGTACTTGCCGCCGAGGTGGTTGGCGGCTGCGGTCAGTGCCAGCATCTCGGCGTGGGCGGTCACGTCGGTGAGCAGCTCGGTCTGGTTGTGCGCCCTGGCTATGATGCGGTTGCGGCAAACTACTACTGCCCCCACCGGAATCTCGTCCCGCTCAAAGGCCGCCTCCGCTTCCAGCAGGGCTTGGCGCATGTAATGTTCGTCTGAAAAAACGGTTAGCATGGTTGGAATGGAGAATTGAAATTGGAAAATGGAGAAGGCGGTTGATTCATGTCTGGCACTTTATTTTTCATAAAAACCATTGTAATCAAGTATCTAGCTAGACATTCAACATCACGAAAAATCAATCTCCGTGTTGTCACCAATGTTCAAACTATGGCGGAAGCCGGTAATGGAGGTGTCGTTGCCGATGACCGATTTTTTCATCACCACTTCGTTTAGTGAAGCGTAGTTGCCGATGATAGAGTCCTGCACGATGGAAGATTCGATGGTGGCGTTGCTGCCGATTGTAGCGTGTGGGCCGATGATGGAGTTGCTGATTTTGCAGTCCTTGCCGATGCTCACTGGGTGTATGATGATGGAATTGTCGTACTCCGGCAGGTGGTCGGAGGCGTATCCTTCCTTGTCGAGCAGCAGGGCATTGGTTTCGAGGAGGGTCTCCTTTTTGCCGCAGTCGTACCAGGTGCTCACCGGGCAGGTGTCGAACACAACGCCCTGTTCGATGAGCCGCATCAGCCCGTCAGTAAGGTGGAACTCGCCCTCGGTGCGCAGGTTGTTCGAAATGTTGTAGTCGAGAGCGTCGAGCAGTTGGTCCACTTCCCTGATTTTGTAGAGTCCAACCAGCGCCATGTTCGACATCGGGATTTTGGGTTTTTCGACCACCCGCTTCACTTGGTTCTTAGCGTCAAACTCGACGATGCCAAAACCCCTCGGCGCTTGCACCTTTTTGATGGCGAGGCAGGAATGGGGCGATTGCAGCATCTTGTCAAAATCCATCTCCAGAATCGTGTCGCCAAAGTAGATAATCAGCTCGTCCGTACCCCGCAGGAGGTCACGTGCTGACCAAATGGCATGTCCAGTGCCGAAACGGTGTTCTTGTATCACGAATTTTTTTTCCAGTTCTGGGTACTGCTGCTCGACGTAGTCCCTGATTTTCTCACCCAAATAACCTATCACGAAGATGAACTCCGCCACCCCAGCAGCTTTGAGTTGGTCAACAATCAACGAAATGATTGGCTTCCCAGCAACCGGGATGAGTGGCTTGGGCTGCGTGTACGTCAGTGGCCGCAGTTGTGTGCCGGCGCCGGCTACGGGAATGATGGCTTTCATGAAATGCACATTGGATTGATGGCGTGTTGGGGTATTGGCTGCGGTAAATTTCAGTTTTTATAAACTAATAACCAAAACTATCATCGGTTGCGATAAGGACTGCCAGTCGTGACACAACCAATACCAAACGTGCCAACTAAGTATTCAATAAAAGTTGCGACATGGCCAGCCTTCCGAAACCACCATCCAATGCTTCCTGACGACCTAGTCCCTTTTTGGCCTCGGCGTCACGATTGTGGATACCTTGATTTTAAGGAAGAGTTTGCGACAGGTAGCGGGTGTGGGGCTACAAGGAAAATTGAGCGAAGCGAAATCCAGTACCGAAGATTGGGAAGTAAAAAGGAAAAAGCGGGACTCTCTACCTTTTCCTTTTTACTTTTTGATTGATTGCCCGACAAGCTGCGTTTTTGTCCCTTTTTGCCACTTCCGAAGGCAGCTTGAACTATTGAATACGGGTTTTGTGCGGCTCCTTCCCAGCTCACAACGCAGCTTGCAGCTAAAAATCACTCATACCGCAGCGCCTCAATCGGATCCAACCTCGATGCCTTCATCGCCGGGTAAATCCCAGACCCAAGTCCCACCAGGGTACATACGATGATGGCCATGATAATCCAGTTCCAAGGCATGACGAAGTTGCCGCCCATAGCCGCCGTGACGCCGAAACCAGCCAGGATGCCAAGCAGGATGCCCACCACGCCGCCCATCTGGCAGATGATGATGGCCTCGGTGAGGAACTGCCAGAGGATGTTCTTTCGGGTAGCGCCGAGCGATTTGGAGATGCCGATTTCACGGGTACGCTCGGTGACGGACACGAGCATGATGTTCATCAGGCCGATGGCGGCGCCGAGCAGCGTCATCAGGCCGATGGCGACGGCGGCGGCCCGCAGGTTGGTGGTGTTGTCCTTGATGATGGCCACGAGGCTGTCGCTCTTGAAGATTTCAAAGTCGTTGCCCTGTTTGGCCAACAGTCGCCGTACGCTCCTGAAAAGCCCGATGGCATAGGACTCCGCTTGATCCATCTGCGTGGCGTCATTGAGGCTCACCATCACGTTGTAGTTCTGGCCCTGCGTGGCATAGTATCGCTTGCCGTCGAGCAGCGGGATGAGCACTACCCGGTCTTCGCTCTGGTTCATGGCCGAACCCTTGGATTTCATTACACCCACCACCCGGAACTGGAGGTTGCCGATGGCAATGATGCTGTTGATAGCCTTCTCAGGTTTGTCCTTAAATAGGGATTTGACGAGGTCCGAGCCGATGATGGCTTTGTTGCCGCCGTTCAAGATTTCTTGGGTGGTAAATGCCCGTCCTACCTCGATTTCATGGCCCTTGGCCTCGATATAGTTCTCGTCTATGGCTACCACCGACACAATAGGGCTGGTTTTTTCCTCGCCATGCTTGATAGAGGCGTTGCCAGTGCAATTTGCCGATACAGAGACCCGAGCGGGGTAGTCGAAGCGCTCCTTGAACTCCAGTGCTTCTTTCAACGAAATGGACTCACCCCGTTTCTGTCGCCTGCCTTC
This sequence comes from uncultured Saprospiraceae bacterium, assembly GCA_964508135.1. Taxonomy (GTDB): domain Bacteria; phylum Bacteroidota; class Bacteroidia; order Chitinophagales; family Saprospiraceae; genus UBA6168. The sequence continues at coordinate 46,813 of CAZDSU010000034.1, forward strand.
GTCCGAGCCGCTGAGTTCAGCGCCTTTTGGATGGATGGTGAAGGAATTGGCACCCAACCCCGAAAAGTTGTCGTTGAGGGAAAAGACCATGTTGTCAATGGCCGTGAGGATGCCCACCAATGCCATGATACCGATGGCGATAATCATCAGGGTGAGTATCGCCCGGAGCAGGTTGGCACGTACCGACCTGAGGGCTATTTTGATTATTTCACTGTAATGCATGGTTGATTTTCGTTTTCGCTTTGCCCCTGACCCCTAAAGGGGAACCTAATGCAATCACCTCTCGTCAATGTTCCAAGACATTAGCGTCCGTGGGTTCCCCTTTAGGGGTCAGGGGCTTGAAAGGGCTGAAAATACGCCACGGTTTTTACCCTGCTTCATTTTGTTGGATAAAAACTGGTTTTTGGACGATAGATTCTAGACCTTAGACGGTGGACGGGAACTCGTTTAAACTGCTGGAACAATTTCAATTTTCCCAAACAAAGCCTAATGTCTATTGTCTAAGGTCTCTAGTCTGTTGTCTTTTTACCTACATTTGCCCTGCTGTTTTTTATAAAAAAATGGGACAAAAAGTACTCAAATGATATACAACCTGAGCGAAAACAACTCCATAGCCAACCGGTTCATCGCTGAGTTGCGAGATGTCAACGTGCAAAAAGACCGCCTGCGGTTCCGGCGCAACCTGGAGCGAATTGGTGAGGTGATGGCCTACGAAATCAGCCAGAAGCTCAATTACCAGCCCAAGGAAGTAGAGACACCATTGGGCGTGGCAAAGGTCAATCTGCCCTCCGACCGCATCGTGCTGGCCACCATTTTGCGGGCTGGCATGCCGATGCACCAGGGCTTGATCAACTTTTTCGACGACGCTGACAACGCCTTCGTATCCGCCTACCGCCGTCACCACAAAGACGGCACCTTTGAGATTGCATTGGAGTACGTCTCCTGCCCCGACCTCAACGGCGCTGTGCTCATCCTCTCTGACCCAATGATAGCCACCGGTGCCTCTGTGGAGCTGGCCGTTCAGGCACTGAAGCGCTTTGGCCAGCCTGCGCAGGTACACGTAGCCACGGCCATCGCCTCCCGGCAGGGGCTGGAATACCTGCGTCGCACCATGCCGTTAACCAAGGTATGGGCAGGGGCGATTGACGATGAACTGACGGCGAAGTCGTACATTGTGCCCGGCCTCGGCGATGCGGGCGACCTGGCTTACGGGCCGAAGTTGCAGGCATGAGCGGGATATGCGATTGACGATTTTGGATTGACGATTGACGGGGTGTGTAAGAAGTTTGAAAAATTATCGTTTTGGTAACATTTTTACCCCCGTCAAGCCCCAACAGAAGGCAACCATTGGCCGTTTAAAATCACCTACATCACACATAAAATCTGACTCTATGAAAAAAATACTGCTTTTCAGTTTGCTGGCCCTCATTTTCACAGCGGCATTTACCAATGAGGCCATGGCCCAGAAAAAGGGCAAGAAAAAGTCCTCGAAAACAGACGAATACTTCGACGACAGCGGCTTTGCCAACAAGCTGTGGTACGGCGGTAATTTTAATCTTGGCTTTGCCGGCCAAGGTGATATTAACCAGTTTACATTTGGCCTAACACCAATGGTTGGTTATAAACTGATTGGAGATTTAGTTTCCGTGGGCCCTCGTGCAGGATTTACTTACAATCATGTAAAAGGTCGAGGTAACGATGGCAACATCCATAAATTCTCACCAGTAGCTTTCACCTACGGAGCTTTTGCGAGGATAAAACCCTTCAATAATTTTTTCGGACACGTTGAGTTGGAAAGAGCAAGCACCAAGGGCTTTTATGTTGATAACTTTAACCGCCTGATAATCGAAAATGGCGAAGTAGCTACTTTTAAACAAGTCAGAAACAATACCTATGCGGGCATTGGTTACACTTCTGGTTCACTCTGGGCTTATGAAATTTTGTTATTGTACAATTTTAATGTGCCTGACAACACCTTGGAAAGCGAATTTTCTTTCCGTTTCGGCCTGACTTACAAGTTCTGATTTTTTCGACCATGACAAAAATCAAATAGCCGCTTCCCAAACCGGGGGGCGGCTATTTTGTTTCACCTGTTTAACTTTGCCGACTTTTGGTAGATTGACCTTTTGGGTTTCCTAATCCCAACACGCCATACGCCAACCAACTAATACGCATTATTCAATGAGCCATTCGTTCCATACACTTGCCATAAAACAAATCACCCGTGAAACCGCCGATGCCGTCACGTTGACCTTCGACGTGCCATCCGACCTCGCCGAGCAGTACCAGTTCACGCAGGGCCAGCACCTCACGTTGCGGTTTATTCTCGGCGGCAAGGAAGAGCGCCGCAGCTACTCCATGTGCAGCAGCCCCCTCGAAAGCGGCCTCAGTGTCACCATAAAAAGGGTGAAGGGCGGCAAGGTCTCCAACCACGTTTTCGACAAGTTGAAGGTGGGCGATGTGGTGGACGTGATGACCCCCGACGGTCGTTTCCACACCGACCTCCACGACGAAAACAAGAAGAACTACTACCTCGTTGGGGCGGGCAGCGGCATCACGCCGCTCATGTCCATCCTGAAAACGATCCTGGAAAAAGAGCCGATGAGCTTCGTCCACCTGCTCTACGGCAGCCGCAACGAGGACGAAATTATTTTCAAAAACCAGCTTGACACGCTCTCCCGCCGCTACGAGGGCCAGCTCATGGTGGAGCACGTGCTCAGCCAGCCAAAGCTGGAAAAGTCGAAGGGGCTGGGCGGCCTTTTTTCAAAAGGAAAACCTACATGGGAGGGCAAGGTTGGCCGCATTGACGGCAAAGTTTTCCAAAAATTCACGGAAGAAAACCCGCCTCGCCACAAGCAGTCCGAATACTTCCTCTGCGGCCCCGGCAGTATGATTGAGGCGGTGGAAAAAACGCTGATTGCTTCGAGCATTGACAAGAAAAACATCCACCACGAGTACTTCACCGCAGCACCCACCGCCACCCCAACTGGCGCTGCTGGCGATGTGGTTGCTGGCGCAAAACTGACGGCCTACTTGGATGGCAAGAAAATAGAAACTACCGTGACGAAGGGCAAGCACCTGCTCTTCGCCGTCATTGACGCCGGGGGCGATGCGCCTTACTCCTGCACCAGCGGCGCCTGTGCCACCTGCATGGCCAAAGTAACCAAGGGAACCGTGAAAATGGACGCCTGCTACGCCCTCGACGAAAGCGAAATCAAGCAGGGCTACATACTTACCTGTCAGGCACACCCGACTTCGGAGGAAGTGGAGATTACTTACGAAGTATAGTTCGGCAGTTTGTGAAAAAAGTTGGCAGTTCGACAGGGGGCAGTTGGCAGTCAGTTAGCAGTTGTTTTAGTTGGTGACAGGCCTGAAACGAGGGAGGTGGTATCTTTCAAAGATACCACCTCCCGTCATTTTAGCTATGCTCTGACTTTTTGACTGTCGAACTGACTGCCAACTGCCCCTGTCGAACTGCCAACTGCCAACTGTCGAACTGCAAACTCACCCCCGGTACTCCCGACGCACCTTATACGGCCGCTTCTGCTGCGACTCATAGTAGGTACGCATCTGAATTTCCACCACAATCCCAATCGTGATGAGTTGGATGCCTGCGATGACCAGCATCAGGCCGAGGATGAGCAGCGGCTTGCCCCAGATGTCGTGACCCATGAGTTTTAATATCCCAAGGTAAACATTGATGAGGCCGCCGATGGCGAAAAGCCCCACGCCGAAATTGCCAAAGAGGTGCATCGGGCGCTGGAGGTATTTTTTCATGAACAGCATGAGCAGCAAGTCGCTCACGACTTTGAAGGTGCGCCCCAATCCGTACTTCGATTTCCCGAATCGGCGGGCGTGGTGGCGCACGTCCATCTGCGTGATGCGGGCACCTTCCAGCCGTGCCAGCACGGGGATGAAGCGGTGCAGCTCGCCGTAGAGGCCGAGGTCTTTGGCGATGTCCTTGCGGAAAACCTTGAGGGCGCAACCGTAATCCTTCAGGTGTACATCGGTGGAGGTTCGGATGATCCAGTTGGCGATGAGGCTGGGGATTTTGCGCAGCACCATCCCATCCTTGCGGTTGGCACGGATGCCCGCCACCATGTCCCAGTCGCCTTCCTCTGCCAGCTTGAGCATGGCGGGCAGGTCGGCGGGGTCGTTTTGCAGGTCGCCGTCCATGGTGGCAATGAAGTCGCCGTCGGCGTGATCAATGCCCGCCATGAGTGCCATGCTCTGGCCGTAATTCTTCCGGAATTCGAGGAAGCGCAGGCGGTCGTGCTTGATTTTTTTCAGCTCCGCCAAGGTGCCGTCCCGTGAGCCATCGTCCACGTAGATGATTTCGTAGTCAATGCCCGACAGGGCCGCCACGAGTTGGTCGAACAGCGGGCGAATGTTTTCTTCTTCGTTGTAAACCGTGATGACGACGGACAGCTTCATGTGTTATGAGGGCTTGAGGGCTTGAGGGCTTGAGGGTTTGAGGGTTTGAGGACTCAAGCCCTCAACTTCTCAAGCCCTCAATCTCTCATTTTATTTTCACAACATCCAAGTCCCCGCATTGCCAGAGGGTTTTTATCGTGGCAATATGCTTGTACCTGATTTTGTATTGGTAAACATTCATGATATAGCGGGCTTCTAGGTCAAAGTCTGCTTGCTTGCTTCGCAAAATCTGGCCGGTTTTACGGGTGAAATAATACCCCGTAACTGGCTCGTGCCCAAGGCTTTCTTTGTAAATGAACAGGGGACGGCCTTCGAGTTTTTGCACGGCATCGAGCGTGGTTTGGCGCACCTGGGTGTTGCAGTCAATCTCCAGCCGGACGGGCAGGATGAACCAGTTGAACGCCATGCGGGCGACGAGCATTACGGCCACGAAAGCCAACATCCGCTGGGCTTCCCAGCGCCTGTACGCCCAGAGCAGCAAGCCCGTTGCGGCAGCCAAAAAACCTACTTTTAGGTGTAAAAACGGCACGTGCTGCACGGCTGGCCACAGCAAAGGTGCAAAACTTGCGGCGAGCATCCCCCAGCAAAGTACCTGAAAAATGACCTCGACCCAGCGCACGGTCGGCGAGCCGACTTCCTTGTTTTTGAAATGAAGGTAAAAAAGCACGGTGAACGCCAGCGGCACGTGCATCAGCAGGTAGCGGGGGTACACCTCCACGGAGGCCCAGTAGGGCAGGATGGTGGTGATGAACACCAGCCCGTTCCAGGCGATGAAACGGTGCTGGCGGAGGAGCTCGAGCGCATTTTTGCGAAGCAAATAAACCACCAACAGCGTCCACGGCAGGAAGTGGTACCACATCTCGAAGGGGAAGGTGAAGAGGTGCAGCACGGTTTTGCCGATGCCGTATTCCACGAAGGTGCGCTTGGCCGACTCGCTGAACAGGGTGCTGAACACCACCGAAAGCCCGCCGTTTTGTTGGGCGTAAACGAGGTAGTAGCTGCCCACCACCACCCCAAAAATGGCCATGCCGCCGAGGTGGGCGAAGCTGAAAAATGGCCGCCATTTTTTTACCCAAAAAAAATAAGCCACGAGTGCAATGCCGAGGAAGACCACGGCTGGCAGCCCTTTGAGCATGAACCCGGTGGCCGCCAGCAAGTAGGCCAAGCCGAAAAGCCGACCGTATTTTTCCCGTTCGCCCTGCGTGAAAATGACCATGAACATGCCGTACATCACCCACGAAAAACTGGTGTCAATTAGCGCCAGCATGGAGTCCCAGAAGAGGATGCGACCGCAGGTGATGAGGGTGAGAGGAATGAGTAGTTGGCAGTTGGCAGTTGGCAGTTGGCAGTCGGGGGATGGGTTCTTTGGGAAGTGCTTTTTTACAAAAAACCAAACCGTGGTAGCGTAGGCCAGCAGGAAAAACACGGTGGGGATGCGAGCGATGAACTCGTCGGTGCGGCCCGTGAGATTGAAGACGGCGACGAGCAGCCAATTGTAGAGCGGTGGCTTGTTGTAGTACAGCTCGCCGAACATGGTGGGCGTGATGTAGTTGCTGGAGATGCGCATTTCCAGCGCCACGAGCGCCCGGATTCCCTCGTCGCCGTAGAAGGCGAGCAGGCCGAGGTTGGTGAGCAGCGCAGGCAACAGTAGCAGCCCAACTGCCAGTAGCAGTATGCGTTGGGGGCTGGTCAACATGCGGCGCAACTGATTCACAAGGGCGAACATTTAAAGCTGCAAAGGTATTTAAACTTGGCGGGTTGGGTAGTTGGCGCTTTGGCGTGTTGGGCAGGTCCTACCCAACCCGCCAAAGCGCCAACATGCCAATATGCCAACCACCCAACACGCTAAGATTTTATACATTTGCAGTCACACCATTCAACTACATGAAAGATAAAGGCAGAGGGTCTCAATTGGAATTTATTAGGCAAAAATGGCAGGACTTCAAGTCATTGCTTTACCCGTTTTTTCGACCATTCATCCAGCGCTACGAAAGGCTGGAAGAGCGGTCGCCACGACTGGCTAAGTTCGTTTTTTGGGTAGGCTCGCTGTTCGCCTTCGGATTTGGCAGCATATTCCTTTTCATCTTTGCCATATTGATAGGTGTTTTCGGCCATGTGGCCAGCAAGTCGAACCTGCGCAACCTCAACCAGAGCGTGGCCAGCGAGGTCTATTCCGCCGACAGTGTCCTTTTGGGCAAATATTTTATCGAGAACCGCCTACCGTCCGACATCGACAGCATTTCCCCATTCATTATCAATGCACTGATTGCTACTGAGGACGCCCGTTTTTTCGAACATGGCGGCGTTGACCTTCGGGCCACCTTCCGGGTGTTGTTCCGCACCATCCTCTCCGGCGACGAATCGAGCGGCGGGGGCAGCACCATCAGCCAGCAGTTAGCCAAAAACCTTTACCCCCGCAAGCGGCTTGGCAAGCTGACGACGCCAGTGGCCAAGTTCAAGGAAATGATAGTGGCCCGGCGGCTGGAAAAAGTGTACGACAAGAACCAGATACTCGCCCTTTATTTGAACACCGTTCCCTACGGGGAAAATGTTTTTGGGATAAAAATTGCCGCCGAGCGGTTTTTCAGCACCACGCCCAACGACCTCAAAATCGAAGAAGCTGCGACGCTGGTCGGCATGTTGAAAGCAAACACCGCCTACAATCCCGTGCGCAACCCCGAACGGGCGAAGGAGCGGCGCAACGTCGTGTTCAGCCAAATGGTCAAGTACGACCACCTCAGTCAGGCTGAGGCCGACTCGCTATCGAAGTTGCCCGTCGTCACCAAATACTACGTCGAAAGCCACAACGAGGGCCGTGCCACCTACTTCCGGGAAACGCTGCGCCTCCAATTGGAGGAAGAACTAAAAAAATACAACCACCCCGATGGCCGGCCCTACAACATCTACACCGACGGCCTCAAGATTTACACCACCATCAACTCCAAAATGCAGGAGCACGCCGAGGAAGCCGTGAACTTTCAAATGAAGGCGTTGCAAAAAGGTTTTATTGACCACTTCAAGGGCTACAAAGATGCCGTGCCATACGGCAGCGAGGAATTGCTCAACCAGCAGAAAAAACTGACCGACCGCTACAAGCGCCTCAAAGAGTGGGGACTTTCGGAGGCCGAAATTGACTCCAACTTTCTGGCCCCAACCAAGATGACCATCTTCAGTTGGGCAACTAAGACGCAGGACCAGGACACCCTGATGTCGCCGCTCGACTCGCTGAAATACTATCTTTCCATCCTCAACACTGGACTGCTGGCCACCGACCCGCACACGGGCAAGGTGCTGGCTTGGGTGGGTGGTGTCAATTTCAAGCATTTCAAATTTGACCACGTGAATGCCCTGCGGCAAGTAGGCTCCACGTTCAAACCGGTCGTTTATGCCAAGGCCATCGAGTCGGGTGTGTCGCCTTGCGATCGTTTTTCAAATGATTTCAAAAACTACCCAGAATGGGACAATTGGGCGCCCCGCAACGCCGACGGCAAATACGGTGGCAGCTATTCGATGATGGGCGGAATGAGGATGTCGGTGAACACCACCGCCGTACAGCTCATCATGCACGACAGCGTGGGCATTGACTCCGTCGCAGCGCTGGCCAAGCGAATGGGCATTTCGTCCAAGATAGCGCACGAGCCGGGTATCGCCCTCGGTGCCGTGGACGCTACGCTGTTCGAGATGGTGCGGCTGTTTTCGGTCTTCGCCAACCGGGGCGTGCTGCCAACGATTACCATGCTCACCCGCATCGAGACGAAAGATGGCAAGCCCATCGCCGAGTTTAACTCGCCCGACCCCCGCAGCTTCCCCCGCATACTGCAAGAGCAACACGCCGACATGGTGCGCCACCTGCTCCAAGGCGTGGTGGACGGCGGCACGGGTGGCCGCCTGCGCTGGCTGGCCAACTCCGATTTCAGGTTCCTTCATGCCGCAGGCAAAACGGGCACCACGGACAACAACTCCGATGGTTGGTTCCTCTGCTTCACGCCGAGCATCGTCGTGGGGGCATGGGTAGGGGCCGAGCAGCCGCTGGTGCGCTGGCGCTCTACCAGGCTGGGGCAAGGCGGCGCTACGGCATTGCCGATCGTCGGCAGGTTTTTGAAAAATACCTACAACGACCCCGCCTTCAAGAACTTGACAAAACAGAGCTTCCCACCGCTCACGGGTCCAGCGGCCATGGCCTTCGGTTGCCCAGATAAAATTGCTCCTCGCAACTGGGTGTTGGATTCCATTGCTTATTATGAAAACCTCCCGTTGGACTCCATCGCTGAGGACATTCGCCAGATAAACCTCCAGCGTCTCCGAGCTATGCTACCCCCGCCCGACTCCACGGATATGGATGCCGACGACCCAATCGAAGGCGGAGCGCCAACCGGGGATGCAGGCAGGAAGAAGGACGGAAATCTCTCCACCACACAGAACAAGGAATCGGAACGGATTCAGAAAAAGAACGAAAGGCTGGAAAAGAAACGAGACCGAAAGGAAAAACGAAAGGAGTTCTTTGACGGGTTGTTGGGGAAGGGGAATTAAGCCCCATCAGTCTGAATTTTTGCCCGGCATCATTGAGTTTACAATGTTAAGTCCATCGTTGTGTCTTGTTGAAAACTTCTCGTCTATCCAACCTTTCCACCCCCTCCAAATGTTCTACCTTCGCAAATAAATGAGTGAATGAAAGAAGGAGTGAATGAGAGAATATTCACGCCGAATCCGTCATTCACTCATTCCATCATTCACTCATTGTTCTTATGCCCAACTTCTGCCATCTCCACTGCCATACCCAATACTCCTTGCTCGACGGTGCATCCGATATCGGAAAGATGATGGACAAGGCCGTGCGGGACGGCCAGAAGGCAGTCGCACTCACCGACCACGGCAACATGTTCGGGGCATTCGAGTTCGTGAACGCCGCGAATAAGCGGGGGCTAAAACCCATTGTCGGCTGCGAGTTTTACCTCGTGAAGGACCGCCACAAAAAGCAGTTTTTGCGGAGCAAAAATGAAGAAGACGTGCGGCACCACCAACTGCTTTTGGCCAAAAACCGAACGGGCTACGAGAACCTCTCCAAGCTCTGTTCGCTCGGCTTCATCGAAGGCTTGTATGGAAAATACCCCCGCATTGACAAGGAACTGCTGGCGCAATATAGCGAGGGGCTTATCGCATCAAGCTGCTGCATCGGGGCGGAAATCCCGCAGACCATCATTCACCACGGTGCCGAGCGGGCCGAGGAAATGCTCAAATGGTGGCTCGACCTTTTTGGCACCGAAGACTACTACATCGAGCTGCAACGCCATCGGGGAATGGACAATATTGACCAAACAGGCGTCAGCCAGGAGGACGTGAACCAGATACTGCTCGGTTTCGCAAAAAAGTACAACCTCAAGGTCATTTGCACCAACGACAGCCATTACATCGAGGAGGAGGATTCCATACCGCATGACATCCTACTCTGCGTGAACACCAACAGCCTGCTCGCAGACGAAAAACGCTTCCGTTTTCCTTCCTCCGATTTTTACTTCAAAACGCAGGACGAGATGAACCGCCTATTTGGCGACGTGCCGCAGGCGGTGGATTACACCCAAGAGATTTACGACAAAATAGAACCGCTTCAACTCGTGCGGGACGTGTTGTTGCCCGCCTTCCCAGTGCCAGCAGGCTTCGACACGCAGGACGACTACCTGCGCCACCTCACTTTCGAGGGGGCAAAAAAACGCTACGGCGACATTGACGCCTCCACCGAGGAGCGCCTAAACTTTGAGTTGAACGTTATCAAAAACTCCGGCTATCCCGGCTACTTCCTCATCGTGCAGGATTTCACCAGCACTGCTCGCAAGATGGGCGTGAGCGTGGGGCCGGGTCGTGGTTCGGCGGCAGGTTCGGCGGTGGCCTACTGCACGGGCATCACCAACGTTGACCCCATCAAATACGACCTGCTGTTCGAGCGCTTCCTGAACCCAGAGCGGGTGAGCATGCCCGATATTGACATTGACTTCGACGACCGGGGGCGTGACAAGGTCATTGACTACGTGGTGAACAAATACGGTCGGATGCAGGTGGCCCAAATCGTGACCTACGGCACGATGGCTGCCAAGTCGAGCCTGCGGGACGTGGGCCGGGTGATGAACGTGCCGCTCGGCGAGGTGGACAAGGTGGCCAAGAGTTTTCCCCTGCAACTCGGCACCACACTGCACGACGTTTTGGCTACGCCAGAAAATGCCCTTCGTGACAAGTTTAACTCCGCCGACGATGTGGACAAAGCGATGAAATTCAGGGTGTTGGCAAATGCAAATGACCAAATTGGCGAAATGATTCAGACCGCCCGCAAGCTCGAAGGCTCGGTGCGCAACACGGGCATCCACGCCTGCGGGGTCATCATCACCCCCGACGACATCACGAAGTACGTGCCGGTGACGGTGGCCAAGGACAGCGAACTGCTCGTCAGCCAGTTCGACAACAGCGTGGCGGAGCAGGCGGGTTTGCTCAAAATGGACTTCCTCGGACTGCGCACGCTGACCATCATTGACGACGCCATCCGCATCATCGAGCAGGTACACGGGGTGAAGATTGATCCCGACACCATCCCGCTTGACGACCTGAAAACTTACGAATTGTTCCAAAAAGGCGAGACTGTCGCCATCTTCCAGTATGAAAGTTCGGGAATGCAGAAGTACATGAAGGAGTTGAAGCCGACCACCTTCGATGACCTCATCGCCATGAACGCCCTTTACCGACCAGGGCCACTGGCATACATCCCCGATTTTGTCGCCCGGAAGCACGGTAGGCAGACCATCACCTACGACCTGCCAGAAATGGAGGAATACCTGAAGCAGACCTACGGCATCACGGTGTACCAGGAGCAGGTGATGTTGCTTTCTCAAAAATTGGCCAGTTTCACCAAAGGCGAAGCCGACGTGCTGCGCAAGGCGATGGGGAAAAAGCAGAAGTCCGTGTTGGACAAGATGTTCGACAAGTTCATGGACGGATGCGAAAAAAACGGGCATCCGAAAACCGTCTGCGCCAAAATCTGGCGGGATTGGGAAGCCTTCGCCATGTACGCGTTCAACAAAAGCCACTCCACTTGCTACGCCATACTTGGCTTCCAGACGGCGTATTTGAAGGCAAACTACCCGTCGGAGTTCATGGCGGCGGTGCTTTCCAACAACAAGAGCGACATCACGGGCATCACCAAGTTGCTGCAAGAATGCAACCGCATGAACGTGCCAGTGCTCGGCCCGGACATCAACGAGTCCGTCTCGGATTTCACTTCCAACAAGGCTGGGCAAATCCGCTTCGGCATGAGCGCCCTCAAGGGCGTGGGAGAAGGGCCGGTGGAGGACATTTTGAAAGAGCGGGAAAAGCGGGGCCCGTTCAAGTCAGTCTTTGATTTCGCAAAGCGGTTGGACACCAAATCGGCCAACAAAAAAGTGTTGGAAAGCCTCGTGCTGGGCGGCGCTTTTGATGGTTTTGAGACGCTGCACCGGGCGCAGTTTTTTGCGCCTTCGGGAAAATACGACAGCTTCATCGAGCATGTGCTGACATTCGGAAACGCATGGCAGGAGCGGCAGCTAAGCGCCGCCATGTCGCTCTTCGGCAACGACAGCGCCGCCATGGACATCGCCGAGCCGGAGCCGCCTAAGTGCAACCCTTGGAGCCTCATCGAAAAACTGGAGCGGGAAAAAGAGGTCACGGGTATCTACATCAGCGGCCATCCGCTCGACGACTACAAGCTGGAAATGGACAATTTCATCTCCTGCACCCTCGAAGAGCTGGAGGAGAAAAAAGGCCAACCCGTGAAGGTGGCGGGCATCGTGGTGAAGGCGACACACAAGGTCAGCCAGAAGGGCAGCGGCTGGGGTTCGTTCGTGCTGCAAGACTACCACGGCTCCATCGAGATGAACCTGTTCAGCGACGATTACATGAAGTTCAAGGGCTTTTTCGAGCAGGGCAATTGCGTTTTTATCACTGGCAACTACGAGGCCCGTTGGGGTCGGGAGGACGAGTTTAGCCTAAAAATAAAGGACGTGACGCTGCTGGAAAATGCCGGGAAGAACCTCGTGAAATCGGTGACGGTGAAAATCAACGTGGAAGACCTGACCCCAGCGCTGATTGACCAATTGGAAGCGCTGTGCAAACAGCACAAAGGTGCCCAGCAACTCAAAATGACGCTGTTGGATTATTCGAACAAAACGAGCCTGAGCTTTTTGTCCAAGGCGAGGAAGGTAAATGTGGACAATGATTTTGTGAGTGCTTTGAAAGAGCTAGGGGTGGAGTGCGGGGTGGGGTGAATCTTATTTATGGTTAACCCCAGAATCTTAACCCTCCCCTTAGTAGGCATTCAAATGAAATCTGATAAGTTCAATTTCCCGCATCAACTGTCATAAATCGTTTGACTGCTCACTTAGTGCTTTGTCAAATCAATAATGACGGGTCAAAAAAACTATCGCATTTGCCCTTTCTCGCCGCCTCCGGCGGCTCGTCGGGGGAGAGATTCTTTTGGGGCGGCGGCACCGCCCCAAGCCCCTTGCTTTAACCCGACACAATTTAATTGACAAAGCACTCAGTGTATCTCTTCAAATAAAAACAGCCCCGGAGTTTCCTCCAGGGCTGTTTTTACTTCAAAGTATCTGTATCGTTCCGGCCAGAAGCCGAAAGGCATTCAAATCTTTAATCTACTAGTAACGGTTTCCACCGCCGCCGCCGTAACCGCCGCCGCCGCCGTAGCCGCCACCGCCGCCACGGTTTCCACCGCCGCCGCCGTAACCGCCGCCGCCGCCGCCACGGTTTCCACCGCCGCCGCCGCCACGCTCTTCACGTGGTTCAGCTTTCTTGACAACGATGGTGCGTCCGTCAAGTGTGCTGTCGTTCAACTCAGAGATGGCTTTTTTAGCCTCCTCATCGTTGGGCATTTCCACAAAGCCGAAGCCTTTGGATTTACCGGTGAATTTATCAGTGATAACGCTGGCAGAAGAAACTTCGCCAAATTCTTCGAAGGCCTCCCTGAGGTCTTCTGACTGAGTGTCGAAACTCAGTTTTGCTGCAAAAATGTTCATTAATAATGAAAATTAAGATGAATAAAACTTGAGAAAACTAGGTGTGAAGCAGTAATAAGTTATTGGAAATGAAACCGGACGAGTGGGCAAGAAGAAAACCGAGGGCAGGATGACTGTCTTTAGGAGACTTTGCTTGCAGGACTACGGATGGAAATGATTTCCAGAGAATATCGCTTGCTAAACAGAAAATTACTCAATGAACGGCACAAAGATACAACATAAATTGTTCTGAAAATCAAAATCATACACATTTATTTTTTAAGCAATAGTAGCGGCGCTCACCACTGGCTTTGGCCGCAAGTTTTTTGGGTAATTTCCACACTGTTTTTCCCAATTTTTTTACACAATTTCGTACTCTTCGCCCAATTTCGGAATCTCAATCCGACGAAAGCCTTCCTCTAATAGCAGCGACTTCAGGCTCTCCTGTCGTTCGATTTCGCCGTGCACCATGAACATCTGCTTCACAGATTGACGCTGGTTGCTTATAAAATCAGAAATTTCGCCCCTGTCAGCGTGAGCCGAGAAAGAGTCCATGATTTCAACGTCGCACCTCACCATTTTTTCCTCACCAAAAAGGCGCAGGTGGTTGGTGCCAGCCCGAAGGCGGCCAGCGGGCGTTTCCGGTGAGGCATAGCCCACGATAAGCACCGTGTTGCGCTGGTTCTCGATATTGTTGAAAAGATGGTGTTTTACCCGTCCCGCATTGGCCATGCCAGACGCACTGATTATGATGCAAGGCTCTTCGGAAAAGTTCAGTTTTTTTGAATCTTCCACCTCTTTAATATAGGTCAAACGTCCAAACCCGAACGGATTGGGGTCTCGCAGGATGTATGTGCTCAGTTCGGAATCGTAGCATTCAGGGTGCGAGCCGTAGAGCACCGTGGCGTTCACGGCCAGCGGGCTGTCCACGTACACCGGTACAGGGGGCAATTGGCCAGTGTTTTCGAGCTGGTCGAGTATGTACACGATTTCCTGGGTGCGGCCCACCCCGAAGGCAGGGATGATGAGCTTTCCCCGTTTTTCAAGGCAGGTATGTTTGATGATGCGCAGCAATTTGTCGGTTTCTTGTGGCGCAGACTCGTGAAACTGGTCGCCGTAGGTGCTCTCGCAAATCAGGTAGTCCATCTCTTCCATCTGCTGCGGGTCGCGCAGGATGGGACGGTTGGGCCTGCCGATGTCTCCGGTGAAGCCAAACTTGATAGTATTTTCACCCTCGGTGATGGTAAGCCCAACGGTTGCGCTGCCCAGAATGTGCCCAGCGTCCCTGAACTCTACCTCCACGCCTGGCCGAACCTCAAACTTTCGGCCATAGCTAAAGCTGGAAAAACGCTCCATCGTTAACTTTACGTCCTCTTCCCTGTAGAGCGGCTCCCGTTCGTCTCGCACGTGACGCCTGTGTTTGTTGTGGAATTGGGCATCCCGCTCTTGAATGAGGGCACTGTCCAACAGCATGATGGTGCAAAGGCTCCGGGTAGCGTGGGTGCTATAAATTGGCCCTAGGTAGCCGTCCTTGATGAGTTTTGGCAGCCGCCCACTGTGGTCAATATGGGCATGGGAAAGAATCACGCAGTCGAGGCTGCGGGGGTCGAACAGCCATTTCTCGTTGAAATTCTTCATGTGGTCGCTGTTGCCTTGGTACAGGCCACAGTCGAGCAAAATGGTGTAGCCATCGTCGAGGGTGAGTAGGTGGGCGCTGCCGGTCACTTCACGGGCAGCGCCACATATTTTTAATTTCATCTCAAAGTTGTTTTCAGTTATCGCCGTGCATTGCGGGCAGTTTAGCTTCTTAAAGCTCATCCTGACAATTTGTCGGGACGCAACTTCTCACGGCAGGGCGGAAAGGTACGAAATGCGTTTTGAAAAAAACCAGCCTGGCATGGTTGCTCAAAACCGATGAAGCATCTCCCTTATTTTTTCCTTCGGGAAAAGCCGGATGGCCGTGGTGTCCAGGTGGTAAAATGCCACTGTGACTTGTGGGGATTTATGCAACTTACCCAGCAGTGCCGCTGCCTCGGCCAAGGCTTCCGACGAAACTCCTTCGAGCCTCAACTGGTCGCCAGCGTAGAGGTAGTGCGCTTGCAGGTAGGTGCTTTTTTGCACTTCGTAGCGGTGGTGGGCGGTCTTCTTGAAACGAATAGCGTCCTGTAAGTCCGCTGCACTGAGGTTGTTGAGCAGCCTAATCATTTGCCCGTCACGGAAAAGCACACCCCAACGGAACATCGGCAACGCTATGTCCAGCGGCATCGGGTAACCCATTGCTGGCTGGGGATTGCTGGCTGGGTCTGGGAGGTAGGTTTTTAATACTTCGAGGTCGAGGATGGAATTTTCGGTTGCCCAGTCGTCAAGGCTGCCCATGTTGTAGCACATCAACATGCCACGGCTGACGGGCGGTACGCCCGTTTTTTCATAATATTTCAACTGATGTAGGCGGATAGTGGCGCTGAGGGCAGTGTTCGGCATTTTTTCCTTGAACCGTTCGAGCAGGGCGAAAAACTTGGCTTGTGTCCGCTCCGTCCAGTCGCAGTCGAACTGAACTTCTTGGGGCGGCTGTGGCGATAGGGATTTGATTTTTTGAAAAATGCGACCAGCCAGCGTGTCCACTTCCAGCATGGGCAGGTTGAGCAGGGTGCGGTTGGTGATAAAAATGGTGGGTACGATGTCGAGGCCGCCGAGCCTGGCGGTGTCCATTTCAACTGAAGCAAGCGGCACGGGCTGGCCGGTAGCCCCGTCCCAGTCCACGTCGAAGAATTTGACGTAGAGCTTTTTTGCTCCAAGGGAATCGAGGTAACTACGCTCGGCCTCCATGAGTTGGAGCTGGGTCTGCCAGTGATAAAAAGCAGGGCGAACCACAGAACGGGTAGGCTCTGGGTGGCTGCAGTTAAGATTTGTGAAGCAAAACAAACACAAGAAAAACGAGCCGAGGCTCGCCAAAAAATTTAGTTCGCTCATATTTTGACTAAACGGTAAGGACAAGGTTCTGAAAATGAGAAAAATACCCGAATAAGGAGCGAGCCTTAAAAAAGTCACTAAAAAATGACTTTTTTTAACCAAATTAAATTCGGTCAAGCAAAATCCATTTCTTATCTTTGGCAACTTTTTGTAAAAAGGCGGCTTTCGTTGCAAAAAACAGCAACAAACTCGTCATCAAAACTAAAAATGGATTTTTTCAAAAATCTTTTTCAAAAGCCTTCTTTCGAGAGGGATTTTTTAACTACTTTTAACCACCAAGAAATCCCCCTTTACGTGCTCCTCGAACAAGCTATTTCTTATTCATTTACAAGACATTAATTTAAACACACAGCGAAATGACGTTAGTTGCGGAAAAACCCAGCGTAGGTGATGCGATAAACGAGGCACTCCAACAATTCTTCGGCTTCGAAAACTTCAAAGGCAATCAAAAGGCAATCGTCCAAAGCGTCCTTGATGGAAAGGACACCTTCGTCATCATGCCGACAGGCGGCGGAAAGTCACTTTGCTACCAGCTACCTGCCCTGATGATGGAAGGCACGGCCCTTGTGATATCCCCTTTGATTGCATTGATGAAAAACCAGGTGGACAGCATCCGGGGCTACAGCGATGAAGACGAAGTGGCGCACTTCCTCAATTCCTCCCTCACCAGGGTGCAAATGAAAGAGGTGAAACAGGACATCGTGGACGGCAAGACCAAGCTCCTGTACGTCGCACCAGAGACGCTTACCAAGGAGGAGAACATCGAGTTCTTTCAAAACGTGAACATCAGCTTTGTGGCCGTTGACGAAGCACATTGCATCTCGGAGTGGGGCCACGACTTCCGACCAGAGTACCGCCGTATCCGTGCAATGATTGATGCTATCAACAAGGAAATCCCCATCATCGCCCTCACCGCAACGGCAACGCCCAAGGTTCAGTCTGACATTTTGAAGAACCTCAACATGCAAGAGACGAACACGTTCATGTCGTCCTTCAACAGAGAGAACCTGTTCTACGAGGTTCGCCCGAAGGGCAAAAAAGAGGCCACCATGAAGCAAATGGTGCAAATCATCAAGACCATGCCGGGCCAGTCAGGCATCATCTACGTGCAGGCCCGCAAGAGCACGGAGGAGATTGCTCAGGTGCTGAACGTGAACGGCATCAAGGCTGCTCCCTACCATGCCGGCCTCGACGCCAAGCTGCGTTCAGCCACGCAGGACGCCTTTTTGATGGAGGACATTGACGTCATCGTGGCCACCATTGCCTTCGGAATGGGCATTGACAAACCGGACGTTCGCTTCGTCATGCACTTCAACATGCCCAAGAGCATCGAGAACTACTATCAGGAAACTGGTCGGGGTGGACGCGACGGCCTCGAAGGTCGCTGCATTTCGTTTTTCAGCTACAAGGACATGGCCAAGCTCGAAAAGTTCTTGCGGGACAAGCCCGTGGCCGAGCGGGAAATGAGTGCCCAGCTCATGCAGGAGGTGATGGCTTATGTAGAGACCACAGGTTGCCGCAGGCGGTTCCTGTTGTTCTACTTCGGCGAGGAGTTTGAGGAGTCGAGCTGCGGAGGCATGTGCGACAACTGCCGTTACCCAAAGGAAAAAGTGGAAGTGCAGTTGGAAATGCAGCAGGTGCTCATGTCCATCAAGGCATTGGAAGAAAATTACAAGATAAAAACCATCATTGACTTCATCTTGGGCAACGAGACGAAGGAAATGAAGGACTACAAGTTCAACAAAAAGCCCCTGTTCGGGGTGGGCAAAGACAAGGATGAACTGTTCTGGAATTCCGTTTTCCGCCATGCGCTCATCAATGAGTTCATCCGAAAGGACATCGAGACCTACGGCGTGCTAAAACTGACCGACTTCGGACACGAGTTCATCGAAGACCCATTTGAGGTAAAAATACCGCTCAACCACGACTACAACAGTACCGAGGTTGACCTTGACGACGAGATGGGCAAAGCTGCCGCCCTCGACGAGACATTGGTCAAAATGCTCAAGGAACTCCGACGGGAGGTGTCCAAGAAAAAAAATGTACCACCCTTCGTCATCTTCCAAGACCCCTCGCTGGAGGACATGGCCACGCAGTACCCCATCAGCATGGAGGACATGACCAAAATACAGGGCGTGAGCATCGGCAAGGCACAGCGTTACGCCAAGCCCTTCCTCGACCTGATTGCGAAGTACGTGGAGGACAACGAAATCGACCGCCCATCGGACACCGTCATCAAGCAGGTAGCCAACAAGTCGAAGGTAAAAGTGGCCATCATCCAGGCCGTTGACCGCAAGATGCCGCTGCCGGACATCGCCCGCCAGAACGACCTGAAACTGGACGAACTGATGGAGGAAATGGACGCCATCGTCTCTTCTGGCACCAAGCTCAACATTGACTACTACCTCGAAGACACCATGGACGAAACCGTGGTGGAGGAAATCTACGACTACTTCATGACCACCGAGACTGACGACCCGACTACTGCCTACCATGAATTAAAGGATGACGAATGTACTTTTGAAGAAATCCAGTTGGTGCGTTTGAAGTTCCTATCAGAGCTGGCTAACTAAAGGTTTGGCGAATGGTGATTGGAAATTGGCAATTAGGCCAAGTCATCCAATCACCATTCACCAAACACCATTCACATGAAAATCCTCATCATCAACGGCCCGAACCTCAACCTGCTCGGCACACGGGAGCCTCATATCTATGGCAAACGCTCGTTTGAGGAGTATTTCGAAAAGATGCAGCAAGAATTTCCCGGCGTCATCTTGCATTATTTTCAAAGCAACCACGAGGGCGAGTTGATAGACAAGCTTCACGAATCAGGTTTTTCCTACCAAGGCATCATCTTCAATCCAGGAGCGTACACGCACACGTCCATCGCCTTGGCCGACGCCATCGCCGCCATCGAGACGCCAGTGGTGGAGGTGCATATTTCCAATACATTTTCACGGGAGGAGTTCCGCCACAAGTCCATGACGGCGCCGTATTGCGTGGGGTGCATCATCGGGTTGGGGCTGAAGGGATACGACTTGGCGGTGGATTATTTCATGTCTTAAAAGCTTTTCACAACCAAATATGATTATCCTCACCGGCGCCGCAGGCTTCATTGGCTCATGCCTCCTCCGAAAGCTCAACGACGAGGGCCTGACCGACCTCCTGCTCGTGGACGACTTCTCCCGCCCCGACAAAAACCTCAACCTCGAAGGCAAACAGTTCCACTCCAAAATCCACCGGAACGACTTTCTACCTTGGCTGCAAAGCCATGCCGATGAGGTCAGCTTCATCTTTCACCTCGGTGCCCGGACAGACACGACAGAACAGAACCCGCTCATTTTCAACGAGTTAAACCTAGACTACTCGAAATCCATCTGGCAAATTTGCGTAGCAAACAACATCCCGCTCGTGTACGCCAGCAGCGCCGCCACCTACGGCCTCGGCGAGCACGGCTACGACGACCGCCATGACATCGTACCAATGCTGAAACCCCTCAACCCCTATGGTGTCAGCAAAAACGACTTCGACAAATGGGTTTTGGAACAAACTGGCGAATTGACTGTCCCCCAATTTCCCAATTTCCCAATTTCCCAATTTCCCAATTTCTGGGCCGGCCTCAAGTTCTTCAACGTCTATGGCCCGAACGAATACCACAAAGGCCGCATGGCCAGCGTGATTTTCCAGACCGTGAAGCAAATCAGGGAAACGGGTGGCATGAAGCTCTTCCGCTCCC
Organism: uncultured Saprospiraceae bacterium; assembly: GCA_964508135.1. Taxonomy (GTDB): domain Bacteria; phylum Bacteroidota; class Bacteroidia; order Chitinophagales; family Saprospiraceae; genus UBA6168. The sequence continues at coordinate 66,979 of CAZDSU010000034.1, forward strand.
ACCGACCCGACTACGCCGATGGTCACCAACTCCGAGATTTTATTTATGTGAAAGATGTGGCGGAGGTATGCCTGTTTTTTTACAAAAACCAGCCAACCAGCGGGCTGTACAACGTGGGCACGGGCAAGGCACGACCGTTTTGGGACTTGGCGGTGGCCACCTTCCGAGCAATGGATTTGGAGCCGAACATTTCCTTCGTGGACACCCCTGAGGACATCCGATCCACCTACCAGTACTTCACGGAGGCCAACATGGTAAAGTTGAGGGCAGTTAGCTATGAGCGACCTTTCTACTCCTTGGAAGCAGGTGTGGAGGACTATGTGAAAGGATACCTACTCGAAGAAAAAATTTGGTAAAAATGATTTGAAACCTACCAAAATCAAGGTCTCCAGCCAATTTAAATTTGCCAAATTTAAGTTTTGTAATACCTTCGCACCCTGTTTGAAAGGCCTGTTTTTTGAAGCAAAACGCTGTTTTTTGGCCATGAGGGCGGGCTCGCTATTATCCGTTCAAAAATTTTAAACTAAAACCAACAAGATTATGGGTCAAAATCTGACATTGATCATCCCAGTGCTGGGTGCACTGGGTTTGGTTTACACCTTCTGGAAAACTGCTTGGGTGGGCAAACAAGAACAAGGTACAGACCGCATGAAAAGCATTGCCGCCGCTATTTCCGAAGGGGCCATGGCTTTTCTAAAAGCGGAGTACAAGGTCTTGGCAATATTCGTACTTGCTGTTGCCACATTGCTTGCGTTCAGTGGCATGAGCGATGCAAATTCTTCGCCGCTCGTAGGTATTTCCTTTATTGTGGGTGCATCTTGCTCGGCATTGGCTGGCTATCTGGGCATGAGGGTTGCCACGCAGGCAAACGTTCGAACTACCCATGCCGCCCGCACCAGCTTGGGCAAGGCGCTGGAGGTAGCGTTTGCGGGTGGCTCTGTCATGGGCATGGCCGTGGTGGGGCTTGGTGTGCTTGGCCTGGGTTCGCTGTTTCTGATTTACAGCAACATGGGTTGGGACACCGTGAAAGTCATCACCGTCATCACCGGCTTTTCCTTCGGAGCTTCCTCGATTGCCCTTTTTGCAAGGGTTGGCGGCGGAATTTATACCAAAGCTGCTGACGTAGGTGCCGACCTCGTGGGCAAAGTGGAAGCGGGCATTCCCGAAGACCACCCGCTCAATCCTGCCACCATCGCCGACAACGTAGGTGACAACGTGGGCGACGTAGCGGGAATGGGCGCTGACCTGTTCGAGAGCTATGTTGGCTCTATCGTCGGAACGATGGTGCTTGGTGCTGCATTTATTGGCCTTACCGAGTTTTCCAGCGATATGCGCTTCGGTGGCTTGAATGCTGTGTTGCTGCCCATGCTACTGGCGGGTGTTGGCATACTTACTTCCATTATCGGCACCTTTTTCGTGCGGGTAAAAGAAGGCGGAAACCCACAGTCGGCCCTGAACTGGGGCGTCAACGGATCTTCCATCATCATGGTGGTGCTGTCTTATTTCATCATAAAATGGATGCTGCCGGAGAGTTGGTCGTACCAGGACATGCTTTCCACGGAGGCACATACCCTGACGGCAAACGGCGTTTTCATCGCCACGCTCATTGGCTTGGCGGCTGGCCTTGCCATCGGCTTCATCACGGAATATTACACCGCAACCGACAAAAAACCCGTGATGAACATCGTGCGCCAATCGGGCACTGGTGCTGCCACCAACATTATTTCCGGCTTGGCGACGGGCTTCATTTCCACCATGTGGCCAACCCTCGTCTTGGCTGCGGCCATCATGGGGGCGTACCACTTCGGGGGGATTTATGGCATCGCCATCGCCGCTGTCGGCATGTTGTCGAACACAGGCATCCAATTGGCCGTGGACGCCTACGGCCCCATTTCCGACAATGCTGGCGGCATCGCCGAAATGAGCCACCAGCCCAAGGAGGTGCGTGAAAGGACTGACAAACTCGATGCTGTGGGCAACACAACCGCCGCCATCGGCAAAGGCTTCGCCATCGGTTCTGCGGCGCTGACGGCACTTGCATTCTTTGCATCCTTCATCGAAGTTTACAATAATACCCACCCGGACAGTGTGCTCACTACAATCAACCTTGCTTCACCGGATGTAATGGCAGGCTTGTTCGTTGGTTCCATGATTCCGCTGTTGTTTTCCGCACTCGCCATGTTGGCTGTGGGTGCAGCCGCAATGGACATGATCAAGGAAGTACGTCGGCAGTTCAACGATATTCCTGCGCTCAAGGCTGCGCTGGAAGTCATGCGCCGAAACAACAACAGCGACATGAACTCTTGGAGCGCACAAGACCAAAAAACCTTCAACGATGCTGACGGCAAGGCCGAATACGGCAAGTGCGTGGAAATTTCCACCAAGGCTGCCATCAAGAAAATGGTGTTGCCAGGCTTGATTGCCGTAATCGTTCCAGTGGTGGTTGGCAAATTGGGCGGCGCTGCCATGTTGGGCGGCTTGTTGGCTGGTGTAACGGTCACGGGCGTACTAATGGCCATCTTCCAGTCCAACGCCGGTGGCGCTTGGGACAATGCCAAGAAGATGTTCGAAGCTGGTGTGGAGATTGACGGCAAAATGTACTACAAAGGCTCCGATCCGCACAAAGCCGCCGTTGTTGGTGACACTGTTGGTGACCCGTTCAAGGACACATCTGGCCCGTCACTCAACATCCTGATGAAATTAATGTCGGTGGTGGCACTTGTGATTGCACCATTCCTTTAATCTGAGTAAGACTTCGCAAAACAAAAACAAACACTAAACATACGCTCTAAATTCAAAGCCCCGGTAGCTGAAATGCTGCCTGGGCTTTTTTAATTTGGCGTGAGTAAAACCCTGCGCAAACGGCTGAAAAACAGCCGTTTGCGAGGTTA